>NZ_MSTI01000067.1 GCF_001949125.1 Deinococcus marmoris
ACAACAGTGTTCCAGGATCACGAGCGGCGCAGTGGTGAGACGTGGATTCGCACCACCAGCACCCAAACGGCCATTCCCGATGATGTCCTCTCCTCACTTCCTGCGGCCCAAACCCTGATCCGCCGGGAACACCACGTCACCCATAGGGATGGGGGAATCACCCAGGAGGTGCGATATGCCGTGAGCAGCAGGCTGCTCACGGCCCAGGAAGCTGAAGACATCTGGCGGCAGCACTGGGGCATTGAAAACCGGAGTCATCACCGACGCGATACGATCTTCCACGAAGATCGCTGTCGATTGCGTCAGGGCGCACAAGGACTAGCGGTGTTGCGCGGCATGTTGCTGAGTCTCCTTCACGCTCAAACAAGCCGCCTCACGTCATTTGTTAGGATTTTGCGCTATGACCCATTGGCTGCCTTGAGCCTTCTGCAAGTGACCCCCGGTTAAGATAAAAGCCTGCTCCACACGGTCTTCACTGGCGCGCAGCCCCAGGATGAGCGACACTGGGGCCACACCATGACGACTCCCCTCCAACGACAGACGCTCAGTGGACAGGTTTTGCTGCCCTCCGGCGAATTGATCCCCGCGCGGCTGGAGTTTGGCCATCAGATCAGCGCTATCTTGCCGGATTCCACAGCTCCCACCCACCGTCTGATCCTGCCCGGTTTCATCGACACCCATGTCCACGGCGGCAGCGGCGCGGACGCGATGGACGGCCCGCAGGCGGTGCGGACGCTGGCCCGCTTTCACGCCGCGCACGGCACCACCACGCTGCTGCCCACCACCATCACCAATCCGTGGGAGAACGTGCTGGCGGCCCTGCGCGGCATCCGGCAAGTGATGGACGAAGGCGGCGTGCCGGGCGGGGCAGACATCGTGGGGGCGCATCTGGAGGGGCCATTCATCAGTCCGGGGCGGCTGGGCGCGCAGCCACCGAACACGCTGGAGCCGACGCCAGAGCGGATCGCCGAGGTGCTGGCTTTGAACGTGGTGCGGGCCGTGACCATCGCGCCGGAAGTGCCGGGGGCACTAGAAGCCTCGTTTGAAATGGCGCGTGCAGGCGTGCGAATCGGCGTGGGCCACACGCGAGCAGATGCCGAAACCGTGACCGCCTTCCTGAACGCGCTGAATGCGGTGGGGGCCAGAACCTGCGCCACCCACCTCTACAACGCGATGGGGGGCATCGAGGGCCGCATTCCTGGCCCACCCGCCGCGCTGATGGCCGACGCCCACGCTTACCTGGAAGTGATTCTGGACAACATCCACGTTCACCCTGGCAGTTTCCGGCTGGCCTGCGCCGCCTCGCACCGGGTCATGCTGATCACCGATGCCATGCGCGCCGCTGGCCTGGGCGACGGCATCAGCGAACTCGGCGGCCAGCGCGTGATCGTCAAGGATGGACAGGCGCATCTGGAAAGCGGCTCTCTGGCCGGAAGCCTGCTGACGATGGATATGGCATTGAAGAATGCCATGCAGGCGGGCATTTCTCTAGCAGAAGCAAGCCAGATGGCGAGTGGAACGCCCGCCCGTTCTCTGAACCTGAGTGACCGGGGAATGTTGGAGCCGGGCCTGCGCGCCGATCTGGTGGTGCTGGACGCCGATCTAAATGTTTTGGAAGTTTACGTGGGGGGCCACAAAGTCAGTGCTGAGCCACAAACTCCAGAACCGCCCCGTTAAACTCCTCCGCCCGCTCCACAATCGGAATATGCCCGGTACCGGGGTACGTGATGAACTCCGCGCCGGGAATGTGGGCGGCCAGATGCTGCCCATTCTCGTAGCGCACCAGCGGATCGGCGTCGCCGTGAACCACCAGCGTCGGCACCAGCAGCTTTTCCAAGTCGGCGGTCACGTCATGCGTGCGCGTGGAGCGAAACTGACGGGCGTAGCGCTCCGGCGTCAACGGGCGGTAATCGGCGTTGGCGGCAATCGCGTCGGCGGCCTCCGGGTGGGCGTCCAGAAAACCGGGGGCCATGATCAGGCCATAGGTGCGGCGGGCGCGTTCGCCGGGCGACAGGGTGAAATCGGGGCGCAGGGCGTCCAGGCCCGCTTCCTCCGGCCCCACATGGCTTGCCCCGCCCGCAGAGGTGGAAACCAGCGTCAGGCTCTGCACCAGTTCCGGCCAGCGCACCGCCAGATTCAAGGCGATAAACCCGCCCATGCTGATGCCCACCACATGCGCGGGCGCGGCGTTCATGGCCCGCAGAAAGGCGGCGGCGTCATCGGCCTGATCGGCGGTGGAGTAGTCGGCATCCGTTAAGTCACTGTCCCCGGTGTCGCGGTGGTCAATGGAGAAGGTGCGGTACTTCTCGCCAAAGACCGGAAGCTGTCCGCGCCAGCCCAGGCGGTTGCTGCCCAGCCCAGTCAGAAAAAGGACGTTGCCCTGCGGGTGTTCGGGGCGAACCTCGTCGTAGGCCAGCGTGCGGGTGCCAATGTTGCAAAAGCGGGGTTCGGGAATCTGCTGGGTCATTAAAACCACGTCTCCTGCATCTCGTGGGTGGTGGCGTCGGCACTCGCCAGCAACTGGGCGTGAAACTCAATTCTGGGCAGTTCGTAAATGGCAAAGAAGCGGGCGGCCTGCAACTTGCCGTGGTAAAAGTTGGCGTCGTCGCCCTTCGCCTCTGGCAATGCGCGCGCGGCGGCGGCAGCCTGCCTCAGCCACATCCAGCCCACCACGGTATGCCCCAGCATTTCCAGGGCGCTGTTGGCATTCGCCAGAAAGAGGTCCGGGCCGAGGTCCACGGCTTTGCCCAGGATGACTTTCAACGCGCTCTGATTCTGCTCCAGCGCAGTTTTCAGAGCGGCACGAATCTCATCCAATCCATCCAGACCTTCGGCGGCTTGCAGATCGGCCTCAATACGCGACATCAACACTTCCAGGCCGCGTCCGCCCGCCTGCGTCAGCTTGCGGCCCAGCAGATCGTTGCCCTGGATACCCTCAGTCCCCTCGTGGATGGGGTTCAAACGGTTGTCGCGGTAGTACATTTCCACCGGGTAATCGCGGGTATACCCGGCCCCGCCCATCACCTGAATGGCGTCGCTCAGCGCCTCCTGGCTGTACTTGCTGGGCCAGGACTTGACGATAGGGGTCAGCAGGTCCAGCAGCAGTGAGGTATCGGCGCGGTCCTCTTCCGGCCCGGTTTGCAGATCGTCCACCAGACTTGAGGCGTACAGGCCCAGCGCCATCCCACCCTCCACGAAGGCTTTCTGCCGCAGCAACAGCCGCTTCACGTCCGCGTGACCGATGATCGCGATGGCGGGGCTGAGGGGATCTTTATTGCTGGCGGCGCGGCCCTGCGCGCGTTCACGGGCGTAGTCCAGGCTTGCCAGATAGCCCGCGTAGCCCAGCATCACTGCGCCCATACCGACGCCAATGCGGGCCTCGTTCATCATGTGGAACATCTGACGAAGGCCCTGTCCAGCCTCGCCCACCAGCTCGCCCACCGACTCGCCGCCCTCACCAAAATTCAGCAGCGTGTTGGTGGTTCCCCGGTAACCCATCTTGTGGTTCAGGCCCGCCAGCACGACGTTGTTGCTCTCGCCGGGGGTGCCGTCGTCGTTGATCCGGTAACGCGGCACCAGGAAGAGGCTGATGCCCTTCACGCCTGCCGCGCCGCCTTTGATCCGCGCCAGGACGAGGTGGACGATGTTCCCCGCCAGCTCGTGTTCGCCGCCCGAAATCCACATCTTGCTGCCGCTGATGCTGTACGTGCCGTCGTCCTTCGGCGTGGCCGTGGTGGTGATGTCGGCCAGCCCGGACCCGGCGTGCGGCTCGGACAGCGCCATCGTGCCGAACCAGCGGCCCTCCACCAGCGGCAGCATGTACTTTGCCTGCTGCTCTGGGGAGGCGAACACCCGCTGCAAATTGGCGTTGCCGATGGTCAGGAAGGGATAGCCGCTACTGCCCACATTGGCCGCCTGAAAGTGTGCCTGCACGGCCTGGGTCATCACCCACGGCAGTTGCAGGCCGCCCAGTTCCTCGTCGTGGTGGGCGCTGAAGAATCCGGCCTCGCGGAAGGCGCGCATGGCGTCCCCCACCGCCGGGAGGAGCTGCACCTTGCCGTCCACCACATGCGGCTCGTTCAGATCGGATTCGCGGGCGTGGCTGGCAAAATACTTGTCGGCCACGTTGTAGGCCAGATTCAGCACGTCCTCGTACACCTCGCGGCTGTGATCGGCGAAGCGGGGACGCTGGGGCAGGGCGGCAGTGTCCAGCACTTCAAACAGTTGAAAACGCAGGTCTCGCTTGCTCAGAAAGGGGGCCATTGCAATTACTCCTTGATGGGAAGACCTGATTCGGCTGAGAATCGGCCAGAGGGATGTCCGTTTGCGTCTACTTTGAACGTTGACGTTAATATAGGGCATTCTATCCGCCGTTCCGTCCCCACTCCCCAGGAGGTTCCACCATGCGCGCCCTGATCTGCCAGACCTTTGACCAGCCCGAAACCCTGACCGTCCAGACCCAGCCCGACCCCACGCCCAGCGCCAATGAGGTTGTTTTAGAGGTCAAGGCGGCGGGCGTGAATTACCCCGACGCGCTGATGGTCATGGGCCAGTATCAGATCAAGCCCCCCCTGCCTTTCGTGCCAGGAGCAGAGGCAGCAGGCATCATTTCCGCTGTTGGTGAAGGCGTCAAGCACCTGAAAGTCGGGCAGCGGGCGGTGGCCTTTACCGGACTGGGGGCCTTCGCCTCGCATCTGAAGGCGGATGCGGTAACAGTCATGCCGCTGCCGGACGGCATGGATTTTGAGGTGGCGGCCACGTTGCCCCTCGCCTACGGAACCACCATGCACGCGCTGGTAGACCGCGCCCAGCTCAAAGAGGGGGAAACCCTGCTGGTGCTGGGCGCAGCGGGCGGCGTGGGACTGGCAGCGGTGATGATCGGCAAGGCGCTGGGCGCACGGGTGATCGCGGCGGCGGGCAGCGACGAGAAGCTGCAACTGGCCCGTGAACACGGCGCAGACGAGGGCTTCAACTACGCTACCGAGGACCTGCGCGAACGCCTGAAAGCCCTGACCGGCGGCAAAGGTCCAGATGTGATCTTTGACCCGGTGGGCGATAAATTTGCCGAACCCGCCTTCCGCAGCATCGGCTGGGGCGGGCGCTATCTGGTCATCGGCTTCGCAGGGGGCGAGATTCCCAGACTGCCGCTAAACTTGCCGCTGCTCAAGGGTGCGTCGCTGGTGGGCGTGTTCTGGGGCGAATTCGCCCGGCGCGATCCGGCAGCCAACGCCCGCAATCTGGCGCGGCTCTCAGGCTGGGTCATGGACGGCACCGTCAAACCGCTGGTCAGTCAGCGCTACTCGCTGGAAGACGGCCCACAGGCCATGCGTGACTTGCTGGAACGGCGCGTCACTGGCAAGGTGGTCATCACCCCTTGAGCGAGCCTTCCAAGACACCTGAGCAGACCACCTTCTACACCACCGCCGAACTGGCCCGCGAGGCTGGGGTCACGCGCCGCACGGTGATGCATTACGCCGAGTTACAACTGCTGACCCCCGATCTGACCACGGTGTCGGGGCGGCTGCTGTACGGGCCGTATTCGCTGCGCCTGCTGCGCGATCTGATTGACCTGCGCTCACTGGGGATGCCCTTGGAAGAGGCCCGTGACATGGTCACCCTGCGCCGCGCCACCCACGATCTGGCGGGCAACCGCCGCCGCGACTGGAAGCGCGAGGACGTGCCCCTGAGTGATGAGCGTTTGCAGGCCCTCCAGACCCGGCTGCGCGCCATCAACGCGGCGTATGAGCGGCAGGCCGACAATCTGGCCCGCCTGGACCGCTGGTTGACCAAACGGTTCACGGGAGAAGGGTAGACCGGGCTGCGGCTGACTGGGTTGAGGCTGACCACGTTCTGGCTCTTGACAAAAATTCAGTGATCATCTGAAACGGACGGCTGCAACAACAGAAAAAGAACATTGCGCCATGCCGATCCGGGTTGCTCGTCACGTGACGAGCAATTCTCTCATTTTCCCGTCCTTGCACCAATCGCCTGAGATGTCCGGTAGTCCGTGGGTCTGAAACCGCTCAGGTCACGTCGGGATGAGCCGTCTGAAGATGACCCAAATGCTGGAGTAGACCCGCAGTAAAGGCGTCTAAGCTGCCTTCCACCTTGGCTCTGGAGGCCAGCCGCGTGACTTCCTGCGGGTCCGGCTGACCGACGATCATTCCCATTCGCAGCAGGGCGTACTCGCTGACGCTCAGGCGCTCACGCAGCAGGAATTGCAGGGTCTTGAGGGCCGCCTCCACCTGCGCTTCCAGGGGCTGAGGCTCGTCGGTGGCCTCCACCAGCGTGGGCATGTTGGAGGGTGAGGTGCTGCTTTTTTTCTTCGCCTTCTCTCTGGGGGCATCCGGCTCAGGGTACTTGTCATCGGAATCGCGGATGATGTCCACCAGCAATGCTGAGCGGTTGCGGGCCTTGAAACCGCCAGCGAGCAACCGGATAAATTTGGACAGGCGCGCCTGCACATGCGTCTCACCGTACTCCTCAATCAGCCTGCGGGCCACCGCGCCAGACACCCGGTACTCCTCCAGTTCCAGAATCAGCGGACTGTCGGGCAGGGTGGATTCCTCCTGATCCGCCAGATCGGCGAAACGGTAGGTCAACTCCTGCTTCTGGCCCCGGCCCTCGTACTCCACCGCGCTCAGGTACTGCCGCTCCATCAATTCCTCGTGCGCGCCCTGCAAGGTAGAACGGATCTTGTTGCTGCGGCGGTCCACGATCTTGCACGCCTCGGCCCAGTCGATCAGGTTGACGGTGAACGACGCCAGTGGCTCACGTGGGTCCTCGGGCGGGTAGCGCCGCGCGTCCAGCAGGCGATACAGGGCGCGGGTCAGCGGGCGGTCCAGACTGGTCAGAAATTCCAGGTCCAGCGGCTTGGTGTACTGGGCGCGGATGGATTTGGTGATCGGTGACGCCAGCCTGATCTTGAGGGTGCTGCTGCGGCTCAGGCCCAGGTCCTCATCCCCGCTGGTAAATTCCAGGGCTTCCAGGTAGTTGAAGGTCACCGTGGTCCAGTTGCCCCGGCGGTGGTCCCGCCACGCCTCCGAGGCGGTGTAGGTGGAAGTTCGCAGCCGGAACAGCGTCTGGCGCAGGTTCTGGTAGTAGCGCCCGGAATCGTGCAGGCCCGCGCGTTTCAGAATCTGGTAGGCGGTGGTGTGCAGTGTGCCGTCCTCCGGGCAGCCGTCCTCCACGTACAGGTCAATCAACGCGGTGGAGATGTCGCCGTCCAGCCCGTGCGGCACA
This sequence comes from Deinococcus marmoris, assembly GCF_001949125.1. Lineage (GTDB taxonomy): Bacteria > Deinococcota > Deinococci > Deinococcales > Deinococcaceae > Deinococcus > Deinococcus marmoris_A. The sequence goes on from NZ_MSTI01000067.1 coordinate 7,243, forward strand.
CCGCCATACTTGGGAATCGCGTCGCAGCTCAGCCGGGCAGGGCGGCCCTCGACATGGAAATCGACGGTCCATGAAGTAAAGCTGTCTGGCACGCGCTCCTGGATGCTGATCAACCCCAGCCGTCCCACGTTGGCCTCGTCAATGCGCGAGATTTCTCTGGGGGAAGCAGGTCTGGTTGCCGAGCGTGATTTTGGAGAACGTTTGGTGCCAGTCAACGCCATTTCCTCCCGGTTTTGATTTATGCATAATACCCCCCAAAAACGCTCAAAACCACTACCGTACTACTCAGGCGATTCGGGATTCCGACTACCGGACAACTCAGGCGGTTTGAACGGCGAAAAGCGGACTAAAACTTGTCTCAGTCGGAATTATCAGCTTGTTTTAGACTGGCTTCTCGAACTACCGGACTACTCAGGCGATTGGGGACCAAACTACCGGACAACTCAGGCGATTCGGTCTTACAAGTACCGGACTACTCAGGCGATTGACCTCTTACAGCTACCGGACTACTCAGGCGATTCGGTCTTACAAGTACCGGACTACTCAGGCGATTGGCAGTTTCGACTACCGGACAACTCAGGCGATTCGGTCTTACAAGTACCGGACTACTCAGGCGA
>NZ_MSTI01000126.1 GCF_001949125.1 Deinococcus marmoris
GTGGGTGTGGGAGCGGGAGGGGCGGCGGCCACAGGTGCAAGCGGCGTCAGGGCGGTCAGGGCGGCGCTCGCAGCCCCCTTGCGGGCCTGGGCGGCGGCAGCCAGTTCCACGGCGCTGGGCGCGCGGCCCACGGCGCTGGGCAGGGCGTGGAAGGTGGTCCACGGCCCCACCGCCAGCGGACGCACGCCCCGCACGGCGTTCAGACCGCCGCCCTCGGTGACGAAGTACAGCGTGCCCGCATCGCTGACGGTCACGCCCAGATCCATCTTCTTGCCGGTCCGCAGTTGCCACAGCGCCTGCCCTCCTGCGCTGATGGCGTGAATGGTGCCGCTCAGGTCCGGGACCACCACCGTGCCGTCGCTGAGTTCGGCGGCGGGGGCGGCCACAGGCGAACCGGTGGCGTAGGTCCAGGCGTCCTGACCGTCGGTGCCCACCGCGTAGACCTTGCCGTCGTAACTGCCCACCACCACCAGCCCGGTGCTGGTCACGATGGGACTGGCGTTCACGAACAGCCCAGTCTGGCGGGTCCAGCGCAATTGGCCTGCCGGGTCCAGCGCGTACAGCTTGCGGTCACTGGAGCCGAAATAGATGTTGCCCGCCGCGTCGATGGCCGGGCTGCTGAACACCAGCGATCCGGCGCGGAAACTCCATTTCAGTTTGCCGCCAGGGGTCAGCGCCAGAAGCTGGCTGCCCTGGGTGCCCAGATAGATGGTTCCGTCGGCAGCGATGGCCGGGCTGCTGAACACGGGCGCACCGGCCTTGAAGGTCCACAGGGTCTTGCCCTCCGCACTCAGGGCGTGGACCGTGCCGCCCGCCGTGGCAGCGATCACGCTGCCGTCGGCACGCAGGGCGGGCGTGGCAAAGATGTCGCCGTCCAGCCGGACCTTCCACAGCAGTTTGCCTGCCGGGTCCAGCACATACAGGGAATCGTCGTAACTGGCCGCGATCACGTTTCCCTGCGGGGTGATGACCGGGTAGGCGCGGCCCAGATCGCCCGCCGCGTAATTCCACAGCTCTGTGCCCCCGGCGTCGGTGCGGTGGATGCGCGCGTCGCTGCCGATAAAGACCAGATCGCCGCCCCCCGCCACCGAAACCCCCGAGATCACGCGCAACTCTTTGGTCCAGTCGACTTTGGGAGGTTTGAACTGTGGCACGGACAAGCCGGGTGCGGGCGTGACCTGTGTATTTGAGGTCTGTGTATTTGAGGTCGAGCTTGAGGTCTGGGCCTGGGCAGGAGAAAGCACGGCGGCAGCGCACAGCACGGCCAGCAAACGGGCGCTCAGGACGGCGGACTTCCGGGCAGGGTGGTCAAGAAAGTTCCTCATCTAAAGGTAAGCTCCTTTACATTGCCTTTACGCAATGGTGAATAGGTGGGGAGGGGCGTGGACGCCTGCCAGGGTACGGCCTAAGATGATTGACGTTATGAAGAAAATTCTCATGCTGACCGCGTTCGCGTTGACTGGCCTGGCCGCCGCGCAGGACACCACCCCCGCCCCCGCAACCATGGAGACCATGCCGATGATGGGACCGGCTTCCATGAGCGCGTCCGAGAACTACGCCAAGGCGCAGGAATTCGCCGTGCAGGCCGACGTGGCCTACCCGGTTTCGTTCTACGACCGCACGCTGTGGAAGGCCGCCGTGGACCACTCGTACTACGCCGCCAGCATGGAAGCCACCAACCGCGACTACAACGCGTACCTCGCGCAGCTCTACACCAAGACCCAGTGGTGGATCAACGCCTACAACGCCTGGGACCGTCTGGGCGACCTGAACGACACCGAGAAGCAGTGGGCGTCCCTGAGCGCCGCCAAGCTGGCCTACCTGGCCTTGCAGCGCGGCGACACCGACATGACCCGCATGTACGTGGAAAAGGGCATGGCCTGGGCCGACAGCGCCAGCCTTCAGTCCATCATGAAGCGCCTGCCTTAATTTTAGAGGCAACGAGACTGACCCCAGGCGCACCCGGGGTCAGTTTTTTGGTGTCCTGCTGCCGAATTGTCGGGCAGCAATCTTCTATTCTGTCGCCATGAATCGCCGCGTCGTTCGTCTGTTCTCGGTGGGGGCGCTCCTGACTGGTCTGCTGAGCGCCTGCGTGCCTGCCCCCCTGCGCGCACAGCCCAATGCCCAGGTCCAGGTTCAAACCGCCCTGACCCCCGCGCCCGTACAGGCGGTGACTGGTGAGGGTGGCCTGTACCGCTCGCCCGGTCCATCGGCCCTGCAACTGCGCACGGATCGCCCCGCCTTCGTGACGGCGGTGCTGGTGCCACAGTCCGGCGGCGCGCAGGTCTTTCCGGTAGGCGCGGTTGCGGCAGACACGTCTGTCGCGGTGACGTTGCCGGGCACGCGGGGCTTCACGCAGGTCTTCACCGTGACCAGCCTGCAACCGCTGAACCTGGGTGCGGCGGCGGGCGCGCGTTCGCTGGACGAGGTGGCGCGCGTGGTGCAGCAGGCGGCGGCTCCCCTGCCCACCGGAAGTTACACGGTGGCCACCACGGTCTACCGCGTGGTCAGCTTTGGCAGCGTGGCGGTCAATGCCTCTCCGTCCGGCTCGGAGGTGCGGGTGGATGGCCGCCGGGTGGGCAATACGCCCCTGACCCTGCGTGACGTGCCCGAGGGCCGGGTGACGGTGGAAGTATCGCGCGACGGGTACGACAGCGTGTCCCAGAGCGTAACGGTCCGGCCAGACGCCACCACGCAGGTGAGCGCCAGCCTGAACCGCGAAACCGGCGGCCTGCGGGTGGACAGCGACGTCCCCGCCCGCGTGCTGATCGAGGGTCAGGGGGCAGGCGGCACGCCCCTGCGCGTCCGGGTGCGCCCCGGCGTGATCAATGTCAACGTGGTGCCGCTGGACCCCGCCGCCCGCACCGAGACCCTGCTGGTGCGCGTCAATGCCCACGAGGACACCAGTATCGTTTGCCGCGCCGCACCAGAATTCACCTGTAGCGTCCGCTGAGCGCAGGAAAATCGAACTGGCACAGAGACGCAAGTGCCCTGCGCCTTTGCCACGTCAGCCCGTGAGGGGGGAAACATTCCAGACGCACCCCTTCCCGTGCAGGTACTTTGAACGCTTTCAGGCCCGCTGACGTAAGCTCACTGGCCCGGCCTCACCTCGCAACGGCCCACAAGGAGCTTCCATGACCCACAGCAACAAGTCTTCCGATCCTTCCTCCCCAGCCACCACGGCGCTGGTCATCGGCGCGGGGCAGGCGGGCGGACCGCTGGCCGGGGCGCTGGCAAAGGCGGGCTGGCAGGTCACGCTGATCGAGCGCGAGCATGTGGGCGGCACATGCATCAACGAGGGCTGCACCCCCACCAAGGCCATGATCGCCAGCGCCCGCGCCGCGCATGTGGCCCGCACCTCCGGGGCGCTGGGCGTGAGTGCCGGGCCGGTGCAAGTGGACCTGAACGGGATTGTGGACCGCGTGCAGGGCATCGTGAAGGACTTCCGCGAGGGCAGCCGCTCCGGCGTGCTGAAAGCCGGGGTAGAACTGCTGGACGGTCAGGCGCGGTTTACGGGCGTGCGGCAGGTGGAGGTCACCCTGAACGGCGGCGGCACCCGGCAGCTCAGCGCCGACTACGTGTTCATCAACGCCGGGGCCAGTCCGCGCTGGCCGGAGTTGCCGGGCGTGCGCGACGTAGGCGCGATGACCTCGCGCGACATCCTGCTGCTGCGCGAGCTGCCCGCCCACCTGCTGATCCTGGGCGGCGGCTACATCAGCCTGGAATTCGCGCAACTGTACGCCCGCCTGGGCAGCCGCGTGACCGTGGTGGAAACTGGCGAACGCCTGCTGCCCCGCGAGGACGAGGACGTGGCCGCCGCGCTGCAAACGGTGCTGGAAGACGAGGGCGTGACCTTTTTGCTGGGCGCAGAGGCCATCCAGACCCACAAAAAGGACGGCGAGATCAAGCTGGACATTCGTCAGGGCAACGAGCCGCAAACCCTGACTGGCTCACATCTGCTGGTGGCCGTGGGCCGCACGCCCAACACGGGCGGATTGAACGTGGAGGCGACGGGCGCGAAGCTGGGCAAGCACGGCGAGATTGTGGTGGATCAGCACCTGCGGGCCGCCGAGAACGTGTACGCGCTGGGCGACATCAAGGGTGGCCCCGCCTTCACCCACATTTCCTACGACGACTTCCGCATCGTGCGCGACGCGCTGCTGCACGGCAAGGAGCGTGACTTCCACGAGCGGCCCGTGCCGTACACCCTCTTCACCGATCCGCAACTGGGGCGCGTGGGTCTGGACCGTCAGGGCGCGCGGAAGCTGGGCCGCCCCACCCGCATCTACACCCTGCCCATGTCCAGCGTGGCCCGCGCCATCGAGACCGGCGAGACGGCGGGCCTGATGCGCTGCGTGGTGGACGACGCCACCGATCTGCTGCTGGGGGCCACCGTGCTGGGTTCCGAGGGCGGCGAGGTCATGAGCGCCCTGCAACTGGCCATGATAGGCGGCCTGAGCAGCGCGGACCTCCGCAACGCCACGCTGTCTCACCCGACGCTGTGCGAGTCCATCAACAACCTGTTCATGGGCAAGCCGGAAACGCTGTCGGGTAAGGAAGAAAACGGCTAAACGCGGGGCTATCCTGCCGCCCACGCCTCGTAGCCCCCGGCCAGTTCAGACACCCTGAAGCCCTCGGCGCGTAGCAGGCTGGCGGCGGCGGCGCTGCGCGCTCCACTCTGGCAATGGACGACGATCTCGCGGTCACGCGGCAGCTCAGCCAGAGAAACGGGCAGGCGGCCCGCGTGGAGCTGGCGGCTGCCGGGAATGGCCCCCTGTGCGTGTTCATTCCTGCTGCGAACATCCAGAATCAGGGCGTCGGCGTGCTGGGGCAGTTCGGCGGCGGGGAAGGGCTGGGCCGGTTCGGCAAGCAGATCATCGGCAGACCCAGTAAATCCGATCACCCGGTCCACACCCACCATCCACAGACGGCGGCGCAGCGCCTCGGCACGCCCGGCAGGAGCCAGCAGCACGTACTCGCGCTCCGGGTCCAGCAGCCAGCCCGCCCAGGTTTCCAGGGTGTTGCTGTCTGGCAGATGAATGCTGTTCGTGGGCGCGGCCCGCTGGTACTCGGCGCGGGGGCGGGTGTCGATCAGGCGTGCGCCACCTTTCAGGCGAGAGTTAGCCTCGGCGGCGCTCAGCTCTGGCAGAGGCTCCAGCGTCCCCAGCACTGCCGGGCCTTCCCTGTTCTGCCGCTTCATGCGGGCGTAGTACGCGGGTGCGTCGGGCTGGCCGCTCAGCAGTTCATTGGTAAACGCCTGCTCGTCACCGCCCTGGACGAGAGGGGACCACCACGCCAGCGCCCGCTCGTAGCCCACCGTGGTGGCCGGAACCGCACCCAGCGCCTTGCCACACGCACTGCCGGAGCCGTGCGCGGGCCACACCTGAACGTGGTCCGGCAGGCTCAGAAACCCGTCCCGCAGCGAGGCGAACATCTGCCGCGCGCCCTCAAAACGGGTATCCACGCCGCCCGCCGCCTCGTCCAGCAGATCGGGGCGGCCCACGTCGCCCACAAACACGAAATCGCCGCTGAGCAGCAGCACGGGCAGGTCGCCTCGCGGCAGGTCCGTGACCACGAACGAGAGGCTTTCCGGGGTGTGACCGGGCGTGTGCCGGACCTCGATTTTGATGTTGCCGATCTTAAAGCTGTCGCCGTGGTGCAGGGGATGGTGGTCAAATCTATACGTCCAGTCCGCCCCGCCTTCCGCCGAGAGCAGCAACTGCGCGCCCGTCGCGGCGGCCAGTTCGCGGCTGCCGCTCAGGTAATCAGCGTGAATGTGTGTTTCGGTGACGTGGGTGATGCTCAGGCGCTGCGCCCTGGCCTCGTCCAGATAAATCTGGATGTCGCGTACCGGATCGATGACCAGACATTCGCCGGTTTTCTGGCAGCCCAGCAGATAGGACGCCTGCGCCAGATCGGTGTCGTAGAAGCGCTTGAAATACATGGCGGACCTCCCGGTGAATGGTGGTGGATTGTGTGGACGCTCAGATTAACGCCCTGGTGCGAGCAACGGATGGGCGGGCCGTTACGGCTGCTCTGCCCCGCTCGCCGCCTGCCGCTCGGCCCGCACCTTGTAGACCTCGCGCATGTGGTCCAGCTCGCCCATGCATGGCTGCTGCGTATCCAGGGGCAGGGCGCTGGCCTTATCGTCCAGATTGACGCACCAGCGTGCGGCGAACATGCGCTTGACGGCGTTGATCCCGGCGTCGTAGCCCTCGCCGCCGTTCTGGAAAAAGGACACCACGGCAAAGGTGGGATCATTCACCGGGCCGTAGCCCTCGTACCACGCGTGGGTGTAGGCGTAGCCCTTGTCGGGGCGGGCGCTGATGCCGTTCTCGGCAGTGCCGGTCTTGCCCGCCGTGACCACGGGGAAGAGGTTGGCCCCTAGTTTGGTGCTGGCCGTGCCGCCCCGGATGCCCACGGTCCAGTCCATGCCCTCCTTGACGAACTTGAACACGTCCCTGTTGCCGTTTCGGATCACGCTGTCGGGCGCGGGGCGCACGGGGGCCTTGCCGCCTTCCGCCTGAATCACCGTCAATGGGCGTTCCTGGCCCTCGTTGATGACGGTGGACAGCACCTTGATCAGTTGCGCGGGCGTGACCAGCACGTCGCCCTGGCCGATGCTCATGTTCAGGCCCGAGCCGGGATACCACGGGTGCTGGGGGGTGTTGTAATCGTCGATATCGGTCAGCGTGCCGGTCTTCTCGCCCACGATTTCCAGTCCGGTGGGGCGGTTGTAGCCCAGCTCGGTCAGGCGGGACTTGAGCTGGCGCGAGTACACCCCCGGCGTGGCGCGCACCGCCGAGTCGTAGTACCACGGGTTGCACGAGAAGGCAATCGCCTTGCGCCCGTCTACCACACCTAAATTGGTGTGGGACCAGTTGTTGAAGCGCGCCCGCCCGAAGTAATACGTTGGCGCGCAGGACAGCGAGAAATTGCCCCAGCGCTCCACGTACATCAGGGTGGTGGCAATCTTGAAGACGCTGCCGGGGTTGTACGCCTGCACGGCGCGGTTGCTGGTCACGGCGTCCAGCGCGGCGTCCTTGCGGTTGGGGTCAATCGCCCAGTTCTTGGCCGCCGGGTCCGGGCTGGGCACCCGTGAAAACCAGTTGGGATCGTAGGACGGGCTGGAGGCCATCGCCAGCACCTGATTGGTGCGCGGATCGATGGCGATCACCGCCCCGCGCGTGAAGGGTTCGGGGGGCTTGCCGTACTTCTTGCGGCCCGCGTTCACGTCGGCCAGCCCGGCGCGCAGGGCGTCCTCGGCGGCACGTTGCAGACGGGAGTCGATGGTCAGCACGACGTCCTGCCCGCGCTGGCCCGGATCGATCACGTGTTCAGTCAGGGGCCGCCCGGTGGCCGTGACCTCGCGCCGCAGCACGCCGTTCTTGCCTTCCAGCGTCTTTTGCAGGCTGTATTCCAGCCCCGAGCGGCCCACCAGATCGCCCACCGTGTAGCCGTCGTCCTTGACCTGACGGTCATTGGCCTCCTGCACGTAGCCCAGCAGGTGCGCGGCCATCTTGCCCTCGGGGTAGATGCGCTCGACGCGCTCTCGGAGTTCCAGGCTGGGGATCAGGACGGTGTATTCGTACAGGGCGGCCAGCCGGTCCTGCGACACGTTGCGGGCCAGCACGGTCTCGGTTTCCTTCCTGAAATCCGGTTCGCGGGGCCTGCCGTCCTTGAGGGCGTCGGGTTTGATTCCGGCCAGATAGACGATCTTGTCCCAGGCGGGAATGGCCTCGCCGCGCGCAGCCGCCTTGCGTCCGGTATAGACCAGATCGACGGCCAGACGGTTGGTGGCCAGCAGCAGGCCGTCGCGGGTGCGGATCTCGCCGCGCAGGGCACGGATCACCTCGTCACGCTGGAAGTTGCTGGCCGACTGCACCGCGTACTGGCTGTGCTGCGTGACCTGGAGGGTGTACAGCCGCGCGCCCAGTCCCAGCAGCCCCACGCTGAAGGCGAGGGCCACCCAGCCCACCCGTCCAGCCCCATTACCGATGGCCCCGGCCTTGCTCCTCCCAGTTTTATCGGTCTTCGGCGCGGCCCGCTTACGCTCACGCTTTAACCGTTCATGCCGCCGATCAGGACGGTGCAGGGGATTCTCGGCGCGGCTCATGGGGACGCCGCCGCTGAGCGGTCTCGCCTCAAGTTAAACGCCTTCCCCACAAGCCCCTCCCCCCTCACGCCAGTTTCTCCTGCGGGCCGGGGCGGGGGCCGATGCCCCAACTCACGGCCCACTCCCACAGCGGATACGCCAGCAGTGTACCCAGCAGCAGGGTGGGAATCGTGGTCAGCAGCAGATTCACCGTGATCAGGTCCGAGCGCAGCCAGTACGCCAGCGCCGCGAAGGTCAGCCACTCGCCCGCCACCGCGACGATCACGCTCAGCACGATCTGCACCGGGCCGGAATCGGCGACATATCGGCGAATCAGCAGCACCAGCAGCACGGCCCCGGCCAGCCCCGCCGCGTGCAGGCCCAGCACGCCACCGCCCAGCAGGTCCTGCCCCAGCCCGACGCCGTAGGCGGCCACCAAAGCCCACGCCGGAACCATGCGCCACGCCAGCGCCACGGCGGTCAGCAAGAACAGGTCCGGGGCGGCGATGCCCGCCGAGTCGGCCAGCCGTGACAGCAGGCCCTGCACGGCGATCAGCAGGGCGGCGTAGACCACGGCCCGCAGCACCCGTGCTGGTCCGCGTTGCGGCAGGCTGGCGCGCGGGCCGAGGCCGCCCCGGCCCAGGCCACCGCTGCCCAGGCGTCCGCCGCCCCGCTTGCCCAGTCCGCGCCGACTCAGCATCTCAGACCGGACATCACAGCCGCTCCAGACATCACAGTCCCTCCAGAATGGTCACGTCTTCCACCACGCCCAGGTCCACGGCAGGCTTGACGATCACCGAACGGTTCACGTCGTTCGGCCCCAGCGGCAGCACCTTTTCCACCTTGCCCACCCGCACGCCCACCGGGTAGACCCCGCCCAGACTGGAGGTCACCAGCACGTCTCCAGCCTTGATCGGCACGCCCCGCGAGAATTCGGCGCGCAGGCGGTCCGGGGGAACGCCGTGGGCCAGTCCGCGCCCGCCGCCACCGCCCTGAAGCGTGACGCCCACGGTACTTTCGGGGTCCACCAGCGAGACCACCGTGGCCTGCCGCGCGCTGACCCCGGTAATCTGCCCCACCAATCCGCCTGGCACCGTGACCGGCATGCGGACACGTACACCGTCGCGCGTGCCCCGGTTGAGGGTCAATCTTGACAGCAGCGGGCTGGGGTCCACCGCGATCACCTGCGCGATGCCCACCGCGTTGGGGGCCTGCGTGCGGGTGATGATGTCCAGTTGCTTCAGGCGGCTGGCCTCGCGGGTCAGCAGTTCGTTGCGCTGGCGCAGCACGTCGTTCTGCTGCTGCAACCGGGTCACCTCGGCGCGCAGGTCACGTTGCTGGGTCACCGTGGTCACGGCGCGGCGCAGGTTATCGGCCACCACGATGCCCACCTGCGACGCGGGCGCGGTGAACGAACGCAGCGCCGTGGGCGGCACCACCTGAAAGCGGGTCAGCACCATGCTCAGCAGCAGCAGCCCCGCAAAGACCAGCCACAACGGACGCGCGCCCGTCACGCCGGAGCAGCCTCCTGTGCCAGCGCGCCCCAGACGGGGACGCCATGACCGCGCAGCAGGCCAATGACCACCGACATGGGAAAGCCCACCACATTGGAGAACTCACCGTCAATGTGAGACACCAGCGCCTGCCCCAGCCCCTGCACGCCGTAGCCCCCGGCCTTGTCCAGCCCCTCGCCGGACTGGGCATAGAACTCCATCTCAGTTTCAGACAGGGTGCGGAAGGTCACGTCGGTGCGGGCGACTTCTGTGCGCTCGTTGCCGCCCACGAATACAGAAACCCCGGTGAAGACCTGATGCGTGCGGCCAGAAAGCTGGCGCAGGAAGTCAGCGTTCTCGGTGGAGTTGGCAGGCTTGGCAAGTAGCACGCCGTCCACCGCCACCACCGTATCGGCAGCGATCACCAGTGCGGCGGGATTCAGGGCAGCCACGCTGCGGCCCTTCAGGGCGGCCAGTTCGGCGGCCAACTTATGCGGGTCCGTCTCTAAGCTGTCCTCGTCCTCACCGCTGACCTGCACGCGGAATTCCACGCCCAGCAGGGTCAGCAGTTCGCGCCGCCGGGGGCTGCCGGAAGCGAGGACGACTTCAGGGAATTGAGCCGCCATCAATAGCCCTCGCCGCTCTGCTCGCCTGCCACCAGGGCCACGCCGCCCGAGGTGCCCAGGCGGTCTGCCCCGGCCTCGATCATGGCGTGGGCGTCCTCCGCACTGCGGACCCCACCCGCCGCCTTGATCTTCGCGCGGCCCGCGATCACGTCGCGCATCAACTTCACGTCCTCCAGTGTCGCGCCCCCGGTGCCGAAGCCGGTGCTGGTCTTGACGAAATCCGCGCCGCCCTGCACCGCCGCCTCTGTCGCGCCGCGCTTCTGCTCGTCGTTCAGGTAACAGGTCTCGATAATCACCTTCAGAACGTGGTCAGGGATGGCCTGTCGCACCGCCTTAACGTCGGCCTGCACGGTGGCCCAGTCCCCGGCCAGCGCCGCGCCGATGTGGATGACCATGTCCACCTCGTCGGCACCTTCTTCGACGCTCAGGCGGGCCTCCACGGCTTTCTGGCCGGAAGTGACGGCCCCCAGCGGAAAGCCGCAGACGGTGGCGATTTTCACGGCACTGCCTTCCAGCTCGGCGCGGGCCTGGGCCACGTACACGGGATTGACACACACGGCGTAGAAGGCGTTGTCGCGGGCCTCCTGGCACAGTTTAGTGATGTCGGCGGGTGTCGCGGTGGCTTTCAGCAGGGTGTGGTCAATGTAGGGAGCGAGCTTCACCCCCCCAGCATACGAGTGATGGGGCTGAGAAGTGCGGGAAACGGTGGAAATCTGGCGGGGCGCTGCGCCTGCGGGGAAGCGGAGAGAATCACCCATCCCCTGCAAAACACACTGAGGGAACCTTGCGTTCAGCCATCGGGCGTAGGCGGAACCGTCCCCGCGTTACCCTGGGCGCATGACAGACTCCGCCCCCGTTTCCCAGTCCGGCGTCCCCCAGTCCGGCCAGCCCTTTCCCGACTTCACCTTGAACGACGCCTCCGGCCAGTCGCACGGCCTGAACGACTATGCGGGCAAGTATCTGGTGCTGTACGTCTATCCCAAGGACGACACCCCCGGCTGCACCAAAGAGGCGTGCGATTTCCGCGACAGCGCGCCGCTCAAAGCTCTGGGCGCGGCCATCGTGGGCGTCAGTGCGGACGACGCCGACAGCCATACCCAGTTTGCCGAGAAGCACAGCCTGCCCTTTCCGCTGCTGAGCGACCCGGACGCCGCGTACCTGAAAAGCATCGGCTCCCACGGCCCCAAGAACATGTACGGCAAGGTCACCGAGGGCATCAAGCGCCAGACCTTCCTGATAGGCCCGGACGGCAAACTGGTGAAAAGCTGGCTGGCCGTGTCGGTGGACGGCCACGCGGACGCGGTGGCGGCGGCGATTGAAAAGGACCAGAGCAAGAATGCCTGACCCCCGCACGGTGGACCTGGAGCCGCTGAAGAAGGAAGCCGCCCTGCGCGCCGTCGCCCTGATCGAGAGCGGGATGCGCGTGGGCCTGGGCACGGGCAGCACTGCCAAATACGCCATCGAAGAAATCGGGCGCAGGGTGCAGAACGGGGAATTGACGGGCATCGTGGGAGTGGCCACCAGCGAGGCGAGTGACCTTCTGGCGCGCGAGGTGGGCATCACCGTGGAACCCCTGGACCCGCGCCCGCTGGATATCGCCATCGACGGCGCGGATGAAATCGCCCCCAACCTCGACCTGATCAAGGGACTGGGCGGCGCACTGCTGCGCGAGAAGCTGACCGAGGTGCAGGCGCGGCGGCTGATCATCATCGCGGACCACAGCAAGATCGTGGGGCAAATTGGCGAGAAATCTCCGCTGCCCATCGAGATCGCCCGTTTCGGCTTCCTGAGTACCGTCGAGCGGCTGCGGCAGATCGTCCCCGGCGGAAGGCTGAGGCAGCCCGGCGCGCAGCCCTACGTGACCGACAACGGCAATTACATCTACGACGCGCAACTGGCGGTGGGCGGTGATATCGCCGCGCTGGAAAGGCAGCTTAAGGGCACGCTGGGCGTGGTGGAGACCGGCCTGTTCCTGGGCATGGCCGAGCGGGCGTTCGTGGCCTCGCCGGACGGAGTCAGGGAACTGAGCCGCTAAGCTGAACCCATGCGACGGCTGATCGGACAGGGTTTGGGGGGGCGGCGCTTCGGCAGTCGGCGGCGAGACTGGGTGCTGGGCGCGCTGCTGCTGCTGGCGCTGGCGCTGGCCTACGCCATCAACGCGGGTTCGGCGCTGGTCGTGCTGTACCCGCGTGCCGTCTCCGCCGTGCGCGCCCTGCCGGAGCTGCCGCCCATCCGCGCCGGACAGACGGTGCTGATGGTCAGCCCGCACCCGGACGACGAGAGTTTGTGCTGCGGCGGCATGATCGCCGGGGCGGTGCGGGCCGGGGCGCAGGTGTACATCGTGTGGGTCACCAGCGGCGACGGCTTCGAGCTGGACGGCGCGTTGCTGGACCGCACCTTCCGCCCGCGTCTGGTGGCCACCGAGAAACTGGGCCGCCGCCGCATGGACGAGGCCGCCGCCGCCGCCGCCGCACTGGGCGTGCCCGCCAGCCACATCACCTTTCTGGGCTACCCGGACGGCGCACTGCTGAAGATGTGGAACAGTCCCGATCCGGTGCGTTCGCCGCACACGGGGGCGCTGCGCGTTCCCTACGAACGGGCGCTGTCACCCGGCGCGGTTTACAAGGCAGCCAACCTGCGCCGCGATCTGGGCAGCGTGCTGGATAAGGTCAAACCCGATGTAGTGCTGCTGCCGTCCACCAGCGACTTTCACAGGGACCACATCGCCACCAGCCTGTTCACGCAGCAACTGCTGAAACAGCGCGGCTGGACCTCCCGCGCGCGCTACTGGATCGTCCACGGCGGGCTGGAATGGCCGGTGCCCAAGGGACTGCACGAGGGATTTCCGCTGCTGATCTCGCCGCGCGGCTTTCACCTGCCCTGGCAGCGCGCCGATCTGAACCAGCAGGACGAGGACCAGAAGCTGGCGGCCCTGAACGCCCACCGCACCCAGATGATGGTCATGCGCCGCTTCATGGAAGCCTTCGTGCGCCAGAACGAGCTGATTACCCTGAAGGAAACGGGCAACCCCGCCGACGGCACCAAGAGCGAGGAGGAGGACGGCGGGTATGGGGGCTTTTAAACCGAGTTCTGGGAGGAGGTCTGGTTCGCCAGTTCCTCCAGTTGCCGCCTGAACTGCGCCGCGTCATGCGTGGGCAGATCACAGCTCCGGTTGCGGCAGACATACCCCAGCCCGCCACCCGGACGGTCCTGCAAGACGGGCAAGTCCCCACCCGCCTCCGTGAACGCCAGCGCCGTGAAAGGCAAGGAAATCCCGGCAGTCACCGCTTCCAGCTCCCGCCTTTCTTCCGGCGTGCCGATGATGGCGACTTCGGAATGCGGGGCGGCCAGAAACGCCGACGCCTGCCACAAGCCGCCGAAGCCCCCACTGGCGGCCAGCATATCGGTGCGGAAACTCTGGACGGTGCGGCGGGCCAGTTCCTCCGCGCCGGACAGGGCGAAATAGCGGTCCATCCACAGCGCCAGCAGCGCCGCCGCCGCGTTGTCGCTTAAAACCGCACTGTCGAAGCCGGGAGCCTGTCGGGTCAGCAACGTCTCGGCCCGTCCGCCAGAGGCCATGAAAACGCCCGCCTCCTCGTTCCAGAAATCGCGCTGAACGACGCCCCACAACTCGCGTGCCCATTCCAGATGGGCGATGTCGCCGCCCGCCTGAAACAGCGCGACAAGCCCCAGACCGTACAGCGCATGATCTTCCAGCAGGCCCTCCACCTTTGCCTGACCGCCGCCCCAGGTGTGGCGTAGGGTGCCGTCGGTCAGGCGCAGTTCAGCGTGGATAAAGTCGGCGTTGCGGCGCGCAATCTCTAAATAATGCGGCTCCTGCAAGATGCGCGCCGCGTCCGCGAAAGCCGCCAGCGCCAGCCCATTCCAGGAGGTCAGCACCTTGTTGTCGGTGCCGGGTTGATCGCGGGTCTGGCGGGCAGCGTGCAGACGATTTTTCAGCCCCTCCAACCGCATGCCGATGCGTTCCTCACTGTCGCCGTGCAGGGCGGCCAGATCGGCCAGCGGGGTGGCCACGAACGGCACCGAGCGCCGCCCATATTCGGGACGGTGGGGGTCCAGAAAATTGCCCTCGTCGCTGATGCCCAGATTCTGCATCGCCAGTGCTGAGTCCTCGCCGTCGCCCAGCACGGCACGCACCTCGTCAGGGGTCCAGGTGAAGGTCAGGCCCTCCACGCCGCTCGTATCGGCGTCCTGCGCGCTATAAAAGCCGCCGCCCTCGTGCAGCATCTCGCGTTCCAAGTACGCCAGGGTTTCGCGGGCCAGCCGCGCGAATTCGGCGTCACCGCTGACCCCATACGCGCGCAGCAACGTGCGGGCCAGTTGGGCGTTGTCGTAGAGCATCTTCTCGAAGTGCGGCACGCGCCACCCGGCATCCACGCTGTAGCGGTGAAAGCCTCCGCCCAGTTGATCGTAAATGCCGCCGTGGGCCATCTGACGCAGGGTGCTTAGGGCCATGCTGCGGCCATCCGCACGCGTCAGCAGGAAATCGAGGGTGGTGGGGGCGGGGAATTTGGGTGCGCCGCCAAAACCGCCCTGAACGCCGTCGTACACCCGGCGCAGGTTCGCCACACCGCGTTCCAGAAAGTCGGCGGGCAGATCTCCCTCCGCCGGGCGCGGCTGGCTGGCCTCGCGGACGTGGGCGCTGAGGGCCTGGGCATTGGCGACTATCTTCTCGCGGTCCCCGGTCCAGGCATTGACCACGCTGCCCATCACGCGCATGAAGCTGGGCATGCCCTGACCGTCGCGCGGCGGAAAATAGGTTCCGGCGTAGAACGGCTCGGCCTCGGGGGTCAGGAAGACGGTCATGGGCCAGCCGCCCTGCCCGGTCATGGCCTGGGTGGCGGCCATGTATACGGCGTCCACGTCGGGGCGTTCCTCGCGGTCCACCTTGACGTTCACGAAATGCTCATTCATAAAGGCTGCCGTCGCCGTGTCCTCGAAGCTCTCGTGGGCCATGACATGGCACCAGTGGCAGGTGGAGTAGCCCACCGACAGCAGCAGCGGCACACCCCGCTCACGCGCCTCGGCGAAGGCTTCTACGCCCCAGGGCTGCCAGTCCACCGGATTGTCGGCGTGCTGGCGCAGATAGGGGCTGGATTCGGTGGCAAGGCGGTTCATGCCACTCAGGCTAACGCGCCCCGGGCATCTGCGGGATTTGCGCCCCACTGCACAGACTTCATACATTCGGGCTTCACACATTCGACTTTCAAAAAAGCCTCAGACTACGGTGAATGACACAGGCCAACAGCACTCCCGCCGCAGAGGACACCGCCTTTGACCGTCCCGTCCGGGTGCGGGCCGGGTTCTCATTAACTTTCGAAGTGCCGTACCCCACCCCCATGCTCTTCGTGGTGCAGCCGGGTGACCGCCTGGACGCCACCGGCACCCGCCAGCGCATCATCGACTCACGGCCTCTGGGCGCTGCCGAGGGCATTCATACCTATGTGGACGGCCACGGCAACACCGTCTGGCGCACGGTGGCACAGCCCGGTACCTTCACCATCGGGCACGACCTGATCGCGGAGATCACACGCAACGCGGACCCCGTACTGCCGCACCTGAAAAAGATGATGGTGGAGAACCTGCCCGACGAGACCATCCAGTACCTGCTGCCCAGCCGTTACGTGGACAGCGATCTGATCAGCGCCGAGGCGTGGGACCGCTTCGGGCATATCGCCGGGGGCTGGGCGCAGGTGCAGGCCATCAGCGACTTTCTGTTCGACGAGTGCGCCTACGGCTACGGCTCGAACAGCTCCACCACGGCCAAGCAGGCGTTGGACAGCCGCAAGGCGGTGTGCCGGGATTTCGCGCACATGGGCGTGGCCTTCTGCCGCGCGCTGAACATTCCCGCCCGCTACGTCTGCGGCTACATGCCCGACATCGACATCGTGCCGGACCCCGTGCCGATGGACTTCCACGCGTGGTTCGAGGCGTATCTGGACGGCCAGTGGCGCACCTTCGACGCCCGCCACAACAAACCCCGTGCGGGCCGCGTGCTGATCGCGCAGGGCCGCGACGCCAGCGACGTGGCCTTTTCCACCACTTTCGGCAGCGCCACCCTGACCCACATGAAGGTCTGGGCCGACGAGACCGATTTTGACAACACGCTGGACATCGAACCGAATCCCCGGATTTTCTAGGCCAGGGACTATTCCAGGCCAGAGGTAAAACGCGGGACGCAGTGAAGGAAGCTGCGTCCCGCATTCTTTGCTGATTGGCTCACCGCCCACTGCATCAGGGATCAATGAAAAATCCCTCTCCGTGGGGAGAGGGTAAGGTAAGGAGCGAACGCTTCCAGACTCAATTTCGCTGCGTCCACACGCGCCCCAGCGGTGTCCAGCCCACGTTCTGGAGGGCGGTACGCAGGTCATCCGGGCCAAGGTCAGGGCGCAGAGGCCGGGCTTCCAGGGTCACGTCGCCCAGCCGCGCCACAGGCCACATGTGCAGTTCCCAGCCCGGCAGGACCGGCAGGGTCTGTTCTGCCACGGGCATGACCGCTTCCAGTAGCAGGACGCTGGACGGGGTGGCCGGACGCGTGGGCTGGGGGGCATGCATCTGGGACTGGCGGAAGGTGGACGCGGAATGGGTGTTGAGTGTCATGTGTGGTTCTCCTGCACGTAGCTTGCTCCTCAGGGCCACTTTTGGACATCGGTTCCGTGCCACACGGAGGGCACAGGTCATCGGTTTCCCCGATAAGGCACGCTAAGAACCAATAAGGAACTGGAACTGACCCGTGGTCTACAATGAAATATGGCCCCGTCCAAGCCCCCGTCCACCCATGCTCAGCCCACCCTGGCGCAGCTCCGGGCGCTGATTGCCGTGGTGGATGCGGGCGGCTTCGGCGAGGCGGCGGCGGAACTGAATGTCTCGCAGTCTTCGCTGAGCGAGGCGGTGGGCAAACTGGAAGACCTGACAGACCGCCCGCTGCTGCGCCGCAGCGCCAGAGGCACCGTGCCCACCCCCGCCGGACTGCGCGCCGTGACCCATGCCCGCGCCGCCGTGCAGGCCGCCGGAGACGTTCTGCTGGCCGCGCAGGACGACGGAGAACTGTCGGGCGTGTTGCGGGTCTCGTCCTTCCGCTCGGCGGCAACGCACCTGCTGCCCCCGGTGCTGGTGGCCTTCCGGCGGCAGCACCCGGCGGTCACGGTCAGGCTGCTGGACGGGGACCGGGCCGGGACCGGGGAACATCTGGTCCGCAGCGGGCAGGCCGACCTGGCCCTGATCGAGGGCGACTCAGCGGCGGACCTGCGCCTGACGCCGCTGCTCCTGGACGATTACCTGTTCATCGCGCCGCAGTCGCGCGGCACCCAGCCGGTCACGGTGCAGGAACTGGCCGATTCGCCGCTGCTGCTCTCGCCCAGGGGAGATGCGTGCTTTCAGCGCATCGAGACGTATCTGGGGCGGCTGGGCATCGAGACCTCCGGGGCCACCACCTTCGAGCAGGACAGCGTGACGCTGGGCATGGTGCGCCACGGCCTGGGCATCACGCTGATGCCCAGGCTGGCGCTGCTGCCCGTGCCGGACGGTCTGGTGACACTGCCCCTGCCCGAACCGCTGACCCGTCCCCTGGTGGTGGCCGCGCTGCCGTGGCGGGCCGGATTGCCACTGATCCGCGCGTTCACGGCGGCGCTGGTGGAGTCGCTGGGAGCAGTGCCCGCAGATCAGTTGACGAATCCCAGGTCACACGTCTGGCATTGATTAACCCGTTGCTCTGCCTCCTACCCTGCTACCCTTGAAGCCATATGTCCTATCAAAATGAATCCCCGGTGGTGCGCCGCCCGGTCTACGCCTCGCGTGGCATGGTGGCCACCGGTCAGCCGCTGGCCGCGCAGGCGGGCCTGAGCGTCTTGCAGGCAGGCGGGAACGCCGTGGACGCTGCGATTGCTACTGCCGCCGCACTGACCGTTCTGGAACCCACCGCCAACGGCATCGGCGGCGATCTGTTCGCGCTGGTGTGGGCCGGGGGCAAGCTGCACGGCCTGAACGCCAGCGGCGCAGCGCCCGCCGCGCTGACGCTGGACGCCCTGCAAGAAAGACACGGCGGCGAGATGCCCCGCCACGGCTGGACTCCGGTGACCGTGCCCGGCGGCGTGCGCGGCTGGGCCGATCTGCACAGGGCGCACGGCAAGCTGGACTTCGCGCAGGTGCTGGCCCCCGCGATCCGGTACGCGCGGGAGGGCTATCCGCTGTCGCCCATCGCGTCGGCGGGCTGGGCGCGGGCCATCCAGATCTACCGGGGGCTGAAGCTGCCGATCATGGACGAATGGTTCCGCACCTTCGCCCCGGACGGCTTTGCACCCGCACCCGGCGCGCTGTGGCGCAGCGAGAATCAGGCCCGCACGCTGGAGCAGATCGCCGACAGTTACGGCGAGTCTTTTTACACGGGTGAGCTGGCCGCGCAGATCGACGCCCACGCGCGGGCCACGGGCGGCCTGCTGCGGGCCGAGGACCTCGCCGCCCACCAGAGTGAATGGGTCACGCCCATCTCCGCGCAGTACGGCGGCCACCGCGTCCACGAGATTCCGCCCAGCGGCCAGGGCATCGCCGCACTAATCGCGCTGAACATTCTGGAAGGCCAGCCTCTGCCGGACCGCCGCGACGACCCGGACGGGCTGCACCTCCAGATCGAGGCCATGAAACGCGGTTTCCACGACGCGCACCAGTTCGTGGCGGATATGCGCCACAGCCCGGTGGACGTGGAACACCTGCTCTCGGAGGCGAACACGCACGCACACCGGGGCTTTCTCTCAGAGACCGCCCATGACCCCGCCACCTCCGCGCCCAGCAGCGGCGGCACGGTATATCTGGCAACAGCGGACGACGATGGCAACATGGTCAGCCTGATCCAGAGCAATTACATGGGCTTCGGCAGCGGCGTGGTGGTGCCGGGCACAGGCATCGGGCTGCATAACCGGGGCCACAACTTCAACCTGGAACCCAGCCACCCCAACGTTCTGGCCCCCGGCAAACGCCCCTACCACACCATCATCCCCGGCTTTCTGACCCGCAACGACGGCACACCCGTCGGTCCCTTCGGCGTGATGGGCGGCTTCATGCAGCCGCAGGGGCACCTGCAAGTGGTCCTGAACACCCTGCGCTACGGCACGAACCCGCAGCAGGCGCTGGACGCCCCGCGCTGGCAGTGGCTGGCCGGGCTGGGCGTGGAGGTCGAGGCGGGACTGGGTGCAGACCTTGCCCGCAAGCTGGCGGCGCGCGGCCACCACGTCAGCGTACAACTGGAGGGCAGTGCCTTCGGGCGCGGCCAGATCATCTGGCGCAATCCCGAAACGGGCGTGCTGGAAGGCGGCACCGAAAGCCGCACGGACGGACACATCGCGGCGTGGTGAGCGCATAAAAGAGAGGGGCCAGAGCGTTCGCCGCTGCTGGCCCCTCTTCCCTTCCCTGTTTGGCTACTGCGCGGCCACCGGACGGACATTTTCCAGCACGAACACCACATCCTGGTAATCGCCGTTCTCGGACGGCTCGAAGGCCAGCAGATAACTGTTTGGCACGACCTTTCCGGCGCGGTCCTTGAGGGGATAGGCGCGCACGGCGTGGCGGGTGGGGCCAGCGTTCAGGCGGTCCAGGGTGTAGGTGGCCTGCTTGGCGTAGTCGTTGGGGGCCAGATAGATGCCAAAGGCGGCGCTGCCCGGATCGAAGGCGGTCTGGCCGGACTGGAGCGGCGGGTTGAGGGTCTGGTTGTGCGCGCTGGAGACCATCGCCGCGCGTTCCTGGCTGCGAACCGCGCCGCCGTCCAGCACGAAGCTGCCGTAGGCCGAGGGACCGTCCGGGGAGTAGCGGGCCACCGGACGCAGGGTCACCGGACCTGCCGAGGCGCGTTCAAACATCGGTGCCGCCACCTCGTCACCGATGAGTCCAGCGCCAGTGCCCAGAATGAGGGCGCTGCTGCCCACGTTCGTCCCGTAATTCAGGGCGTCCACGATCTGCGCCAGCGGCGGCTCGTTGCTGCCTTCCAGACCGACGGCGCGCAGCCCGGAGAGGTTCACTTCCCCGACGGGCGCGTTGTCTCCCACGGCGCGTAGGGTGGAGCGCAGCACGCCTGTCGCGGCCCCCGGCAGCAACTTCACCTTCAGGTTCAGGCTGGCCCCGGCCAGCAACGTCTGCGGAAAGGCGGGCGGCGACACCAGCTCGAAGGTTCCTGCGTCCCCTAGAAAAGTCAGTCCGGTGAGCTTCACCGCCGCGCCGCTGCTGTTCTCGAAGGCGACGGTCTGCACGGCGCTGGCCCCAGCCCCGGTACCGTCCCTGGTGCCGCTGAAGACCAGCAGGCCCGGATCGGCGTTCAGCAGAATGTCGGCGGGGGGCAGGGGCTTGGTGATCGGCTGCTCCACAGGCGGCTTGACGTCACTGGGCGGCTTGATCTCACTAGGAGGCGTAACTTCTGCCTGGGGCTGCGCGCAACCTGTGGTCAGGGCCAGCAGGGCGGCCAGGGTCCAGCGGCCTGGACGCCAGCGGCGCTTGCCCCGCAGCACAGAAAAATTCGTCGGTTCATTCATTGTTCACTCCTGAGTCGATTCCGCCACATTGAGCTGGCCCCCTCTGGAGAGGTGTCCTCGCTGGCTTTCCAAACTCTGATCTGGTCACTGGTGTATTGCGTGATACCTGGAGACAGGTCCAGAACCCTGACTGGCCCTCACGGCTCGATTTCGGTGATCGGGTCCAGGCCCACCAGCAGTTTTTCCTGCGCGGTGATCCTGACCTGGGCGCTGTCGGAGACGGGCTGGAAACCCTCGTTGCCGTAAGCGCGGTCCGGGCTACCGTTCGTCCCCAGACGGGCCAGGACCGGTTTGATCTGGTTTTGTCCCGAGGCGTCGGGGGCAAACTGCGCGCAGCCGCCCAGCGCCGCCCCATTGCCGGGCAGCAGCGCCAGCGAGACCCCGGAAATTCCGGTTTTCGCACCGCCGCTGCCAGGGGCATTGCCGTCTGGCAGAACGCGCAGGGCGCTGGCGTTCTCGTAGGCCCAGGCGGGATCGATCATGCCTGTGGGCAGCAGCCGCGCCGCAGTACAGACCCCGCTGCCCAGGTATCCGGCAGCCAGCACCCGGCCCGAGGCGTCCACGGCCAGATCGCTGGGCCGGGTGGCCGCAAATCGGTCCTGCCGCACCGTCGCCACACCCTGATCCCCGAAAGCGGAGTTCAGCGTGCCGCCAGCGGCATAGCTCGCCACCACCCAGCGGCTGAAGGTACCGCCTTCAAACGACAGCGCCGTGCCGCCCACCAGCGCGCCGCCACCTGCCAGCGGCCACAGGCTGTAGGCCGAGGCCGAGTCGTCAACAGCCGTGACCACCTGTCCGCCCGTCCCGAAGCTGGAATCCGGCTGTCCGTTCGGCAGCAGGCGCGTCAGCACCAGCGTAGAGGCCGGGGCCGCCGGGGCCGCCGACAGTTCGCGGCTGCCGCCCGCCACCAGCACGCGTCCGTCGGGCAGGGTGGCCAGCGCCTGCGGAGCAGCAGGCAACCCTGCGGTGACCCGTCCGTTTTGTCCGAAGGCGGAATCGATCTGGCCGTCCGGCAACAGCCGCAGCACCTCGCTTCCGCCCAGCGCCAGCAGCTTGCCGCCTGGCTGCACAGTCAGCCGCAGAACGTCCGCACCGGTCTGAACCGTGCGGGGCAGCCGGACCTCACCCGCCACGCCGAAACCCGGATCGGGCTGGCCGTCCACGCCGTAGCGCGCAAAGACATAGTTCGCGCCGCTGACGCCAAGGACCACTATGCGCCCATCGGCCTGCGCTGCCGTGTCCCGCGCCGCGAATCCAGGGCGAACAGGCTGCTGCGCCTGTGGAGCCTGCTGAGTCGGGGCCTGCTGGGTCTGATCAGGCTTGACGGCCTGCGCCCCGCCGGGCGGCAGCGACGAGCAACCGCACAGGGCCAGCAGGGCGGAAATCAGGGTCAATTTTGCGGCGGTCTGTCGTTTCTTCACTGGTATTAACCTCGTCGGTTTGGCTTGCTGGCGCACGCTGGCCTTCTCACGCCCCGCCCTTAAGATCGGGCCTTGTGATCAGATGGTGACGCGGGGGGCGATACAGCAACGTTAACGCAAGGAGAGGCGGGGCTGACAGCCACCCCCGCAACCTTCATGCATTGGTAAGAAGCACTCAGCGAAGGCTGGCGGGCACAGACCACAGCAGCGCGCGGCGGTCACGGCCCCCGGCGGCGGCGGCGCTCGTTCCATCCGGGCTGAAGGCCAACGCCTGCACGCCGTCGCCAAATCGGCCCAGGGTGGCGATGGGTGCGCCGCTCTGAGCATTCCACAGCCTTGCCCGCCCGTCCTGAGCGCCCGTCAGCAGGCGCTGACCATCCGGTGAGAAGGCCACGGCTTCCAGCGGACCGCCGGGGGCACTCAGTTCGCGTTGCAACCTTCCATCCTGAACATTCCACAGCCGCGCCGTGCCGTCCAAGCTTCCACTGGCCAGGGCCGCGCCGTCCGGGCTGAAGGCCACCGCACTGACGTAATCCGCGTGGCCGCTCAGGGTCCACAGGGGCAATTGCCCGGCCACGTCCCATAACCGCACCGTGCGGTCCCGGCTGCCGCTGGCCAGGGTGAGGCCATCCGGGGAAAAGGCCAGCGAGGTCACCACGTCGCCGTGCCCGCGCAGGCTGCCCTGCACCCGTCCGCTGGCGAGGTCCCACAGTTTGACACTGTTGGCCGCGCTCGCCTGGGCGCTGTTGTCGCCGCCCGCCGTCGCCAGCGTCAACCCGTCGGGGCTGAAGGCCAGCGCCGTGACGTAATAGGTCTGCGGGTCCAGCGTAAGCAGCAGTGTGCGGCCCTGTACAGCCCATACCCGCACGCGCCCGTCCCCGCTGATGGCGGCCAACTTGCTGCCGTCCGGGCTGAAGGCCAGCGCCGTGACCGCCCCCGGCTGGCGCAGGCTGGGGCCGCGCCCCAACTGACCTTCCACAGATTGGCCCCCCACGGGCCACCACTGAATCAGGCCCTCGCCGCCGCCCGTGACCAGCCACTTGCCATCCGGGCTGAAGGCCAGCGCCCCGGCGTACACGGCGCTGACGGGCAGGCTGCGGCTGGGGCGCAGTTCGGGGGCCTGGGCAGCCTGATTCTGAACGGCCTGCCCCTGGGTTTGAACGGATGTGGCAGACGTGAACGACAGGCTGGAAAGACAAAGCAGGGCCAGGGTCAACAGGGCGGGACGGTTCATGCGGACCTCCGGGGCAGGTTCTGAAAAGGGACAGGGTTTGGAAAGGGACAGTGTCTGGCAAGACGGGAATAGAAAAAGGGCGCGGGAGGCCGGACTGAACCGGACCTCCACGCGCCGCCTTGAATCAGGACCGGGTGGGAAGGGAGATCTACGACGAACTGTGTCTGAAGCGGCTTACTTGGGCCTGACCAGCAGAAGGGTGCCCTGGCCGGTGTTCTCGTCGAGCTGGGCCACGTACAGGTTGCCGTTGCTGCGGTCCTCGGTCAGGTCCAGCGGGCTGGGATTGAAATTGGTCAGGCCGGAAATCCCCGGCTTCGCATCCACGATGTTGCCGTCTGCGCCCGGAGTCAACACGATGATGTCCTTGCCCGCGCTGTAGCGCACCACCAGCAGGCGGTTCTTGAGCAGCGAGTCGCCCGCCGTGGTGTATTCCTCGATCACGCCGTTGGCCGAGGCGTGCTGGCCGAAGTCGTAGGCAAAACCGCCCCAGTTGCGGTCTGGCTGGGTGCCCACGGGGTATTCCGGTACCTCGGCGGGGTCCGTGGCTGCCGTGGGATTGCCGCCGTTCAGCACCCATTCGCAGCGCTCCGGGTTGGGGTGGCCGTAATACTTGCCCTTCTGAACGCGGAACAGGTAATCGTTCTGCGTGCCGACAAAGGTCTTGCCCACCACTGCCGGGCCGGTGTAGGGACCGTCGGGGCGGTTGGCGCAACTGGCGGGCAGGGCAGCGGGCGTGCTGGGCGTGTTGCCGCTGGCCGCCGCACCGTTGGCGGGCGCGTACAGGAAGCCGTTCTTGGCCCACACCATGTCGTAGGCGTTGCGAATGCCGGTGGCGTACAGCGTGAGCGGAGCGCCCGCCGCGTAGGGGTTGTAGCTGCCGCCCTCCGCCGTCTTGACGTTCAGGGGCGGCTGGGTGATCTTGGAATAATCAATCCGCAGCATCGCCGCGTTCAGCAGTTTTTCCGGGCGGTTGCCCCACACGTCGTCGGGCGCACCCGTCGAGCTGTCGCTGCCCTGCAACACGTACAGCGCGCCGTTTTCACCGGGCTTGAAGGAAATGGAGTTGGTCTCGTGGTCGCGGATCGAGCGGGGCAGACCCACCACGTAATCCTGCACGGTTTCCAGGTTCTTGCCGCTCAGGCGTGTGATCTTGCCGCTCCACTCGGGGGCCTGCTGAGAGCCGTCCCAGAAGTAGTTGTTGCTGATCCACAAGATCAGGTTTTCTGCCGTGCTGGCCGGATCAAACTTCAGCCCGATGATGGTGCGCGGGCCATTGTTGGCTGTCTGCACGGATTTGATGATCTCCGGCTTGTCCAGCGTGCCGTCATTTTGCATCTTAAAGCGCAGGATTTCGCCGGTCAGGGTGGCGGCGTACAGCATATTGTCCGGGCCAATTTCCACAGAGGTGTACGGGTAACTGGGCACGTTGCTCTGCGGCACCTGGGTAAAGGCCACCGTGCCGCCGCTGGTGGAGGGCGAACCGGTCACGAAGGTGGAATGGGCGGGCAGGAAGCTGTTGCCCACTTGGTCCCTGAGCGCAGTGGTGATCTGGAAGGTATAGGCAGTCAACGCCTTCAGTGGCTTCAGGGGCGTGAGGGTCACTGCGTCGCCTCCACCCGAGGGAGTCACGGTGGCCGGAATCTTGACCGTGCTGCCCTGTTCGGTCAAATAAACCGAGTCCGAGTTCACCGAGTCCAGTTTGATAGCACCGCCGACAAAGTTCCCGTCAATGGTCATTGATATGCTGGGGTTCACCATCGTTTCCCCGTCTTCGGGGCTGATGTCGCGCACGCTGGGAAGATTGCCGGGCGCGATGATCACATAATTGATCTTGGTGTTGGTGCCGCCGATGGCGTCAATGGTCAGCTTGCCGTCCATGACTGGCACGCGCAGCGTCACGGCGCGGAATTTCTTGGTGTCGGCAGGCATGTACGGCGCGATGGCCACCTGTCCCTCGATGTTCAGGGTGTGCGTGCTGTCCAGCGAGTTGCTGGCGTCCCCGGTGCTGACGGTCACGGTGTAGAAACCGTCGGCAAGTTTGTACTCCCAGGCAGCATGGGTCCGCACAGCAGCAGGATCGGCGTTGGTGTTGGCGTTGTATTGCATGTGAATAAAGCTGTTCAGGCGCGCTTCCACAGTGTTCAGGTTGCGGTCACGGGCGTTGGCGCTGACATCCAGCGGCGTGTGTGCGGCGGCCTCCGTGACCCAGCCGTACCCGCGCGTGTCGTTGTAGGCCGCGCCCGTGTCGGCGGTGTAGCCCGCAGGCGCAGTCGAAGCGGCAGGCTGAAAGTTGATCTTCAGGCCGTCGGCAGGAAAGGGTGTCGGCTGATTCGGCGGGATGGTCGTCGTCGTGACCGTCACCGCCGAGGTCCCAGTCTTGCTGGTATTGGCGTTGGAAGTGGCCACAATGTTGGTCTGCCCGGCGGTCACGGCCTTCACCAGACCACTGGCGTCCACCGTCGCCACCGTGGGCGTGCTGGAGGTCCAGGTCACCTCCTTGCTGAAGGTTCCGGTCCCTGTGACGCTGGCCGTAAGCTGCTGCTGGCCGCCCACTTGCAAGGTAACGGGGGCAGGCGTGACGCTCACGCCAGTCACGGCGGCGTCTGGCGTGGGCTTGGGCGGCGTGGGATCAGGGTTACAGGCGGCCAGCAGTCCGGTCAGGACAAGCCCCAGCACGGGCAGGCGGGACGGGGACATCAGCGGACGGGCAGAAGTTTTGGACATCACAGGCAGGTTCCTTTCATCGGGGATATTCGGGTGTTCGGGGATGCTCGGGACAGATCTGTCGCTCTGGTGGGGGCTGCACTGAACTGCACCGTCACCCCACGGCAACGTTGAGACAGGCGAGATTAGTCCGCAGAACGTTAAACCTTCGCAAATGGCGTTAACGCGGAAAAGTTCGACTGCAACAACAAAAATATTCTCCATAACCCTGATTTCAGTTCACGTTTTTGCAGAGCGGACGTTGATCCGCCTATCATCTTTTCATCAGATTCGCGGGCAATTTACCCTGTAGTGATCCATTACTGGACCCTACGGCCACCATGCAGGTGTTCACAGATTGCCGCACACTGCTCTACATACGCCTCGCTAGCGCCCAGCAGAAAGCGCAACCGTCCTCTTGAGGCCATCCATCCCCCAGGCCATGCCATGCTGTTTCGCATGACACAGAACATCCCCCAAAGCAGCACGGCGCAGGCAGTCACGGTGCAGGTAGAGGGCTTCCCAGACATCACGGCGCGCTCCGGCGAACGGCTGGTGCTGGCGCTGGAGCGCGGCGGTGTGGACATCCTGCACCGCTGCGGCGGCGTGGCCCGCTGCACCACCTGCCGCGTGACTTTTCAGGAAGGCGAACCCGACGCCATGACGCTGGCCGAGTACGACAAACTGACGGAAAAAGAGTTGCTGGGGCAGGCCCGGCTGTCCTGCCAGATCGAGTGTGCGCCGGGCATGCGCCTGACCGCGCTGCAAACGGCGGCCAGTACCGGCCTGGAACCCGGCAAGGCCCCCGCCGAGGCCATCGAGCCGGACCCCCAGTGGACCACCCGCCCCGGCGCGTCCACCGAGGGCTAGACCTTCAAAGGGGGCAGCCAGCGGGCCGCGTAAGCATCGGCCTCACGCGAGTTGAAGTGGGCTGCGGCCAGACCTACATAACCGTCCGGGCGGACCAGCAAAAAGGCGTCCTGAAGAAGTCCGGCACGTTTCGCCGCTCTGCTGAAAGCGAAGGCGTGCAGCGGCACTTCCCGCGCAGCGCACCATGCCAGCAGGTCTGGCGACGGCGTGCCATACACATGCACCTGCCAGCCCAGCGACTGAAGGGCGTCGAAATTGCTGCCCCTCTCCGTCGGCACCCACGGCAGGCGGTCCCCACCCCGCACCCGGCCCGCGCGGCCCGCACTCAGCAGGCTGTGCGGGTAGTGGATCAGGAGTTGCGAGAGCCGCCCGAAGGCCCAGCGCCGCACGACTGCCGGACGGGTCAGCACGCCCAGCACCGCCGGAATCAGGCGCGTGCGAACGATGCGGGCCAGCGGTGAGGGGTCCACCACGCCGCTGAAAACGCGGTCCGTGGTATTCACCAGCGATACGGCGAAGGGACGCCGCTCCGGGCCGTAGGTGGCAAGGAGTTCGGGGGCCGCCCCCCGGAGCGTCTGCGCCAGCTTCCAGGCCAGATTCGCGGCGTCCCCCAGACCCGTGTTCATGCCCTGCCCGCCCACCGGACTGTGGACGTGCGCGGCGTCTCCCAGCAGAAAGGTCCGGCCCACCTGAAACTGATCGGCCACCCGGTGATGTACACGGTAAGTAGAGAACCATTGCACGGCGGAAACCTGAGCAATGCGCTGAGAGTCGATCTGTGGGCGCACGTCCTGAAAGGTCACGTTCTCGCCCATCCCCGCTGGCACCTGCCCCACGACGCGCCAGTGGTCTGTCCCTGGCATGGGGAAGAAGGCCAGGAACTGATCGTCGTCCAGCGAAACGTTGACCCGGTCCTCGCTCAGCGGGCCACGGGCGGTCACGTCGGCGACGTAGAAACGTTGCGGATAGGTGCCGCCGGACAGGGATACGCCCAGGCTATGGCGCACCGCGCTCCCCGCGCCGTCGCACCCAGCGAGGTAAGCGGCCCGCACGGTCTCGGTCTTCCCCGCCCGTTCCAGGGTGGCCGTGACCCCACCCATATCCTGGGTCAGAGCTGTCAATCTGGTCTGCCATTCCACCGCGCCGCCCAGCGCTGTCAGGTGCGACAGCAGCAGCGCCTCGTTCTGGTCCTGGGGCAGGATGAAGATGTCGGGATGGGGGGTCAACCCCGCCCCCGCACCTCGCAGATCGACGCCCGCCCGCGCCCGGCCCCGTGTCCACAGACGCAACCCCGTGGCGTGTCGGCCCCGTGCCAGCGCCTCCTTGCCCAGCCCGAGCTGATCGTAGAACTCCAACGTCCGCGCCTGCACCGCGATGGCGCGGCTCTCGGTGGTGGGGCCGGGTTTGGGATCGACAATCCGCACCTGCACGCCCAGCCGGGTCAGCCACAGCGCCAGCAATAGCCCGGTGGGACCAGCCCCCGCAATCAGCACTTCCGTGGGCCGCGCTTCCGTGGTCTGGGTGGTCATCGGGTTCTCCTCCCACAAATATTCGGTGTTGACCAGACGCCTGAGCTTCTCTCTGGCGCTCAGTTCACCCTGCTCAGTTCATCTTTCTGTGTCGCTCGGCCTCGAATCGGGCGACTTCCGAGGGGCTGGAGACCTGCCGCGCCACCGACAGGCGCAGGTCCTCGGTCTCGGTGTCGTTGGGATCGATGCCCAGGATGGCGGTGGCCAGCAGCACCACCCGCCGCTCCTGCCCCCGCTCGATCTGCGAGGCCCGCAGCTCTGCCCGCAGCGATCCCACCAGCGCCCGCTGAATGGTCATGCGCTGTTCCCCGGCCCACTCGCTTTCCTGAAGGCTGGGCAGGAATTCGCCCTTGTAGGCGGCCACGGCGGCAGGAAGCTGGCCACCCGCGACCAGTTGCAACACCCGCTGACTGTCCAGCGTGATGCTGGCCTTGCTGCTCAGGCGGTACTCGGGGGCCTGATGCGCGCCCTCCACTAGGATCACGTCCGCACCCATCGCCTCACGGATGTCGGTGATGCACTGCCGGAAATACGTGGCGGCCTTCCTGGGATCGCGGTCAGGCCACAATTGCGTCACCACGTCCTGGCGGGTGCTGCGTGGATGCAAAGCCAGATAAGCCAATACCGCCACGCTGCCGCGCACCCGCATGGCGCAGGGAATCCCGTCGCGCAGCACCAGTTCCTGCCCCAGCGTCATAATTTCCAGGCGCATCCCGCTGGTGAACAGGTCGTCGCGCATGGTCCCGCCCAGCAAGGAGGCGTCTTCCAGCGCGGCCTCCAGCAAGGGGGCCAGATTGGGTTGCAGGCGGGCGTAGGCCAGCATTTCCTCGATTTCCCGCAGGTCCGGCGCGATGGCCGCCTGCGACTGCGAGTGCGGCTGACCCGCCAGTTCCAGCAGCGCCTCCGAGAGCAGCCCAGTGCAGCGCGGCAGATCGTTCATGCGGTAAGCGCTGAAGGCCGCCAGCAGCAGCGCGCGCGTGGCGTCGATCTGCGCGCCGCGCCGCAGGGCGTCTTCACGCACTTCCAGATGCATCCGCAGCGCCGTGGCACTGTCGCCGCGCCGCAGGGCCATCATCGCCAGCACCACCCGCGCGTACAGCGACAGATCAGGATTTAAGGCACGCAGGCGGGCAATCGTGCGAACGGCCTCGGCATGCTCCCCAATCCGGCTGTAATGGTTGGCGAGGTGTGAGAGGGCGTAATCGGTAATATAAAACTCTCGGAGTTCCTCACCACGCTTAATTAAATCAAGGAGTTGTTCGACAAATCCACCGTAGTCACCACCGAGAAGCATGATGTTTATTTTTCGTGCAGCCAGATGAAGCGAAGTATATTCATCGTCAATTTCTGAGGCAATTCCTTGTGCCCTTTCAATCATTTCTGCTGCTATGTCTAACTGCCCTATTTCAATCTGTATATCAATAAGAGTATAAATAGCCGCCAGCAGAGGCCGCTTGTTTGAATCCTGCTCTAGGACGGGTAATGCTCCATTAAGGAGCTTAAGCGCTACGGGCAATTCACCCCTCAAAGCGTAGGTGGATGCCAGAGTATGGGATATGCGCGCGGCAATCCTCTTGTCGCCCAATAAGAGATAGCCACGCCTGGACTCTTCAATAGCTTTGATTGCACCTGGTTCACCAAGCTGTTGCAATGTCACACCGTACCAACGAAGCGCTCGAAATAACAGCTCTCCTGTCAACCGAGAAAGTAAATCGCCAAAATGAGCAGCGGCTCTTCTATTCTCACCTGTGGCGCGCAATAAATTGCCGTACTCCACAGCAGCTTCGTCGTTACCCAGCGCCATTGCCATTTCTAGCGACTGCTCGGCCTCCGCAAACTGACTGGTGCGTAGGAGTGAAATACCCAGCCAGGTCATCTGCTCGGCACTCAGGTCCTCTTGTGTCCGCAACACTGTTAAAACAGAGTTATAATCACCCGAGTCGAAGTCGGCTTGAAGCTGTGCTGTACGGCTTAAACGCTTATTCACACTTGACCGATTAAGATGACTTCATGAAAAAGACCCTGCGCTCCATGATTGGCCTCCTCCTCGCACTGGTTGTCACTTCGGCAAGTGCAGTCCAGATCGGCTGCCCCGGCCTGGAACGCGCCCCCATAGCTGCCCAGTCCAGCGTTAACGCGAACTAAGGCGACTGACATGACCATATCCTACCCCCGCAAAACGCCGCAGGTCCGTGAATCCTTCAACACCGCTGCCACCAAACAGGTGAGCCAGCAGGCCACGGAAACCTCCAACGTCCGCCCGGCCAGCACCTCGCTGCTGACCAACCGTATGGACAGCATGTCTTTTCGGATGGGTCGCCTGTCCTGTACTGGCCTGGAATGAGTCCCAGGTGGCTTTCCTGGAACAACCCAGACAGCGGAGCCTGGACATCCGACGCGAGCAGCCATGACCTGACGGTCGAGGCCAACTTCCGCGAAGCCAGCGCGTGGGTCGCCGCTATCGCGGGCCGCCCCTGCGAGGGGCATGAGCGCCGGGTGGCCGAGCTGACCCTGCACCTCGCCACCGCCGCAGACCTGATCCACAGTGAACGGGATATCCGGCAGATCGTGTGGGCTGGACTGCTTCACGACATCGGCAAGGTGGCCATCGACCCGCGCATCCTGAACAAACCCGGCCCGCTGACGCCCGCAGAATTTGAGGTCATCCAGCAGCACCCCAGCCTGGGCTACCGCCTGGCGCGCACCGCCCCACAGATCGACAGCGAGACGTTGGGGGGCATTCTCCACCACCACGAACGCTGGGACGGCGAGGGCTACCCGATGGGCTTGATCGGCGAATCTATCCCGCTGCTGGCCCGCCTCCTCAAGATCACCGATGTCTACGACGCGCTGGTCTCGGACCGTCCTTACCGCGCCGCCTGGACCGCCGACGAGGCCGCCACGTATCTGCTGCAACACTCGGGCATGGCCTTTGATCCGAGCCTGATCCAGATTTTTGCGTACCGCGTCCTGCCTGTCTACCAGCAACCCACTTTCCCGCTGGACTGAGCTTCTACCGGGGAGGGTGACGCTTCTCCTGCCAATTTATTTCACCCAATCTATTCCACCGCCGACAACTTCCGCAAAGCAGGAGTTGATTTTTTTTGGTCTGTCTCCCTGAAGTGCGGCGTCTTTCCGCGCCGGACCGGAGAAGCGGAACATGCTCCAGTACGGCGCTGTGGAGGGCGTAAGGTTGAGGAGAACGGAAGCACACAACGCGAAAGCCCCCACCCGTTCCCAGGTGGGGGCTTGCATTTCAGGTTGTTGGCTTCCGGCTTTTAACCATCAACCTTCTTCCATCAACCTCAGTTGGTATAGGTCACGTTCTCGTTGACCACGCCGGGGCGGGTGTCGTCGTAGCTGCGGTCCCCGGTGACGGAGTCGCTGCTGTTGTTGCTCTCGCCGTATTTCTCCAGCGTGCGGTCATCGGCCACCTGCATGTCGCGCACGGTCAGCAGGCCGGTGCCAGCGGGAATCAGCTTGCCCAGGATGACGTTTTCCTTGAGGCCGATCAGATCGTCGACCTGACCCTTCATGCTGGCCTCGGTCAAAACGTGGGTGGTGTGCTGGAACGACGCCGCGCTCAGCCAGCTCTTGGTGGTCAGGCTGCTCTTGGTGATGCCCAGCAAAACGGGCTTCCAGCTCGACGGCGTGGCGTCCTCGGGCAGGGCGTTGTTGGCCCCGTCCACTTCCCAGCGCTCGACGGTCTGGCCTTCGAGAAGATCGGTGCTGCCGCCGTCCACGATTTCCACGTAGCGCAACATCTGACGAATGATCACTTCGATGTGCTTGTCGTGGACCTTCACGCCCTGACTGCGGTATACGCGCTGCACTTCATCCACCAGATACTTCTGGGCGGACTCGTTGTCCTTGTACTCCAGCAGATCGTGGGGGTTGACGGCCCCGCGCGTCAGTTGCTGACCGGCCTCGACGTGCGTGCCGTCCTTGATTTCGGGCAGCAGGCGGGTGGCGCGCGTGACCTTGTGCAGCTTGCCGCTGAACTGGGCGTCGTCGGCCTCCACCTTGATCAGGTAGCGCTCGTCTTCCTCGGTGATGTGGATGACGCCCGTGGTGTCGGCGATCAGTGCCGGAACCTTGGGCTTGCGGGCCTCGAACAGCTCGATCACGCGGGGCAGACCCATGGTGATGTCGCCGCCGCCGCTGCCTGCCACGCCGCCGGTGTGGAAGGTGCGCATGGTGAGCTGCGTGCCGGGTTCGCCGATGCTTTCTGCGGCCACCACGCCCACGGCCTCGCCCATGCTGACCGGCTTGGCCTGCGAAAGATCGTAGCCGTAGCACTTCTGGCATACGCCGCTCTTGACCCGGCAGTTCAGCGGGGTGCGGACGAAGATGTCCAGCAGAATTTTGGCATCCTTGGTAATCGCCTTGACATGTTCCAGGGACAGCATCTCGCCTTCGCGGATGGTGCTGCCGTCGGACAGTTCGATGTCTGCGGTCAGGGTGCGGCCATAGATGCTGGTCTCGATCTCGCTGGCCTTGCGCGCGCGCCACTCGCCGCTGCGCTCGTCGGTGGCACCCAGGCTGATGGTGCTGTAGTCGGTGGTTCCGCAGTCCACATCGCGCACGACGACCTCGTGGGCCACGTCCACCAGCTTGCGGGTCAGGTAACCGGAGTCGGCGGTACGCAGGGCGGTATCGGCCCCGCCCTTACGCGCGCCGTGCGTGCTGATGAAGTACTCCAGCACGGTCAGGCCCTCGCGGAAGCTGGCCTTGATCGGCACCTCAATGGTGCTGCCGTCGGGGCGGGCCATCAGGCCGCGCATCCCGGCGAGCTGCGTGATCTGCTGGGCGTTACCACGCGCCCCGGACTGGCTCATGATCCACAGCGGGTTGAACGGGTAGTTCTGGCTGAAGTTGTCGAACATGGCGTTCTTGACCTCGTCCTTGGTCTCGTTCCAGAGCTGCACCACCTGCTTGTAGCGCTCCTCGTTGGTCATGAAGCCGAACTCGTAGTTCTGCTCGATTTCCGCGACCTGCTCCTCGGCGCGGGCCAGGATCTCGCCCTTGCTGGGCGGAATCACGACGTCGTCGATGCCGATGGTGATGCCGGAAGAGGTGGACAGCTTGAAGCCGCTGTCCTTGAGGGCGTCCAGCAGTCCGGCGGTGGCCTCGATCCCGAGGTGCTTGAAGCAGGCCATCACCATGTCTTTCAGGTGATCCTTCTCGTAGGCGGTGTCCAGGTTGACCAGGGTATCCACCAACGCGGCCTGGGTGCCCAGGGCTTCCTGCACCAGACGGCGGAACATCACGCGCCCGGCGCTGGTCTCGTAGATGGTGCCGTTCAGGCGGATGCGGACGTGATCCTGGTAGTCCAGGCCACCGCGCTCGACGGCCATGATGGCCTCGTCGGGGCTGGAGAAGTTGTACTTCAGGCGGCCAGGGCTGGTGGCCACACCACGCACCGTGATCGGGCTGTTGAGGCTGACCGTCTCGGCTTCCAGCGCCTGCAAAGCG
This sequence comes from Deinococcus marmoris, assembly GCF_001949125.1. Classification (GTDB taxonomy): domain Bacteria; phylum Deinococcota; class Deinococci; order Deinococcales; family Deinococcaceae; genus Deinococcus; species Deinococcus marmoris_A. Next base: position 33,982 of record NZ_MSTI01000126.1, read on the forward strand.
GCGTTCTCGTCAGCGAAGTCCGTGCCCGCGCCCAGGTTGTCGTGGCGCAGTTGGGTCAGCGTGAAGATGCCCAGGATGATGTCGCGGCTGGGCTTGACGTTCGGCTCGCCGTTGGCCGGGGACAGCAGGTTGTGCGAGGCCAGCATCTGAATGCGGGCTTCCGCCTGCGCCTGCGCGCTGAGGGGGACGTGGATCGCCATCTGATCGCCGTCGAAATCGGCGTTGAAAGCTTCACAGACGAGGGGGTGCAACTGGATGGACTGGCCTTCCACGAGAACCGGCTCGAACGCCTGAATGCCCAGGCGGTGCAATGTGGGCGCGCGGTTGAGCAGCACCACCTTGTCCTCGATCACCTCTTCCAGGGCATCCCAGACGCTGTCGCGGGTGTCGCGGTAGCGTTCGAGCATCTTGCGGGCCTGCTTGATGTTGGTGACTTCGCCCTTCTCTTCCAGCACCTTGAACAGGAACGGCTTGAAGAGTTCCAGGGCCATGCGCTTGGGCACACCGCACTGGTGAAGCTTGAGCTGCGGGCCGACGACGATCACGCTGCGCCCGGAGTAATCCACGCGCTTGCCCAGCAGGTTCTGGCGGAAACGCCCCTGCTTGCCGCCCAGCAGATCGGTCAGTGAGCGCAGGCTGCGGTCAGAGCCGGGGTTGGTCACGGGGCTACCGCGCCGTCCGTTGTCGATCAGCGCGTCCACCGCTTCCTGCAACATGCGCTTCTCGTTGCGGATGATCATGTCGGGCGCACCCTGACCGATCAGCTTCTTGAGGCGGTTGTTGCGGTTGATCAGGCGGCGGTACAGATCGTTCAGGTCAGACGTGGCGAAGCGTCCGCCGTCCACCTGCACCATCGGGCGCAGATCGGGCGGCATCACCGGCACGGTGTTCAGGATCATCCAGGAGGGGTGGTTGCCACTGCGCTTGAAGGCGCGCGTGACTTCCAGCCGCTTGCGGGACTTGGCGCGCTTGTGGCGCGAGGAATCCTTCATCGCCTCGTTCAGTTCGGCTTCCAGCACGTCCAGATCGATATCGTCGAGCAGTTCCTTGACGGCCTCCGCGCCCATCTTGGCCTCGAAATCGTAGGACTCGATCACGCGCACCTGCTTGCGGACCAGATCGATCTCGATACGGCCCGAGATTTCGGAGCGCAGGTTGCCGCCGTCGGCCAGCTCGTCGCCGGGTTCCACGCGGTCCCCGATCACGACCAGGGGTTCGTCTTCATAGGGGTAGACCTTGGCCTTGGACACGATGACGCTGGCGGGGGCGTGCAGTGTGATGGTGCCGTTGGCCTCGGCGGTGATTTCCTCGGCGGTGTCGATGGCCCCGACGACCCGCTGCCCGGCCTCGACATCGCTGCCGTCGCCGACCAGAACGTGCATGGTGGGGTTGATCGGGTACTCGGCGCGGCGCGTCCAGTGGGCGGTGACGGTGGGGTCACCCTTCTTGGGCAGCTTGACTTCGCTCAGGCGGCTGTCGCGGCTGACGCGTAGGCGCTGGCCGGACTTGGCCGAGGCCAGTTCCGCTCCGGCGTCGATGATCTCGCCGTGGGCCACCGCGACTTCCATGCCCTGCGGCACGTAGACGCGGGCCAGCACTTCGCCCAGCGGGGTCTCGACTTCGATGTCCTCGCCGTTCTCGTCCTGCTCGGCGGGGGCGGCGTCCACACTCTCGCGGATGACCACCATCACGGAGTCCTCGCCCATCTCGCTCAGGAACGCGGTCCCGGCGACAGGGGCGGTGATGCTCACGTCAGCTTCCAGCTCGGCCAGGATTTCTCCGGCGCGGAAGGTTTCCTGATCCACCAGCACGTCACTGGGCAGAGGCAGGGTGGCCTCCACTTCCTCACGGTAGGCGATCTCGGCGCGGCGGGGGAAGCGGTACTGGGCCAGGCCGTCCATCTTGGCGACCACGTTGCCGCCCAGGGTCTGGCCGCGCGTGACGTACTCGCCGTCACCCACGACGGTTTCCTGACCGTTGGGAATGGTGTAGGTTTCCTGCCGCCCGAAGCGCAGTTCACGGTACTCGTCGTCGGTCAGCAGTTCGCCGCGCTTGAGGGGCCGCCCGTCTTTCTGGGCGTTGCGGGGATCGGTGACCAGGAAGGAGCTGAAGTACAGCACCTTTTCCAGTTGCCCGGCGCTCAGGTCCAGCAGCGTGCCGATCTTGCTGGGGCTGTCCTTGACGTACCAGATGTGCGCGGCAGGGGTGGCCAGATCGATATGGCCCATGCGGTAGCGGCGCACCTTGCTGGACGTGACTTCCACGCCGCAGCGCTCGCAGACCTTGCCCTCGTAACGCTGGCGCTTGTACTTGCCGCAGGCGCACTCGTAGTCCTTCTGTGGCCCGAAGATCCGCTCGTCGAACAGACCTTCGCGCTCGGGCTTGAGGGTGCGGTAATTGATGGTTTCGGGCTTTTCAACCTCGCCAAAGCTCCACTCACGGACTTTTTCCGGGCTGGCAATGGCGATACGGACTTTGCTGAAATCTTTCATTGAAACTCCCTCGGAGTTATGTTGATGGTTGAAGGATGATGGTTGATGGGGAGGATTCTGGTTTTCCATCAACCATCATCCGTTCACCATCAACAGCGCGTCAGCGCTCAGCGCTTGGGCATCATCCCTTCAAAAATGTCCACGGGGCGGTCCCCGGCGTCCAGCACTTCCACGTTCAGGCCCAGCGAGTGAAGTTCCTTGACCAGCACCTTGAAGGATTCGGGGATGGTGCTGCCCGAGACTTCCTCGCCCTTGACGATGCTCTGGTACGCGGCGTCGCGCCCGTCGATGTCATCGGACTTGATGGTCAGCATTTCCTGGAGGGTGTGCGCCGCGCCGTAGGCTTCGAGCGCCCACACTTCCATCTCGCCGAAGCGCTGGCCGCCGAACTGCGCCTTGCCGCCCAGCGGCTGCTGGGTGATCAGGCTGTAGGGGCCGGTGGAGCGGGCGTGCAGCTTGTCTTCCACCATGTGGTAGAGCTTCATGACGTACATGGTGCCCACCACGACGGGACCGCTGATCGGCTCGCCGCTGCGTCCGTCGAACAGGATGCTCTTGCCGGTGCGGGCCAGACTCATCTGCGCGGCCTCGTAATCGACGCTGGCCTTGTTGATCACGCCCAGTTTCCCGGCGCGGTCCAGCACTTCCTGCTCGCGCTTGTCCAGCTCGAAGCCGTCGTCCTTGCGGGCCTGCAACCTCTCGGCGGCAGCGACTTCCAGCATTTCCTTGATGGTGGCTTCCGTAACCGAGTCGAACACCGGGGTCTCGAACTTCTGACCCGTCAGACGCGCGACTTCTCCCAGGTGCGTTTCCAGAATCTGGCCCAGGTTCATGCGCGAGGGCACGCCCAGCGGGTTGAACACCAGATCGACGGGGGTGCCGTCTTCCAGGTAGGGCATGTCCTCGGGGGCCATGATCTTGGACACGACGCCCTTGTTGCCGTGGCGGTTGGCGACCTTATCGCCCACCTGCAACTGACGCTTCTGGGCCACGTACACGCGCACCATCTCGCGCACGCCGGGCTTGAGGTCCACGCCCTCGTCGCCCCGGCGGAAGCGCACGGTCTTGACCACAATGCCGCCCTGACCGGACTGCACACGCAGCGAGGTGTCCTTCACTTCGCGGGCCTTCTCACCGAAGATCGAGCGCAGCAGACGTTCTTCCGGGGTGGGTTCGGACTCGCCCTTGAACGAGGTCTTGCCCACCAGAATGTCGCCGGGCTTGACTTCGGCACCCACGCGCACGATGCCGTCCTCGTCCAGATCGCGCAGCGCGGCTTCACTCAGGCCGGGAATGTCGCGGGTGATCTTTTCCGGCCCCAGTTTGGTGTCGCGGGCGTCGACCTCGTCCTTCTCGATATGGACGGAGGTGTAGAAATCCTTGCGGATCAGGCCCTCGTTGATGCAGATGGCATCCTCGAAGTTGTAGCCGTCGAAGGGCATGATGGCGATGGTGATGTTCTGTCCCAACGCCAGGCGGCCCCGGTCACTGGCCGGGCCGTCGGCGATGACCTGTCCGGCCTTGATCTCGTCACCCAGGCTGACAATCGGGTGCTGATCGAGGTTGGTCCCCTGGTTGCTGCGGGTAAAGCGCACCAATTCAAAGGTACGGACATTGCCCGTGACCATGCCAGCGGCGGCGGAATCCTCGGCCAGGGTGATCTGGATGGCGCGGGCGTCCACATAGGTCACACGGCCCGTCACGTCGCTGACGACGCTGGTGCCGGAATCGGTGACCACGCGGCGCTCCACACCCGTGCCCACGGCGGGGCTGTCGGCCCGGACCAGTGGCACCGCCTGCGACTGCATGTTGGAACCCATGAGCGCGCGGTTGGCGTCATCGTGTTCCAGGAAGGGGATGAGGCTGGTGTTGATCGAGACGATCTGCTTGGGCGAGACGTCCATGTAATCGACTTCGTCGGGGGTGTACCACAGCGGGTCACCCTTGCGGCGGGCCAGCACGCGCTCGTCGGCAAAGGTGTTGTCGGCGTTCAGCGGGCTGTTGGCCTGCGCCACCGTGTACCTGTCCTCGATGTCGGCGGTCATGTATTCCACCGTCTCGCTGACGTTGCCGTCTTTCACGCGGCGGTACGGAGCCTCGATAAAGCCCAGCGGGTTGACCTTGGCGTACGAGGCCAGCGAGGAGATCAGGCCGATGTTCGCACCTTCGGGGGTTTCGATGGGGCAGATGCGCCCGTAGTGCGTGCGGTGGACGTCTCGCACATCAAAGCCCGCGCGTTCACGCGTCAGCCCGCCTGGCCCCAGCGCGGAGATACGGCGCTTGTGGCGCAAATCCGAGAGGGGGTTGGTCTGGTCCTTGAACTGTGACAGTTGGCTGCGCCCGAAGAACTCGCGCATGGCCGCCACGATGGGGCGGTTGTTGACCAGCTTGGTGGGGGTGGCGGCGTCGGGGTTGCCCAGCAGCATGCGCTCACGCACACCACGCGCCATGCGGCCCATGCCCACGCGCAGTTGATCGGCCAGCAGTTCGCCCACAGTACGGACGCGGCGGTTGCCCAGGTGATCGATGTCGTCCTCGCCCACGGGAACGTCGTGCTGGCCATCCGGCCCCATCATGGAAACGGTGGCGTGGCCGTAGTGCAGCGCCATCAGGTAGCGGATGGTATCCACCAGTCCGGCGTCGCTGAATTTGCCGTCCGCGAAGGTCAGCAGGGTGTACTCCTGGCGGTCCAGGCCCAGCTTGCGGTTCATCTTGAAGCGGCCCGGCTTGCCCAGATCGTAGCGGCGGGGATCGGCCAGCAGACCGTAGAGGTACTGGGTGGCCTTGTCGCGCTTGGGCGGATCGCCCGGACGCAGCACCGTGAACAGACGCAGCAGGGCCTCATCCGCGCCCATGCCTGCGCTCTTGTCCTCGGCGGGTTCGGGGTTGGTGTCGAATTCGCTGAACAGCGCCTTCAGAGAGGCGTCGTCATAGCCCAGCACGCGCAGCAACATCGCTACAGGGAACTTGCGCTTGTTGACCTTCATTTCCATCACGCCGCCGATGACTTCCAGCTCGATCCAGGGACCGCGCTTGGGCATGGGGATGATCGCGCCGGTGTACAGCTTCTTGATGCCCTTGTAGCTGGACGTGAAGTACACGCCGGGGCTGCGGTGGATCTGCGAGATCACCACGCGGTCTGCGCCGTTGATCACGAACGAACCGTCGCCGGTCATCAGGGGCAGATCGCCCAGGAACACCTGATCTTCCTTGATCAGGCCGCTGTCCTTGTGGATCAGTTGCAGCTTGGCGTACATCGGAGCCTGATAGGTCAGGTCCTTCTCGCGGCACTCTTCAGGGGTGTAGGGCGGGTCACCCAGACGGTATTCCAGGTAATCGAGAACCAGACCCGTGCTGCGGCCCTTCTCAGTCTCGTCGATGGGAAAGACTTCTTTAAAGGCGCTCTGGAGACCCACGTTGTCGCGCTTGTCCGGCGCGCGGTCTGCCTGCAAAAACGCGCGGAAGGAGTTGACCTGAATTTCGGTCAGGTTGGGAAGCGGGATGACCTCAGTGATCTCGCCGAACCGTTCAATGCGGGAATCTTTACCGATAAAACTCATGCACACCTCGCACGCACCCTGCTGTTGTTGCTCACGGCCTTCTCGGGGCAGAAAAAGACCTTTGTAACCCCTGACACTGTAGAATCAAACTGCAATCAAGCTTGAGAAAGTGGAGCTGGTGAACGTCAGAAACGGCGCAGTCAGGACTCGCAACCTCCTCGGCTGCGTTCCTGTCATTGGGCGTTAATTTTGAAAACTGGAGATTACCAATTCACTCCTGCCTAACCCATCTTGGTTGGCCACAGGTGAATATATAACGTGCCGGGCTGAACTGTCAATAGGCGATGCAAACTGCCCGAATGTCCGTTCAGGGCGCTCAAAACGAAGGGAAGGGCAGCATGGAAAACACGCCTGCGGCACTCCCCAGTAATTTGACGCGGTTGCCCTGTTTGCTGATCTGTCGGATGTACGGAGCGTCCTGAGCCACCCATTCTTGGGCGGTACGCTGCATCTGGACACGCGCCAAATGATCTGCCAAGCGCCTGGATAGCGCTGTGCGGCGGGTTTTAAAAACCTCAAAATGCTGGATTGATCTACCGTTTATTCTCCAGGTCAGCGATCAACGCCTTCATCTCGGCGATCTCGCGGCGCTGGGTTTCGATGATCCCATCGGCCAGTTTCCGCACGCGGGGGTCTTTGATCTGGGCGCGTTCGCTGGTCAGGATGGCAATGGAGTGGTGGGGGATCATGGCCTTCATCCACGCCACGTCGCCCACCGTGGCCTGTGAACGGACCAGCCACAACGATCCGGCGAACACGGCGATGCTGCCCAGAACGATGCCCAGATTCACGCGGCGGCTCCTGTGCATGTTCAGCATGAAGCCCAGCATGATCACGGCCATCGTCGCGCCCATGTACAGCGCCATCCACATGCGCGTCTGGCTGAAATACACATGGTCCAGCTCGTAGGTGTTCAGGTACATCAGGCCGTACATGATGATGGTGGAGGTGGCGATCATGGCGGCAAATCGGCCATAGCTGCCGCCCATCCTGCCCATCGGTTTCTCGCTCTGGCTTGGAGAGGCGGGCGGACGGTTCATGGATTCGTTCATGGCATGCTCCCAATAAAACATCGCCTGCCGCAAGACGGGTGCGGGCAGGCGACGAAAATCACTTGCAAAAGCTCAGGCGCTCAGGCCGTCCAGCATCTTCTGGCAAGCCTGCTCGCAGCGGCGGCAGGACTCGGCACACACGGCGCAGTGCTTCATGTCCATCTTCTCGGCATGCTGCTGACATTCGTCGCCGCAGGCTTTGCAGGCCGCCATGCACGCCTGAAGCTGCGCGCGGATCACGGCCAGTTCGGGCTGGGTCTGGCGAATCAGCACGCGCCCGGTGGTGGTGCAGATGTCGGCGCAATCGGAGTTCAGGCGAATGCAGTGCGTCAGGTGTCCGGCGTGTTCGGTCTCACCCAGGCAGGCGTCGGCGCAGGACGTGCAGACCTGCGCGCACTCGAAGCAGGCGCTGATGCATTCGGTCAAGGCCGCCAGATCGAAGGGCGACTGGCCGATCTGCGGGTGGGTCTGCAACATGCGGGTGATGGCGGAACTGGCGCTCTGGCTCATATCGTTCTGGGTCATGGGAAAACCTCCGTGGGAAGAAAGAAGCGAATGTTCACCCGGCATCGTAGGGACTGCCATGTTCAGTTTGTGTAAAGCGCCCGTGCGTTTGAGGGTTGTCTCAACGTCAGCTCAAGCCCAGCCCAGGAAGTCCCAAGATTGGCTCAAGCCCGCAGCGTTCGGCCTGCCACGGTTGTGGGCGGCCCGCACTTCTAGACTCTGCACATGACAGACACGACGACGAAGCTCAGTTACAGCAAGCCCAGTGACGCCGAACTGCGCGAACGCCTGACGCCCGAGCAGTACCGCGTGACCCAGCACGAGGGCACCGAGCGGGCCTTTTCCGGCGAATACTGGGACACCGATGGAGACGGCATTTACGTGGATGTGGTGTCCGGCGAACCGCTGTTTTCCAGCGCCGACAAATACGACGCGGGCTGTGGCTGGCCCAGCTTTACCCGCCCGATCCAGAACACCCAGTTGACCGAGAACACCGACTACAAGATCGGCTACGCCCGCACCGAGGTCCGCTCCGGCAGCGTGGATTCGCACCTGGGCCACGTCTTCCCCGACGGCCCGCAGGAGCAGGGCGGCCTGCGCTACTGCATCAACTCGGCGTCACTGCGTTTCGTTCCGGCTGAGAAGCTGGAGGCCGAGGGCTACGGCGAATACAAGCAGATGTTCAGCTAAAACGGGTTCCGAGCATGGAGTTGGCAAGCTGGCGCTTTCCCAGTTTATTGACGAAACAGAAGGAATCCGTATCACGTCTGGCCTTCTCCCCGGTGGAGGAGGCTTTTTTTATCTGGTCGCCCAGCCGTGCAATCTGCCGCTGCTGTCGCCCCCCCAAACCTGACCACCGGAAAGGAGCATGTTGCTGGTATACGTGCCGCCCAGCGCCAGTTTGCCCGTAACCCGACAGGCCGCCCGGCAGTCCAGCGCCATCAGATTGCGGTGATCCTGGCTGGGAATCACAAGCTGGCCCGGCGCGGTCAGAACGGCTGCATTCAGGTTACGGCTGCCGATGCTATGGCTGGAAATGCCCGCAAAGGGAGGAGAGATCTTCAGCGTGTCGCCCGCCTGTGTGTCCCCCGCCTGTGTGTACTGGGCCAGCAATCCTCCGATGTGCGGCGTTTTAACGGCCCACAGTTGCCCAAAGCCGACGACGGGGGCCAGCCAGCGGTGGGTCTGCCCAAAATCTGGCCCGGTGGCCCGCAGGCCGAGTTTGCCGTCTGTTTGCGAGATCAGCGCCAGAGCTGCGCCGCCGCGTGGACTGGAACGAACGACGGCCAGCGAATCTTTGCCGCCCACCAGCCGGACGGGCCGTGCCTGCAAGTCCTCGAAAACATACGGGGCGGGCAGGTTCAGGCGGGCCAGCACGCCCAGACCGTGTCGCTCAAACACGGTGATTTCAGTGGCCTCTGCCGTGTCGCCCAGGATGCCGTGATCGTAACGGGCGCTATCGGGGCGGGTCAGGGCCACCACCTCGTCGCCCGCGCCGTTCAGATCGGCCAGGGTCAGTTGGGCGTCTGGCAGGGCATTCGCCGCCGTCCGGGCCGCCTCGCGCCAGCCGCCACCTGCGGGGTCAAAGCGCACCAGATCGCCCGCACGCGACACGGCCACGATGCCGAAAGGCAGACAGACCGGATGCGCCAGCGGGGAAACGTCTTTATTTGGCGCAGTCTCGACGGCCTTCCCGTTCCAGACCTGCAATTGCCCCGCGTCGTTGACGCCCACGACACGGCCCGAACAGGCGATGATAAAAGCGCTGGAAAAGTTTTTTGCCAGTATTTTCGCCTTGCCGTCCTGAACCGTCAGCAACTCAGCTTGAGCGGTGACGGCGTAAATCTGCTGCCCTTCTGAAGCCAGCCAGACCGCCGGGGCAGGCAACTGGACCAGGGTTGCGGCTGTCGGCGCAGCCTGCGCGCACGCGATCTGCGCGGCTGGCAGGACCACGGCGAGGAGACTCAGGACATATCGGTGCAGAGGGACGGGCATATCAGAAGGTACGTCGGGCGGCGTTCGGGGGTTCAACACTTTCGGACGTAACCGCCACCCACAACCGCTCAGCGCGTGCCGAAATCCTGCACCCAGTAGAGCTTGCCGCCCGCGTTCCGGGCCAGTCCGATGCCCAGTTCGCGGTACTCGGCGTTCATCAGGTTGCGGCAGTGGCCCTCGCTGTTCAGCCAGCCGGTCACCACTTCCTGCGCGCTGGCCTGCCCGGCGGCGATGTTCTCGGCAATCGCGCGCCAGCCGTACCCGGCAGCGTCGATCCGGTTCTTCAGCGTGCGCCCGTCCTGGCTGGTGTGGCTGAAATAATTCAGGGCGGCCATATCGGCGGCGTGGGCCTGGGCCGCCGCGCCCAGCCGGGCCTCGGAATTCAGCGGGGGCACGGGCGGAAAGTTCTGTGCGCCGCATGTCTGGCCCCTGGCCCGCGCGGCGTTGGACAGTTCCAGCACCTGCCCGGTCATCGTGTCCAGGCGCTGTGGGGTGGCGGGCGGCGGGGCGGCGACCTGCACGCGGAACTCGGCCAGGGTCCGGCCTGATCCGGTCTGGGTGGCCCGCACCGACGCCTGACCCGCCGTGGCCGCCCGCGCCAGCCCACTTGCCGAGACCGACACGACGCGCGGATCGCTGCTGGTCCAGTTCAGCTCGTTCGGCGGCACGTTGCGTCCATTCAGCGTCACCTCAAGCTGGATGTCCTGTCCCACACCCAGACGCATGGGCCGCACCTCGGTCTGGACTGGCCCAGGGATCACGGTGGTTCGGGCGGTGCGGGGCGCGCAGGCGGCGAGAGTCAGGACGCTCAGGCCCAGGACGATGAAGGGAAGGAAGCGCATTTCGCCCCCATTAAAGCGGGAATAGGCACGGACGATTGGGATTTATTCGCCACCGCTCACCCCGAAGAACACCCCCGTGGTCTCCGAGAGGGATACGTCGCCGGGAAGGACCGACACGCGCAGGCCCTCTGCCAATGCCCAGGCGGCATTCAGCAGCGGGAGGCGGGCCGTTTCGTCGGTCACACCCCATAGATGCGCTGCACCTTTTCCCTTGATGCCATGCCACAGCAGTGCCCCCACCACCTCGCCCGCGCCGTCATAGGCCAGCAACAGCAGATAGTCGCGTTGCCCTTCCAGCCGCGCCGCCAGATGCTGGGCCAGTAGCGTCGCCCACTCTGGCGTGCCATATGCAGCAGTCAGGACATCAGCCCATTTCTGCATGTGCAGGCGGCTGATCTGCTCCACCACGATGCCGGACTCCTGCAACTCAACAGGCGTGAAAGTCCCCACCTCCAGCGCTGACACCTGCTGCGCTCCGGCAACAGGCGAGAGCGAGGCCAGCAGCGGCGGAAGCTCATGCACCTCATGCCACGCCAGCGCAGAACGCAGATCCGGCACCACTTCTGGCAGATACGTCGCGTTCAGGCCCAGCACGTTCACGCCAGGGGTCAGCAACGTGACCGCGCCGCCCTCCTCCCGTTGAAAGGTGGAGAGAGGCGCGAAGTAGTCGATCAGTTCGGAGAGGACAGCGGGCAACATGGGTAAATTACCCCTGCCGCTTACGGTGTTCGGAGGTCAGCTCGCCCGCGTAGCCCCAGTTTTCCGGTTCGATCTCGTCGATGACGACATGCACGCTCTCCGGCTTCTTGCCCAGCACGCTCTGCATGGTGGCGGTGATTTCGCGGACGATCTGGGCTTTCTGTTCAGTCGTGATGTCCTTGCGGGTCAACCGGACGTTGATATAGGGCATGGAGGCAATTCTAGCCGGGACAGGAAAATGGAACCACCGGAAACAATATCCAGTGGCTCCATCTCTTCCCACAACCTACAACCCACACCCCACAACCCTTCCTCAGTTCCAGCGTCCGCCGCGCTGCTGGCGGGTTTCAGGTTCAGGGGCGGCGTACAGTTCCTCGGCACGCGAGAGCTTCTTGCGGCCATACAGCCCTTCCAGCACGAACTCGGCGGCGCTGACGCGCACGGCGTCGCTATTGCTGTCCGCGACTTCCCTGGCAATGTCGCTCAGGCCGGGCACTTCCTTGGTCGCCTTCATGGCCGCGCCGGAATCGCCGGACTGCGGGAAGCGGAAGACGTTGCCGTCCTCAAACCACTTTTCCAGCGCCTGGGTGTCCATGCTGCCGCACAGGCGTCCGTAGACGGCCCCAGCAGCCTTGCGAATCACTTCCTTTGCCACGTTGTCCGCGCCCTTCAGCTCACCCTCGTATTCCAGTTCCATCTTGCCGGTAATGGCAGGCAGGCCCGCGTACACGTCGCTGACACGCACCACGGCCTCGTCGCCGCCAATCAGGCTGCGGCGCTCGGCGTTGGCAGCGGCGACTTCCAGCAGAGAAATAGGCAGGCGCTGCGACACGCCCGACATCTTGTCCACGCGGCCATCTTCACGGGCCTGGAAGGCGATTTCCTCGATCAATTCGGCCATGAAGGGGGGAACGGTCACGGCGTCGTCCTTGACGGCTTCCTGCGCGGTGATGCCCATGCCCAGCTTGACGTCGGTGGGGTAGTGGGTACGGATTTCACTGCCGATGCGGTCCTTGAGGGGCGTGACGATCTTGCCGCGCGCCGTGTAGTCCTCGGGGTTGGCGCTGAAGACCAGCATCACGTCCAGTTCCAGGCGGATGGGGTAGCCCTTGATCTGCACGTCCCCTTCCTGAAGGATATTGAACATCGCCACCTGCACCTTGGGCGCAAGATCGGCCAGCTCGTTGATGGCGAAGATGCCCCGGTTGGCGCGTGGCAGCAGCCCGAAGTGCATGGAACGGGTGTCACCCAGGCTGGTGCCCAGGCGGGCGGCCTTGATCGGGTCCACGTCGCCGATCAGGTCGGCCACGGTCACGTCGGGCGTCGCCAGCTTTTCCACGTAGCGGTCCGCGCGGGGCAACCAGCGAATGGGCAGGTCCATGCCGTGGACTTCCAGCAGATGCTTGCCTTCTGCGCCAATGGGGTTGATGGGATCGTCGGGCATGTCCACGCCTTCAATCACGGGCACCACGTCGTCCAGCAGTTCGGTGATGGCCCGCAGGATGCGGCTCTTGGCCTGGCCGCGCAGCCCCAGCAGGATAAAGTTCTGCCGCGCCAGCAGGGCGTTGACCAGTTGCGGGATCACGGTGTCGTCGTAGCCCACCACGCCGGGAAACAGTTCCTCGCCGCTCCTGAGCTTGCGGGTCAGGTTCTCGCGGACCTCGTCCTGCACCAGTCGGATTTTGCCGTCAAAGGGGGTGCGTCCGGCATAGGCGGGCGTGTCCAGCAGTTCACCCAGCGTTCTGGCCTTATTCGCGGTCATATTTGCAGCGGTCATATGCAAAAAAACGTAGCACGGGGTCTGAACGGGGAATGTGCGGCTTGCTGAAGAATGAGGTCTTGGGTAAGGCGGGGCTTCAGGACGAACTGGAACTGGCCGCCGCGTCGTTCTGCTCGTCTTCCAGCGCCTTGAACGCGCAGACGGCGGCCAGGGCAGCCAGGGCCGGGGGAATCAAACCAAATTCCAGCTCCACATCCTTGCCGTCCAGATGGCCGCCGATGCGTCCGAGTAGGGTGGGGCCGTCCCGCCGCAGGTCCACATCCTTGCCGTCAATCCGGCCCGAGAAACGGCCCGTGATGGTGTCGGCGCTGACCTTCAACTCCACGTTGTCGCCGTCAATGCGTCCGCCCAGCCGCACCTCCACCCGCTCGGCGCTAACTTTGCCATTCGCATCAAAGCCGCCGAAGACGCCGCCGATGCGCCCATCCACCTCGCCACCTTTGAGGGTCAGGTCTATGTCCTTGCCGTTAAAACGCCCCCCGACGCGCCCGCGCAGGCGTTCGCCGTCCCATTTGGCCTTGATGTCGTAGCCCGCCGTGAGGCCGCCCATGCGTCCGTCCAGATCACTCATGGGGACATGATGGCAGAGGCGCTAGGCATCCACGCCGCTTGCCGCCGCGCCCTGTTTTCAAGACTGTTCTCAAGACCGCTTGACCCTTTCCATATCCCGGCGGCCAGCAGATGACCGAGGCTGACGCATGGACGATGACAAAAAGGGCACGGGTTTAAAAGACACCTCTCCACTCGTCGGCATCCACGATGACCACGCGGAGGACACCCCGGCCAGCGCCGATGCGACAGAGAAACGCAGCTTTGCCAGCGTGCTGCTGGGGACCGCCAGCGAGGCTGAGCAGCCGGAGGAACGCCCCGATCCTGACGCCGGGGAAACGGGCGAGAACTCGCAGGGGTAAGCGGGACGCCGGATCGTTCCCCCTGACTCACGGAAATCCACCCGCAAATCGCTGCATCTTCCCCCGGTCATGTAGACCCTAACACTGCACGCCATATCCAAAGTGCTTACACTTCTAAAGCATGAGTGCGCCCACTTCTGCCCCGGATGCCCCGGCTTTTGCCGCCGCCGACCATCAGGACGAACAGCAAGACCGTTTCGCCTACAAGTTCAGCCAGGAGGGCATCACCTTCGACGACGTGCTGCTCCAGCCGCGCCATTCCACGGTGCTGCCGCACGAGGTGGACGTGTCGGCGCAATTGACCCGCCGCGTGCGCCTGAACATCCCCTTTGTCAGCGCGGCGATGGACACCGTGACCGAAATGGGCATGGCCGTGGCGATGGCCCGCGAGGGCGGCATCGGCGTGATCCACAAGAATATGGACATCGACGCGCAGGCGGAAATGGTCCGCAAGGTCAAGCGTTCCGAGAGCGGCATGATCGTCGATCCCATCACGCTGCCCCCTCACGCCACCGTGGGAGAGGCAGACCGCATGATGGGCGAGTACCGCATCAGCGGCGTGCCGATCACCGATCCGGCAGGGAAGTTGCTGGGCATCATCACCAACCGCGACATGCGCTTTATCGATGACCTGTCCACTCCCATCCAGGACGTGATGACCCGCGAGGGCCTGATTACCGTTCCCGTGGGCACCACGCTGGAGCAGGCGCAGGAGATCTTCAAACGCCACCGCATTGAAAAGCTGCTGGTGGTGGACGGCGACAACATGCTGCGCGGCCTGATCACCATCAAGGACCTGACCAAGCGCGTCAAGTACCCCAACGCCGCAAAGGACGATCTGGGCCGGTTGCGCGTCGCGGCGGCCATCGGCGTCAGCGCGGACCTGATGGACCGGAGCGCGGCGCTGGTGGCCGCCGGAGTAGACATTCTGGTGCTGGACAGCGCCCACGGCCACAGTCAGGGCATCCTGAACGCACTGTCGCGGGTGAAAGAGCAGTTTGATGTGGACGTGATCGCGGGCAATGTTGCCACGCGCTCCGGGACCAGAGACCTGATTTTAGCTGGCGCAGACGCGGTTAAGGTCGGCATAGGACCTGGGTCGATCTGCACCACCCGCATCGTCACGGGTGTCGGCGTTCCCCAGATCACCGCCATTTTCGAGGCCAGTGCCGCCGCGATGGAAGCCGGGATTCCCGTCATTGCAGACGGCGGCATCAAGCAGACCGGGGACGTGCCCAAAGCAATAGCGGCGGGCGCAAGCGTGGTCATGATGGGCAGCATGCTGGCCGGGACCGACGAGGCCCCCGGCGAGTCCATCCTGCGCGACGGGCGGCGCTACAAGAGCTACCGGGGCATGGGCAGCCTGGGCGCGATGGACCAGGGCAGCAGTGACCGCTACTTCCAAAGCGGCAGCCGCAAGTTCGTCCCCGAGGGCATTGAGGGCATCATCGCCTACCGGGGGACGGCGGGCGAGGTCATCTATCAGTTCGTGGGCGGCCTCAAGAGCAGCATGGGCTACTGCGGCGCACCGGATTTGCAGGCCCTGCGCGATCACGCCCAGTTCGTGCGGATCACCGGGGCCAGCCTGATTGAAAGCCACCCGCACGGCGTCACCATTACAAAGGAAGCACCGAACTATGGGGGGCGCTAAGCCACTGTTCCGGGCGCTGGCTGTCGCGTCTGTGGCACGGCTCAACCCCGAATGCATCACCTGTACGCCACCCCAGCATGACCCGGACATCGTCTTTTTCACGGACGGCTGGAAGGTGGTGCTGCATCCCGCGCAGTGCGGGTTGGGGAATGTCCTGCTGGCAACCCGCCGCCACGTTCCCCGCATGGCGGACCTGACTCCAGCCGAGTGGCTGGAGTTTCAGACCGTCATTGCGGCGCTGGAACCTGCGCTGGAGCGGGCGTTTGGGGCGGCCCTGATCAACATGGCCTATCAGCGCAACTGGGCTTACCGGGAAGCCGAGCCGGACCCGCCATTCAAAGATGGTCAGCCCAACCCGCACGTCCACTGGCACATCACGCCGCGTTACGCCCAGCCCGTTCACTTCGGCGGCATGGTCTTTGACGATCCAACTTTTGGGGAACCGTTTGAGTGGCGCAAAGTCACTGTACCCGCCGAGGTGCGCCGCGCCATCATTGAGCGGTTGCGGACAGAGGTTGGGGTGGTACTGGAATGAACAGCAAAAAACCCCACGCAACGGTGGGGTCTTCAATAAGCCAGAGCTTAGTTTCGGCCACGCAGCAACTTGCTGCCGATCACTCCGGCCAGACCCACCAGACCAGCCTTGACCATCGGATTGCTCAGCAGGCCACCCGCGCCGAACGCGGCTTCCAGCGGGCTTTTGCCATCCTGTGCTGGGGCCTGGGCGGTGCGCGCATAGGCGTCGGCCAGATCGTTGGGGTCCTCAGAATTGACCTTCTGGACGGGATTGGCGCTGCTCTGCACTATCGCGTCGCCCATCTGCTGGCGGTCCTGCGGCGACATGCCGCCGATGTAGTCCTTCAGGATCTGCTGACGCTCCTCCGGGGAAGCGTTCTTCATGTAGTCCTGGATGTACGCAGCGGCTTCCTGCGGGCTGACGGTGCCGTCGCCATCGGTGTCGCGGGGATCAAGTTTAGCCATTTGCTCGTGACGGTCTTTCTGGTCAAAAAACATAGAGAACCTCCTGAAGTGAGCTGACTTTGTGTCGCCTCTTACGCTAGACGCTGGGGAGTTGCCCGGCATGAGGGCCGACTTCAGGCTCACTTATCTCCGGCAGGGTCTATCCAGCAACAAGCGGGACATTTCTGCGCCCCATGCGGCGTTACAGTGCGTGCTATGCGTTCTCTGGTTCTGATCGGTCACGGCTCCCACCTCAACGGCGAATCGGCGGCGGCGGTCTACCGCTACGCCGAGATGATTCGCGCTCGCGGCCTCTACGACGAGGTGGTGGAGGGCTACTGGAAGGAAGAACCCTCCCTGCGGCAGGTGCTGAAAACCACGGCCAGCACGGATGTCACGGTGATTCCCATGTTCATCTCCGAGGGCTATTTCACCGAGACGGTCATTCCGCGTGAAATGGGCCTGGGCCACCAGGGACCGGTGCCGCCCGAAGGCGTGGCGCGCGTGCTGGGCGGACGCACCGTGCGTTACACCCTGCCCTATGGCGTGCATCCCAGCATGTCGGACGTGATCCTGGCCCGCGCCCATGAAGCCCTGCCGGATTCCAGCCCGGAAGACACCGCGCTGATCGTGCTGGGCCACGGCACCACGCGCAACGAGAACAGCAACAAGATCGTGTACCAGAACGCCGAGGTGCTGCGCCAGTCCGGTCAATTCGCGTCTGTCCACGCCCTGTTTCTGGACGAGGACCCCAAGGTGGGAACGTGGCCTGAGATGGTCAAGGCCCCCCGCGTGGTGGTGGTGCCGTTCTTCGCCTCCGAGGGCTGGCACACGCTGGAAACCATTCCCGAGGACATGGGGCTGGAGGGAGCCGTCACGACGTTTACCGACAACCCCCACGGCCAGCAGACGGTGTATTACGCCAAGCCGGTGGGCACCCACAGCGCGGTGGCCGACGTGATCCTGCATCTGGCCGAGGAAGCGGCGGGGGCCAGCACCAGCGACGGCGATACCGAACGTGTCCACGGCGCGGCCTGGAGCGCATTTATGGACCGCGCCCGCCAGGGCCTGCGCTTCGGCGAGGTACTGGTGCAGCCCGAGAGCGGCATGTTTGAACTGCGCCACGCGCTGGACGAGGGCAAACCCGGTCACGAGTTGCAGACCTTGGTCACCCCCGAGGGCGTGCGCGATTTCACCCGCCGCGACGAGGGCGGCCACCACCGCCCGGTGCATACCCTCCGCAACATGCCGCGCGGCTGGCGGGCCGTGATGGGCGAGGCTGATCTGGTCCGCGCCGTGCAGTACCTGTATCCCGCCGTGATTGAAGAAACCTACGCCCAGAGCTGCCACACCCTGCGCCCCACCCCCTGGGCCACCACCGCCCGCAGGCAGACCGGCATCTACGCCCGCGTGCAGAAGGCCACCCCCGAGCAACTGGAAGAGGTGGCGGCGGACGTGTGCGGCGGCTGCCTGCGAACCCGACTGTGGGCCGGGGAAAAGTTGCCCCAGACCTTCTTTGATGGCGTTCCAGGCGCGATTCCCTGCGCCGAAGCCTGCACCTTCCTGGTGGCCGAGGTCCGTGAGGAAGTCGCGGGCAAGCGCGGCGGCGGGGCCAGCCACAGCCACTGAATCTGACCCTCAAAACGTAATCTGGTGATCCGTCCGACTCGCCTGAACATCCCCGCGTGTGGCGCAGCCGGGGGTGTTACGCTGTGCGCTGGCCTCCAGTCTCTGGCGGCACACTCAACCCTCTAAACGCGTCCCGTGAGACGCCCCGGCCCCCAAAAGGGCCGCTGAAGTCCGTCCAGAGAGGCGGAGATGGAGCAAAGACATGCCAAGTGCCGCGACTGCCGAGCGCCCTCCCGAAATACTGCGGGGGACGCTCTTTCTACTCTTCTTTCTAGAGGCGAACAGATGACCCATGCCCATATACCCCATACCCATATACACAGAGGCGAACTGAAGTACGAGGGCAAGGCCAAGCGCGTGTACGCCTCCTCCAATCCTGCCGAGTACATCGTGGAATACAAGGACGAGGCCACCGCCTTCAACGCCCAGAAACGCGGCGAGTGGGCGGGCAAGGGGGCCACCAACAACGCCATCACCGCCCACCTGTACCCCAAACTGGAGGCGGCGGGTATTCCCACCCATTTCATTGAAAAGCTGTCCGACACCGAGCAGCGCGTGAAGGCCGTAACCATCATTCCGGTGGAAGTGATCGTGCGGAACGTCGCGGCGGGCAGTTTTGCCAAGAAACTGGGTCTGGAGGAAGGCACGGCGCTGTCCCGTCCCGTCGTGGAGTACTGCTACAAATCCGACGCGCTGGGCGATCCACTGGTCAACACCGACACGGCCATTGCGCTGGACTGGGCCACCGAAACCGAGCTGACGCGTGTGCGCGAGCTGGCCCTGAACGTGCGCGACTTTCTGACCCCGTTTTTTCTGGAACGCGGCGTGAAACTCATTGATTTCAAGCTGGAATTCGGCAAACTGCCCGACGGAACCGTGATCCTGGCCGATGAGATCAGTCCCGACACCTGCCGTTTCTGGGACGCCGAGACGGGCGAGAAGATGGACAAGGACCGCTTCCGGCGTGATCTGGGCGGCGTTG
Source organism: Deinococcus marmoris (assembly GCF_001949125.1). Classification (GTDB taxonomy): domain Bacteria; phylum Deinococcota; class Deinococci; order Deinococcales; family Deinococcaceae; genus Deinococcus; species Deinococcus marmoris_A. Next base: position 53,039 of record NZ_MSTI01000126.1, read on the forward strand.
AGGACGCGTATGCGGAGATGCTGCGGCGCGTGACTGCGCCTGTTGATGGTTGAAAGTTGATGGTTAATAGAAAAAGCCGCTCCATCACCTTTTCACCATCAACCTCTAACCCCTCCGAAGGAGACTCCATGCCCCACTACCATGCCCGCGTTTACGTGACCCTCAAGCCCAGCATTCTTGATCCGCAGGGGCGCACGGTGGAACGCGCCCTGTCGCATCTGGAACACGCCAACGTCAGCGGCGTGCGCGTGGGCAAATTTATAGAACTGCGTCTCAGCGGCGAACACGCCGATGTGGAAGCCCAGTTGCGCGACATCGCCGGGAACGTCCTGAGCAACCCCGTCATGGAAGACGCCCGCTGGGAATTGGAAGAAGTGGCGCTGGAGCCAGTGTGAGCCTGCCACAGACGGTGAATTTGCAGGAGAAGTTCAGCCTCTTTACCGATCAGTGGTCCCCGAAAGTGGTGGGGGAATTGAACGGGCAACAGGTCAAAATCGCCCGCATTGCCGGTGAGTTTGAATGGCACGCCCACGAGCAGGAGGACGAACTGTTCATGGTGGTTCGTGGCCAACTGCGACTGAAATTTCGGGACGGCGAGGCGGTGGTCAACGAGGGCGAGTTGATCGTCGTGCCGCGCGGTGTTGAACACCTGCCCATCGCGGAAACGGACGAAACCTGGATCATGATGTTTGAGCCAGCCAGCACATTGAATACGGGCAACGCCGTGAGCGAGCGCACCGTGGTGCAATTGGAATACGTATGAGGTATCTGTTGTGAAGACTGCCGTCATTCAATTTCCCGGCTCCAACTGCGACGGCGACGCCCTGCACGCCGCCCGCCTGACCCTGGACCCGGACGCCCAGTTCGTGTGGCACACCGAGGCAGGCTTGCCCAGTGGCACAGAACTGGTCTTCGTTCCCGGTGGCTTTTCCTACGGCGATCACCTACGGAGCGGCGCAATTGCCGCCCGCAGCCCGATCATGGAGGCCGTCAAAGCGCATGCCGAACGCGGTGGCTTCGTGCTGGGCGTGTGCAACGGCTTTCAGGTGCTGACCGAGGCCGGACTATTGCCCGGCGCACTGGGCCGCAATCGTGACCTGCACTTCGCGTGCAAGCCGGTGCATCTGCGCGTGGAAAACACTGCGACGGCGTTTACCTCCGCCTATAGCCAGGGCCAGACCATTGAAATCCCCATCGCGCACGGCGAGGGCAACTATTACGCCGACGCCGAAACCGTGGCGCGGCTGGAGGGCGAGGGCCGCGTGGTCTTCCGTTACCTGGACAACCCCAACGGCAGCCTCAACGACATCGCCGGAATCGTTAACGAACGCGGCAACGTGCTGGGCATGATGCCCCACCCGGAGCGGGCTGTGGAGGCACTGCTGGGCGGCGAGGACGGGCGAGGAGTCTTTCAGAGTCTGCAAGGAGCGCTGGTCAAATGATGGGTCTTCAGGAGTTTCTGGCCGACAACTACCGCATTGAGCTTTCTGCTTTCCGCACTGTCCTGGACGGCATTCCAGCGGAATCGTTTGCCACCGCACGCCTGGGCCACAGCCCCGCGTGGCACGCGCTTCACATTGCTGACTGGCTGCGGCTGACGGTGCTGGGCGACAAAACGCCCAATTACCACTATCTGGGCTGGGAGGACGCCGTCTGGGTCACCGGACTGGGAACTGAGCCTGCTCCTCTGAACGAGGACGCCACCAAAACGGACATTCTGGCGCGGCTGGACACGGTGAGCGCGCAGGCGGTGGCTTACCTGCAAAACGCCAGCGATGCCGATATGGAAGGCATGACCTTCTCGCCCAGTGCCCCGAACGGCGAACGCCCGCGCCTGGCCGCCGTGGGGCTGCATCTGCGGCATGTGGCCTATCACCGGGGCCAAGTGGTGCTGGGGCAGAAGGCTTGAGCCGTGACTACCAACTTCTCGCAGTATGGTAAATTGATAGCATGACTTTACGGCTGAATCTCGGCAACTACTTGCAGCAGCACGGCATTACCGCTTACCGTCTGGTCAAGGAAGTGGAGGGGCGGGTTGCGCCAAATACAGTTTATTCGCTGGCCCGTCGCCCGGCTCAGCGGATTGATCTGAAGACTGTCGGGGTACTCATGAAAGCATTGGAGGGGTTGACTGGGGAGAAGGTAGAGTTTTCCGAGATGCTGGAAGATAAGCCCTCTACGCTCAATCATTTACAGGCATCGGCTGAAACCCCTGTCTACGATCCCAGCAAAGCTAAAAAGTTCCGATACAGCGGCAAGGCTGTGACCATTGAGGGTGGCCCGACAGTAGAGCAGATCATTGCTGAGGGCCGGGGCAGGCAGCTCCCTTGAGCGTTCTTTACGTGGACTCCAGCGCCCTTGCCAAACTGTATCTGCGCGAGGATGAAGCCAAGCGCCAGCAGGTCATGGCTCTGGCGGACAGTGCCGATGAGGTGGCGAGTTCTGCGATTGCTTTTGCCGAAGTTGCCAGTGCTTTTGCCCGTAACTTTCATCAGGGAAAACTCAGTGAGCCGCAGTTCTGGGAATACTTCAACAGTTTTGAGCAGGATTGGCAGTCCGTGACTCAAATCACCGTTGCTCCATCCGTGTCAATCCGTGCCAGCCAGCTCCTTAAGGCCCACGCAGGACTCAGAGCTATGGATGCCCTTCATCTCGCCTCAGCCCTAGTTATCCGTGAAACGCAGACCCTTCAATTTCTCAGTTTTGACGATCAGCTTAATGCGGTGGCTCAGGCCGTGATGCCTGATACTTTTGGTTGGACGCAAAAAAATGCGATCTTCAAGCTAACATTGCAGAAAACCTATTACGAAAATGGCTTTTTTAATGTTATTCGCGCGCATGACCAGTTGATCCGCAGTGACGAGGGCGAAATCAAGATCATCGCTGGAGATGCCAGTGTGACATTCACTGGCAACGTCAACAGGCGGGCCAATCTCAACGGCACGGCTCGCATTAGCGTCAAGGGCGAAGGCTTGAAAAATTGGTTCCAAAAACACTACCGAGTTATGGAAGTGGTTGAAATTGAGATCGTCAGCCCAACACTTCTCAAGCTCAAATATCCAGCCAGAAACTAATGCCCTCCCAAGGTGAACCCATGACCCAACCCACCCCCAAACCCCAATCCCTCCGCCCACAAGCCGCCACCTTTGGCCTGTCCACCGACGAATACGACTTGCTCGTCTCGCGCATAGGCCGCGAACCCAATGCGCTGGAGGCCGCCATCGTGGGCGCGATGTGGTCTGAACACTGCGGCTACAAGAACTCGCGCCCACTGTTTTCCGCCTTTCCCACCACCGGGCCGCAAGTCCTGCAAGGCCCGGGCGAGAACGCGGGCGTGGTGGACATCGGCGAGGGCTGGGGCGTGGCCTTCAAGATGGAATCGCACAACCACCCCAGCGCCGTGGAACCCGTGCAGGGCGCGGCGACGGGCGTGGGCGGCATCCTGCGCGACATCTTCGCGATGGGCGCGCGGCCCTTCGCCGTGCTGGACAGCCTGCGCTTCGGCAACCCCGACAGCCCCCGCACCCGCTTTCTGGTGAACGGCGTCGTGGAGGGCATCGCCCACTACGGCAACGCGATTGGCGTGCCCACCGTGGGCGGCGAGGTGACCTTTCACCCCAGCTATCAGGAAAACCCCCTGGTCAACGTGATGGCCTTGGGTCTGCTGAGGCACGAGGATCTGGCGACGGGCACGATGGGCGAGGTGGGCAACCAGATCATCTACGTCGGTTCCAAGACCGGGCGCGACGGGCTGGGCGGCGCGGTGTTCGCCTCTGCCGATCTCAGCAATGCCAGTCAGGCAGACCGCCCCGCCGTGCAGGTGGGCGATCCCTTCATGGAAAAGCTGCTGCTGGAGGCGACGTTGGAAGCCATTGAATCCGGCGTGGTGGCCGGGGTGCAGGACATGGGGGCGGCGGGTCTGGTGTCCAGCACCTGCGAGATGGCCTACCGCGCCGGGCTGGGCATCACGATGGATCTGGATAAAGTGCCGACGCGCGAATCGGGCATGGTGCCGATGGAACTGTGTCTGTCGGAATCGCAGGAGCGCATGATTCTGGTCCCCGTGCCGGGGCGTGAGCAGGAGCTGTATGACCTGCTGGACAAGTGGGAACTGGACGTGGTCAACATCGGGCAGGTGGAATCGCACACCAACTACCGCCTGACTTGGAAGGGCGAGGTGGTCTGTGACCTGCCCGTCGCCCTGCTGAACGAGGCCCCCAAATACACCCGCGAGGGCGTGGAATCCCCAGAGATCAAAGCGGCCCGCGAACGTGATCTGAGCGGCGTGCCTCAGCCCGGCGACTGCGGCGCGGTGCTGCTGGAACTGCTCTCACACCCCACGATTGCCAGCAAGCGCCCGATCTTCCAGCGCTTTGACCATCAGGTGATGACCAATACGGTGGTGGTGCCCGGTGCTGCCGACGCCGCCGTGATGCGCGTCAAGGGTTCGGGCATGGGTGTGGCGGCCACATCGGATTGCAACCCGCGTTTCGTGCAGCTTGATCCGTACATCGGGGCCGCCGCCGCCGTCGCCGAGGCCGCGCGCAATCTGGCCTGCGTGGGGGCCACGCCGCTGGCGATCACCGACAACCTCAACTTTGGTAACCCACACCGCCCGGAGGTGTATTACCAGCTCCAGCAGTCTGTGCAGGGCATCGCGGACGCCTGCCGCGCGCTGAACACGCCAGTCACAGGCGGCAACGTCAGCCTGTACAACCAGTACACCCAGGGCGACGAGCGCGTGGCGATCCACCCCACCCCGACGATTGGCATGGTGGGTGTGCTGCCCGATATTTCCAAGCGGGCGACGCTGGGGCTGAAAGCGGCAGGTCAGATCCTGTACCTGCTGGGCGAACACGCCGACAGCATTGGAGCCTCGCAGTACCTGGAAAGCCTGCATGGGCTGGAAGCCGGGCGCGTACCGCCGCTGGATCTGGGGCTGGAGCAGAAAGTCATTGACGGCACGCTGGCCCTGATCCGCGCGGGCCTGACCGACACCGCCCACGACTGCGCCGAGGGTGGGCTGGCCGTGGCCCTGGCCGAGATGGCAATGGCCGGGAGCATCGGCCTCAGCGTGACGCTGGACGTGCCCGCCGAAGTCCGCACCGACGCCCTGCTGTTCGGCGAGGCGCATAGTCGCGTCGTGGTGGCGGTGCAGGACGCCGATGCCACCGAAAACAAACTGCGTGAACTTGGCGTGCCCTTCGTGCGCCTGGGCGAAAGCGGGGGCGACGCGCTTACCATTGCCGCCCCGTCGCGCGGCCTACACTTGAGCGTGAACCTCACGGCGCTGACCCTGGCTTACGAATCTCCGCTGATCGGGATTATGGGATGACCCTTGCTGATCCAAGCTCGCTGGCGGTCCTGTCCGAGAACGACTTCGGCACCGACAAGCCGCGCGAGGAATGCGGTGTCTTCGGCCTGTATTCCCCGGTGCCCAACGATCTGGCGTGGCTGACCTACCTGGGTATGTTCGCCCTGCAACACCGGGGGCAGGAAGCGGCGGGCATGTGCGTCAGTGACGGCGAGAAATTCCATGTGGAAAAGGACCTGGGTCTGGTCACGCAGGTCTTCGACGAGCGCCGCCTGGACAGCGTGCGGCTGCCCAATGCCCGCGTCAGCATCGGGCATGTGCGCTACAGCACCACCGGCAGCAACCTGCGCTTCAACGCCCAGCCACTGACCACCCGCACCAACAAGGGTATTCTGGGCATGGCGCACAACGGCAACTTCGTGAACGCGCTGGAGGTTCGTCAGGAGATGCTGCTGGAGGGCGCACTCTTCCAGACCACCAACGACTCCGAGGTGATGCTGAACCTGATCGCCCGCGAGAGCCACATGGATCTGGTGGAGGCCACCGCCGCCGCCATGAAACGCCTCAAGGGCGGCTACGCCTGCGTCCTGATGAACCGCCACGCCCTGATCGGTTTCCGTGACCCACACGGCGTCCGGCCCCTGGTGATCGGGCAGCGGGACGACGGCGCGTATGCCATTGCCAGCGAACCCTGTGCCCTGTACGCGGTGGGGGCACGGCTGCTGCGCGACGTGCAGCCTGGCGAACTGGTCTGGGTAGACCGGGACGGCCTGCACAGCCTGATGGTGGAGCCGCGTGCGCCCACGCCCTGCGCCTTCGAGTGGATCTACTTTGCCCGCAGCGACAGCCAACTGGACGGCATAGACACCCACGCCAGCCGCATCCGCATGGGCGAGCAACTGGCCCGCGAATTTCCGGTGGAGGCCGATATCGTGGTCCCGGTGCCCGACAGCGGCATCGGCGCGGCCATTGGCTACGCGCGCCAGAGCGGGATTCCCTTCGACTACGGGCTGTACAAGAATCCGTATGCAGGCCGCACCTTTATCGCCCCCACGCAGGAGGCGCGCGAGCTGAAGGTCAAGATGAAACTCTCGCCCACCAGCGCCGTCGCGGGCCGCCGGGTGATTCTGGTGGATGACTCCATCGTGCGCGGCACCACCTCCCGCCAGATCGTCAATCTGCTGAGAGACGCGGGCGCAACGGAAGTGCATTTCCGGGTGTCCAGCCCACCGATCACGCACCCGTGCTTTTACGGCATCGACACCGCCGCCCGCAAGGAACTGGTGGCCAGCACGCACACGCAGGAGGAAATCCGGCAACTGATCGGCGCGGACACCCTGGCCTTCATCAGCGAACGGGGCATCCGCGAGGCGGTGGGCGGCCCCGGCCTGTGTCTGGCGTGCTTCAACGGCGAGTATCCGGCAGGAACGCCGCTGCTGAACGACCTGGACAAGCTGGCGCTGGAAGCGTAGGGCACAAATGTATATACTCAAGTAGCACTGATGGACTTTGACTGGGACGCTGCCAATCTGGAACATATTGCCCGCCACAAAGTCGAGGCGGACGAAGTGGAGGAGATGGTAGGCGATCCTGCTGCACTGGTTCGCACCGCCCACCGGGGGCCACGCAATCAAAAACGATATGCCTTTGTGGGTGCGACAGAGGCGGAACGGGTTTTGGCCGTCATTCTCGAAGAAAGAGGAGAAAGGAGCCGCACTGTGACGGCCCGTCCTGCCAGTATTGAAGAACGCCGGGCCTACGCGGCACAGGAGGAAAATAATGACTGAAACCGTTGAAATTGATTATGACCATTTGCCCCCTGTGAACTCACGCGAGGAAATTCCAGAGGACATGACCACGGAAGAGGCCGCCGAGTTCTGGGACACACACAGCATCGGCCCTGGCCTGATCGAGGAGGGCAAGAACGACCCTGAGACCCAGGCATTCGCCGCCCGTTTGCGCGGCGGTCAGCCCCGCCCCTCTCCCCGGCAGCCGCGCCAGCCCAGGGCCACCTTCGTTACCAGCCTGCGTCTGGACACCGACACCGAGCAGCGGCTCAAGCATGTGGCCGAGATCAAGAAAATCCCGTACCAGACGTTGCTCAAGCAGTTCGTGGGCGAGCGGCTGTACGAGGAGGAAAAGCGGCTGGGCGTGATCTAGCCCGGACAGCTCCCAGGGGGTTTGCGACATTTCGCCCGCCCGGTGTGGCAAGCTGGGCAGACATGGAACTGCGTCACCTGCGCCATTTCGTCGCGCTGGCCGAGGAGGAACACTTCGGGCGGGCCGCCGAACGTGTCTTCGTGGTGCAGCAGGCCCTCAGCAACAGCGTCCGCAATCTGGAAGAAGAGGTGGGCGTGCCGCTGGTGCTGCGAACCACCCGCCGCGTGCAGCTCACGCCCGCCGGGCAGGAATTCCTGGTGGGCGCACGCGAAACGCTGGCGCTGGCCGGGCAGACCGTGGAACGCGCCCGCCGCGCCGCACGGGGCGAGGTGGGCCGATTGACCGTGGGTTTTGTCAGCGGTCTGGCCTTCGGCGGCCTGCCGGAAATCGTGCGCCGCTTCCGCGAGCTGTACCCGAACGTGAGCGTCGATCTGCGCGAACTGACCGCGCCGGAGCAGGAAGCAGGGCTGCGTGGCGCTGTGCTGGACGTGGGCCTGATGCTGCTGCCCGTGCGCGCCGCCAATCTGGATTCACGGGCGCTGTGGCGGCAGCCGCTGGTGGCGGCCCTGCCTGCCGGACACCCGCTGGCGCGCAAGCGCAGGCTGAAGATCTCCGATCTGGCCCCGGAACCCTTCGTGTTCTTTCCACGCCAGTTGCGCGCCACCTATTTCGATCAGGTGATGCGCTGGTGTGCCGGGGCCGGCTTCACCCCCAATGTCGTGCAGGAGGCCATCGAGATTCCCACCCTGCTGTCGCTGGTGGCGGCGGGTGTGGGCGTCTTTCTGCCCATCGAATTCTTTAACCGCCTGTCGCTGCCCGGCGTGGTCTACCGTCCCGTGGAGGACGCCCCACTGGTGGACATCATGGCCGTGTGGCGGCGCGACGAGGGCAAGAATCCGGTGGTGCGTGCCTTTTTGGGGGTGGCTGAGGAGATGCTGGGGGCTGGCTCAGGTCAGAGTTGAGGCCAGTTCGTCCATCCAGCGCCCAGCCCGTTCCATGCCACTGGGCAATTCGTTGGGCTGCGTCAGGGCGTACAGCCCCTCCAGTTCATGCATGGCCTCGGCAGGCAGATCGGCGTAAATGTGTTTCAGGCCGTAGCCAATTTTGTGCGGTGCATAGCGTAATCTCAGAAGTTCGGTGAGCGGCTCTAAAACCTCAGCGTGGTAGGACGCCAATGCCTCCAGCGGATGACCGCGCCGCACTTCCTTTTCCACCAGAATCCAGCGCCAGCGACGAGATATCAGCGCCTCGGCCTCGGCTTTGGTCTGCACGGTGGGAGCTGCGCCGCGTTTCAGAACGCCGTCCCGGTCAAAGAGGGCCAGGAAAGCGTCTGCCGGACCAAAGACAACCTCTCGCCCGTGCGTCTGGATACACACGTCCACGAACAGGAACGGTGGCAGTCCCACCGAGCGGTAAAAACGCTGCTGGATCTGTGGGTGAGGATGGGTGTAGACGTCCTCTACATCCATCGGACCGAAGGTTGCCACGACTTCTCGCACCACGGTGAACACCTTCTCCTGCTGCCCGGAGTCCACGTCCAGCCACAGATCGAGATCTGAATATTCGTCTGCTCTGCCCTCGGCGTCAGCACCTTCCAGCCAGACGGCGTGGATGTGGGGGACAGCTTTCAGTTGCCGATGAAGTCGCTCAATAAGGAATTGCCGGGCGTTCGGCGAAGTCATGAGCTGAGGGTATGGGCAGCCCCCTCTCCATCCGCCATCTGGCCTACCATCCTCTTACGCTGGGGGCGTAAACTATAGGAAACGCTTCGGCGTCTGCCGCTCTGCCCGCTCTCACTGTTCCCTGGAGGTCTCCCCCGATGCTCAAGATCAAATCCGAGTTCACGCCGTCCGGCGATCAGCCAACCGCCATTCGCTCCCTGGTGGACGGTCTGGAATCGGGACTGCGATACCAGACGCTGCTGGGAGCGACGGGCACAGGAAAAACGTACTCTGTGGCGAAAGTCATCGAGGCGACGGGCCGCCCCGCCCTGATCATGGCCCCCAACAAGATCCTGACCGCGCAGCTCGCCTCCGAGTTCCGCGAGTTCTTCCCCGACGCCGCCGTCGAATTCTTTATCAGCTACTACGATTACTACCAGCCCGAAGCCTACGTGCCGGGCAAGGATCTGTTTATCGAGAAGGACGCGGCGATCAATCAGGAAATCGAACGCCTGCGCCACTCCACCACCCGCAGCCTGCTGACGCGGCGCGACACGATTGTGGTTGCTTCGGTATCCTGTATCTACGGGTTGGGCGATCCCAAGGAATACACGGCGCTGAACCTGATTCTCAAGAAAGGCGATTCGGTGGGCCGCGACGAGATTCTGGGCCGACTGATCGGCATGCAGTACGAGCGCAACGACATCGAGATGATGCCGGGCCGTTTCCGGGTCAAGGGCGAGATGATCGAGGTCTGGCCCGCCTACGACGAGCAGCCGCTGCGAATCGAGCTGTGGGGCGACGACGTGGAGCGCATCGCCGTGGTGCATCCGCTGACCGGTGATCGGCTGGCCGAGCTGGACGCCACGGTGGTCTACCCGGCCAAGCATTACGTGTCCAGTGCGGGCAACATCGAGCGCGCCATCGTGACCATTCAGGAGGAGCTGGAGCAGCGCCTGGAATACTTCAAATCCACCGGCAAGCTGCTGGAGGCCCAACGGATCAAGGAACGCACCCTCTACGATCTGGAGATGCTCAAGGTGCTGGGCTACTGCTCCGGCATCGAGAACTACTCGCGCCACATCGACGGGCGCGTGCCCGGCATGACGCCGTACACCATGCTGGACTACTTCCCGGACGACTTCATCACCTTTATCGACGAATCGCACGTAACGGTGCCGCAGATCGGCGGGATGGCGAACGGAGACCGGGCGCGTAAACAGACGCTGGTGGACTACGGCTTTCGCCTGCCCAGCGCAATGGACAACCGCCCCCTGAACGCCGAGGAATTCATGTCCAAGACCGGGCAGACCATCTACGTGTCGGCCACACCCGGCCCATTCGAGCGCGAGATCAGCGACAGCATCGCCGATCAGATCATCCGTCCCACCGGGCTGGTTGATCCGCCCGTGTCGGTGCAGCCGATCACCGGCCAGATCGACGATCTGCTGGGCCGCATCCGCGCGAAGACGGCGGTGGGCGAGCGCACCCTGGTCACCACCCTGACCAAGCGCATGTCCGAGGACCTGACCGAATACATGCTGGAAAAGGGCGTCAAGGCGCGGTACATGCACTCTGACATTGATTCGGTAGAGCGTCAGGTCATCATCCGCGACCTGCGGCTGGGCCATTACGACGTGCTGGTGGGCATTAACCTGCTGCGCGAGGGCCTGGATTTGCCCGAAGTCTCACTGGTGGCGATTCTGGACGCCGACAAACCGGGTTTCCTGCGCTCGGAACGCGCCCTGATCCAGACGATTGGCCGCGCGGCGCGCAACCTGAACGGCGAGGTCATTCTGTACGGCGATTCGGTGACGCCCGCCATGCGGAGTGCCATCGACGAAACCGCGCGCCGCCGCGAGAAGCAGACCGCTTACAACGTGGAACACGGCATCACACCCACCACGATTATCAAGGGCGTGCGAAACGTGATCCGGGGCGAGGAACAGCCCGAGGAAATTGGCAGCGCCAATGTCGGGGGGGACCGTGACGCGCTGACTGCCCAGCTCACCGATCTGGAACTGGACATGTGGCAGGCATCCGAGGATATGGACTTCGAGCGCGCCGCCAGCCTCCGCGATCAGATCCGGGCGATTGAGGCCAAGTTGCAGGGCAAGGAATTCAAGCAGGCGACGGTGCCGGGGCAGAAGGTGCGGGCGCGCGGGCGGCGGTAAAGCAGCCCCGACCCACCGCATGGGATGGCATTCTCTCCCCGGCAGAGAGTCAAAACGAAAAGCTCTCTCCATGTGACGTGGAGAGAGCCGGGTGAGGAAGCTACTTACCGCGCCCGCAGGACCTGCGTGACCCAGGCATCTACCAGCCGCTGTGGATTGGCCGTCAGGTCAGGCTTGACAGGCGATAGTTCCGGCTCGGTGGCGAACTTGAAGACCGGATCGAGCGGCGTGCCACCCACGGCGGGGTAAATCCACATGCGGGTGGGGATGTCGGCCTGCACGCCTTTGCCCAGCATGAAGTCCACGAATTTGCGGGCCAGGGCAGGCTGCTTCGCCCCTTTCAGAATGCCCACGCCCTCCAGTTGCAGCCAGGTGCTGCCGGGGAGGAACAGATTGCCGGTGGGGGCCTGGGCGGGCAGCTTCTTCGCGTCGTAGTTGTCGGCGTAGAAAACTTCGGCGGCAGGGCTGCTGGCATACGACAGCACGATGGGATAGCGCCCCCCGTTGCGCGAGAATTCCTTGTTGTAGGCGTCGCTCCAGCCGCGCGTGACCTTGAGGCCATTCAGGCGGGCGTCGCGCCACCACGCCCATGCGCCCGCCTCGCCGTAGTGGTTGACGGTGGCGAGCAGGAAAGCCAGACCGGGGCTGCTGGTGGCCGGACTCGCCACCACCGTCAGCTTGGCGTACTGCGGCGTTTTCAGGTCATCCAGTGATCTGGGCAGGGCCAGACCCGCCTTCTGGAAATACTCGCGGTCATAGTTGAGGGCCACGTAGCCGTAATCCACCGTGTTCAGCAGGCCCGCGTCGTCCAGACGGTAGGCGGCGGGAACCTTCGCCAGTTCGGGTGACTTGTAGGGCTGGAGCAGGTCAAACTGTTTGGCACGCCCTAGCAGACTGTTGTCCAGGCCGTACACCACGTCGGCCAGCGGGGCACGGCGGGTCAGGATCAGGCGGTTGAGAAGTTCCCCGGCGTCGCCGCCCTTCACGAAACGCACCTTTGCGTTGTTCGCGCTTTCAAAGGACGCCACCAGTTTCTTATCCACATCGAAAGAATCGTGGGTGATCACCGTCAGGGTGGTCTGGGCACTGGCCGCACCCGTCAGAAGTAGAGCCGCTGTCAAAATACTGTTGATACGCATGCTGTTCTTAAACATAAAAAAACCCCTCGCGTCACGAGGGGAAGCGGGGACAACCGCCGAAGTCTTCGGGGCTGGCCGGTCACGCTCCCTCCGCCGGTATGACCCGGATCAGGTTCGTTGGGGTGTTTCTCAGCCCGCCCTAAAAGGACAGGCACCCCCGGTGACGCAGGGCCAAGTTAGCAGAGTGAACGGGTGAAAAGCGTACCGCACAATCATTTTTTGCCTTCACGGTTGGTCAATCAATACAGCCGCAGTGGTGAGTGGCTCCCACATCCCCCCTCAACTCAATCAACGACAAAGCCGCCTGGAAACCCGGCGAGCGGCGCTATGAAAGAAATGGCCCTGACCACAATAGTCAGGTGGTGCGCCCGGAGTCCTGAATGCTGACGCTCAAGATGTATGCGATGTTCAGAAGCGAAAACGCTGTGTCCTCCTCCCGCAACCACCCTCAAAAGCGGCTGGCAGCTCACTTTGCGTCCGAATCCATAACATCTTTCAGGCTGCCAGGCAGGGCGGCACTCGACCTCTAGTGATACGGATTCCGTCTGTAACGCCCCAGAAATCAGGACGGCTCCAATCTCTACACTTCACGCCTGCAACCCGTATTTCTGCTTCTCGCTGTCTTGTCCAGAACAGCGCCCATAAGGACGCTTGGACGCCCCCTCGGATTTCCAGATGTTTTCAACACCTCTCAATCACAGTCCGTATAGGACCGTTCCAGCACATCGGTGAAGGTACGGTCCATCACGCCAACAAGCAGCGCATGGGGCAAGGTCAGGGCGGCAATCAGGGCAAGGTAGAGTGCTGTCAGATCTTCGGCGCTGTGCAGGCGCGGCGCGCTCCACAGGAATAGGCCACCGAGCATCAGCAGCGCGGCCAGAGTAATCGGCGTCAGGTCCAGTGCCAGCCGCCGCAGGCCGCGCAGGCTCACAGGCCGTAAATTGAGTGGCCTAGAGTTGAGTTCCAGCAATCGGCCCAGATGCCGCCAGGCGTGCCACATGGTGAAATACAGGCCAATGGACAGCTCGGCGGGGACCTGAGTGAACACCAGTAGCAGCAGCGCGACCTCGGCCAGCTCCGTCACGGCGGCCCGGTCACTGGCGGCGCAGCGCAGGGTATCTGCCGCCGACAGCAGCAGCACGGTCACGAAAATTACGGTCAGCCCCTGGGAAAAACTGGCACTCCACAGTGGTCCGGCGGGAAGGGACGCGTGGAATGCCTGTGCAGCGCCGCGCGCCAGCCGTTCGTAGGCGTCGGGAAAAGCCAGAAACGGAACGACGATGGGCAGGCTGCCACGCAGCAGCAATGTTACGCCGCTGTGCCAGGCCCGGGCGCGCCCCAGTCGCCGCTCCAGAAAGTCCAGATCGCCGTGTCCCCAGTGCAGCACCGAAGTAAGCAGAAACCCCCAGTACGCCACCATCGGCCACACGGTCCAGATGCCCAGATACAGCAGCACCACACCCAGATAAGCGAGCAGAAACAGTCCCAGTCCGGTCCATCTTCTCGTCAGCCGCCAGCCCTGTCGCAGCGGCACCAGATGGTCCAGCGCCCCATGCGGCAACCCGAACAGCACGGCGCTCAGCAGCAGCGGCACAAGGGCGTAACGCTCCAGCACCGCTGGAAACAGGCTGTGTAGCCCCAGCAGGCCGAGCATGGCCGCCCAGGGAACGGCGAACAGGAGCAGGAACGCAGGCCGCTGGCGGGCGATCTGTGGTGTGGCCGAGGTCAAAAGGGGTTTGGAAGGCTGGAAGTGGGTCACGGCGTACCTCTGATAACAGGCCAAGGGAGGGGAAAGCGCTGGAACGCGGGACGGGAGGCGGGGGGTCTGGCCAGGACTGGTGTTCCGGTGATCAGAAAGGGGATGGAGGTTTCGCCCGGCGGTCAGATCAGGAGAGGCACAGGATTGACGAAGTGCTGAAGCTCTTGTTTTTTGCCCCGTCCGTCAGGACTCGCCAGTCGCCCGTGCAAACTACGACTCCTCTACACGGCCCGAAGTGACGACAGCGCTAACTAACGACAGCGCGAATTAACGACAACGCCGCTTGCTGAGTCCCCAAGCGGCGTTGTAGGTGGAGTGGCACTGACCAGCGCAGCTAGGCGGCGCGCTCGGCGTCCTGGGTACTCACGATCCAGATATACGTGATGGTCAGCAGCGCAATCCCCGCGTAAATCAGGCGCAAGCCGATCAAATGCGGCCCCAGCAGGTCACTGCGGAAGAAGTCGAGCGCCATCGCCGAGGCAGCAATCAACATCAGTCCCAGCGCCACAAGACCCTGATGGCGGCGCACAAGGATAAACAGAGGACGGGCTTCCGGGGTGGTCTCGGTTCTGGTCTCGGTCCTGGTCATGGGGTCTCCAGTGATGGGCAGCGTCAGGCGGTTCAGACAGGCCGGGTAGGCAGTTCAGTGGCTGGCGGAGTGGTGCTGTCTTCGGTGACGCCCATACTGCGGTCATGTGCGGTTTTTTCCAACGCAATAAAGTAAATCAGGGTGCCGAAACCGACTTTTGCCAGAATATCGGCGATGCTGTAGCCCACCTGCAACCCAACGACGCCACTGGCACTCAGGCCACCGCCGCCTAGGAAGATAGGGAGCAGGTACGCAATGGGGTAGAAGCCCCATGACGCGAACAACAGCAGCCGCAGATTGCGGGTCAGCACCTGCACCCGTGGCGGCTGACGGTCTATCGACTTGCCCAGTTCGACAAACAGCGTGTACACGATGTAGATAAACGGAATGGTGCTGATGGTGCCCCAGATCAGGCGGGTGGTGGTGTCGCCGGAGATTTCACCGGGATATCCCGTGGCGATCATCACGAAGGCGGCCAGGGCCAAGCGCCAGATCATGCCCGAGGCGACGTTGGTGGCAAGCGCCAGAACTGCAACAGCCTCCACGAGCAGCAGCGGCACCGTCAGAATCCAGTCGGCATAACGGTAGGCGTCGTTGAAGGGGACAGCCGTGGCGACGTAAGCTCCAGCGGTCAGGGCATAGGACTCGTTCCAGGAGTTAAAGATGCGGAAGTAGTGGTAGCAGGCAATCGCCACCACCAGCGCCGAGACCACCATGGCCGGGCGGTACTTGGGCGACAGGTTTTGCTGGGCCAGCACGAAAAAGATAAAGCCAGCGCCCATCGCGGCAATGGTGATCGAGAACATCTGATACACCAGGCCAAACTGACCGGAGCTTAGCGAGAGCTTGGCCGCCTCCACTGGAGCGTTTTGCGACTGCGCCAGCGCGGTTCCTAGCAGTACGGCCAGGGTGGCGATGATCCAGGTGAGCGGCGTGAAACGTTGCCTCATAACAACTCCTGTATTTCTCTGAGAAAGCCGCACCGTCAAGGCACGGAAAGTGGGACGGACGCACACCAGAGCCGCAATTCAGTTTCCTGACGCGACAAGCGTAGTCTCATGTATTCGTGAGATATGCGTTAATCTCTACCGTTGAATTGCAACGGATACGACTATATTGTTCAGAACCTTTTGCGGGGACATTTGACCTGCCGCAAAAATAAGCGCAGATGGCATAAATACGGCCCTCGTCTTTTACACAAAGAAGACTGGCAATAAAATTAAACATACCCAGGGAATTGTCTGAAGGCCCCCTCGAAAAGACTGCTCTACTGCTCTTTCCTCTGCTCCACAGGTGGGCAGACCCCACCCGGACAGAAATGGTGTTCTCTTTTGCCGACTGTTGTAGCCTGCGCGGATGAGCCGCCCAAGCCTCGCTACCCCTGAGTCGCCGGACGGAACAGAGAAGATCACGCAGCGCCGCAAACCCACCGCCGCCCCACTGCTGATCCTGGGACTGATCGTGGTGGCGCTGAACCTGCGCCCGCCCATTGCCGGATTCGGGCCGCTGCTGTCGCAATTTCAGGCCGAGTTTCAGGTGAGTGCGGCCACACTGAGCCTGCTGACCACGCTGCCGCTGCTGTGCTGGGGTGTGCTGGCCCCGCTGGCCCCGCTGCTGAGCCGCCGCTACAGCAACGAGACCATCATTCTGTTCGCCACCGCCGTGATCGGTCTGGGCAGTGTGCTGCGGATCGGCGCGACGCTGCCGGTCATCCTGTTCGGCACGCTGCTGGTCGGCGCGGGCATCGCCCTGAACAACGTACTGCTGCCCAGCCTGATCCGGCGCGACTATCCAACCCGCGTGGGGCCGATGACCGGGCTGTATTCGCTGGCGGTGGTGGGCGGCGCGGCGCTGGCGTCGGGGGTGGCCGTGCCGCTGATGACCGCGCTGGGTGGGGCGTGGCGCTCGTCGGTGGGCGTGTGGATCGGGCTGGCGGCGCTGGGTGTGCTGGCGTGGCTGCCCACCGTCTTCGGGCGGCAGACCCACGCCCGCGCGCCAGTCAAGGGCGGGCCGTCGGTATGGCGCAACCCCTACGCGCTGCCGGTAACGCTGTACATGGGCTTTCAATCACTGGTCTTTTTTACATGGCTGACGTGGCTGCCCAAGGTCTTGCAGGACAACGGCTTCACGGCGGCGCAGGCCGGGCTGCTGCTGGCCTTTGCCAACGTGGTGCAACTGCCCTTCACACTGGCGGTGCCGGTGCTGGCCGCGCGCCCCCGCCTGCTGGTGCCGCTGGCGGTGGGCACGGCGCTGATCAGCGGGGCCGGGATCACGGGCCTCTTGCTTGCACCGCTGACGCCGCTGCCGTGGCTGTTCATGATGGGTGCGGGCGCGGGCAGCATGTTTCCGCTGGCCCTGATGTTCATTGCCGTGCGGGCCGTCAATCTGACTCAAGTGCCGCAACTCTCGGCCATGGCGCAGGGCTTCGGCTACGCGCTGGCCGCGAGTGGCCCGTTTATCTTCGGGGCGCTGCACGACTTCACGGGCGACTGGCAGGTGCCGCTGCTGTTCCTGCTGGCGATGACCGGGCTGGTGCTGGTCACCGGGGTGCTGGCAGGACGGGGGCAGCGAGAACCAGGGGCATGACATTTCCCCCACTTTCTCTGCTGGCCTAGAGCGGTTGTCATGAAGATGGTCTTTTTATGACCGAGCGGGACTGGCACAGCTCCGCAGGAGAGGAGTAGCGTCCTCTCTTCGAGCTGTACCAGTCATGGGCGTCTGTTCACGACGATAGCGAGAGACTTTTGCCGAGCAGGATGGACTTGCAAAGCTGCGGAGCAGAGAATGGAGTCACCGGAAGTCTGTTTTTCCGGTGACGTAATTCGGAAACCTGCCCTAGACTGATTCATGCCCCCTTCCCCGTGCCGGAGCCGCCCACGTACCACCTGACCCTGGGCCAGCGCCATTTCAGCTTCCGCGATTTGCGGCGGCTAATGGCCTGCGCCAGCCCGCTCAAATCCGGCGACGAGCTGGCAGGAATCGCGGCGGGCAGTTCCCAGGAACGGGAGGCCGCGCGGCAGATTCTGGCCGACCTCCCGCTGAGCCTGTTTTTAGAAGACCTGCTCATTCCTTATGAGGCCGACGAGGTGACGCGCCTGATCGTGGACAGCCACGACGCGGCTGCGTTTGCGCCCGTCTCTGGCCTGAGCGTGGGCGAATTCCGCGACTGGCTGCTGGGTGATGAGGCGACGCCTGAAACGCTGGCGGCCCTGGCCCCCGGCCTGACCCCCGAAATGGTGGCCGCCGTCAGCAAGCTCATGCGGGTGCAAGATCTGATTCTGGTGGCCTCCAAAGTGGAGGTGGTCACACGCTTTCGCACCACGCTGGGGTTGCGGGGGCGCTTCAGCACGCGGTTGCAGCCCAACCACCCCACCGACGATCCGCGCGGCATCCTGGCAAGCACGCTGGACGGCCTGATGTTCGGCTGCGGCGACGCGGTGATCGGGATCAATCCTGCACTGGACAGCGTGGATAGTTGCGTGGGCCTGCTGCGGCTGCTGGACGACTTCCGCCAGCAGACCGGAATGCCGACGCAGAGCTGCGTGCTGACGCATGTGACCAACACCCTGGAGGCGATGGCACGCGGCGCTCCGGTGGATCTGGTATTTCAGAGCGTGGCGGGCACGCAGGACGCCAACAGCGGCTTCGGCATTGATCTGGCCCTGCTGGACGAGGCACACGCGGCGGGGCTGGAGTTGCGGCGCGGCACTCAACTGGCCGGAGGCTTCGGCGACAACGTGATGTACTTTGAAACCGGGCAGGGCAGCGCGCTATCCGCCAACGCCCACCACGGCATGGATCAGGGCACGCTAGAGGCCCGCGCCTATGCGGTGGCCCGGCGCTACCGCCCGCTGCTGGTCAATACCGTGGTGGGGTTTATCGGCCCCGAGTACCTGTACGACGGCAAACAGATCATCCGTGCCGGGCTGGAGGATCATTTTTGCGGCAAGTTGCTGGGCCTGCCGATGGGCTGCGACATCTGCTACACCAACCACGCCGAGGCCGATGGGGACGACACCGACACCCTGCTGACCCTGCTTGGCGCGGCAGGAGTGACCTTCATCATGGGTGTGCCGGGCGCGGACGACATCATGCTGAATTATCAAAGCACCAGTTTTCATGACGCGTGGTACGTGCGCCACATGTTTGACCGCCCCCCCGCACCAGAATTTGCCGCGTGGCTGGAAAAAATGGGTCTGAGCCGGGATGGAGGCCTGACGCTGCCGGGCCGGGCACAGTTGCGGGAATTGATGGGAGCGGCAGGCGGATGACCGACGATCTGATCCCCTGGGCCTCTCTGAAAGAATTTACCGACGCCCGGATCGCGCTGGGGCGGGCGGGAACATCCATGCCGACGCGGGAGCTACTGAAGTTCAACGCGGCACACGCGGCGGCACGGGACGCCGTGCATGTTGCTGCCGATTTTGAAGCGTTGGCGGAGTCTCTACAAACTGCCGGAGAGGTGGTTTTACAGGTTCACAGCCGCGCCGCAGACCGTGCTGAATACCTGCGCCGCCCGGATTTGGGACGCACCCTGGCTTCTGAAGCTCTGGCAGAGTTGGCAGGCCATCCCCCATCCGATGTCGTGATCGTCGTAGCAGACGGCCTCTCGGCGGGGGCACTGGCGCATGCAGAACCGTTGCTGGCGCTGCTGCTGCCCGAATTGCGCGGGGCGGGTCTGAGCGTCGGCCCCATCGTTCTGGCACGGCAGGCGCGGGTGGCGCTGGGCGACCCGGTGGCGCTGGCACTGCAAGCCAAACTCGTCCTCGTCCTGATCGGGGAGCGCCCCGGCCTGAGCAGCCCAGACAGCCTGGGAGCGTACCTGACTTACGCCCCACAGCCGCTGACCCGCGATTCGGCCCGCAACTGCGTGTCCAACATCCGCCCGGCGGGGCTAGGGATGCGGCCAGCAGCATGGCGTCTGGCCCACCTGCTCAGGCAGGCGCTGCGGCGGGAACTCAGCGGCATTGCCCTCAAGGACGAGGCCGGGGAGCCTCCAACCGCCTTCGCAGCATCAGAACTGACCCGCCTGCCACGCGGCTAAACTGCCCCATGACCTCCCCCTTCTACCTGATCGCCTGGCTTGTCGTGCAAGACGTTTCCGGGCGTGTGCTGCTGGGCCGCCGCGACGGCACGAGCTACATGAACGGTCTGTGGGGCCTGCCGGGCGGACGGGTGGAACGCGGCGAGGCCCTCATGGCTGCCGCCGTACGCGAGGCCGAGGAAGAAGTGGGACTGAAAGTAGAAACGGCGTCAGTGAAAGCGCTGGGGGTGTCCCGCTTTGACATTGACGGCATGCAGGGGACCGATTTCCTGTTCCTGACCCGCGAGTGGGCCGGAGAGCCTAAGCCGCTGGACAAAACCTCTGAAGTCGGCTGGTTTGCCCCAGACGCCCTGCCGGACGACTGCCTGCCCTGGCTGCCCACCGTGCTGGACGCCCACCTGAAGCGCGGCGCGTGGCTGACCGAACAACTGGACGGGGTGGACGGGGTACAGGTGCTATCGCCCTGACGCTCAACCCTGAGCTTTCCATCATGTTTCCCGGTCAGGCACAACCCAGACTTGCCTTATTCATTTCCATCTGAAATACTTCCAGATGAAATGAGTTTACCTTCCTCTCCCCCATCCATAACGCAGACCGATGAGCTGTATGACCTGATGCGGCTGACGCTGCGGCTGTCGCGGCGCTTCCGGCAGGCGCTGGACGAGCCGTTGGAAACCGCGCTGGGCCTGAACACCAAGGAACTGCTGGTGCTGGCCGCCATCATGGACGGCGCGCAAACGCCGGGACGCATTGCCAGCAAGCAGAGCCTGCCCGCCCCCACGGTGACGCGCATCGTGTCCAAGCTGGTGGCAGCGGGTCTGGTAGTGCGGATCAGCACCCCCGCCGACCTGCGCTGCTTTCACCTGCACCTGACCCCACAGGGCGAGGCCACCCGCGCCCGCACCCGCGAGACTGGGCAGGCCATCGTCGCCTCGCACTTCGGCCACCTGCCACCGCAACGTGTCGAGGCGGCACTGAAAGCCATGCAAGACCTCCACAACGCCCTGAACGCCCCCACCCCCACTCCCGAAGAGGTCCACGTATGAGTACCCCAGTCAGTCCAGCCGTCCAGGCCCATTCCGGCCTCAATGAACGCGACAAGATCATGGCCTTTGTCGGCATCCTGACCGTGCTGTTTCTGTCCAGCCTGAACCTGACGGTGGTGGGCAGCGCCATGCCGCGCGTGATCAGCGACCTCGGCGGCTTCCATCTGTACGCCTGGGCGTTTACCGCGTATTCGCTGGCCACCACCATCACCATTCCGGTGGTGGGCACGATCAGTGACCGGGTGGGCCGCCGCCCGCTGATCCTGCTGGGCATCGCGGTCTTTGCGCTGGGCAGCGTGGGCCTGGGCTTCGCGCAGAACATGGAACAACTGATCATCCTGCGCGCGGTGCAGGGCATCGGGGGCGGCGCATTGATGGCGATGAGCTTCACGGCGATTGCCGATCTGTTCACCCCGATTGAGCGTGGGCGCTACCAGGGGTACACCGGGGCCGTCTGGGGCGTCTCAAGCGTGGTGGGGCCACTCGTGGGCGGCTTCCTGACCGATCACCTGGGCTGGCGCAGTGTGTTCTTCGTCAACCTGCCCTTCGCGCTGCTGGCGGCGTACTTTATCTGGCGTTTCTTCCGTCTGTCCAAGCCGGTGGTGGCCCCCGGCACAGCGGGCCGTTTTGACGCACTGGGCGCAACCCTGCTGGCCGGTTCGGTCACCACGCTGACGCTGGCGATGTCCTGGGGCGGCGGCACGTATCCGTGGATCAGCGCCCCCATTCTGGGCCTGCTGGCCGGGGCGCTGGCGCTGGGCGTGGGCTACGCCTTCCACAGCAACCGTCAGGCGCGGCCCATCCTGGATCTGCATCTGCTCAAGGACCGGGGCATCGCCACCGCCTCGCTGGCCGGATTTCTGGTGAGCGCAGGCATGTACGCCGCGATTCTGTACCTGCCGCTGTACATGCAGGGCGTGCGGGGAAGCTCTGCGTCGGGCAGCGGTCTGGCGCTGGCCCCGCTGATGGGCGGCATGATCCTGACCAGCACGCTATCGGGGCAGCTCGTGAGCCGCACCGGGCGCTATAAGAAACTGATCGTCGCCGGAGCGTTCGTCGCCGCCGCCGCACTGGTGCTGGCCTCCACCCTGAGCCTGACCACCCCGATGTGGCTGGCGGTGGGTACCATGATCCTGCTGGGCATCGGCCTGGGGCCAGTCAACAGCCAGCTCACCCTAGCGGTGCAGAACGCCTCGCCGCGCGAGAAGCTGGGCAGCGCCACCAGTGGCAACCAGTTTTTCCGGCAGATCGGCGGCACGCTGGCGGTCAGCCTGTTCGGGGCGCTGGTCAACGCGCAACTGGCCGACAAACTGGGCGCACAGCTCCCCGCCGCCGCCAGAACCCTGCCCGCCCCCTTGCAGGACGCCATCGCCAGCCCCAACCTGCTGACCAGCCCGGAAGCCAGCGCACAGTTGGGCGGAGCCTTGGCGAAGCTGGGACAGCCCGAACTGCTGACCCAGATCACAGCGGCGCTGAGAAACGTCATGGTGGGCGCGATTGACGAGGTGTTCCTGGTGTCGGCCATTCTGGTGGCGCTGGCCTTCGTGGCCGCCCTGCTGCTGCCCGAACGCCCGCTGCTGGGCCGCCAGACGCATACGGTAGAGGTCAACGGCGTGAAAGGCGCAGGCCAGGGGAACGCGCAGGCGACGGATTGAAGATTGAGGTGTAGGAAAAGAAATGCAGGAAAGAAAAAGGAGAAGCCCTGGCCGACGCCGGGGCTTCGCTCTTGCGCCCCCCTTCCCCCAATCCCGTACCCTGTTCCCCATGCACGACACGCGGCAACTAGACACAGTGGTGGTGGGCGCGGGCCTCGCGGGGCTGACGGCGGCGCGAATCCTCAGCCGGGCCGGGCAGCGGGTGCGGGTGCTGGAAGCTTCGGGGGTGCTGGGCGGACGGGTACGCTCGCGCGTGGTGGACGGCTTTACGCTGGACGCCGGGTATCAGGTGCTGTTTCCCAGCTATCCGGCGGTGAAACGCAACCTTGATCTGGAGGCGCTGGATCTGGTCCCCATTCCGCCCTCGGCTGCCGTGCGGCGCGGCAAGCGCGAGGACGTGCTGGGCGATCCCCGGCGTGATCCGGCGGCGCTGCCCAGCACGCTCACGACGGGCGTGCTGGGCGTGGCCGACAAGCTGCGGGTGGGCAAACTGGCGCTGGAGCTGCTGCTTCCGCCGCCCCACACCCTGCTGACCGGCCCCGATGAAACCACCGAGAGCTACCTGCGCGGCCAGGGCTTCAGCGAGGCGGCCCTCAACAACTTCTTCCGCCCCTTCTTCGGCGGCATTTTCCTGCGGCGCGAGCTGGACACCTCTGCACGGCTGTTCCGCTATTACCTCCGCATGCTCATTGACGGCGGCGCGGCGCTGCCCAGAGCGGGGATGAGCGCCATTCCGCAGCAGTTGGCGAAGGGGCTGGACGTTCAGGTAAATATGCGGGTGACGGGGCTGACGGCGCACGGTTCACACGTCACCGTTCAAACCTCTGCCGGGGAGGTGGACGCGGGGAACGTCATCGTCGCCACCGATCCGAACACGGCGGCGGCGCTGCTGGGCCAGAATGTCTCGCGCGGGAGCCTGGGCAGCACTTACCTGTATTACGCCGCCGATCAGGAGGTGGATAACCAGCCCAGGCTGCTGCTGAACGCCGAAACGGGTCTGATCAACAATGCCCACTGGCTCAGCAACGTGCTGCCGGGGCGGGTGCCACCGGGGCAGCATCTGCTGGCGGTCACGGCGCTGGGGAATCACGCGGAAGATGACGCCGAACTGGACGCCAGCGTGCGCGGCGAGCTGGAACACTGGTACGGCGAGGCGGCGGTCTCCGGGTTGCGGACACTGGCGGTAGAGCGCATCCCGCACGCACAGTACCCGCAGCCCCCGGGTTACGCGGCCACCCAGCCCGGCCATGCCACGGGCATAGACGGCGTGCTGCTGGCCTCCGAGGTCACCTCCATGAGCGGTATTCAGGGCGCGATGGAAAGCGGCGAGAAGGCTGCGGCCATCGTGCTGGACGATCTGGCCGCGCTGAGCCGCCCACGCGGAGGCTGACGTGCAGGCCAGGGCAGGACAGATGAAAGGCGGGATAATACGGACTCCGAATAAAAAGCGCAGACTGGAGCATTGCTAAATTCTATTCAGCCATCATTTTTCGCCACAGTGCCGCCGACAACCCGATCTCCTCACCCAGCACATCCTGTTCCACTGGTGGCCTCTATACGGTAATTAAGCGGAATCCGTATAAACAATGGTTCGGACAGTTTTGGGTGGCGTCGCGTGCTGGATGGAGAGGAGAAAAAGTGAGGTGTCGCGAGACGTCCAAGGCTCTGCTGGACACAGAATGTTCTGTATTCAGGTGATGTGTCTCCGATTGATCAACAGGGCTGTCTGGCAGGGCAAATAAATAATATCAATCCAGGTATCGGTGTCGGATTGAGTTTAATTCGGGCAACGGTTGAAAAACACCGTTCTGCTGGCAGCGTACCTGCTGAAAACTGTCCGAACCATTGATAAACAATGGTTCGGACAGTTTTGACGAAAAATTGAAATGGACCAAAAAACGGGTCTCCGCTAGGG
>NZ_MSTI01000101.1 GCF_001949125.1 Deinococcus marmoris
CGTATCTGATTAGCGCCTCTGCCCGGTGGCCGGAGGCCAACAAGATTCGCTAGACTCAGGGCATGGCCGGGACGCTGACAGAGGGTGATGTGCTGGAGATCATCCGTCAGCAGACCGAGCGATTCGAGCAGTTGGAGGCCGAGAATCACGCGCTCCGTGCCGAAAACACTCGTCTGAAAAAGAAAATTGAGGAGCTGGAGCGCAAGAAGCACAGCAAATATGCTGCGCCGTTCAGCCGCGAGACGCGTAAAGCTGCTCCCCAGCCCCCTGGACGCCGTGTAGGAATGGGAACGTTCACCTACAAGACCCCACCTGAACCTGAACAGGTTCAGGCCGTCATTTCCGTCCCGACTCCCAATACCTGCACCATCTGCGGCTACACGGGTGAACTGGTCTTCAAGCAGATGGACAAGGCCTGGATCACGGACTTGAAAGCTGAGGGAGCCAGACTGATCACCGAATATCTCGTCCCAGTGATGATCTGCCCGGTCTGCGGGCAGAAGGTACGCGGTGAACACGCCCATCTTGCCGCTGATCAGTGTGGAGCGACAGCGCACCGTGACGGTGCGCGTCTCCAGGCCGTCATTCAAACCTTACGTCATGAGCAGGGCATCCCTGAACGACGTCTGCCCCGTGTCCTGGAACTGACCACGGGAATCCGCATCACCC
>NZ_MSTI01000098.1 GCF_001949125.1 Deinococcus marmoris
CGTTCCTGGACGACTGAATTTCACCAATCTGGCCCGCTATGGCGGGCCATCTGAGCGAACCCATCGCGCCTGGTTCCAGAAACCAATGCCGTGGGTGGAGTTGAACACCAGTTTGATCTTGCAGATGCAAGATCAGCAGTGTCTGGGCAGGGAGAGCATCATTGGGATCGACGCAGTATTCATCGACAAAAATGGCCGCTGTACCCCTGGTGTGGCTCAGTTCTGGAGCGGCTGTCAGCAGCGTTCACTCTCTGGATTGGAAGGCTCGTGTGTGACGTGGGTGGATCTGGACACCCAGCAGCCATTCCCGCTGTCTATCCGCCAGACGCCTGCCGATTTGCCTGGTCAGCAGACACGCACAGATGTCTATGCCCAGGACACGCTCAACACCTTGTCCCAACTGCCTCATGCCATGCGCGAACAGGTGCTGGCTGTCGTGGGTGATGCCTACTACGCCAAGAAAAAGTTTGTTGACCCTGTCGTGGACGAAGGGCAACTGCCCTTCGTCGGAAAGCTGCGCCGAGACGCCTCCCTCAAGCATCTCTATCCTGGCCCCAAAACAGGCCGCCGTGGGCGCCCCAAAAAATATGATGGCAAGGTAAGTTTGAGCGATTTCTCTCGCTGGGACGTACTGCCGTGGACGGATGTTTGTACGGCATACACCACCGTGGTGTATGCCGTGGGACTCAAACGAGTGGTCCGGGTGGTGGCCCTGTTGTGGCCGGGCAAATCGGGAATGACGCTCGAACTGCTGTTCAGCACAGACCCCACGATGGGTGCGGGCACCATCGTCAAGCTCTACCGCGCCCGTTTTGCGATGGAGTTTCCGTTCCGGGACGGCAAGCAGTTCGCGGGCCTGGGTGATTGCCAGTCCCGTCAGGCTCAGGCGCTGCACTTCCACTGGAATATGGCGCTGCATAGCGTTTCTGTAGCCAGAGCCAGTCAGTTGATGAACCAGCGGGCTGGCCCGCTGGTCTTCAGCATGGAAGACGAAAAACGCCGTGCCTATAACGAATTTTTCGCTGATCGAATTTTATCTCTGTTGCCTGGCGATCTGACTTGCGAAAAATTCGCCCCACAGATCGCCGACCTGCTGCTCCTGGGGGTCAAGGCTGCTTGAAACCTTCCGGACTACTG
>NZ_MSTI01000043.1 GCF_001949125.1 Deinococcus marmoris
CTGGAAGAGCGTGGGGCGTGGAAAGATTTGAACGCGCTGGTGCGCGTTCGTTCCACACGAACGGTAGGCCAGAAAACCAGTGTGGAAGAGCGCTTCTATTTGACCAGTATGCGAAACCATGCCGCACTGATTTTAAGAACGAGCCGACTGCATTGGGGCATAGAAAATCAGCTTCACTGGGTGCTGGACGTGGTTTTTGATGATGATGCCTCAAAGGTCAAGAACCGAATTGCAGCCCAGAATTGGGTCATGGTGCGGCAGATGGCTGCCCATCTGCTGCGGCGTGAAGGGACGGGCAAGGGAAGTCTGGCCTCTAAACAGTTCCGCGCCACGATGGATTTGCCATTTCTAGAGGCTGTCCTGACTTTGCGGTAGCCCTGACATTCCCCCCCCTGTGCCCAAAATCGACTGCCTGGTAGGTACGGTCAGCCCGCCGGAACGCGCCACACGGGTCCGCCGAGAGCAAGCGCGTGTCGGATGGTGCGCGCCAGGTAATCACCTTGCTCCCATTTTAGCCGGCGCAGCGCCGTGCCTTCCATCAGTCGGCGCAGCTGCTCGGGATCGGTGCAGTAGAACCGCAGCATGCGCACTGCGGCCATGTCCGCCTCGCTGGGCGAACAGTATCCCAGGCCGGCCCAATCCCCGTTTTCGAGCAGCGCGCGCGCGGGGGCGCCGTTGGCGGCCGCGAACAGGCGCAGCAGCACCTCACGGTCCGCCAGGGTGGGGGCCACCGCTCTGGGCGAGTCTGGGGGCGCACTACCCTGCTGCTCCGGCACGGATCCCAGGGTGCCCAGGGCGCGGCCTCGCCCACCCAACGCCGCGCCGGTCACGGTCACGAACCCCTGGCCAAGTGCTTCAATCCCCGCCTGCCGGCGATTGCGCGATAGGCTGCCGCCCAGCCACAGATGGACGCCACCGCCCGGCGAGCGCTCCGCGTAGCCGGTGACGTCCCGCAGCAGCGCCTGAGCAGCCAGAGTCAGCGGCGCGTCCAGGTCCAGCACGCTCAGCCCCGTATCGGAGGCCAGGACAATGCCGATTCCAGCGGCCCCGTGCCGGCGGGCCAGCCCATGGGCCTCCGCCAATGTCACCCCGGCCCCACGACAGTCAATCGGCCGCAACGCTCCCGCCTTCGGCAGGGACGGCACCTTGCCCATCTTGCCATTCCCGCGGGGCAGGGCGAGCCACGGCAACCAGGTCTCCAGTTCCAGCAGTTCAGCTGGCAGCACGGCCTGAAGGTGAGCCAGCCGGTGCAAAGTGGGAGGGCAAAACGCATTGCCCTCCTGGTTCTGAGTGCGGGTCACGTCAGGCGCCGGGCGCGGGCCTGCTGGCCCCAGTACCGCCTCACCAGATTTTTCGCGGCGTTGAAGTGCGCGTTGAGAATGTGGCCCTGGGGACACGTGAACGTGGGCCCCTGACGGGTGCCCAGGGTGTGCGCCCGGCACTGGCTGCAGATCTGACTGGTGAACGCTGGCGAGACGCGCATCACCGTGATTCCGCGCGCATGCGCGCGCTGCGGCATCCACGACTGGTGGAAGTCCGCCACCGCACGCCGACGGGCTGTCGCCGTGAAATCTCCGCGAAATTTCACGTAGTCGATCTGCTCCATCACCAGCGTGCCTGCCTGAGGCAGCACGTGCACCATCAGATCCTCGAGCGCCGCGCGCGCAGCCGCATAGCTCAAGGTTTCTGCAAGCGCGCGCACCTCGGCCCACTCGCCGGCGGGCACCGTCGGCTCAGCCACCGGCCACGTTGCCAGTTGTTGCTGGCCCGCAGCTGCCGTCGCCAGCGGAGACAGCCCGATATCCAGCCCGACCACCGCACGTCCCTCTGGCACGGTGCGGCGGTCAGGCTGGGCAAAATAAAGCACGATGAACCAGTCGCCGGCCAGCCCAATCAGCCGCGTGCGGTCACGCAACCAGTCGGTGGGCACCCAGATGTCGTCCACCATGTCCGCGCCGGCCGCCAGCTGGCGGCCCTGCGCCACCGCCGCGCGCACCCCCGCCAGCCACGCGGCCTCGTCTGCCGGCAACATCGGCACCAGCAACGCGGTCAGCAGCGGGTAGACACCAGGGTATTGGCGGTAGACGCCCAGCGACGCCGTGATGATGGAGGTGTGTTCCTGCTCAGGGACGCGGGAAAACTCGCCGGCGATCGTGAGGGTGCCCAGCTTGAGTTCTCGGTCGTGTACCAGGTTCTGGGCGTTCAGCAGCTGGGGGACGGGCTGATAGACCTGGCCCTGATCCATCACGTCCAGATTTTCCTGTGTCGGCTGCAGCTGGCCGCTGGCGACGGCCTGTTGGAGTTGCGGATACGCAGTGCGTTTCACGCGAATCACGTGGTGGGTGGTGTGTTGGGTCATTCCTGCTCCTGTCTGACGGGACGGGTGATCGATTCTGTCTCCATCAGTACAGCTTTTTTCTTTTCTTCGCCCCCTTGACCCTGATCCCTGTGGCTACGGTGAGGCATGACGACGACTCCCCTTCCCGCCGGCGCGGCGCTCCTGGTGCTGCGCGATGTCGCGGACGCCGGCGCGCTGACCGCCGCCGCCATCACCCGCCAGCGCGGCCCCTGCCTCAACTGGAATTTCCTGATCACATCGGGGCTGCTCACGTCGCTGCACACGGTGCGCGGCGCGGTGCTGGTGCTCAGCCCCCGGGGCCATGCGTTGCTGCTGGCCCATGGGCTCGGCCCATATAACCGCGTGACGGGCGTCGAGCGCGCGGTGGACCGCAGTTACCAGCAGGACGCGCTGGCCCTGCTGCGGGGCCAGGGTTACCAGGTGATCGAGCCCCACCGCCAGGGTGGGCCTCTCGGACACGGACGCATCGTCCGGTACACCGTCCAAGTGCCCGACCCACAGCTGACCCAGCTGGAAGACGTGTGGCCAGGACGAGACCACCCTTTTCCAGGCCAGTCTTTCCACGAATCGCTGGGCCGGCCGTCGGTGTACGCCACCTGCGCCCGTGGGGGACGTGACCGCAGAGCCGTCCGGGAGCTGATCGAGACGGTGCATCGCCTGCACGTCGACATCTGGCGGGCACCCCTAATCGTGTTCGTGCCGGAACTGGCCCCGGACTTGCGCAATTACCTGCGACGACGCGCCGCGCAGCGCACCGCGGCGCTCGACCAGCAGTTCGGCCCAGGGCAGCTGCACGGCGGCCGGCCCCGGTGGGGCGAACTGGACGTGCGGGTGCTGCCGATGTAACCCACCCGTCAGAGCTTGCGAAAGGAGAACAGCAGTTTGGTGTGACAGCGGCGGCCGGGATGGTAGGGATCGCGCTCTGACCAGTAGTCACTGAACATCGCTGCACCAGACACCACGCCCGGCAACTCATCGTCGTCACGCAGCCGCTGCATCGTGCGAACGATGGGCCGCACCAGACCATGCACGCTCGTCACCCACAGGATGTGCCGGTAGCCCTGTTGGGCGAAGCCGGTCATTTTCTCGAGCTTGCGTTCGCGTGGGTAGCCGGCGTCCATTTCCACCGCCCAGTCGTCGCCGTATCCGGCCGGGCTCAGAATTTTCGCATCGGGCAGGTGACCGCTGCGCCCCGCGTCGCGGCTACCCTGCTGACGTTCCTCAGGCTGCATCAGGTGCCACTCATGGTGTTGGGTCAGACCGGTGACCTGCAGGATGCCGGCGTCCCGCACCCGCAGCCAGGTCTCAGCCAGGCCAGCCAGGTGACCGAGTTCCGCCGGCGTGTGCTGACGCAGGGTGGCCTCGTCCAGGGCGACGAACGTCAGGTTCACCTGGCTGGCCTGCTGGGTGCTGCGGGTGGCGACGGTGTAGGTCCGCTGGGGCAGCGTCAGCGGTCGGCTCAGCGGCATCAGGTTGTGCCGGCGGAGCTGCACGGTGGTCAGCACCTGGGTCTGTTCGAGCGTCTGGTGGAGGATGCGCTGGCGG
The DNA here is from genome assembly GCF_001949125.1 of Deinococcus marmoris. Lineage (GTDB taxonomy): Bacteria > Deinococcota > Deinococci > Deinococcales > Deinococcaceae > Deinococcus > Deinococcus marmoris_A. The sequence continues at coordinate 3,905 of NZ_MSTI01000043.1, forward strand.
GTTGCGCCATGGGGGGGAGTCATGCCCCAGGGTCCCTCCAGGGGCGTGGGTCACCCGGGCGAAGGCACTGGCCCTGACGTCCGTCCCGTCAGCGCCGCTGCGCCCCGTGCTGCAGCACTCCCGGGCATTGTGCGCCGCACCTCTTCTTTCGGGTCTGATTATGATTTTGCAGCGCAAATCCCTCACCGGGTCCCTGGTCTAGGACCCGGAATGTCCAGCCCGCGCAGCTGGACAGCGCGATCAGTCTGGGGCAGCACGCAGTTGGGTGGACCACAGACCGGCCAGCTAAGGTCAGGGAATGATTCGATCTGAATTGGCCGACGAACTCGGCGTGCCCCCAGCCTCCGTTAGCAAATGGTTGAAGATCTATTCCGGCCTCACGGGGCGGCCCATCGAGACGCGGCTCGACAGCCAGACCGTGGCCGACATGCAGCGCGCCGGCGAGCTGAAGCTGGAACAGCCGGACATGCCGTTCCGCGAGGCGCTGGAGCGCGTGCTGGGCCAGCACACCGAGCCGGTTCCGCCAGCCAGCGTGATTGAGCTGATGGGCCGCCTCGAGACGCTGGACACGACGCTCGCCCGCGTGGAGCAGCTTCAGGGCGAGTTGCAGGCCAATCAGGACGCGATGGCTGTCAAACTGGAGTTGATCGCGGAATATCTCCGCAAGCTTGTCGCCCGGCGCGCTGTCAGCGGCGGCACTGCTGAGTCGGGTCTCGCAGGCAACGAGCCCATCCAGCCGGCCGAGCAGGATCCGCCTCGCTGAGCAGATCGTCTGACTTCGGGGGGCGTCAGGCATACCCCAGCGCGCATTGGACAGGGCAGTCTGATGAACAAGAAGAGTCCGGTGAAGGCGCAGATCATGCTCCCACACTGCCCTGACAGTGATGTTCGCCAGATTGCGGGGCAATCTGGCGGTCACCCACCCGCGCCGTTCACGCAGGATTCACATTCCCTCCCCGCGCGCTTCACGCACCTGGACATACCTTCTGTTTCAAGGCGCGCAACCGCGCCGCGCCACACGGCCCACTTTCTGCGACAGGAGAAACACCAATGGATGTCATCATCAACACCCCCGCCCCGCAGGCCCAGTACACGCCCATGATCCAGACATCGTACGGTTACGGCCCCAGCTCCGGCCACCCCCACGGCGGCCCCGGCTTTCTGCTGCCGCTGCTCATCGTCGGCGGCTTCCTGTTCCTGCGGGCCGGGGACAGGCGCCGCCACTGGGCCAGGCGGCCGCAGATGCCGCGCTCCACCACGGCGGGCGGCCCGGCAGTTCATGAACCGAGCGAGGACGACTGGAGCCTGCGCGAGGACCCGCGCGACATGTTCCGCCGAACCCGCGAAAAGTTTTTCAGCGACGGCGCACTGGGCATCGCCCGCGAACGCTATGCCAGAGGGGAAATCAAGGCCGACGAATTCGAAACCCTGCGCCGCACGCTGAGCGGTGAGGGCGAACAGCAGGGGCCAGATTTGAGGAAGCCGGATGCCGGGGACGACGGGCTGAAGCTGTAACTCAGGGCCAGTGGCGGCGGGGAGAACACCCTTTCCCGCCGCCTTCGACTGCCCCGGCCCAACCCCCCCCCTCAACTCAAGGCTCGCCCTCTTTCACCCAAAGGATCACCCATGTTTCTTGCCCTGCGCGAACTCCAGCACTACCGCTTCCGCTCCGTCCTGATCGGCGGCATCGTCGCCCTGATCGCCTTCATGGTCTTTATGCTCACCGGCCTGACCCGTGGGCTCGCCCAGGACAGCGCGGCCCTGATGATCAATACCCCCGCCAGCCACTTCGTCACCACCCGTGACGCGGCGGGCGTCTTCAACCGCTCCTTCCTGAGTCCAGGGGAGGTCAAGGCCATCACCGCTGTGGGCGGCGACGCATCCACCCCACTGACCCAGAGCTTTGCCAGCTTCAGCGGCGGGACTGAGGCCACCCAGCTCAGCGGCGTGCTGCTGGGCGTGGACCCGTCCGGCTTTATGGCCCCCGAGATTACCAGTGGCCAGGGCCTCGCTGCGGGCGTGAGCGGCGCTGTGGTGGACCACTCACTTCAGGAAGACGGCGTGAAAGTGGGCGACACACTGACCCTCAAGCCTGGCGGCGAAACGCTCAAGGTGCTGGGCTTCACCGGGGCCGCCCGCCTGAACCACCAGCCGGTGGTGTTCGTGACGCTGGACCGCTGGCAGGCCCTCAACCCCCGCACGCGCGGCAGTGTGAGCGCCGTGGCCCTCAAGACCGACGCCGCCGTGACCAGCCAGATCAGCGCACTGGGCGGCCTGAGTGTCCTGACCCGCGCCGAGGCGCTGCAAGTGCTGCCCGGCTACAAGGAAGAACAGGGCAGCCTGACGATGATTCAGGTGTTCCTGGTGGTGGTGGCCGCTTTCGTGATGGCCGTGTTCTTCTACGTCTTGACCCTCCAGAAGACCCCGCAGTTCGGGCTGCTCAAGGCCATCGGGGCCAGCACCCGCACCCTGGCGGGCAGTCTGGTGGCGCAGATGCTGTTCCTGACCGTCCTGGCCGTGGCCATCGCTGCGCTGGTCACCCTGGGCATCGTGACCCTGCTGCCCGCCGGCATTCCGTTCGCGCTGACGCTGCCCACGCTGCTCTCCGCTTCGGCGCTGCTGATCGTGGTGGCCGCCCTGAGCAGCCTGCTGAGCCTGCGAACTGTGGCCAAAGTTGATCCACTGATCGCCATCGGCACCGTGACCTGACGTGTGAAGGGGCCACAGGCCCCTTCCAGACCTGTTCACAAGCCACTGACGCTCTGTCCCCCTCACCCCCATCCAGGAGTACGCCATGACCCTCACCGCCCACCGCCCGCAGACCGCCCCCGCCTCTCCGTCCAGTTCCGCCCTGCTCACCCCCACCCTCGTCCTTCAAGACGTCAGCAAGACCTACGGGGACGGCGACGGCACCATCACCGCCCTGCATCCAGCCACGCTGGTGGTTCAGCCCGGCGAACTGGTGGCCGTCAACGGCCCCTCGGGCAGTGGTAAAAGCACGTTTCTGTCCATCGCCGGGGCGCTGCTGCGGCCCACGACCGGTCAGGTCAGAATCGCCGGGCAGGATTTGACGGCCCTGTCCGACGCGGGGCTGCCCGCCTTCCGGCTAAAAAACCTGGGCTTCGTCCTTCAGAGCAGCAACCTGATTCCGTACCTGAACGTGCGCGAGCAGCTCACCCTGGTGCCGCACCTGGCTGGTGAGGATGGCCGGGACGCCCGCCAGCAGGCTGAAGAATTGCTCCAGTTGCTGGGCCTGTCCGAACGCGCCCGGCATTTCCCGGACGCCCTGTCCGGTGGGCAGCGCCAGCGCGTCGCCATCGCCCGCGCGCTGATGAACGATCCGCAACTGATCCTGGCCGACGAACCCACCGCCAGCCTGGACAGCGTGCGGGGCCGCGAAGTGGTGGAGCTGCTGGCCCAGCAGGTGCACGCCCACGGCAAGGCCGCCGTGATGGTCACCCACGACGAGCGCGTGCTGGACCTGTGTGACCGCGTCGTGAGCATCGTGGACGGCCAGCTCCGGGAGTAGGACCGCCTGCCCATTTCCTGACCGAAGCCCTTCTTCTCTATCCACCCATTCCCATCAGCCTGACCGCTCAAGGAGTTCTGCCATGACCAACCCCATTCCTCTTCTTCGCTGGATCATTCGCATTGGCGGCATCGTGGCCCTCGGCATGGGTCTGGCCTTCTGGGGCGGCAGCGGCTACGCCCTGCTCAGCGCCCACCAGGGCCTGGGCTATCTGGTTTCGATTGCGCTGCTGCTGATGACCATTCTCGGCTTCAGTCGGGGCGTCGCGCCGGGGCTGCTGGTGCTGGCCATCGTCTGGAGCATTGTCGTTCCAGCCATCGGGGCCATGCAGCTCCGCCTCCTGCCAGGTGACCTGCACTGGATCATTCAGGTCTGCCACCTGCTGCTCGGCGTCGGGGCCATCGCGTTCTCCGAGATCATCGCGGGCCGCGCGCTGAAAGGCCTCCCCCGCCCGGCCTGAGGAGAAAAAGCATGGCTCCTGATCAACCTGAATTTCCCCAGTCCGCCCCGCAGAGAGACACCCTGGCCTGGAAGCTGCATGCCCTGCAACTGCGGGGGCTGGGCTGGGCGGCGCAGCACGGCATCACCCTGCTGCGCCTGGCGCTGGGCGTGGTCTTCGTGTGGTTCGGCGCGCAGAAGTTCTTTCCCGGCGTCAGCGTGGCGCAGGACCTCGCCACCCACACCATCTCGGCCCTGACCTTCGGCACCGTTGGGGCGCAGGTCAGCCTGCCCGTCCTAGCCGCGTGGGAATGCCTGATCGGACTGGGGCTGCTCTCCGGGCGTTTTCTGCCCGCCACCCTGCTGCTGCTCCTGGCACAGATGGCCGGAACGTTCATGCCCCTGGTCCTGTTCCCTGCCGAGACCTTCAAGATCGTGCCGTGGGTGCCCACTCTGGAAGGCCAGTACATCATCAAGAATCTGGTGCTGGTGGCGGCGGCCCTGGTGGTGGGCGCGACGGCGCGCGGCGGCAAGCTGATCTACGATGCCCAGGCCGCTGAAACCGCCGAACACACCCAACTGGTGCACGAACGCTTCCGGCAGCGCTTTCATCAGGAACCCGGGGAATAAAATCCTCTTCCGCCCACCCGACTTGACCCATCAAATGGGCACCTCACGACATCCCAAGGAGGCACGGCGCACATGACCACCATTCTGATCGTGGAAGACGAGGTCCGGCTGGGCGACATCCTGGAGGAGTACCTGCGCCGCGAGGGCTACGCCACCGAGCGCGCCATGACTGGCCCGCGCGCGCTGGAGCTGTGGCGCGCGGCCCGGCCTGACCTGATGCTGCTGGACCTGATGCTGCCCGGCATGGACGGCCTGGAGGTGGCCCGCCGCGTCCGTGCCGAGTCCACGCTGCCGATCATCATGATGACGGCACGCGACGAGGAGGTGGACCGGCTGGTGGGCCTGGGCATCGGCGCGGACGACTACGTGGTCAAGCCGTACAGCCCACGCGAGGTGGTGGCCCGCGTCAAAGCCGTGCTGCGCCGCGCCGGGGGCGAGGCCGGTGCAGGCGGAGGGTTCGGCCTGCCGACGCTGCACCACGCCGGGCCGCTGAGCGTGGACACCGCCACCTTCGAGGTCCGCGTGAACGGTGAGGCGCTGGACGTGACGGTGGCCGAGGTCCGCCTGCTCTCGGCCCTGGCCCGCACGCCGGGCGTGGTGAGGACGCGGGCCGAACTGCTGTCCGCGCTGGGCGCGCTGGAACGCGGCACCGACGAGCGCGCGGTGGACGCCCACGTCAAGAACCTGCGCCGCAAGCTCGGCGTTCACGCCGAGTTGCTCGACACCGTGCGCGGCGCGGGCTACCGCCTGCGCCTGGAAGGATGAAGGTGGAGCCGGGTTCCGTCCGGCCTGACCTTGAGAAACGGTTGGGGGGCCGCCCGACACGGCGCGGATCAGGTGGGCGCGGGCCGGGCAAAAAGCGCGAGCGTCGCGGCGGCCTGCGCGGCCGCCTGACCCGCATGTTCGCCCTGGTGGCGGTGCTGGCGGTGGCGGTCACCACCTCGGGCACGGTCAATTCGGCGTTCCGGGTGATCGACAGGCTCAATCCGGAACTGGGCCTCGGTTCCCTGTGGGACGGGGGCAGGCATGCGGACCCTTCCGTGCCGCCCACAGCGCAGCAACTCGTGGCGCGAGACGCCCGGCGTCGGATCATCGGCAGCGCGGTGCGTTCGGCGGTGTTCAGCGCGCTGGTGGCCGTGATCGTGGCCGGGCTGGTCACGCGCCAGCTCACGCGCCCGCTGTCCCGGCTGGTAGAAGGGACGGGCCGCCTGCAAGCCGGGGCACGCGACGTGCAGTTGCCGCTGCCCCGCCGCCATGACGAGGTGCGTGACCTGACCGGCGCATTCAACGAACTCAACACGGCCCTGGCCCACCAGGAAGCGTGGCGCCGCGGGCTGATGGCCGACATCGCCCACGATTTAAGGACGCCGCTGGCCGTGCTGCGTTCCGAGATCGAGGCCATGCAGGACGGCGTGCAGCCCACCGACGCGGCGGCGCTGGGGCGCCTGCACGGCGAGGTGCTGCTGCTGGCCCGCCTGGTCACGGACCTGCGGCTGTTGTCGCTGGCCGAGAGCGGCGCGATCACACTGACTCCCACACCCCTGGATGGGAGAGAAGTCCTGAATGCCCTGGCTGACGCCTATACCCTGCGAGTGGCAGAGGCGGGAGTCACCTTGACGGTGAGTGCCTCCGCCCCCGTGCCCCTCACCGCTGACCCGGACCGGCTGAGGCAAACCCTCCAGAACATTCTGGACAATGCCCTGCGCTACGCCGCCCCCGCTGCGGTGGACCTGTCCGCCCACTGGGACGGAACGGGGGCGGTCCTGACCATCCGCGATCACGGGCCTGGGTTTCAGCCTGACGACCTGTCGCGCGCTTTCGAGCGCTTCTACCGCGCCGACGCCAGCCGCAGCCGTGACCCTGGCGGACGGGCCAGCAGCGGCCTGGGGCTGGCGATTGTCCGCGCGTTGACCGAGGCGCAGGGCGGCACCATCACGGCGCGCAACCACCCGTCAGGCGGGGCGGAGTTCACACTCCGCTTTCCAGCCGTGAGAGAAGAGCTGGCCTAGAACGGCCAGCACGCTCAGTCCGTTTTGCAGCCCGTGAGCAGCGCCTGCGTCTTTGTCGTGTCGCCGTTCACGAAGGTGCTGAGCGTCGCCTCGCCCTGATGTTCCCACCATTCCAGACCGCCGCGCGCGTCTGCTGGGCCGTTCAGGCCTGCGTAACGCGCGCCGCTGGCACTGATCGCCTCAGTCAGGCCGTAGTCCGCGCCATTCCACTTCAGGACGGCGAACGTGGGACCGTTGCTGCCGCGATGGATATACGTCACGCTAATTTTCTTGCCCAGATCGCAGGTGTAGGAGAAACTCCGCTCAGTGGCCACGGGGGGGACACCGGCTCCACCCGCGCTGGCCGTCACCAGAAAGATTCCGGCGAGGGTGGCGGTCAGCGCGAGGAGGACAGCGGGACGGAGATGAATCTTCACGCCCCCAGTGTGGGCCGCCCATCTGTTGACATCCTGATTGGACCAATCTGGATAATCCCCATTCTGGACGGTAAAAAGGAGCTGTACATTTCGCGGTACTACCATATGGGCAACGCTGATCAACACTGGCCCAGTCTCTCACTCGCAGCCCTTTGTCAGGTTGGGATAGACCTGCTTATGGTGGAAGAGGGAGAAGACCCGTCAATCAAGTCAGCGCAACGCCTTCGTGGTCAGGCCAATTACCAGAAGTCAGACCTGACACACTGCAAGCACACATTTGAAAATTGCTCAAAGCATCTGTATGCTATACATATGGGAAAGACGATAAAATCTAGACTCAATCTGACCATTGACCCCGACATCTACCGGGACTCACGGCGGGTTTTTACCGCGATGGACATGAATATGAGCGCCTTCATGGAACTCAGTCTGTCCAAGTTCTTGGAAACAGTACGCCCGCTGATGCCCCTCCTTGAGGAGGTGGAGCGAGGCGAACGGGAACCGAGCGACGTGAAGGCTGCCATGCGAATCTGGCTGGCCCACAGCGTGGGGCAGGAACTCTCTGAACGCCATCAGGTGGTTGAGAGCGAGCAACCGTCTTAAGCCTCACTGCCTCTCTTTTCTCAATTGCTTGAGAGCCTTGACCTCTGCCTGTTGAGACCCTAGAGCTAACTTCGGTTGTCCCTGGGGCAGGCCTTCTGGGTAAGGCCATTTACCGCAAAGGCGGTGGACTGAGCCAGCCGACAGATTTTCTGTCCGCTCCACCGTCCATCACCCTGAGCGGGTATACCTCAGCCTGCACCTTGTTGTTCTGGGCTGTCCCGTCGTCTATTGCGCCATTGGCGCGTAACAGACAGGCAGGCACTGTTTCTGCTGACTGGACGGCCCCCACGCTGGCCGCAGCAGAGAAAGAGCCCGGAGGGAGCGGCGTACTTCCCTTCAGGGTGAGGCGTCATCCCTCGCAGCACGCTGACCTGCGGGGGCTACTCATGCCATGCGCCGTCATGAAAGTGTCCCACCAGATGTGCTGGACTGAGGGTGATGAACGCCCTGGGGATCCTGAACGAGTTACTGGTCAATCTGGCCTTGCTGATTGCCGGCGTCACGGTCATCACCCTGACCTCCCAGGGCCAGGAAACCCGGGAGTCCGCCGTCCGCTTGCTGCTGCGGTACAGCAGCGCCGTTCTGCTCGCCCTTTTTCTGATGACGCACAGTGTTGGGCTCGCTCCAGGGTTGCTGTTTGATTTCCGAAGCGTCGTGATTGCGCTGGCGGCGCGCCGCTACGGGCTGGTCCCAGGATTGCTCGTCGCTCTGCCTGTGGCGCTCTACCGCCTTGCGCTGGGGGGCGCTGGTGCCTGGCCCGCAGTGACCAGCCTGCTGCTGGTGGCCCTGCTGGCGGGCGCGGGCACTGGTCTGGCCCGACGGATCCCCCGCTATCAGGAAGACACCGTCGCCCACCGGGCCTGGACCGCCCTGGCCATCTTTGGAATCGCCCATCTTCCGTTCTTTCCGGCTTTCTTCCTGGCCGGTAAGCCGATGATGCAGGCCCTTCCGATCTACCTGATGGTTACGGTCCTCAGTGGGCTGGGCCTGATCGCGGCGCACCTGGTCAAGCAGAGCCGCTTGCAGTCGCTGGCCCAGACCGAGCAGCTCAAACAGCTGGTGTTTGTCGATAGCCTGACCGGCGCCCTGAACCGCCGCCGCTTCGACGAGGATGTTCGCAGGTCCGAGCAGCCCGCCTTTGTCCTGCTGCTGGACCTCGACCAGTTCAAGCAGGTCAACGACACGTACGGGCATGAGCGGGGGGACAGCGTGCTGCGGGCCCTGGTGCAGACCCTGCAGGAGACGGTGCGGCCCACCGATGGGATCTACCGTCTGGGCGGCGAAGAGTTTGCGGTGCTGCTTTCGCCCTGTGAGGAGACGGCGGTCATGCGGGTCGCCCAGGACTTGCGCCGCCGCGTCCAGGACCTGGTGGCGGTGCGGGCGGGGCTGGACAAAGAACAACAGATCACGGTCTCTGGTGGACTGGTGCGCCTGGAGGGCGAGAAGCGAGATGTGCTGCGCTCGGCGGATGAATTGCTGTATCAAGCCAAGAGGGCTGGCCGCAACCGCATCATGACCAACATCTCCCTCCGGCTCATTGCGATGTGAGTGGGCGCTGTCCGTGACAGCCGTGTTGCCCTTTTTAGGTTGAGATAGGCAGGCTCAGTACAAGCACCGCTGGAGTCGACGAACCTCAGAGGTGCCCTCAACGGTCACGGGGATGATCCTCCTCACCGACAGGCCGCGCGCTGTCGCCTGTTCGTATCTGATCTCGGCCACATCCCCCCTCACCGGGGAGCGGGCCACCTGGGCAGGAAGACGGCAAGCCTCTGACACTTTGACCTCTAGAATTCAGTACCGGACAACTTCAGTCTTCTGCCAGCTGAGCCGCAAGACACCTCATGCGGATGCCGGATGTGGAGTGTAGGAATCAGGACAGCGCCGATTCCTACACTCCACATCCGGCATCCGTATTTCTCATTCTCGCCATCGTCGCGAACAGACGCCCATGAAGACGCTGCTCCTCTGCGTCGCAGCTCTGCGAGTCCCGCTCGGATTACGGGTGTTTTCAGCACCCTTTAATCGGAGTTCGTATCATTTCTGAACTGAAGCACCTTCGCGGCAAACGCCGTGTCAGGGAGCGCCAGCCACGCTTCAGGCGAGGGCCAGATCACGCACCGTTGAACGGCTCAGAAAGCGCTCCAGTACGCGGTTGAATGCTTCTGGTTCCGTAAAATTGGGGACGTGTCCCACACCCGGCAGAAAGGCCAGCTCCGCATCTGGCAGGCGCTGAGACAGGTACTGGCCCACTTCCACCGGGACCGCACTGTCCGCCCGGGTTTGCGTCACCAGGACCGGGTGCCGGGCGCTGTCCAGCAGCCCCCGGTAATCCGACTCGAAGATGGCCCGCGCCACCACGCCCGCCACTTCTGAGCGCACTCCCTGAACGCGCTCAGCGATCTCCTGAAGGGCCAGCGACACGGGTTGATTGAGCAGCATGCCGGTCATCGCGTCCTGCCAGCTTTCCTGTCGGTCAATCAGCCCATAGAACGCCTCGACATCGGGCTGCTCGAAGCCTCCCAGGTACATGGGCGCGTTCAGATACCGTGGACTGGCCCCAATGAATACCAGGGCACCAAACCGTTCCGGCCGCTGCAACGAGGCCAGCAGACCAATCATGGCGCTCATGGACGCGCCCAGCAGCGTGATGTGCCGCAGGTCGAGGTCGTCGATCAGCCGAACCATGTCCGCCGCGTACCCGTCCAGTTGGTGGTGCCGGTCCGCCTGCCACAGCGCTGGATCCGAGTGGCCGAACCCGGCCAGATCGTAGGTCACGACCCGGTGGGTGTCTTTAAATCCCTGAACCTGGTGACGGAAGATGCCCTGATGAGAGCAGAACCCGTGGGCGCACAGCAGGGTCTCTTCTCCTGAACCGGTGATGGTGACGCGGGATTGCTGAGCAAAGCTGGACTTAGAGCGTGTTTATAAAGGGTCCGATCCGGTGGCAAGCTTGAGGTGTGAAACGCAAGCCTTACTCATCGGACCTGACCCAAGCCCAGTTTAAGCGGCTCGAGCC
>NZ_MSTI01000168.1 GCF_001949125.1 Deinococcus marmoris
AGCGCCATGCGGCGTGAATGGCGCTTGTCCATCACGCTGTCGTCGAAGATGATGTAACCCTTGTCGCTCAATTTGACGTGTGGACGCACCTGCGTCCACACCTCCGCTGCCGTTAAACAGTCACCTTTCAGGTAGCGCTGAACGGCGTCATGAGCAAAATCATCGACGTGGTTGGCAAAATAGGTTTGTGTCCGATTGATCTGTGTTGCAGCCAAAAACTCGCAGTACCGTTGCCGCCCGACTTTTCGAGGTCTTCCCACCAGCCCAGAATTTCAGACTTGCCCAGTTTCGCGTAAGCCCTAAGATGGAAAGGCGCGGGAAACGGCGTGACCCGCCTCCCCGTTCGCTCAGGAAGTCCAGGCACTTTTAACTGCCTAAATCATGCGTGAGGCAAACGATTCTTCACGAGTCAGACGCAACAATCCGGCTCCAGTCGTCTCACGCCAACAGCGAGACAGAAGAGGTCCGCAACCCGCGCCGGGGCCAGCCTCTCCCCCGCGCTCAGCCCTCCGCCTTCGCTTCCCAGCGTTGCTGGCGCACCTGACGGACTTCGGCGGTCAGCAGGATGATGGTGTTGAGGACGTAGATCACGGCCAGCACGGCGATCAGGCCCGTTTGCAGGCCGGTCTGCACGGTGCCCGAAGCCAGCAGGGGAAGATCCGGGAACGTCACCAGACCCAGGCGGGGGGCCAGCGCCGCGAGGACCGCCGCCCAGGCCAGCAGCAACATGCCGCCCCAGGGGCTGTTCATCAGGCCGGTGCCGGGCAGCACGACGGTCAGCGCCCGGACCAGCAGCGGGCGGGCCTGAGCGGCGGTCTGGGCGGCGCGGGGCAGCAGCAGCGAGAGCAGCAGCAGCGCACCCAGCAGCGCCGTACCCAGCAGCGCCCAGCCCAGGCGCGGGCTGCGGCCCGGCGCGGCGCTCAGCACCTGGGCCGGGTCCAGCAGCGCCCCCCGCAGGGTCACGCTCAGGTCCCCGGTCACGGCGCGGGTCAGGCTGCGCCCGTCCGGGTAGCACAGCCGGGGCTGGCCAGGGCGGTAGGTTCGCTGGAAGCTGGCGTCGGGGCTGCCAGGATTCAGGCCCAGATTAAAGGCGGCGGCCCCCAGGTCCGGGCGGGCCGACAGCGCGGCGCGGTACTGCTCGCGGGCCTGGGCCTCGTCGCCGCGCGCCTGCGAGATCACGCCCAGGTTGTTCAGGGCGCAGGCGTCGGGCAGGGCCGCCGTGTAGGTCTGACGGGCCGCCGAGTCGTCGCCGTCCAGTTGCGAGGCCAGACCGATCAGCAGGGCGCTGTCCGGGCCGGGGCGCAGGTTCAGGTCCCCGAGGCCAGCGTTGCCCCAGCTGCCGCCGTAGGTGCCGGTGGTCAGCGCCGGACTGCGCAGCGCTGCGCCCGCCTGATTCGCCCACTGCCAGCCGCCTAGCGAGGCCAGCAACCCGGCCAGCAGCAGGGTCAGCAAAAAGCGCTCGCTCAGGGACGCGTAGGCCACCGAGACGAAACGCGCGCGGGCCAGCGGACGGCGCAGCCACGCCAGAAAACGCCCGCCCAGGGGCCGGGTGGCCTGACCCTGCGCCCGCCACGCCCGGACAAGAAGCACCAGCGCCGCCGCCAGCAGACTCAGCGCCAGCGCCAGCGTGGACAGCCGCGCGGCGTCACGCACGCTGCCCAGCCCATTCGGCCCCAGGTTGTACAGCGTCCCGGCCCGCAGCGAGCGCGAGAACTGCCTCCACTCCTCGGCCTCGCCCGCACGGCCCTGGGTTTCTAGAATGCCCGCGTAGCGCGCGTACAGCGCCGGACCGCCCTCGAAACGCGGGTGCAGTTCGCGCAGGTAGGCCATCCACGATTCGGCGCGGGCCAGCCGGTTCTGCGTCAGCAGGGTGCCCAGGTAGGCGCTGGGATTGCCGTAAGCACCCAGGGCCGCCCGGCTGACCGGGATGTCGGGGTCCAGGCCGCGTCCGGCAGCGTCGCGGCGGGCACGGTCCAGCGCCAGATCGGCGGCTGCCGGGTAGCCCGCCGTGTCCAGCCGCGCGGCCAGTTGCACCCACGCCGGAAACGGCAGCGCGGTTCCCAGCGCCCGCCGCACGGTGCTGAGGGCCGCGTAACTGTCCCCTGCCGCCCGGCGCTGCCCGGCCAGCCGCAGCAGCAGGAAGGGATTGGTGGGGTCATCGTTCGCCGCTGCCTGCACGCCCGCCTCCGGTACGGCCTGGGCGGCGCGCAGCAGCCAGCCCGTCACGGCGGGGTCCGGCGGAAAAACCACCCGCTCCTGCACGCTGGGGCCAGAGGGTCCGGCGGCCAGCGTGAAGCGCTCGGCGTACCCGTTTCCCCCGGTGGTCACGCGTACCACACCCCCGGAAGCGTCCAGCGAACTGACTGGCCCCGGCAGATCGGCGCGGCCCAGCACCCGGCCCCGCGCCGTGTAGGCATAGACCTCCGGCCCCACGCCCAGATACGTCACGCCGCCCACTTCCAGCGGACCGCTCAGGTCGCCCAGCGCCGCCGGAAAACTGCGCTGCCAGACCAGCTTCGGCCCGTCCTCGTAGCGCAGGGTGCGGCCTTCCAGCACCGGAGCGGCCTGCGCCGGGCCAGCCCACACCAGCCCTAGCAGCAGGGCAAGGACGGGCCGCAGGACAGCATTTCCGCGCGACCTCTGTTTCATGTACGATCCCTGGCTCACGCCCGGTCCCCCGGCTCCACCGGAAAGGCCAGCAAATGTACGGCCCGCAGCGCCATCGCCGCGCCCCCGGCCAGCAGATCGGGCAGACCCCCATACCGCAGGCTGAGCAGCAGGCCCACCGGCACGGCCACGGCGGTGGCGAAGGGCACGGCGTTCAGCTTCAGGCGGCTTTGCAGCGTGGCCCGGTACAGCGGAATCAGAATCAGTCCGGTTCCCAGCGTGCCCAGCAGCGTCAGCGGGGCGGCCACCAGCAGCGCCCCCAGCAGCGGCGCGATCCCGGCCCCGCCCTGAAAACGGAAGAACACCGGGTAGCAGTGGCCCAGCACCACCGCCAGGGTGGCCAGCCAGGTCAGCTCCGGCGCCAGCACGCGGGCCAGGGCCACGGCCAGCACGCCTTTCAGGATGTCCCCGGCAGTCACCAGAATGGCGGCGTTGCGCCCGAATTGCCGGTAGGTACCGCTGCCCCCCGGCAGATCGCGCCCACTGATGTCCGCTCCGCGCGCCCGCGAGTACAGCACGCCCGTGACCAGCGATCCCAGCAGGTAGGAAATGAGAGCGACCAGCAGGGGCAACATACGCGCCGCATTGTAGGGCAGGGCCGGGGCGTGAGCGCAGACCGGGAGCAGCGCACAGGGGAAGCAGCGAGAGCGTGCGCTCGGCAGTGGAGGCAGGCCGGACTGGACCGCACCTGAACTGTGGCCCGATCAGTTCCCCTGCCACGGGACTCCTTTACACTCGGGGCGATGACCACAGGTGAAACCGGCTTGCAGGCGCAGGAGACCGCTGAAGTCCTCTCCCGCGAGGAACTGCGGCGCTACTCGCGGCAACTGCTGGTGCCCGAATGGCTGGAGGCCGGGGCACAGGAACGGCTGCGGCGCGCAAGCGTGCTGGTGGTGGGCGCGGGCGGGCTGGGCGGCCCAGTGATCACGCTGCTGGCCGGAGCCGGGGTGGGGCGGCTGCTGATCGCGGACGGCGACACGGTGGGAATCAGCAATCTGCACCGCCAGACGCAGTTCATAGCCGCCGACGTGGGCCGTCCCAAGGCAGAGGTGGCAGCGGCGCGGGCACAGGCGATCAATCCGTTCGTGCAGATCGGCACTGCTCCCAGACTGGACCCCGAAGACATGCAGCGCGCCGCAGACGGTGTCACCCTCGTGGTAGACGCCACCGACAACTTCGAGACGCGCTACGCCATCGCCGATGCCTGCGCGCAAAGCGGGCGCGAATGGGTCTGGGGCGCGGCCAGCGGCAGCAGCGGCATGGTCAGCGTGTTCGGGCCTGGTTTTGGCCTGCGCGATCTGTTTCCCACCCCTGGCGACGCGCCCTCCTGCGACGAGACCGGCGTGCTGGGTCCGGTCCCCCAGGTGGTGGGCAGCCTGATGGCCCAGGAGGCCCTCAAGGTTCTGGGAGACGTGGGAGAACCCCTGCGGGGCCGGCTGTGGACTTACGAAGCCCTATCGGGGAGGGTCCGTCTACTGACTTTGAAGTCACCAATCCTGACCACTTCTTAATCCTATGCTCATTATTGACACATATAAAAACGCGTGCAGCACACTCTTTTTTTTACTGCCGCATTCTTTTGTCCTGTAGGGAACAGCATGGGACGGCGAAAAGACGTTCCCCAACGCAAACCCCCTGATCTTGACGTTACATTAATGTGTGTTAACGTTCATTTGAGCGAGCAGTCAGCTCAATTCAACTTCTGGAGGTTTGCACATGGCCAAAAGCACCAAGCCCGCCGCAAAGAAATCCGCCGTCAAGGCTCCGCCTGCAAAAGCAGCGAGCAACAAGATCGCCAAGACCCAGATCATCGATATGGTGGCCGACAAAACCAGCCTGAACAAGAAGCAGGCCGGCGAGGCTGTTGCCGCCATGTTGAGCAGTGTCGTGGGAGCGCTACAGGGCGGCCAGAGCGTCGGCCTGCCTGGTCTGGGCACCCTCAGCGTCACCCAGACGGCAGCCCGCACCGGCGTGCGCCCCGGCACCAGCCAGAAGATCACCATTCCTGCGGGCAAGAAAATCCGCTTCAAGGTGGCCAGCACCCTCAAAGGCACCCTCTGAAGTAGGTCCCGCGCCCCACGTTCCAGTTTGCCCAGCAATGGCGTGGACTGGATTTTTTAATTCCCTGATTATTCCGTTTGGATGCACCACAATCAAAAGACGATAAGGACCATTAATAATACGCTCTGACGTTAGTGTGCATTTCTCACCATTCCCGGTTAAGCTCTGACGTATGCATCAACACTGGGTCCATCCCAGGCAAAGGGCGTTTTCCCTTTGCCCAGAAATGCATGTGATGCGGACGGGAACTGACTCCACCGCAACGGACTGGAACGGATTTTTCAGATAGGACGCCCCGACGTACCCGCGAGCCTCTGCCGGACAGCAGACCAATCGGACAACACACCAACCGGATCGCAGACCAAGAGGTGAGACCTTGAAGCAGATGGCTTTTGAACCCGGTGACCGCGTGGTGCTGCCGCCTTACGGGATCGGCGTGGTCAGCGGCACCTGCCAGCGTCCGGTGGGGGACGCAACGCGCGCCTACTACGAGTTGCAATTCGCCCACACGGCCAGCCGCGCCTACGTTCCGGTGGCGGCCCCGCAAAGCGCTGGCCTGCGCGCCGCCCTGACTGAGGGCGATCTGCCCGAACTCCTGTGCCGGCTCCAGGACAGCAGCCTGGATCTACCGAAGCAGTGGGCGGCCCGCCAACGCCTGGTCACAGAGATCATCGCCAGCGGCAGACCACTGGAACTGGCGGTCCTGGCATGCGAACTGAGGCGTTGGAATATGGAACGCGGCCTGCCTGATCTGGACCGACAGGCTTTCCGGCAGGCCATCAAATTGCTGGAACAGGAAGTGAGCGGATTAACCAGTCAAAACGCACAGGCCATCCAGCACTTCCTTGACCGCGCCTGGAATGAGAACCCGCACAACTGATACAGACTCCGTTTGAGCAGTATGGGCAACACTTGAAAATCCGAACGAGCCTCGTTGAGCTGCGGCACGCAGGAAGAGCATCCTCTTTTCAAGCTGTCCCGGTCGTGGGAATTTGTTCATGACGAGAATGGACAGAAGAGAAACGGGTTACGAACATGGAGTCAAAAACAACAAAAAGCTGCCCCCCAACATAAGTTGGGGGGCAGCTTGGGGAGATGAACGACACTTCTGCACAGGGCAGAAGGAACACAC
>NZ_MSTI01000179.1 GCF_001949125.1 Deinococcus marmoris
CCGGGACGGCAAGCAGTTCGCGGGCCTGGGTGATTGCCAGTCCCGTCAGGCTCAGGCGCTGCACTTCCACTGGAATATGGCGCTGCATAGCGTTTCTGTAGCCAGAGCCAGTCAGTTGATGAACCAGCGGGCTGGCCCGCTGGTCTTCAGCATGGAAGACGAAAAACGCCGTGCCTATAACGAATTTTTCGCTGATCGAATTTTATCTCTGTTGCCTGGCGATCTGACTTGCGAAAAATTCGCCCCACAGATCGCCGACCTGCTGCTCCTGGGGGTCAAGGCTGCTTGAAACCTTCCGGACTACTGCCAGTGGGATGCAGGAAAAAATCCAGCTGGAGTTTCTGAGCACAAGTAATTAAAAATCCATCTGAAGGGCGCCCGGGAGTCTCTTGGGCGCTTTGGCTCTGGAAGTGAGCCGGAAATTCGATGACAGTGTGCCATCTCCCTGGAGATGGCACACTCTTTTGATGCGGCTGAATGGCGAGCAGCGGGCCGAGATCGAGAAGTGGGCGCGTCGTGTCGTGCAGATGCGTGAGCATCTGCTGGTTCAGAACGCCAAAACCACACTTACGGATCTCTATAACGAGGTGGTGCGCCTGAAGGAAACGCCAGACGATGCACATCCGGTGGCCGCCTTGGTCACGGCACACGCCCAGTTGGACTCAGCGGTGGCCGCTGCTTACGACTGGGCGTGGCTGCTCGCCGAGGACGAGCTGCTGGCCCGGCTGCTGGCGCTGAATCTGGAACGGGCCGGCGGCTAGGCCATCTGCAAGGATCAATCCAGTCGCCCAGTCTCACAGGCCAGCAACTCGACAAACACCCCGGTCAGCACCGGATCGAAGTGCCGCCCCGCCTGTCCCGCGATCTCGCACAGCGCGGCCTCTGCTGTCCATGCCGCCTTGTACGGGCGCTTGCTCGTTAGCGCGTCATACACGTCACACAGCGCAAAGAGGCGGCCTGCCAGGCTGATCTCACACCCCACCTTGCCCGCCGGGTACCCCTGACCATTCCAGCGCTCGTGGTGATCACGCACCACTTCCAGCGCTGTGGCCGGCAGAAAGCCCAGGGCGGCAACAAAATGCAGACCCTCGCTGACGTGTGAGCGCATGACGGCCCACTCGCCCGCATCCAGCGCCCCAGGCTTGAGCAGCACCACGTCAGGAATAGCGATCTTGCCAATGTCGTGCAGGTATGCACCCCAGCGCAGCGCCCGCGTCTGGGAGGGAGACCAGTACAACGCCTCCGCCATCCGCATCAGCAAATGACGGAATAGTTGCGTCGAGAAGTCAAATTCGGCCCACTCTCAGGGTGGCATCAGACTGACGGAATCTTTTTGGGAGCGCGCTTCTTTTCTGTCAAATGCTCATGGCCAGGGCAGTCACCCGGTCCGTGTGGCCTTTCGTTTCACCGTCGCGCACTTCCAGGGCCAGCCCCAGCACCGGAGGGCGGCCTCGCACGCTGCACTGGCCCGCTCATCAGCGGCCAGACGCTCTGCGAGAGTGGACTCCTGACCGTCGGTAAGGTCAGCGAAGCGGAGCCGACGCGGCTCATCGGACAACATGATGACCTCAGCGTAACAGTGCAGACCTCACAGCCGTCTGAATGGGAAAAACTTGACCCAGATGAATGGACAGCCTTACACCAGTTCGTGTCCGGTGGGCCACAGGTGCGCCTACAGCACGGCCTCCAAGCTGGCCGACGTGTGGTCTTCCCTGGCCTTCAGCGCAGGCCATCCCCAAAATCCAGGCCCCAAATGGCCGGACTGCCCACCAGGCGCTGCCGTTTGGCGTGGTACATCCGGGCATCAGCCAGTGACAGCCACTCGTCAACGTTTTCTCCCAGTGGCGGATGCGCCACGCCCCCGTGGAGACGAATTGGGCCAAGACCACTGGGCCAGGAGGCGGCACGGAGATTCTGGCTCAGGCGGGCGATCAGTTGGTCTAACTGCTCATCCATCCCCCAGATCAGCAGGGCGAACTCGTCTCCTCCCAGGCGAACGGCCAGTTCCGGTAAGAGAACGGTCTGGCGCAGCACCTTCCCCAGGGTGGAGAGGACCGCGTCGCCCACCTGGTGCCCGAACCCATCGTTAATCCGCTTGAATTCATGGACATCGAGCATGATGAGCCGCAGTTCTTTGCCTTCCCGGCGGGCTGCTGCCAGCGCCAGGGGCGCGTCGTGATAGAAGGCCCGGCGGTTCGGCAGGCCTGTCAGCATGTCGGTCCGCGTGAGGCGTTCGAGTTCCTCACGTATGTCAGCGTGCTCCAGTGAAATCGAGACCTGCTGGGCCAGCAGGCTCAAAAATTCCAGATCGGTATCGTCGAAGGCCCCCGCCTCGTAACTCTGGATGGACAGCACGCCCACCCGCGCCCCCCGAACTTCCAGTGGAACGAACAACATGGCCCGAGCCGACGGGTCTGGCTGCTCTTTCCGCGCGCCGACATCCAGAATCACCTCGTTCACATCCAGGAGCCGCCGGACGCGAACCGGGTGTGCGTCCAGGTAAGCAAAGATGTCGGGGATGGACATGGCTTCGCCGTGCAGCACGTTCTCGATGATGCCTTCAGGGTAATAGGGCAGCCGTTGGGTGTAGCGCCTATCGTCCTCGAACAACTCCCACAGCCAGTCGCCTTCGGGCTGCCACAGGGCCAGCAGGGTGACCTGAGAGGGGAAGCACGTTCCGGCCTGCCGATGGACCGCTTGCACCACCGCTTCCACGGTGTGGCTGCTGCGGGCCACAGAAGCCAACGCCTGTATCAAGTGGCGGTGGCGCGGGAACAGGATTGTGGTGCCATTCGGCATGGAGGGCCTCCAGGGAGGGGCAGCGTCCATCAGCGGGTGCTGATCGGTCCAAACTTCCTTAGAGTGAACGAGTACGCGGCCAACGCGCCCTTTTCTAAAGTCCGGCTCAAGCCTGCCTTTAGTGTTCATGGTTAACCGCTCAAGGTGTGGATCAGCCCTGCATCAGACTTACGCCGATCACCGGGGGCGAGTTGGTAATCACACTGCTGATGCTGGAGTGGGCGCACTGCGCCAAAGGCAGAGGGGTTGGACAGATTGAAGGCCAAAGACTGGCCGGATGTGAATTTCGCCCAGAGCATCAGAACTGACCTCACGCCCACAGCGCGATTGAGAATTCACCGTGCCAGAGCGCAGTCATCATCACTCTCCTACTCTGCGCGGCATGGCCCGACGCAAGCGTAAGCAGAAAACCGAAAGTCCCCTTCCCTTTTTCATCGCCGTGGCCATCTTCGGCAGCATCGCCGCTGCCACCAATGGGTACTGGCTCCCCCTGATCGCCGTCCTCGCCGTGGGCATGATCGTCCTATCAGTCAAGGTGCAGCAGCAGCAGAACCGCCGGGAGAAAGCCCTGGCCCTGGCCGAACTGCACGCCCTCAACCCCAGGGGCCTGGAGCTGCACGTCGCGCAAGTCATTGGTGCGCTGCCTGGCTGGACCGCCAGCGCCAACCGGGGATCGTCAGACCAGGGCGCGGACGTCATCGCCAGCGGGCCGAAAGGCCGAAAGGTGGCCGTGCAGGTCAAGCATTACCCCAACAGCAATGTGGGCAACAAGGCCGTGCAGGAGATCGTGGCGTCCAAAGCCATCTACAAATGCGCGTACGCGGTGGTGGTTACCAGTGGGCCAGGCTTTACAAAGGCAGCCAAAGAACTGGCGCAGGCCAACCGGGTGGTGCTGTGGCACTCCGATGACCTGTTATGGCTTCAGGAGCTGGCGAAGTCTGGGCAGGTTCCACCACAGAGTCTGCTGCCCACCTAATCGATGTGCTGTGTGGGCAGCAGACTGGCGCTGAACTTGGAGTGGGGAGCAACGCAATAGATTGCACGCAAATGAAATCCCCTGTCCGCTGAGGCCAGAAGCCAGGGCAGGTGGGGAATTTTTCTGGTGCCCCTGAGATACATCGAACCCTGCCCAGAAAACACAGTCAACCCATGTTGCAGGCCAGATTCTGGCAGCCAAGATCAGTCCATCCCCTGACCCTGGCTTCTCAGCAACTCCACGAACACCCGCGTCAGCACCGGATCGAACTGCCGCCCCGCCTGCCCCTCCATCTCGGCCAGTGCCGCCTCTGATGTCCACGCCGCCTTGTAAGGCCGCTCGCTCGTCAACGCGTCATAGACGTCAAACAGCGCGAACTGACGGCCCGCCAGGCTGATCTCACACCCCGCCTTGCCCGCTGGATACCCCTGACCGTCCCAGCGCTCATGGTGATCCCGGACCACCTCCAGCGCCGTGGCCGGTAAAAACGTCAGCGAGGCGGCAAAGTGCAGGCCCTCCCCGACGTGTGACCGCATCGCAGCCCACTCGCCCGCATCCAGCGCCCCAGGTTTGAGCAACACCGCGTCGAGAATAGCGATCTTGCCCACATCGTGCAGGCACGCGCCCCACCGCAGCGCCCGCGTCTGGGAAGGAGACCAGCACAGCTCCCCCGCCATCTTGACGGCTAGAGCAGTCACCCAGTCCGTGTGGCCTTTCGTTTCACCGTCGCGCACTTCCAGGGCCAGTCCCATCACCCGGAGGGCAGCCTCGCACGCCGCGCTGGCCCGCTGATCGGCAGCCAGACGCCCCACCAATGCGGAAAACTGACCGTTCGTATTCTCGCCGCCGTTCTGGTCAGAGAAGCGCAATTGGCGCAGTTCATCGAACGACATAATGACTCCAGCGTAATAGCGCAAACCTCAAAGCCGTCTGAATGGGACAAAGTTTGGCCGAAATGAAAGGACAGCACTACGCCAGTTCACGTTCGGCAGGCCGCAGGTGCGCCCATACCAGCGCCTCCAGGGTGGCCTGCGTGTGGTCTTCCTCGGCCTGCAGGCGCGGCAACAGCAGCCCACGGCCTCAACTCAGGCCATCCCCGAAATCCAGGCCCCAATTCACCTGGCTTCCTCCGGTCCGCTGCCGTTTGGCGTGATACATCCGGGCATCGGCCAGGGACAGCCAGTCGTCGATGTCCCCACTGGGCGGCGGCTGCGCCACGCCCCCCTGAAGACTGATCGGGCCGAGATCCGTTGGCCAGCCTGCGCTGCGGAGCCCGTGCGTCAGGCGCGTCACCAGCCCGTCCAGCCGCACCGCTGCGTTCCACACCAGCAACACAAATTCATCCCCACTCAGCCGGTAAGTCACGTCAGGTGCAGGGAAGGTGGTCATCAGCACCTGTCCCAGGGTTTTGAGAACCGTGTCGCCCACCTGATACCCATGCGCGTCGTTGATCCGCTTGAACTGATGAATGTCGAGCATGATCAGGCTCAGTTCCTTGCCCTCCCGCCGGGCCGTCCCCATGACCTCAGGCATGTCGTGGTAGAAAGCCCGGCGGTTGTGCAGTCCCGTCAACATGTCGGTGCGGGTGAGCCGTCCGAGTTCCTCACGCAGCGCCGCATTGTCCAGCGCAATCGAGACATGCTGGGCCAGCAGGTTCAGGAACTCCAGATCCGTATCGTCAAAAGCCCCTACCTCGTAGCTCTGAATGGACAGCACGCCCGCACGTTGGCCCTGAATCTCCAGCGGCACGAACAGCATGGACCGGGCAACCGGACCCGGCGGCTCGTCCTGTCGGCGGACATCTGCAATCACGTCATCACCCCTCGTCATGCGCCGGACGCGAATTGGATGTTGCTCCAGGTGCGCGTCGATGTCAGGCACGGACAGGGCGTTGCCGTGCAACACGTTCTCCATGATGCCGTCAGGGTAAAAGGGCACATGCTGGGTGAAGCGCTGGCCGTCCTCGCGCAACTCCCACAACCAGTCGCCTTCCGGTTGCAGCAGGCCCAGCATCGTGACCTGAGACGGAAAGAGGGTGCCTGCCTGCTGATGCACCACCTGCACCACCGCCTCGACCTCATGGCTGTTGCGGGCCAGAGAGGCCAGCACCTGCACCAATTGGTGCTAGCGCGGGAGCAGGGCTGGGTTGGACCTCGGCATGCACGGACTCCTGAATTCGGTGGGCAGTCAGACGGGACATGGAACCTGAGAGTCAGGCGTCAGGCTGACTCGTTCGCCGTCACTATGACGCAACGTGCGTCCTGGACGTCAGCTCTTAAGGTCAGCTCAATGGGGAAGCTCATCACCGGGGGTCAGCATCTGCAAGAACAGCCGGACCAGTTCTGGATCGAAGTGCTGCCCGGCCTGCCCCTCGATCTCAGCCAGCGCTGCCCTGCGCGTCCACGCTGCTTTGTAGGGCCGCTGGCTGGTCAGGGCGTCGTACACGTCACACAACGCGAACAGGCGGCCCGACAGGCTGATCTCACTTCCTGCCTTGCCCGCCGGATACCCCTGGCCATTCCAGCGCTCGTGATGATCGCGCACCACCTCCAGCGCCGCTTCAGGCAAGAAGCCCAGGGACGCAGCGAAGCGCACCCCCTCACACACATGTGAGCGCATCACCGCCCATTCCGCGTCGTCGAGGGAACCGGGCTTGAGCAGCACCGTATCGGGAATGGCGATCTTGCCGATGTCGTGCAGGTACGATCCCCAGCGCAGCGCTTGCGTCTGGGCGGGGCAATAGCCCAGCGCCTGCGCCATTCGCATGGCCAGCGCCGCAACCCGGTCCGTGTGGCCGCTGGTTTCACGGTCCCGGGCTTCCAGGGCCAACCCCATCGCCCGCAGCGCCGATTCTCGCGCGTCCCGGGCCGCATCGTCGGCGGCCAGGCGGACGGCCAGCGCGGCAACAGTTCCCGACACCAGGCTGAACGTGGCCGCTTCCTCGGGCTGCCAGATATGCGGCTTAAACGTGAAGATCATGAACGCACCCAGCAACTCGCCGTCCCTGGTGCGCACGGGGGCTGCTGCCAGGCTGGCCACCTCAACACCGTCCAGAGCCGGAGAACAGAGCGGGGCGAAGGTATCGAAGAACAACGGCTCACTGCTGTTCTCAAGGGACCGCGTCAACGCCGGGTCTGGCGGTGGCCCCTCCACCGTGAAGTGCGGTGGTCCCGCCCAGGTGGCGCGGACGTGGTAGGTCAGCGTCGGAGCGCCAGTGAACCCGACGTAGGCCGAACCCACCGCAGCGGTGTGGTTGATCAGAAAATCGAGGGTGGGTTGGATGCCTTCGGTGAGCGTGCTGGCCGAGACCGCTTGACGGATGAGGTTGAGGATTAACTGGGCGCTCGTCGTGCGGAGATCCTGCCCTGGAATGAGATCGGGGAGGCGCAAACCGATCGGGGAGGGTATGGCCATGGGCGTAGCCTGTTCCCAGGTGGCTCACAGCCTTCTGACAATTGTATGAATAACGACGATTATTGGATTAAGCGTCCCGGCAGGAGAAGTGGACAGGGCGGGTCCGCACTTAAAGTCACCTCCACAACCAGGCCCAGTGCGGCGGCCCGCCCCACCAGCCAGTCGGCCAGCAAGCGAGGTCCCAGCCGTCCATGACCACGGTGCGCCCAGCGGGGGTGACACGCAGCACCTGTGCCTCAGTTCACTTCCGCATACTGCGCCGCCGCCGTCTGTCCCGCCGGGCTCCCCAGTTCTGAAAGCAGTTCCCCCAGCCCTACCCCCCGCGCGGCGCACAGGCTGCGAACCTCGGCGGCCAGCAGCTCGCAGGCCGGAATCAGCGGCACAGGCGCGGGCGCACAAGCCAGCAGCCGAGCGCCGAGCAGTTCGGCGCGGGCCACCGTGATCTCGCGTAACGCGGACGCGCCAAAGGGTTTTTCGTCACGCGCGGCCTGGCGCACGGCATTCAGCGCACGGTTCAGAAAGACCCCCTGCAAGCGGCTCAGGCGTGTGGCCGTACCCAGACTCAGCGTGGATGTGCCGATCAGGTTCAGCACGTCGCCGGGCAGCGAGGCGAGCTTGAGCCGCGCCCTGACCGCCCCCAGGGTCAGGCCGGTGTTGGCACTGATGCCCTCCGGGGTTAGCCGGCCTACCAGCAGCGCCAGATGCCGGGCCTCCTCGGCGGGATTGGGGCTGCGGTTGTGGATGCCCAGTGCCACCAGCGCCCACTCGGCTTCGGTCATCTGGCCGTAGACCTGGGCCGTGATCTCTGTCCAGCCCAGCGCTGCAGCAGCGGCCACCCGGCGGTTGCCGTCGCGGATCAGGTACTGGCCCGAAGGGCTTTCTTCCAGCGTGATGGGGTGCAGTTGTCCGGTGGTTCGCAGGGCGGCCTTCAAATGGTTGCTCGCCCCGCGCGTCTGCGGGTCAAGTTCGGTCAGGGCCACCACACGCGTTTCGGGCTGGGGCAGGGTCACGCTCAGCAAGGGAGGTTGGGTCATGCAGAGTGAAGTGGCCCTACCCTGGGAGGGAGGGCCAGGGGTTTATCTCGCAGCGAGTGTCTCGGCGTGGACGTGGGGCAAGGCATATCCGGCGGCGTGGCGAGACGACTACAACCAAGTTCGTCCGCACACGTCACTTAGCGGCCTGACACCTAACGAATATGCCCGCCTGTTCCAGGCGGGCTGAAGTAAACTGGCAGTTGCAAATTGGCTGGCACCGCAAATGGGGCACCCTCAGCTCCCTGGCACCTGACTCTCTAGAAAATTGTCGATCAGCGCAAAGGTTGCGGCGGGCTGTTCAATCTGCGGAAGATGTCCGGCCTGCTCAATGATCTGAAACTGGGCATGGGGAAAGGCAGCGGCATAGGCAGCCCCGTAAGCCGGGGTCACGATCTGATCACTCTCTCCCCACAGCACCAGGGTAGGCACCTCAGTCTGGCCCAGGCGACCTACAAGTTGGGGATCATGCATGTAAGGATCGCCTGCCAGGACACGCATCGTCGTCATGTTGGCCTGCTGCCGGGCATGCTGCTCAGCGGTGACATGAGCTGGATCGGTGTAGAAACGTGCTGAGTCGTGCCAGGTGTACTCTGCGATGCCGCACGCGTCCAAGGTGAAGAAGTCGCGAATGGGTTCACCGGCAACGTTGATACCGACGGCGTCAAGCAAGATGAGTCCAGTGATGCGCTGCTCCTCGTCTCTTACGGCCATTTCACTGCCGATCCAGCCACCCAAGGACGAACCAACCACCAGCACGTCATGCAGACCTTGATCCTTCAGATACTTCAGGTAAATCAGGGCCAGATCACCCATATCGGTCACCCATTGAGGGTGAACGCTGCCATTCCATCCAGGATGTGTCGGCGTTAGCGTATGCATTGTTGCGGCGAGATGTGCTGCCAGACCAGCCACCGTGGCTGGGCCGCCACCGCCGTGCAGGATCAGGACAGGACGTCCACGGCCCGCCTCAGCGACGGTGAGCTGAAAATCAAACTCAGATGAGGCAATGGTGCGCGTGTGATCAGTCATGTGTGAACTCCTCGGGAGAAAGGAGGCAGCAGGCAACGATGTCAACCTGGACTTTCCCTCGCCTGAACTCCAGACGACAGCATATATCAACTAGTTGATATAAACAAGTTTAATTACCGAGTAGAGTGTCCGCATGAGTGTGACCACAGAACTGGAAACGTTAGGCCGCACCATCAAGCGGATTCAGTATCAGCATCACCGGGCGCTTGAGACCGGGCTGGCTGCCGTGGGCACGACACTCGCCCAGTGGGACGCATTGCGCGCCATTGCCCGGAATCCCGGTGCCTCTGCCCACATCCTGGCAGGAGAGACCTTTCAGAGTGACCAGGCTTTTGGAACCCTCGCCAAACGTCTCGTCGCCCAGGAGTTAATTGAGCGACGTCCAGGCCAGGGACGGCGAATCGAGCATCACCTGACACCTGCGGGGCGACACATGCTGGACGCTGGCTTCCCAATTGCCGACGGCGTCATGACGGCCTCGTTTGCCAGGCTCTCTGGCGAGGAGCGTGCCGCGCTACTGACCCTTCTTTCACGGATGGCAACGCCCGATATGGCCTGAAACGCCATGCCACACAGGGTAATACTCCAGGGATTCAGAGAGACGGCGCGCAACTTGGAGAGATCAGTCGTCCCAGCCCCGTACATTTACCCCACCGAAAATCATCTTCTTGATACCCGGCGCAAGGATGGACGACGGCGTGGAAGGCGTCAGGGCGCTGGCTTTGTCTAACGTTGCCAGTTGCTGCGGCGTGAACTGAAGGTCCAGAGAGGCCAGATTGTCCTCCAGTTGCGCCAGTTTGCTGGCCCCGATGATCGGTGAGGTAATGCCCGGCTGTTGCGACGCCCAGGCCAGCGCCACCTGTGCCAGCGGGCGCTCCAGTTCGGCAGCCACGCCCCGCAAGGCGTCCAGCACCGCCCAGTTCTGCTCAGTGAACTTGGCGTCGCCAAACGGATTGGGGCCGCTGAGCCGTCCTTCACCGCTGGCTCCCTTTGTCTCCCGCACGTACTTCCCGGTTAAAAACCCTGCTGCTAGCGGACTCCAGGGCGTGATGCCCAGGCCAAACTGCCGGGCGGCCCCCACATGCTCACGCTCAATCCCGCGCTCGGTCAGCGAGTATTCCAGTTGCAGGGCAATCGGGCCGGGAACGCCGTGAACCTGTGCCAGCGTCGCCGCCTGCGCCGCGTACCACGCCGGGACATTGGAAAACCCGAAATAGCGGATGCGTCCGGCCCGCACCAGATCGCCCAGCGTTTGCAGCACTTCCTCCACGGGCGTCACCAGATCCCAGTGGTGCAGCCAGTACAGGTCAAGGTAATCGGTGTTCAGGCGCTTGAGGGAGCCTTCCAGCGCGCGGTAGATGTTCTTGCGGCTGTTGCCGCTGGTGACGGGCACGCCTGGCACGGCATTCCAGGTGAACTTGGTGGCGAGGACCACCTGATCGCGCAGCCCGCGCTTGTTGACGTATTGACCCAGCAATTCCTCGCTGCGGCCCTTGGAATAGGTGTCGGCGCTGTCCAGAAAGTTGCCACCTGTATCTATGTAGGCGTTGAAGATGGCCTCGGACACGTCGTCGGCAGAACCCCAGCCCTTGTTGCCGTAAGTCATGGTGCCCAGGGCCAGTGGGCTGACGATCAAGCCAGAGCGGCCCAGCGTGCGGTAATCGGTCAGGGTCATGGATACTCCTCTGGTGCGAAAGGAAGGTCGCGTTCTGGACTGCTGGATGGTTTCAGGCTGTGCCAGCGCGTGTTACCGCCAGCCAGCAATGGTAAAGCCTCCGTCCACAAGAATGCTCTGCCCGGTCACGAATCTCGCCTCGTCGCTACACAGCCAAGCTGCCACGTCAGCTACGTCCTCTGGCTCACCCAAGCGTCCGAGTGCGGAGTGCGCGGCGAGCGGGCGCAGAACCTCGTCTGGAGTCCCGGCCATCATCGGGGTCTGAATGGCCCCAGGATTGACGTTGTTGATCCGTATTCCTGCTAGTCCGACTTCCAGGGCCACGGCCCGGATCATTGAGTCAAGTGCGCCCTTGCTGGCCGAATAGATGGAGGTGCCCACCGTGGCCGCCTGCGACAGAAACGACGAGGTATTGACGATGGAACCGCCACGGCCCCCCTGCTGCATGGCCAGAACTTCATACTTGATCAGCAGCCAGACACCGCGCAGGTTGGTTGCCATGACCCGGTCAAAATCACTTGCCGTGAGTTCGGTGATGGGCTGAAATGGCCCCGTGATCCCGGCGTTGTTAAAGGCGGCGTCGAGCTGCCCAAAGTGAGCCACGGCCCCGGTGACCAGAGCTTGTACAGCCTCCTCATCCGAGACGTCGGTGGGGAGGACCAGCGTTTGCCCGCCCAGCGTGTTGATGCTCTGTGCAA
Source organism: Deinococcus marmoris (assembly GCF_001949125.1). Taxonomy (GTDB): domain Bacteria; phylum Deinococcota; class Deinococci; order Deinococcales; family Deinococcaceae; genus Deinococcus; species Deinococcus marmoris_A. The sequence goes on from NZ_MSTI01000179.1 coordinate 11,626, forward strand.
CCTCGCGCAGCTCGGCTTCACGCCGTCCGGCCAGGACCACGGCTGCGCCCTGCTGGGCGAAGCCGAGGGCAGCCGCTTTTCCAATGCCCGTCCCCGCACCTGTCACAAGCACCACTTTGCCCGACAGCCGCTGACTCCCGGCGGTTTCCGAATTCTGTTGACTGTTCATAACACCTCTCAAGACGACGCCACCCAGAAGACCTCCTGGCCTCCTGCGGCTGGTCTGTCAGACACACGCTGAACGTGATGTGCAGGAAGCTTAAACATCAGTTGCCTGGATGTCCAATACTTCTTTCAATCTTTATCCATACTCCAAACAGCTATGACCGTGGTACACCGGGTCATGGACCCCCGCCTCCTCCGGTATTTCGTTGTCTTGGCTGAAGAGCTGCACTTTGGGCGTGCCGCTGAGCGCCTGAACCTGTCACAGCCGCCGCTCAGCGCCGCCATCAAACGGCTGGAAACCCAGGTGGGTGTGAAGCTGTTTGGGCGCACGTCCCGCAAGGTGTTGCTCACGCCAGCGGGACAGGTCTACCTGCGCGAGGTGCGCCAGATTCTTGAGCGGCTCTCTGAGGCCGCCGAGGCCGCCCGGCGCGAGGAACGCGGTGAAAGCGGCCAGCTCAGCGTCGGCTACAAGAGCGGGTCACTCAACACGGCGCTGCCACAGGCCGTGCGCCTCTTTCGCCAGCAGCATCCAGACGTGGAACTGAAGCTCTACGAGATGAACGTGTTCGAGGTGCAACCTGCGCTGCTGCGGGGCGACGTGCAGGTTGGGCTGCTGTACCCAGCCCGCCTTGATCTCCGGCTGAGCTTTGAAGTCATGTTCAGCGAACCCCTGATGCTCGCCTTGCCCCAGGGACATCCTCTGGCACGGCTGGACCGCGTGCCGCTGCGCCTGATCGCGAACGAACCATTTGTACGTTACCAGCGCGTCGTCCAGCCCGAGTGTTACGACGCCATCAGTGAGTTGTGCCGCTCCGCAGGCTTCTGGCCCCAAGTGGTGCAGGAGGTGGCGACGGGTTCCGCTGCTGTCAGTCTCATTTCAGCGGGCCTGGGGGTTGGTCTGGTGCCGTCCAGTCAGCGTCAGGCGTCTGACGGGCGGGTCGAGTACCGTTTTCTGGACGGCCCTACCGTCTCGGTGGATTTTGCTGCCGCCTGGCACAGAACCGATTCTTCAGTGCTGACAGCGGCTTTCGTCGCCCAGATGCGGGCAGCGGGACAGGCCTTCACCAAGCAGGAACAGGGTTTCGCTGGCCTTCTGGCAGGTTGATTAAAGCTGGCGCAGGCCAGCGATGAGCAGGGCCACGACGCGGCGGGCGTTGTAACGGGGATCGCTCTCCGCGCCGATGCAGAGATTTCCTACGCCACGCATCAACTCGTAAGCGTCGATGTCAGGGCGGATCTCACCAGACTCCACAGCGGCGTCCAGAAGCGTCGTACACACGGGCAAGAGGCGGTCAATAAGGTAACTGTGCAGGATCTGGAACCCAGCAGCGTCCGACTGCATGGCCGCAGCAAGACCGTGCTTGGTGGTCAGGAAATCCATAAAAAGCTGAATCCAGTCACCGAATGCCGTGTATGGGCTGGTGTGGCTGGCCAGGAGCGCTGGTCCAGCCTCGGCGCAGGCTTCAACCTGATGGCGGTAAACAGCGATGATCAGCTCTGCCCGCGTCGGGAAATGACGGTAAACCGTGCCCACGCCCACGCCCGCTTTGGCGGCGATCTCACGCACTGGGACCTCGACCCCGGACGTCACAAACAGGGCGGCGGCAGCGTCCAGGAGGGTCAGTTGATTGCGGTGGGCGTCGGCTCGCTTGGGTGGAACTCTGGGTGTTCCCTGCTTCGTGGTGTCGGTCACTCTCTTCCTCTCCTTGACTTTAGTTGACAAACGGAACATTGTTCCTTATCGTATAGGAACGTCGTTCCGCTTAAGCAGCATATCTGAACGGACGCTGGGCGACTAGACCCCCTCTGGTCACAACGTCCTCAGTTCCACCTGGAGAACCAGATGAAAACAGCTTTTATTACCGGAGCCAACAAGAGTATCGGCTTCGAGACCGCCCGCCAGCTTTTACAACAGGGCTACCACGTCTACCTGGGGAGCCGCACTCTGGAAAATGGCCTGAAGGCTGTCCAGCAGCTCAATTCTGAAGGACTCCACAAAGTTGAAGCCATTCAGATTGATGTGACCGATCAAGGATCAGTCAAGACGGCCCGTGCAGAGATTGGCTTTAAAACTGAAACTCTGGACGTGCTGATCAACAATGCTGGAATCAATGGCGGTATGCCGCAGTCGGCCCTTCAGGCAGACATCAGCGCGTTTCGGCGGGTCTTCGATACCAATTACTTCGGTGTCGTGATGCAGTACTCCGGAAGGTTTTTGACGAATGGGGTGGGGATCGTCCATGTTGATGTGTGGCAACAAAACGGACGACCCCCAGCCAGATTCTAGCGGCCCTGCTCCCTGGAACCAGCCTGCGTTCCACCCAGGCCGCCTATCTTCAGGTGCTGTTGGTGCTGTGGCTGGTCGTTCCTGGACGACTGAATTTCACCAATCTGGCCCGCTATGGCGGGCCATCTGAGCGAACCCATCGCGCCTGGTTCCAGAAACCAATGCCGTGGGTGGAGTTGAACACCAGTTTGATCTTGCAGATGCAAGATCAGCAGTGTCTGGGCAGGGAGAGCATCATTGGGATCGACGCAG
>NZ_MSTI01000063.1 GCF_001949125.1 Deinococcus marmoris
GGGGCATGGGGGCGTTTCCGCTGACCCAGTGGCTCAGGGTCAGGCCCCCCTTGGAGCGTCAGGCGCGCGAACACCACCTGACCACGGCTCAGCGCGTAATGAACCGCCCGGAGACCGATCTTGAGGTAGCTCAGCGCCCGCTGCCAGTGGGGATCGACGACACGTCGATCCCCACGCTGCACCACCTCAATGCCTTCGGACACGAGCAGCACGGTCGCTACGGCCAGCACGGTCACCAAGCGTTCGAGACTGGGTGCATCTCGCACTTTGGAACCTTCCAACCCGAACAAACCACTTTTCTCATCCAGAAAGCCTTCCTCAATCTGAAATCGCTCGCCATATTGGGGGCATCTGAGAACTGGAACGGCGGATTACTTTAGTGACTCAAGTTGCAATTTCCAGAGCATTGGAAAACCAGTACAAAATTGATTGCTCCTGAATGCCGCAGCAGGTGTTCCAGATGCGTGTGCAGGCGCTGGCCGAGCGAGACCAGCAGGTTGTCCAGCACGCTGCTCAGGCTGTCACCGTGGCTGTAGCATAGATCCTGGTGGTGACCAGCAGCCCCGCCCCCTGCGCCAGCGCGAAGCCCAAGGCGCGGACCTGCGCCTACTGCTGCCTGGTCTCGATGCCCACGGTCATCAGGTCCAATACCTGGCCCAGATCGGTTACCGCGCGCACCAGCGCCGTCCCGTTACCGCCCCCATCCAGACCCGCAATGAAGCCCGCAGCCCACCTTCGGGTTGCGGCCATCTGTCCACCGTGCCCAGAGTCAGTAGACAGCCTTCCAGCCCTGACCAGATCAATGCCCTGAATTCGGGACTCAGGCTAAAGCAACGCTGAGTCAACAATGTCAGATTTTTGAGACAACACTCATTCTAAATTCATGGAAAGTTTAAGCCCTCATCTTCACGCTGGAGCGGAAAAACTTTTGTTCTCGCCGTGTCGCCTCAAGGAGATCACCATGAAAAAGTTTGTTGTTGCTGCCCTGTCCGCTGCCCTGCTGTCTACCGCCGTCGCCGGAACCGCCAGTACGTCCATCACCATCAACGCCAACGTGCTGTCCTCCTGCATTTTCGACAGTGGTGTTACTGCCCCCGCCAGCTTCAACTATGACGCCCTGACTGGAACCAGCGACACCGTGAGCGGTGGAGCCACCCTGTACTGCAACGCGGGCACCGTCCTGACGGCCACCCCCGCCGCTGATGGCACTGTCGCCCTGACCAGCGCGAGCACCAGCGGCGTCCTCAACACCACATACACACTGTCCGCCACGCCGAACGCTGGGGCCGGGACGGGCGGCTATGCCGGCGCTGACCAGGTCGTCTACAGCCTGACGGCCAGCGCGGCCTCTGGCCAGTGGGGCGTGCCGACCGCCGCCGATTACACCGGCACCGTCGACATCAACGTCACGTTCTGAGCCTGCCTCCAACCGTGATCCTGCGGCCCGCCCGCCTGCTGGGCCGCCCCCTGTGTTCTGACCTGTGTATTCAAGGAGCCGTATGCGTCTGAAATTTGTTCCCGTCCTGCTGGCCGCCGCGTTGGGTGTGGCCACCGCCATTCCCATCGGTCCCTCCGCCCCCATCGCGATCAACGCCAATGTGCAGGACGCCTGTGAAATCACCGCCGCGCCCTCGATCACGTTCAGCTACGAGGCTGCCAGCGCCACCGCCATCACGGGCGGGAGCGATGTCAGCGTGCACTGCAACCAGGACACCACCTTCCTGGCAGGCTACTGGAACGACACGCAGGCGAATGCGGACGGCACGGTGGACCTGATCGGCCCCGGTGGTCAGGTGCTTCAGGTCAAGCTGGACACGGAATTCGATCCGATCATCCAGAGTTCTGACGCCACGGACGGCAGCCGGCTCACCTTCGGCATCACGGCCACCGCCGAACCGGGTCAATGGACCGCCGCAGTCGGTGCCTACAGCGCCACGTTCGACTACTTCGTCGGCTGGTAAGTCGGCGCTCTGAAGACCTGAGGTCAAGACTGTGAAACGCACTGCTCCCCTGTTCCTGCTTCCCCTGCTGCTGGCCGCCTGCGGCCAGCCCTCTCCCCCCTCCGTCGCATCTGGCCCTGCCGCGTCCAACTCCGCCGCCCTGCCGTCCAGTGTGATGACGGGCACCGCCAGCGCCGCCGACATCGCCCGCTTTGAAGCCGGCGTCGAGCGTGACCTGGCCGCGCTGGGAATGGGCGGTCAACTGACCGCCCAGGGGGCTGCCCCCAAGTCGTATCTGAACGTGCTCAGGGTCAACGACAGCAGTGCCCGCGCGTACCTGAAGACCACCTTCCCCACCGCGACGGGTTGCACGCTGGACTGGGGCGACAGCAGCACGCAGTCGATCAGCACACCCAGCACGGTGGCGACCGATAAGCAAGACCACACCTACGCGCAGAGTGGCGCTTACACCATCACGCTGACCTGCGGCACCACTGTCAAAACCTCCAGCTTCCAGACCACCGTGGTCTCCAGCCCCAACGTCATGGGATTCTTTGATGAGTATGCTGGAAGTTTAGGGAATTCTATTACAGAGGTAGGCCAGTCTTATATTGAGAAAGGCTTCAAATTTGCTTCTCCCGAGAACTATATTACCAATACCATCTGGAGTCTCCCTCAGGGTCATGGCGGATTACTCATGTACTGTTATCAGCAAGAGAGTCTCACGTATTTTGAAACAACCACGGGGCAACTCTTCGATCTTCAGTCGATTACTGCTGGAAATCTCGGTGCACCAGTAACGATATTCGGCTATGACAGTCTTGGGGGGCTGATCGGCAGCGCCGAGTTTACAAACGCTACAAATTACGGTGCGCCCTTCGAAACCCGGGTTCTCGGGTGGAAGAATGTGGCCCGCGTGACGTGTTCGGGTGACGACTATCTCCACATCGACGATCTGGACGTCTCGGTCCAGGCCCCCTGATTATTTTCACTTGATCATGCACCCCACCTTCCGCCCGCAATCTACTGGCAAAGTACAGTATAGAAAGCGGGTGGAATAGGTTCAACGGCTGATATCGCCCCCAGATTTCTTTCGAATTACCATTTCGAGCGGGGCAACGCCATAGTTCAGAGAGGTTTAGCCTTATGAAACGAATTGCATCCCTCCTCCTGCTTCCCCTGCTGCTCGCCGCCTGCGGCCAGCCCTCTCCCCCCTCCGCCGCATCTGGCCCTGCCGCGTCTAGCTCTGCGGCCCTGCCGTCCAGTGTGGCGACAGGCACCGCCAGCGCCGCCGACATCGCCCGCTTTGAAGCCGGCGTCGAGCGTGACCTGGCCGCGCTGGGAATGGGCGGTCAACTGACCGCCCAGGGGGCTGCCCCCAAGTCGTACCTGAACGTGCTCAGGGTCAACGACAGCAGCGCCCGCGCGTACCTGAAGACCACCTTTCCCACCGCCACGGGTTGCACGCTGGACTGGGGCGACAGCGGCACGCAGTCGATCAACACGCCCAGCACGGTGGCCACCGATCAGCAGAACCACACCTACACGCAGAGTGGCGCTTACACCATCACGCTGACCTGCGGCACCAACGTCAAAACGTCGAGCTTCCAGGCCACCGTGGTCTCCAGCCCCAACGTCATGGGTTTCTTTGATGAGTACGCCGCCGGAATGCAGTGGAACGGTTATCAGCCTGTAGACGGGATCTATACTGAGAAAGGCTTCAAATTTAGTGCTCCCGAAATATATATTACCAATAATATCTGGAGTCTCCCTCAGGGTCATGGCGGATTACTCATGGCATGTTATCAGCAAGAGAGTCTCACGTATTTTGAAACAACCACGGGACAACTCTTCGATCTTCAGTCGATTACTGCTGGAAATCTCGGTGCACCAGTAACGATATTCGGCTATGACAGTCTTGGGGGGCTGATCGGCAGCGCCGAGTTTACAAACGCTACAAATTACGGTGCGCCCTTTGAAACCCGGGTCCTGGGGTGGAAGAATGTGGCCCGCGTGACGTGCTCGGGTGACGACTATCTCCACATCGACGATCTGGACGTCTCGGTTCACACCCCGGATTAACCGTTGTTCAGCAGAAGTGTGCGGTCCGCATAGACCCAACCGTTCTCAAACGGGGAGAGCGCCAGGGAAAGACTTTCCCTGGCGCTCTCCACGTTGAATGTGAACAAACTCGCGCCTGTCCCCCCAGTCTTCGGTGTTCCAGGTGTGGACCGGCTTCCACACGCTAAACTGACCTCCAGCCACCCTCTCTTTGTGGAGTCACCCATGTTTAAAGTCGTCACCGCGCTTCTTCCGCTTCTTCTTGTTCCGTCCGCCCTGGCCGCTTCCGCCACCGCCACCATTCCGGTCAACGCCACCACGCAGTCGGCCTGTCAGTTCGACACCGCCAACAACAGCCCCACCATTGATCTGCCTGACTACGAGGCTGCGCTGGCCAGCACATACGTCGCCGACCAGGCCCAGGTCTCAATCAGCGTGTACTGCAACAAGGGCACGCCTCTGTCCGCCCGCAAAATCGGCGGCAGTGCCCTGGCCACCACGAGGGCGTCAGCCGTCACCATTCCACTCGCGCTGGACGGCGTGGCAAACAATCCTACCGTCAACGCGCTGGTGTGGTACACGGTGGGCGGATCGAACACCGTTCCAAACGGCGCGTTCAAGGGGGCAACCCGCTACGTGTCCGTGGTGCGTTCCGGGTGGCCGCAGGCCGCTCAGTTCAGTACGCCGACCGGGTTTTATAGCGGCACCGTCGATTTCACGGTGGAGTTCTGAAGGGGGTGACCAGGATGGCCCAGCAATGGCGGTTCAGGATCTTCGGCGGCGGCCTGCTGGCCTGCTGGCTGCTGGGCGGCGCGGCCCAGGCCGCCTGCGGGTTTGGCGTGCCGGTGTCCAGCGCGCTGGACACCTACGGCTACGTGCAGGACTGGACGCAGAACATTCAGGTGCCGGTGAGCTGCGACGGCGGCAGCGTCGTCAGTGCCGTGCAGCTCAGCAGCGTGGACGGCACCGTGGACCTGGCCACCAACCGCTTCCTGGGCGTGATGCGCTCCGGGAGTGACCCGCTGACGTATTTCATTCCGGACGCCACGCAACTGCGCGTGCTGGCCGGGGTGTTGAGCCTGAACGTGACGGTGCCGGGTGGACAGTGGGGCGCGCCGACCGGCACGTACACCGATACCCTGACCGTGACCGTGGAGTTTTAAGGCACACCGCCCCCCGCGCTTCCCCCGCCCCTTCTTCCCTGGCCCTGCGGCCTTCCCCACCGAGGCGAATCCCATGTTGGCAAATCCCCTGTTGAAGTTCAGACGAGCGTTCCTGTTCCTGTGCCTCCTGACGCTGGTCAGTCCGGCCCAGGCCGCCAAATTCGTGCTGAGTCCCGTGCTGCTCAACCTGCAACCTGCACAGGGCCTCACGACGTCGACCACCATCACCAATACCGACACGGTGCCGGCCGAGTTCACGGCGGAAGTGCTGCTCTGGACCCAGAAGGACGGCAAGGAAGTGCTGGTGCCCACGCGGGACGCGGTGGTCAGTCCCATGAACTTCAAGGTGGCTCCGGGCCGCAGCCAGGTGGTGCGCGTGGCGCTGCGCCGTCCGCCCACGGCGGCGTCGGTGACCTTCCGGCTGATGATCCGGCAACAGGTACAGCCGGCGGCGGCGGGCAGCAGCAGCGTCACGATCACGCCCCGCTACGTGTTCAGCCTGCCACTGTTCGCCGAGAAGGCGGGAGCACAGCCCAACGTCGCGCTCAGCGCGGTGCAGCGCGACGGCGCGACGTATCTGGTGTTCAACAACACGGGTAACGGCTACGGGGTCTTCCGCAATATCCGCCTGTCGGGCGGGGGCCAGAGCGCCGAACTGGGCAACCAGTATGTGCTCAGTGGCTCGACCATGGAGCTGAAGTTGCCGCCGACCCTGACGGGGGCCAGGGTGCTTGAATTCAGCGCCGAGGACGTGGGCCAGAAACCGACGAGAGCCACACTCAATGTGCCGTGAGACCGCCCGGGCCGTAGGCCCGGGCAGGGGGAGCCTGATGCTGGGCCTGTGGCTCGGCCTCTTCTCGCTGGGTGCGTCGCCGGCGCTGGCCCAGGGCGCGCCTGTCGGAGTGGCCGAGCTTTGCGCGGCCCCCGAGGATCTGGCCGACGTGCGGGTTCAGGGCGTGAGCCGGGGCATCTATTCCCTGCGCCGGGTGGGTACGGCGGAGGCCGGCACCGTAGAGACTGGCGCTGCGGACACCGGCAGCGTGTGGGTGCAGCAGGGGGCCTTGCAGCGCGGGGAAGAGCGTTACGGTCTGGAGACCCTGAGCTGTGACGATGTGGCGTTCACGCGGCTCAATCCAGCCCTGACGCCCCGGTACGATCCCGAGGCCCAGACGCTGAGCTTTGAACCCCAGTTGGGCCTGTTGCCCACGTCCGTCCTCCCGGTCTCCATGCCGGCGGCGGTGGAAGCCACCAGCCTGCCGGTCTACGGCCTGGATTATGGGCTGGACCTTCACCTGGCCACGCAGCGGGACGGCACGCGCGGCGTCGATCAGAACGGTTCGCTGAACGCCACGTATGCCAATGGCCGGTTCAGCGCCCAGGTGGGCGTGAGCGAATCGAACACGCAGACGCAGGCCCTGGCGGTGGAACCCAGCTTTTCCGCGCGGTACCAGCTCCGGCCGCAGAGCAGTGTAGAGGCAGGCTGGAACATCGCCCCACTCCTGACCGACGGCTCCGAGCGCTTCAGTGGCGTTCAGACCCAACTGGTGGGACCAAACCTGCGGTTTCTGGACGTGTTCACGGTGGACCTTCCAGTGCCCGCGAAGGTGCGGCTAATCGCGGGACCACTGCTGCTGGGCGAATGGACGCTGGGGGCGGGCCGGGTGCAGTTCACCGGGGTACCCCTACCCGGCCCGTCAGGGACGGTGCGGGCCGTAATCGAGGACGCCGCCGGACGCCGGGAGGTGGGAGTCAACTATTCGTTTCCGGCTGCCGTGTTGCCCAGCGGAGGGTACCGGGCTGTGGCGGAAGCCGGCCTGCTCGGGGACGCCGCGTACGCCAATGGCCGCGTGTCGTACGGCCTGACGAACGCCCTGACCCTCAACACCCAGTTTGGCGTCAAGGCCGGACGGTCCAGCGCGGCCCTCTCGCTGACCGCCGCGTCGGAGACGCAGGCATTCACGGTGGGTGTCCTGCATAACCTTTCTGATTTCACGGACGCGGCCACCCTGAACTACCGGGGCCGGGTGGGCGGGATTGGGCTGGGGGTGGGCGCAGTGATTCCCTTCCAGGACGTGCGGCAGGCTCGAGTCGAGGCGGCTGCCGGGACCAAGCTGGGCGGCCTGGCCACGGGGCTGGCGGTGGGCTATGACCTGAGACAGGAGGGGTGGTACGGCCGGGCGCAGGTCACGGGAGAACTGACCCCCCAGGTGCGCCTGAGTGTGGGCGGTCAGATCAGCGGGCGCAGCCGGCAGCTCAGCCTCACGCTGGGCTATCAGCCCAGCGCCCAGTGGAACGCCCAGATCGCCACCACGCTGAGTCCGGCCGGCCCCGGCGTGACGGCGGCGGCCACCTACAGCCCCACCGACAGCCAGCAGTTCCGGGTGATGTACGGCGCCGGCCTGCTGTCCGGTGAATACCGCCTGCGCACCTTCGCGGACGTGGCGGTGAACGCGGCCACCAACGGTCAGGTGGGCGCCAGCATCCAGGGCGCGCTGGTCTACGCGAACGGCCGCCTGTACGCCAGTCCAGCCCGGACGGATGATGTGACCGTGGTGCTGGAAACCGGCGTGGCCGGTCTGCCCGTTTTCGTGGGCGGCATGTACAAAGGCCGCACGGACGCCGGGGGCGCACTGGTCTTTTCTGTGACGGCCAGTGACCAGATCGACATTCGTGTCGATCTCAAAGCGCTGCCCATCGAGGTCAGTGTCAAGGAAGCCTCTCTGCTGGTGGCCGGCGCGACGTCGCGTTCGATCAAGGTCGACTGGCGTGGGAATTTCGGGCGCTCACGCTTCGTGGATTTCCAGTTCGGAGGTCAGGAGACGGCGTATGGGACGGTGAGTCTGGGCGACCTGGGCGAGTATGACCTGGACGCGTTTGGCACGACCATCCTGCCGGCGTCTGCGCAGCCGCTGGCCGGCGTGCTGACCCTCAAGGACGGCCGCTCCTGCCCCGTGACCATCGGGGTTAAAGACGACGTGGTGAACTGCCCCTGAGCTGTGGGGGTCCAAATAGCGGGTGGCCAGGAGAGAAAACGACGCAACTTAAGGGTGGCTGTTTTCTCTTCAGTAGTCCGGAAGGTTTCAGGCAGCCTTGACCCCCAGGAGCAGCAGGTCGGCGATCTGTGGGGCGAATTTTTCGCAAGTCAGATCGCCAGGCAACAGAGATAAAATTCGATCAGCGAAAAATTCGTTATAGGCACGGCGTTTTTCGTCTTCCATGCTGAAGACCAGCGGGCCAGCCCGCTGCCGCTGGCTCATCAACTGACTGGCTCTGGCTACAGAAACGCTATGCAGCGCCATATTCCAGTGGAAGTGCAGCGCCTGAGCCTGACGGGACTGGCAATCACCCAGGCCCGCAAATTGCTTGCCGTCCCGGAACGGAAACTCCATCGCAAAACGGGCGCGGTAGAGCTTGACGATGGTGCCCGCATCCATCGTGGGGTCTGTGCTGAACAGCAGTTCGAGCGTCATTCCCGATTTGCCCGGCCACAACAGGGCCACCACCCGGACCACTCGTTTGAGTCCCACGGCATACACCACGGTGGTGTATGCCGTACAGGCATCCATCCAGGGCAGCACGTCCCAGCGAGAGAAATCGCTCAAACTTGCCTGGCCGTCGTACTTTTTGGGGCGTCCCCGGCGGCCTGTCCTGGGGCCAAAATAGAGATGCTTGAGGGAGGCATCTCGGCGCAGCTTTCCGACGAAGGGCAACTGCCCTTCGTCCGCCACAGGGTCAACAAACTTTCTCTTGGCATAGTACGCATCACCCACCACAGCAAGCACCTGTTCGCGCATGGCAGGAGGGAGTTGGGCCAAGGTATTCAGCGTGTCCTGGGCGTAGACATCCGTGCGCGTCTGCTCCCCAGGCAAGTCAGTAGGCGTCTGGCTGATGGACAATGGGAACGGCTGCTGGGTGTCCAGATCAACCCATGTCACACACGAGCCTTCCAATCCAGAGAGTGAACGCTGCTGACAGCCGCTCCAGAACTGAGCCACACCAGGGGTACAGCGGCCATTTTTGTCGATGAATACAGCATCGATTCCAATGATGCTCTCCCTACCCAGACACTGCTGATCTTGCATCTGCAAGATCAAGCTGGTGTTCAACTCCACCCACGGCATTGGTTTCTGGAACCAGGCGCGATGGGTTCGCTCAGATGGCCCGCCATAGCGGGCCAGATTGGTGAAATTCAGTCGTCCAGGAACGACCAGCCACAGCACCAAAAGTACCTGAAGATAGGCGGCCTGGGTGGAACGCAGGCTGGTTCCAGGGAGCAGGGCCGCTAGAATCTGGAAGGGAGTCGTCCGTTTTGGTGCCACACATCAACATGGACGATCCCCAGCCCATTCGTCAAAAACCTTCCGGACTACTGCTCTTCAAAAGACTCCATCTGGCAACGGGCGAAGTTTTGTCCAACTCGCATGAATGCCTGCTGGATCTGGAGTTTGGAGTGTTGCGAAAACGAGGGTTCAAGTTCTGGTGGCACATGCCGCAGCCGATGCTGCGGGAGCTGCCCTGCGGCGGTAACCCGATCAGCACATCAGCGCGCGGTCTGAAGCCCAGAGCGCGAACCTGCGCGGCGTGAGGCGGCGCTGGCCAAAAGCGAGGCCCAGGTGGAAAAGCATGTTGATCCAGTGCGGACGCGGGTGTCCGTGGAGTTGCCGGGCCACTGTGAAAGCCGGGGCCGTTGGACGGCATAAGCCCCGGAAGGGCTAAGCTGACCTCTGTGGAAACAGGTGGCCTCTCCGTGGTCGCGCCCAGCTCGCTGAACCCGCCGCCACTCCAGGAGACCCGATCATCACTGAAGATTCCATCACTTCCCCCCAGACACCACTGAATCCTCCCCTGCGGGTGGTGGGCATCGGCGGGTCGGCGGGCGCGCTGGACAGTTACGAGCGTTTCTTCCTGGGCCTGCCGCCCAGCACCGGGCTGGCTTTCGTGGTGGTGCCTCACCTGGACCCGAACGCGCGGGGCCTGATGCCGGACATTCTGGCGCGCTGCACCCCCATGCCCGTGGTCCAGATCACAGGCAGCCAGTCCCTGCGGGCCAACCATGTTTACGTCATTCCTCCGGGTCACAGCCTGAGTCTGGAGGGCGGAACGCTTCACCCTGGAGACCTGGCCCTGGCGGGCGGCCACGTGATCGACCACTTCTTCGAGTCGCTGGCCGCCGATCAGCAGGGGCGGGCGGTGGGCATCGTCCTGTCGGGTCTGGGCACTGACGGCACGCGGGGCATCGGGGCCATCAAGCGGCTGGGCGGGCGGGTGCTGATCGAGGACCCACAGACCGCCGAGTACCCCGACATGCCCCGCAGCGCGGCGGGCACGGGGCTGGCGGACGACGTGCTGCCCGCCCTGGAACTCGCTGCCAGTCTGGTGGGCCTGACTGAAATGACCCACCTGCTGGACGAGCGGGCGCTCAGCCAGGGCGGGAGCGAATCCGGTACGCCGCTGCAAACGATCCTGCGGCTGGTCCGCGCCCGCAGCGGCCATGATTTCACGCGTTACAAGCCCGCCACGCTGGTCCGACGCATCGACCGCCGCATGAAGGGGCGGGGAATCGTGGACGTTTCCGACTATCTCCGGGTGCTGGAAACGTCACCGGACGAGATCGAGGCGCTGTTTCAGGATTTCACCATCAACGTCACCAGCTTCTTCCGGGACGCCGAGGCTTTCGAGGCCCTGAAAATCCAGTTGAGAAGCGTCCTGCAAGAGCACCAACAGGAGCAGGACACGTTCAGGGTCTGGGTCGCGGCCTGCTCGACCGGCGAGGAAGCGTACTCGGTGGCCATCGTGCTGCATGAACTGACCACGGAGCTGGCCAGGGAACGGCCAGGTGGCCCCCTCCTCAGGGTGCAGATCTTCGCGACCGACATCGACCCGGTGGTCGTGAACACCGCCCGGCAGGGCCTGTACCCCAGGGACATCGCCTACGTCGTATCAGAGGAGCGTCTGCAACGCTTTTTTCAGCTCAGCGGCGAGCAGTATCAGGTGCGGGCCGGGATCCGGGACAGCGTGGTCTTCGCCGCCCACAGCACTTTCGCGGACCCGCCGTTCACGCGCCTGGATCTGGTGAGCTGCCGCAACCTGCTGATCTACGTCGGCACCGGGCTGCAACGGCAGATCCTGGAGCTGTTCCGCTACGCCCTGAGACCCGCCGGCCTGCTGTTTCTCGGGGCCAGCGAGTCGATCGGCACCGATCAGCAGGGGTTCACCGCGCTCGACCGGCGCTGGAAGATTTACCGGCGTGGCGAGGGTGAAGCTGGCCGACCGTCACTGGCCGCGCCCTTCTCGCCGCGCGCCAGAGAGACGCCGCCCGGTGGCGGGGCCGTCCTGAAGGGGCTGGCCCAGGTCGGGTCCGCTGGCCGCTCTGATCTGGCCCCGCGGTTGCACAGCGCCCTGCTGGCCGAGTACGCCCCGCCGGCGGTGGTGGTCAGTGGGCAGGGTGAGGTGCTGTTCGTGCATGGACACGCCAGCCGCTACCTGGAAATCCCGCCAGGACAGGTGCAGAACAACGTGTTCGAGATGGTGCCGGTCAGCCTGCGCCTGGCGCTGCGCTCCGCTGTGCGCGAGGCCCACCGTGAGCAGCGGCAGGTGACGTACCGGGGGCTGGTGGCCGCGCTGCCAGGGGAATCACAGACGGGAGAATCTCAGACAGGGAAAGCCCAGACGCTCGACCTGAGTGTCCGGCCCCTCCAGCCCGCCAGTGGTGGGCCGCTGTTGATCACGTTTCAGGAGATCAGCGAGGCTGCCGCAGAGGTGGAAGAGGCCGGGAACGCCGTAGAGGCGGAGCGTCCCGACGACGCCGGTCACCGCCTGGCCCTGGAACTGGAACTCCGTCATGGCCGTGAGGCGCTGCGGGCCTCGGTCGAGGAGATGGCCCGCTCGATAGAGGACCTGCGGGTCAGCCACGAGGAACTCCAGACCAGCCACGAGGAGCTTCAGAGCACCAACGAGGAGCTGATGACCTCGAAGGAGGAACTCCAGTCGCTCAACGAGGAGCTGAGCACTGTGAACGCCGAACATCAGGTCATCATCCAGGATCAGGCCCGCGCCAACGATGACCTGAACAACCTGCTGGACACGGCGGGCACCGCCATTCTCTTTCTGGGAAATGACCTGACCATCCGGCGCTTCACCCTGCCGATTGGCCGGCTGGTGCGCCTGACGCCGGCTGACGTGGGCCGGCCCCTGGACGACTTCAACGTCCTGCTGCGCCAGAACGAACTCCTGGCGGACATCGACAGGGTGCTGAAGACCCTGGAACCCCACGAGGCCCAGGTGCAGACCCAGGACGGGGAGTGGTTCCTGCTCCAGATCCAGCCCTACCGCACGGCGGACAACCGCATCGACGGCGTGGTGGTGGCCCTGACCAGCATCGCCGTGGTCAAGGCGCTGGAATGGCGACTGGTCGAGTCGCTGAACCTGAACCGGGCGGCGCTGGATACGCGCCATGACCCCCTGCTGCTGCTGGACCAGCATCTGCGTGCCGTGACGGCCAGCCAGGCCCTGCTGACGCTGCTGGAAGGTGAGCCGACGCCGGGCACTGGGGACGTTGACTTGCCGGAACTGCGCCGACGGTTGCGGGCCATGATCGAGACGGGGGAGCCGGTGTCCGGGGCAGTGGCGCAGGCGCAAGTAGAGGATTGAGCTTGGACGGGTGTGCCGCCGGGACGGCTTCAGCTCAGCGGCGTGGATGCTGAGTCGACCCACCCCGCCAGCAAGCGCAGGACGCAAACCGATCAGAAATATCCGGCGACAGGACATGGCTTCTCCACCCTGGGTCACGATTCAGCGCCGCAGCGGTGGTAGGTTAAGGGACATTCAAGCCATCGCACCGGGCCGCACACCTTGAACCGGGCCATCTGCCTTTCTTTCCGTCGTCCCCAGGAGAATTCAGCCGCCGCCCTTCCGGCAGCCCGCGCAGGAGTTCCATGAATCACCTGGCCCAGTTGGAACGGCGTTTCGCCGCGCAGCAGCAAGATCTCCACGTTCATCAGGGCGAGCTGGAACAGCAGAATGAGGCGCTGCGCCAGAGCAACATGGAACTTGAGGAAGCCCGCAACCGCTACGCGGATCTCTTCGAGCTGGCCCCCGTCGGGTACGTGGTCTGCGACGAGGGTGGGCTGATCGGGCGGATCAACGCGACCGGGTGTGCCCAGCTCGGTGCGGCCTGCGGGCAGCTCGTCGGGCGTCACTTCGCACTGTTCGTGGAGGCGGACCAGCGCGCCGAACTGACCCGGTTTCTGGATCAGGTCTTCCTTGATCTGGAGCCAGCGGGGCCGCCGCGCCTGGAACTCCGCATGCTCAGGCAGAGCGGCCAGCACTGGGACGCGCAGTTGGAATGCACCTTCCTGCGTGATGGAGCCGCTCCGCTGATCCGGATGGTCCTGACTGACATCACGGCACTCAAGGAATCCCAGCGCAGCGCGCAGTGGCACGCCACGCAGGCCCTGCATCTGCACGAGGAGTTGCAGACCTTTTTGCGGTCGATCACGCACGATCTGAGTGCCCCACAGCGCCAGGTCGAGGGCTTCACGGTCCTGCTGGCCCAGCACCTTCAGACCACGGACCAGATGACGGACCCGGTCACCGCCAGACTGCTGAAGAACCTGTCGCAGGCGGCCATGAATTTGGGGACGCTGACCACCTCGCTGATCCACTTCTACCAGAGCGGTCAGCCGACAGAGCCGGCCCGTTCACTGAACCTGAACCGCCTGGTCGAAACGATTTTTCACGAACTGGAACCCGAACGGCGGGGCCGGCAGGTGGTGTTGACGCACGATCCGCTGCCCACCCTGCGGGTGGACCACCAGAGCATGCACATGCTCCTGACAAATCTGCTCTCGAACGCCGTCAAGTTCACCAGACCGCGCCCGGTGGCCCGTATCCATGTGGGGGCGCAAGTGAATGGGGCGCATGTGCTGCTGAGTGTCCGCGACAACGGCGTGGGTTTTGATTCCCGGCAGGAACAGCGCCTGTTCGGGGTCTTCGAGCGGCTGCACAGCGAACGTGACTTCCCGGGACAGGGTCTGGGGCTGGCCCTGGTGCGGCGCATCGTGGAGCACTGGCAGGGTCAGGTCTGGGGCGAGGGGGTTCCCGGGGAGGGCGCAGTGTTCTGGGTGCAGTTGCCGGGCGCGCTGAGCGCGGCGCAGCACACTCCGCCGGATCAGGCAGACCGCCCATTTCCCCTGGGGTCTGTCTGACCAGACGTCAGCCTTCAGGAACCTTAAGGCCCCCTTCCGCTGGTAGCCCTCACACTGTAAGCATGGAGACACACCGGATCGTGGTGATCGGAACTTCGGCGGGAGGAATGCAGCCGCTGCTCGATCTCGCGGCTGGCCTGCCCGCCGACTTCCCGGCAGCGGTGTGCATCGTCATGCACATCCCGGCCTACGCGCCGAGTTTTCTGCCCGAGATCCTGGGCCGCGCCGGGCCACTCCCCGCCTCGCACCCGGCGAGCGGCGATCCGGTGCTGCCGGGCCGGATCTACTGCGCGCCGCCCGATCACCACCTCCTGATCGAGGGCGGGCGCTTCAGCCTGACCAGAGGTCCCAAGGAAAACCGGTCGCGGCCCGCCGTCGACACGCTGTTCCGCTCGGCCGCGTACAGCGCCGGCCCGAACGTCATCGGGGTGGTGCTGTCCGGCCTGCTGGATGACGGGACCTCTGGCCTCTGGGCCATCAAGCATTTCGGCGGCACGACCGTTGTCCAGGATCCACTCGATGCCCAGTTCGACTCGATGCCGACGAGCGCTTTGAATCAGGTGAAGATTGATCACGTGGTGCCCGGCCGGGAACTTGCGGCCTTGCTGGTCCGGTTGACGGCTGAGCCTGCGCAGATCCAGGGGGAGGCTGAGGTTGATGAGCAGGCAAAAGAGCGGGTGGCCACCGAGATCAGCATCGCCAGCAGCGGCCACGCTTTCAAGAAGGGCGTCATGAAGTTTGGCAAGGTCACGCCGCAGACCTGTCCGGAGTGCGGCGGCGTGCTGGTGCAGATCCAGGAAGGGGGCTTCACGCGTTACCGCTGTCATACCGGTCACGCGTATACCGGGGACACGCTGCTGGTCAGTGTGACGGAGGCCATCGAGGACAAACTGTGGGCCACCCTGCGGGCGCTGGAAGAGGCCAGCATGTTGCTGGAGAACACCGGAATGGAGTTTGAGGCGGCCGGGAACGCCCGGCTGGCCGGGGAGTATCGGCGCAGGGCCAGAGAGATGGAAACCCGCAGCGCGCTGATTTTTGAGAACGTCACGCAGAACAGGAGCCTGAGCGTCGAGCAGCTTAAAGATGGAGCCGGGTGGGACGAGGCGCAGCGGTCAGACTGACCCACCGACATCACAGGCTCTCTGATGCAAGTCGCCGAGTCAGGAGAGCGCAGTTCCTGGCCGAATGCACATCTCCAGAGCCGAGGCATTTGGTAATATGATCTACATTTTAACCAGGCGAATGTCCAGGTCCATCTCATTCTGGAACTCTTCTGCGCTGAGCACCCGACTTCTCCCGGAGGTGGCATGACTGATTCAAAGCCGTTGCTCAAGCTGCAAGACCTCCGCGAGAAAGCCGAAGATCAGGTGCGCCTGACCTCACCGCTGCCGCTCTGGGACGGATGGCCCGCCGCCGCCCTGTCCCACGAATTGCAGGTTTACCATGCCGAACTGACCGCGCAGAACGAGGAGCTTCAGCGCACCGTCGCGGAGCTGGCACGCGAACACCAGCTCTACCACACGCTCTACGAACACGCACCGACGGCCTACTTCACCCTGGATGAACACGCGCACATCCTGAACGTCAATCAAGCGGGAGAACAGCTCCTCGGCTTTGACAGAGGTCGCCTGCTCAATCGGCGCTTCTTGCAGTTTATCGGCCCGGGGCACCGGGCCGAGTTCAACCGCCTGCTGGAGACTTTGCCGCACACTACTGGGGGGGCCGCCTCTGAGCGGTTCAGCGTAATCCACTGCAGCGAGGAGCAGTTAGAGGTGCAGTTACAGGCCCTGACCCTGCCAGATTCAGCGCAGGATCAGCCCACTTCTTTGCTGACGCTCGTGAACCTGACGCCACTGTTCGAGGCCCAGAAGTCTCTGCGCGTCCTGAACGCTGGCCTGGAAGACCGGGTGCGCGAGAGCACCCAGCATCTCCATGTGCTGGCGGAGCAGTTCAGGCATCAGGCGCGGCATGACGCCCTGACCGGCCTGCACAACCGGGCCGCGTTCGAGGAAGATCTGGCGCTGGCGTTGGGGGAGCTCCACGCCCAGGGAGAAGCGTTCGCGGTGCTGTTTTGCGACATCGACCGATTTAAGCGGATCAACGACAGCCTGGGGCATCCGGCCGGTGATCAGATGCTCCGGGAACTCGCCCGCCGCTTGCACACTGTCGTCCGGCCCACCGATCGCGTGGCGCGGCTGGGCGGCGACGAGTTCGCGGTTCTGCTGCATGGTGTGGCGGGTCAGGCGCTGGTCTCCCAGGTCATCCGCCGGCTGGAAGAGGCACTGAAGGTCCCGTTCGTCGTGAGCGGTCAGGAGCTGTTCATTCAGATGGGGAGTGGGGTCTTGCTGGTCACCGCCGACTATTTCTCTTCAGAAGAGATCCTCAAGGATGTGGATCTGGCGCTGTACCAGGCCAAGCGGGGTGGACCAGCAGGCACCCGCGTGTTTGAGCCGTCGATGCGGGGCGAGTTCCGGGGGCAGTTGGAGCTGGAAGCCTATCTGCGGCACGCCCTGGAGCGTGACGAACTGGTGGTGCATTATCAACCCATCGTGGACTTGCAGGGCGGACACCTGCTGGGCCTCGAGGCGCTGGTTCGCTGGCAGCATCCACAGCGGGGCCTGCTGCCTGCGGGGGCGTTCGTGCCGCTGGCCGAGGAACTGGGACTGATCGGAGAGTTCGATGCATGGGTGCTCCAGACCGCGGTGCGGCAACTGGCCGAGTGGCCGCTGGACTGTGCCCTGGACCGCTCCCTGTGGCTGAATGTCAACGTCTCGGCGGCCCACCTGAAGCAGGTGGCCGCCGTAACGGCACCGCTTGCCACCACGCCACTGCCCGCGCCCTGGCAGGTCCTGATCGAGATTACGGAACGGGTGTTGACCCACCCGGCGGACACCGACGCCGCCACGCTGCGGACCCTTCGGGATGCGGGCGTTGAACTGGTAGTGGACGACTTCGGGATCGGGGCCTCGTCCCTGAGCAGCCTGCACCGCTTCCCTCTGCGGATGCTCAAGATCGACCGCTCGTTCGTGGCTACCCTGGATCAGAACCGGGAACTGGTCCGAACGATCGCGGTGATGGGGCACTCGCTTGGCCTGGCCGTGGTGGCTGAGGGCATCGAGACCGAGGCGCAGCGCACCCAGTTGATCGAGCTGGGCCTCACCGCCGGGCAGGGGTATCTCTTCGCCCGGCCTATGCCTGCCGCTCAACTGAAGGAACACCTTCACTCGACGTTGAAATTCCCCTGAGGCGTGCAGAAACGAAGGGAAATGTGGTGATACGTCCGACATTAAGTCTGGCGTGCTGGAGTGCGAGTTCGTGGTCACAGTGCAAAACGGGCAACCATAGGAGGCCAGCAGGGAGAAGATGTGAGGTTCAGTTTCACGCTTCCCTCAGTACCCGACACTTTCTCCATTGGCTATCTGGGGGAGGGTCCAGAGCCGAATAAAATGGAGCAGTTCACCTGCTCACACTTCACTCTGACGGGAACAGGCCCGGACAAGCGACCGGAGGCCCAGCGTCACGACGCTCCACGCTCGCCTCCCATGGTTTTTGATCTCTGCGTCCTGGTTGATACCGACCAGGACGCACCAGACGTAGGCCAGAGTCAGCAGGCACAACAGACGCTTGACATGGCCGGGAAGCGTCACATGCGTATTCTCCAGATTGAAACCTTTGGTTTTCAGCGCTCTGAACAGGCATTCGATTTTCCAGCGCTTGCCATACCCCTTCAAAATTTGACGGGCCGCTGTGGCATTACTCGCCACGATCAGGGGTTCCCCCTGATCTGTCCGCGT
>NZ_MSTI01000032.1 GCF_001949125.1 Deinococcus marmoris
GGGCGCTGATGGGGCTGCTGTCGCCATCGGTCCTGCAACGTCTGGAAAGCGTGCTGGCGCATTACCCGGCAGAGCCGACGGGTACTCCAGGTGGCGTGATTGAAAAAGCGGCTGAGCGCCGAGGGGGATTTGACGGTGGCCCGTTCCGGCAGAGGTCTACCGGAACCATCAAGCAACAGGTCAAGGAAGACCTCGAAGGATTCCCGGTGTTGCTTGCGAGAAAAGCAAGGCAGAATGTCAGAATAAAGCCGTCTGGAGCGCGATTCTTTTGGGTACACACCTCACTATGGGGCCGAAAGTGCGTTCCAGACATCCTTTTGCAAAACTGCAAGATGTCAGTCAAGCTGGCTCAGGGGGTACAAAACCGCTTCTACGCGGCGCGGTTTTCAGGTGGGGCCGCCACGCTGTACGTGCTGGCGGCTCCCAGCACCGCCGCCCTGAAACAATGGCAAGCGGATTATGTGGCGCTGCTTGATTCCGGCGCGGCTCCGGCGGCATCCACTGCGGCGGCGGGCGGCTCCCTCCTGGGCAAGAAGGCCAGCCTGCCCGAGATCAAGCCGACGAACGCTGCGCAATTTCTGGCGGCAGGGGGCGATCCGAAAAGCCAGATCATCCCCGACGAATTTCACTGCTATCAGGAAAAGAAAGGGAGCGGCCTGACCCCGGAACTCGCGCTGCAAATCCTGCCCGGTGGTAAGTACCGCACGCCTTACGGTTCAGGCAGCGTGGCGGTGAAGAAGGACAGCAGTCTAATCAAGCTGGACTGGAAGGGTGGCCCGCTGGACGGGGCGGACGGCTATCTCAATTTCGGTGATGACGGCCAGAAACTGAGCCTGAGCAACGTGGGCGAGGACATGCTGGAAGGCGAGTTGGACTTCGAGTGCTACCAACGCGGCCCACGCGAGAACCTGGCGCTGCTGGACTTCAAGCTCAAGACGCCCGCCGTCGCCAAGTACGCCTGCGCCCTCAAAGACGGCGGGAAAAGCAGTGGCACGCTGGAGATTCTGGCGGGCGGGCAGTACCGCCTGAACGGGCAGGCTGGGCGCTACACAACGGATTTCAGGAGTGATCAGAACCAGAACTGGAGCGATCTGGAGTTTACGGGCGGTGCATTGGATGAAGCTATCGGCAGCTACCGCGAGAGCAAGGAAGGGGTGCGTGAGGTCAGCATCTATCGTCCTGGCCTGAGCTGTAGAACGGTGGTCGAACCCACGCCGATTCCGCGCTACGGCACGGCCAAGGCTCCTATGCCGCCAAAAGGCAGTGGCGGCCTGAGTGGCGCGTACGTCCACTGGTATGCCGACCCACTGGCGGCGATGGGGTACGGCGGCTGCGGTGGACTGTGCTGGGACGTGCGAATCTTCAACAAGTCCGGCTACGTGTTCACCGATGAACCGGAGATCAGCCTGGATGAGGCCGACTGCAGCCGAACCCATCCGAACGGGTTGCCGATCTGCGAGGTGTACACGGTGAAGGACGGCAGAATCACCATCGGCAAGGAGAAACCTGAATCCTTCAAAAAAGTGGGCAATGCGCTGGAAATCGACGGCGACAGCTACCAGCCGCTGGTCAAGCTTGAGGGTGTGAAGTTGAGCGGCCCTTACGAAGCCAAGTCGTTTGTCGGCGGAGGGGCGGGCAGTACCGTCAGCGGCGCGTTCCAGAACACGCTGAATTTTCTGCCTGGTGGCAAGTTCAGCCGGGAGCGGAGCGGCGGCGTCAGCACCACGTTCACGGACACGGGCACGCCTTCCGGGACCGTCACTGGGGGCTTCACCTCTACCAATCAAAGCGCCAGCAGCGGCACGTATAGCATCAAGAGCTATACGCTGACCCTGACGTATGGGGATGGCCACAAAGAGCAGCTGTTTGCCTTCGGGCTGCCAGACAAGAACGGCAAGCCCAGGCTGGATTTGCTGCGGCTGGGAGGAGCCTCGTACACCGTCCCGGACAAATAGCAGGGTGAACCCAACACTGCGTGCGTAACAATCAGACTCCCTCTCCACCCACCGCTTTGTTCACGAGCGCGACAATTCTGGCCTCGTACTCGGGGGTCAATGCCGTGAGCGCGAAGGCGGTCGGCCACATCGCCCCATCGTCAAGGCTCGCCAAGTCGTTGAAGCCGAGCGTCGCGTACCGCGCGCCAAACTTGTGGGCGCTCTGGAAGAAGCAGACGACTTTGCCGTCCTTGTTCGCGTATGCGGGCATGCCGTACCAGGTTTTCGGCAGGAGGGCGGGCGCGCTGGCGGTCATGATCGCGTGGAGCCGCTCGCCCAGGACGCGGTCCGGTTCTGGCATCGCGGTGAGGGCCGCCAGCACATCGCGTTCCCCGTCCGCACGGTTTTTGCTGGCCCACGCTTCTGTCTTCAGCTCTCTGGCGCGTGCCTTCATTGCGGCGCGCTCCTCGTCAGTGAAACCCTTCGGCACCTTCTCCTTTGCGGTCATGCTGTTTCCTCCAATCCGTGGGGGCCGTCACCCGCCATCAGTGTGGCGTGCCGGCTCCCTTGCAGTCTCCGTCGGCCTCGTTACCCGTCTTTGACGCGCTGATAGTCCATGGTGAAGTCGGGCTGCCACGTCACGCCGTTGTCAGGCGACCTCTCCCCGGTGGACGTCATGACGTCTGGACTGCGGAAGCGGGCAATAAAGCGTTGTGAGAAGTCCGCGTCCAGACGGATCATCGACCATCCGGCGTCGTTGACCTCAAACTCGAAGACCCGGATGATCCCACGGACATCAAAGTAGTGGTACCGATCCTCTGAGAGCAGCGCCAGAGCATCCGGGAAGTCCGGGTGGTCATACGTCCAGTACTGCAAGACGAACGCCCCGTCCAGGACCCGTTCGTACCGCTGCCGCCCAGCGACGGGCACGGAGTGGGCCGAGTGATGCATCGTGAATTCCCAGGTGCCAAGCAGCCGGTCAAGTGCGCTCATCCTTACTCCTCTTGTTGCTGACGGTTCGTCTCCGCCAGACGGCTTAGCGCCGCTCCTGGATGCGAATCAGGTTGCCTGCCGGGTCGCGGAAGGCGCAGTCGCGGACGCCGTAAGGCTGCTCGGTCGGCTCCTGCACGACCTCCGCGTCGCTGGCTTGCAGCCGGTCAAAGACGCCGTCGAGATCCGTGGTCGCCAGAATGAGGGTGGCATAGGTGCCCTTCGCCATCATCTCGGTGATGGTGCGGCGCTCGTCCTCGGTCACGCCGGGGACGGCAGCGGGCGGATGAAGGACGATCGATGTGCCAGGCTGGCCTGGAGGGCAGACCGTGATCCAGTGCAGGTCGCCGTACTCAACGTCATTGTGGACCTCGAAGCCCAGGGTGTCGCGGTAGAAGGCCAACGAGGAGGCCGGGTTGGTATGCGGCAGGAAGGTTTGGTGAATGGTGAGGTCCATGGGGGTCACTTTAATCTCGGTTCGGTGGCCGGCGCTTCTCGATTCCTGATCGGCCGGGTCACTTGCCTAGCGATGCATGGCGGCATCTCTGCTGTCTCACCCGCCGCAGCACGCCGGTAAACCCTGGGCGACACCCCGAGCAGTTCGGTGAAGCGGGTGGTGAAGGTGCCCAGCGACGAGCAGCCAACCTCGAAACAGATCTCGGTGACGCTGAGCTGCCCGAGACGCAGCAGCGCCATGGCGCGTTCGATGCGCCGCGTCATCAGATAACTGTACGGGGACTCGCCGTAAGCCAGCCGAAACTGCCGGCTGAGATGCCCCGCTGACATGTTCACGCCGTCAGCCAGCGCCTCGACATTGAGCGGCTGCGCGTACTCCCGGTCGATCCGGTCCCGCACACGGCGCAGCCGCGTGAGATCGCGCAGGTGCGCCGGCGCGGCAGGTCTGGGGGTCATGGGCATGAGCGTACTCCACCGCGCTGGAGTTGCCCAGCGGCTTGGTGTGGATCGCTTCAGAAGTATTTCGGGATACTGTGGCAGGACACGCTAGGCTCAGCCATGCGAGCGTGGCCGGCGGGGCCAACCCTCCAGCGGTTGTGGCTGGCCAGTACAAGCGGCAATCTCGGGGACGGCATTAGCAAAACGGCGCTCCCGTTGCTCGACGCTTCCATCTCCCGCGATCCCATCGTCGTTGCCAGTGTCGCCGCCGTTGCCTCCCTGCCCGGCCTGGTGTTCACGCTGCCCTTCGGTGCCCTGATCAACGGGTTTGACCGCTGCACCCTGCTGATCGTTGCGCACACGGCCCGGGGGTTGCTGCTCGGCCTGCTCGCTTTCGTCCTCGGCACGGCGGAAACGCTCGCGTACGGCACCGCCGAGACTCTGGTGCCGTCGCTCGTCGACAGCGCGCATCTGGAGGACGCCAACTGCGCGCTCTACGCTACGAGCGTGACGGGCAACGAGTTCATCGGTCCGCCGCTCGGGGATCAGCTGTTTGCCGCCGTTCCTGGCCTGCCATTTCTGGTGAATGCCGTGAGTTTTCTCGGGAGTACGGCGCTGATCCTGGCCCTGCCCCGCCAACCGGCGCGCCGTGCCGCGCGCATGGTGGCGTGACGTGGTGGGCGGCTTGAAATGGCTATGGTCACGCCCTCCGCTGCGTGCTGTGGCGGTGCTGATGGCCCTGACGACGATGCTGGACCTGGACGCCGCTATATTCGCGCTGTTCGTCCTGTTCGCGACGGCCCTCCCAGGCGTCGATGCCGTGGGCTATGGCCTGCTGCTCACGGCGGGTGCCGTCGGGCACATTTTCGGCAGCCTGCTATCGGCGTCGGTCTCGCAGCGCTTTGGAGCGGGGCGGATCGTGCTCGACTCCGTGTTCGTCCTGGGGATTGTGTACCTGGGCCTCAGCCTCTTTCACGCGCCACTACTCTTGGGGACACTGCTGGTCTTGGACGGTTTTAATTTGGGCCTCTCGGGGGTGGGCAAGGTGTCGCTGCGTCAAGCCATGGTGCCGCCGGACCTGCGCGGGTGGGTGGGGCTTACCGTTTCGTGGTCTCCTGCACCGCCCCACTCGGCACAGTGTTGGGCGGGGTGGTGGGGACAGCCCCTGGGCCTGCGCGAGACCTTTGCGGTGGCGGGTGGGCTGGCCCTGGTGGTCGCCCGGCAGTTCGTGGGCAGGATCAATAACGGAGCCGTGGTTCGCGCTGGGCACCAGATACGTGGACCGTCACGTCTGTCGTAGCTTTCCAGCTCTTGACCACAAAAGGCGTCCACCGCATTCTGACTTCCGGTAAATGGATTTGCTGGAAAGGCAGCGCCGGGCAGCCCATAACGATCGGGCTGAACGGCAGGGTGCGTTAGCGCTACCTCGCGGCCTGGCCCCGCTGCGTCAGAGCCTTCTGCGCATACAGACGCCGGTCCGCGAGCCGCAACAACTCCTCGACATCGCCCGCTTCCTCAGGAAAACGCGCCGTCCCCGTGGCCCCACGGATGCGCTCGCCACCGACGTTGACCAGGTCACCGAGCAGTCCTGTGGCCAGGGTCGACTCAGGCCGGTCCGCACCTGACCACAGGAGACCAAATTCGTCGCCGCCCAGCCGGAAGGCCGTCCCTTCACCCTGCGTGGCCTGCGTCAGGCAAGCCGCCACCCGCTGCAACAATGCGTCTCCGGCGGGATGGCCGTACCGGTCATTCACCTGCTTGAAGTTGTCGAGATCCAGGAGCTGGAGGACAAACGGCTGACCATCACCGACGAGTCGGTGCAGTTGCAGGTCAAAGGCGCGGCGGTTGCCCAAGCCCGTCAGGCCGTCATGGTAGGCCAGACGCTCCAATTCACGCTGCGCAGCGTGGGCCTCCGAATAATCCTCCTGAACGCCCACAAAATATTGCAACCTGCCGTCCACGAACATCGGCTGCACCCGCAGCCGGTACCACAACGGCTTTCCGTCCTTGCGGTAGTTCAGCACGACCCGTTCAAACGGCTCGCCTCGGTCCAGGGCCGCACGCATGAACGCGATGTCCGCCGGGTCCGTCTCTGCACCTTGCAGAAGGGCGCAGGTGCGTCCCCGGACCTCCTCCAGACGGTAGCCCGTGACCCGGCTGAAAGCCTCATTGACATACACGATGCGCCGGCGGGCGTCGGTCACCAGCAGACCGACATCCGCGGTGTCCAGCACCTGCCACACCAGGGCATGCTCCAGGGGCCGACTGGCCACGGTGTCTGATTCAGCGAGCTGAATCATGACGGGCCCCAGAAGCGGGCGGCCTGGGGCAGGAGGCCGGCCACTTCTGGGGCTGGCCGACCCAAAAAATAGCCCTGCGCGTAGTCAGCGCCCAGGGTCATCATCAGGGTCAACTCGCCCTGCGTCTCAATGCCCTCGGCGACGACCCGGATGCCCAGGTCATGGGCGTACCCGATCAGCGCGCTGACCAGGGGGACCCGGCGGTCATTCTCATGCAGGCCGCTGATCAGCGCCCGGTCCAGCTTGACGATGTCTGGCCGGAGTTCCGTCAGGTAGCTCAGGCTGGTGTGTCCGGCCCCCAGGTCATCCAGGGCCACCTGTGCGCCTTCCTGTTGGTAGCGCTCCAGAATGGAGCGCAGCAATCCCAGGTCCGGGAAGGTCTCGCTCTCGGTCACCTCAAAGACCAGCCGCGAGAAGTCGGCCTCCACCTCCCGGCAGGCGGCAAACGTCGTCTGAAGGCAGATGTCCGGGTTGTAGACCACGCCTGGAGCGAAGTTGATAAAGAGTTGCTGGTCCGCGCCGAGTTGCGGGTAGACCTGGCGGATGGCCGTCTTGCGGGCATGGGCGTCGAAGGCGCGGGCCTGTCCATGGGCCGCCGCCGCTTTCAGGAGGGGCCAGGCACCGATCAGTGGGCCGTGCTGCTGCGCGCGGACCAGGGCTTCATAGCCGTACACTTCGCCCGTACCCAGATGAACCACCGGTTGCAGATGAAACTTCAGGTGATCGCTGATGGTGGCGAACCAGGGCGTGGCCAGGCGCTG
>NZ_MSTI01000161.1 GCF_001949125.1 Deinococcus marmoris
CGCTCCAAGTTAAGCTGAATCCGCAGGTAACGGGTGCGGTCCGGGAGGCAGGGAAAGAGCGGACGGTAGGTGAAGCGGACCTGTGCGAGCCATTTTTGCTGTGATGGCTGACCCAGGAGTTCGCCAACCAGCGCAATCGTCATGATCTCGGCGTAGGTGCCTTTTTGATGCGGCTCCCTGGGGAGCGTGAACAGGCCGCTGACCTCAGCGGCCTTCAAGTAATCATCAATGTAGACGTACACGAGTAAAAACAGGTCTTCGACGGTAGATTGAACCAGCGGAAGCTCGTTGGTAGGCATACCTGAGTTTCCGCTTTTCTCGACTCAGTATCCCCTAGCACCCGAAGTTTGGATGGGCCGCGAGGTGGGCCCGGAGGACCAGGCTGAAGGTTTGTGGGAACAAGATGTAGCGGTCCTTGCTGCCCTTGCCCTGATCCACGAAGATCTTGCAGGCCGCGAGGTCAACATCATTCACCTCGATCTTGACCAGTTCACCCACGCGTACGGCGGTGAAGAACAGCAGCTTGAGGATGATTTCGTGTTCGACGCGGCCACCCTCGCGCACCGCCTGGAAGAAGCGTCCGAGTTCCTCGGACGTGAGCAACTGTGGTAAACGCTGTTCCCGCTTCGGCTTCTTGAGCTTGAGTTTCTTCCGGGCCTGCTGGCAGATGTACCCGAATTCGTCATAGCTCAGGTGTTCCTTCCGGGCCAGCCGGACGAGTTGCGTGACCATCTTGGATTTCGCCTTCTCGGATGACGGCATGCAATCCCTCGCTGCTGGCGCGGTTCCAGCCCTGCTGAAGTGTGGAGGCGAGGGGAATCATTTCGCCTTTCCGTCGTTTGGCGAACTCCTGACCCGAACATCTCTGAGATACGCCGGCCTATGGCGGCTGAAGTGGTGGTCTATCAGCTCAATATCGTCCTGCGCGAAGTCGAACCCACCGTCTGGCGACGGGTGCTGGTCAGGAGTGACACCAGCATCGCCTTGCTGCACCAGGTGGTGCAAGTCGCCATGGGCTGGGAAGATACCCATCTTCACAAATTCAGGATTCACGGGCGCGACTATGGCACCTCTTACGAGGGTGGCATCGTGTTTACCACAGATCCAAAGGCCGTTCGGCTCGATCAGTTCAAGCTGCGCGCCGGAGAGCGCCTCCAGTACGAATATGACTTCGAGGATTTCTGGCAACACGATCTGCGTCTGGAACGCGTCCTGCCACTCGATTTAAAAAAGAAGTACCCGCGCTGCGTTACTGGACGGCATTCGTGTCCGCCCGAAGATTGCGGTGGCCCTCAGGGCCACCGCAAAGGTGTCTTGGAGCGCCTCTCGCTCAGCGCAATGGAGGACATGGTGCTGATCAGTGAAGCTATCCTCAGCGTGGCAGACGGGCAAGACGCCCGCGTCTTGCGTGAGGACGAAGACCTCTTGGATGCACTCGAGCGCCTCCGGTTCCGGCAGCGCTTTGCCCCAGATCAGTTTGACCGCAAGGCCGTGAACCGGCGACTCCGGGAGGTGGAACATGCAGATCAGGCTTCAGTTGACGCTGGTTGAGGACGATCAGGAGATGGTCTACGAGGTGGGCAGCTTCGAACGAGGAGCGCTGAATTTCGAGACACTCGGTTTAAGCCTTGAAGAGGGAAAGACTGTCCTGAACGCTCTTCAGGCAGTCCTGGTCGAGCAGCAGATCAGCCAGCAGCTCGAAGGGGTCCGTCCGTGTCCGGAATGCGGCATTCAGCGTCGCACGAAGGGCCACCATCACGTCTTGCTGCACACGGTTTATGGCGATATTCCGGTGAACAGTCCAAGGTGGTGGCGCTGCGCGTGCGATGTCCAGGGCGGCACCTTCAGTCCATTGTCCAGTTTGATGCCCGAGAACACCACACCCGAGCTGCTGTTCTTACAGACCAAATGGGCGTCGATGGTGTCCTACGGGGCCACGGTGAATTTGCTGAGAGACGTCTTGCCCATGGGCAAGACGTTAAATGCAGAGACGGTTCGGAAGCACGTCCACCAGGTGGCCCAGCGGGCCGAAGATGCCCTGGGCGCGGAGCAGGCGTTCTTTGTCGAGGGCTGTCAGCAGGACTGGGACACGCTTCCAATGCCAGATGGCCCCCTAACCGTCGGAATCGACGGTGGCTTTGTGCGGGCCAGGAGAAAGGGGTGGTTTGAGGTCATTACTGGGAAAAGTATTCTGGCCTTCCAGCGCGATCAAATCGGGAATCAGCAGAGTAGCAAGACCTTCGCCTTTGTCACCACTCATGACCAGAAGCCCCGCCGACCGCTGTTCGAGATGCTGCGCTCGCAGGGCATGCAGGAAAACCAGAAGGTGACATTCATGTCGGATGGAGGCGACAACGTCCGGAATCTCCAGCTCTACCTCAGCCCGAACGCTGAACACGTGCTGGACTGGTTTCATGTGACCATGCGCTTGACCGTACTCGGCCAGATGGCCAGGGGCCTCCCCGGGGAGATTGAGGAACTGAACGACGTTCCTGAACGATTGGAGCGAGCCAAACACCATCTCTGGCACAATCACGTGAATCAGGGCTGCGAGGAACTCAGTGACCTAGAAATGGACCTGTCCAGCACGCTGGACAGGTCACAGGTCGATCTCGCCTGCATTCGGAAGATGCAAAAGTATGTGACGGAAATGATCGGCTACATCGGTAACAACAAAGTCTACATGGTGAACTATGGCGAGCGGTATCGGGCGGGCGAGCGCGTCTCAACGGGCTTTGTCGAATCGGCGGTCAATCAGGTCATCAGCAAGCGGTTCGTCAAGAAGCAGTTGATGGGTTGGACGCCGCGTGGTGCCCACCTGCTGCTTCAAATCAGGACGCGGGTGCTCAACAACGAACTTGAAGACCTGTTTCGACAGTGGTACCCGGACTTCAGAAAAGCGGCCTAGCCCCCGGAATTTGGTGGCCTCGTGCCCGGATGTCACGGTAACGACACTGGCCGAAACTCAAGTTCTGTTTAACAAGGCGGTGAATGACTTCGATCCCCCAGCGGGCTTTCCAAGCCCGCAGCAGTTCTACCAATGTAATGTCTGACTGCTCAAATGTGCTGATCAGAAAAAATGCCTTCCAGACCCCCTTCTCCCTGCGATAAATGATCACGATCTCGACACTCGATCCTGCCATCCCCACAGCCACCCGCTTTGATCTCCAATTGAATTTTTCGGTGTAGTGACAGTCGCCCGGTGGGAAGCGTTTTGCCAGGCTTTTTAGATTTGATGTTTCACCCTGATAAATGACATCGCTGTTGCCTTTGATCCGCTCCAGAAAAGAAATCCCATGCTCCAAACAATAGGCAACGACTTCACGCGTCGTAAATTCTGCATCTGCCACAAGATCACGAAAGTGAATGCCCGCCTGCCTGACTCGTTCGAGCATCGCAATCATTGATTGCGATGCCGTGTGGTACGGATAGGCTGATGTTTGCAGCCGTTTTGATGCCGTGAATTCAAAACCAAGCGGGATTGGATCATGGCCTGATTTGACTCAGGCCAGGCTCAAAAAACGATGTGAGAGCGCCGTGACCGCATGGCCCCCGCGATATTGGATGTCTAGACCTTGTATTTCTGTACCGTGATGTGCGACGACAGTGAAGTCAAAGGCTAGATACGCACCTTCTGGTGCCGATTTCGCCCATTCGGCCAGATCGGTGTCACTCCAGAAGGTACGTTGACTCAGCGCGGCACTCACCTGACTGGGACAGAGCGGCGTCAGGGCAGCGACTTCCTGAGCCGCACAGGTGCGGCTCAATAGACCCGTGATGAAGGCAAAGGCTATGCTAGACGGACGAAACGTAGACATCTCGCCAAAAGAACGCAGTGACCGTACTTTTCTAAGTTCTGTCGCTGCGCTCTGCGTTGCCGACGGCACTCAGGCTTTGACTGGAAACTCTTGATGGACAGTGGGTGGCGCAGGTGTTCCGGGATGGGATCCGACCGCACCGGAACATGCGCGGCAGGGTGAGTCCTACACCCTGCGCCTGGACGCCCTGCTGAACCGGGCACCGCTGAAGTCAAAAGCGAACGAGCGACTCCGGCTGGGCATCCTGAAATAGCACGTGCTGGATCGGTTGTGGCCGATCCTGAAGGACCCGGACATTCCACCGACGAATAAC
Source organism: Deinococcus marmoris (assembly GCF_001949125.1). Lineage (GTDB taxonomy): Bacteria > Deinococcota > Deinococci > Deinococcales > Deinococcaceae > Deinococcus > Deinococcus marmoris_A. Next base: position 4,132 of record NZ_MSTI01000161.1, read on the forward strand.
GCGGCTGAACGGAGCCTGCGAACCGTGGTCATGGCGAGGAAAGTCTCGCAGTGCAGCAAGAGTGCCATCGAGGCACAGACGTACATGCGCATCAAACCCACGGTGGAGACCGCACGGTTGCGCGGTCAGGATCCCATCGCGGCCCTGACCAACCTTATGCGCTAATCACAGACCTCCCGAGTTCTACCCTTTGCGAGCACGGCCGTTCATTCCACTATTCGAGGTGAAACGTTTGAAGAATACCAGTCTAACGTCTTCTGAATTCCGATTTGTAGAGACGTTTCCGCTTGCCATCCTAGCTTACCTAAGTGGGAGATATCCATCAGCTTGCGTGGCGTGCCGTCAGGTTTACTGGCATCGAAGGCTAATTGCCCGGTGTAGCCGACCTCTTTTGCAATCAGTTCAGCAAGTTCGCGAATGGCTAAGTCTTTCCCTGTGCCTACGTTGATCGGCCCCGACTCAGAGACGTTTTGCATCAGGAATAGGCAAGCGTCGGCAAGATCATCAACGTACAAAAATTCACGCAGTGGCGTACCGCTGCCCCACACTTCGACCTGGGGCGCATTGGCTTCACGGGCCTCAACTATCTTCCGCATCAGCGCTGGCAACACATGTGAACCTTGCAGATCGAAATTATCGCCGGGGCCATATAGATTGGTGGGCATGGCGCTGATGAAGTCGTCGCCGTACTGGGCGCGGTAGTGGTCGCACAGCTCGATGGCGGCAATCTTGGCGACGGCGTAGGCCCGGTTGGTGTCTTCCAGCGGCCCGGTCAGCAGAGATTCTTCCCTCAGTGGCTGCGGTGCGAGACGCGGGTATATGCAGCTCGACCCCAGATTCAGCAGTTTGCGAACGCCTGTCTTATGCGAGGCGTGGATGACATTGGCGGCGATCATCAAGTTGTCGTAGAGAAATTGGGCCGGGTATGTGCTGTTGGCAAGAATGCCGCCGACCTTGGCCGCCGCCAGAAAGACATATTCGGGGCGCTCCTGCTCGAAAAATGCCTTGACTGCCGCCTGATCGCGCAGATCGAGTTCGGCGCTGGTACGGGTGACCAGATTGCCGTAGCCTTCCGCCTGCAAGCGGCGCAGAATTGCTCCACCGACCAAGCCACGGTGTCCGGCCAGGTAAATGCGGGCGTCCCTGTTCATTCCGGCCATCAAGTGTTTCCCACGCCCTTAAGGGCGATCTGGTGACCTGCATCGATTAACGTCTTTTCCTGTCTGGCCAGTTCAAGGTCATGGTCCACCATTTCCTGCACTAACTGCTCGAAGCTGGTCTTCGGTGTCCAGTCGAGGGCCCTCCGGGTTTCGGAGGCGTCACCGAGGAGGTAATCGACCTCAGCGGGCCTAAAATAGCGCGGGTCGACTTCCACGTAGTCCTGATAGTCCAGGTCCACCAGCGCAAAAGCCCGTTCTGCAAACTCGCGGACGCTGTAAGCCTCGCCTGTCGCAATGCAGTAGTCGCGGGGCGTGTCCTGCTGGAGCATCAACCACATGGCCTCGACATAGTCGCGGGCATGTCCCCAGTCGCGTTTGGCTTCCAGATTGCCCAGGTAGAGTTTGCTTTGCAGTCCAGTCTTGATGCGGCCAACCGCGCGGGTAATCTTGCGGGTCACAAACGTTTCGCCACGCCGAGGCGATTCGTGATTGAAGAGAATGCCGTTGCAAGCGTAGAGGTCGTAGGCCTCGCGGTGGTTGATTGTCTGCCAATACGAATACACCTTTGCCACGGCGTATGGGCTGCGCGGGTGAAAGGGAGTGTGGAGGCCCTGCGGCGGTTTGGCTGCGCCGAACATCTCGCTGCTGCTGGCCTGATAAAACCGGACAGTGGTGCCGGTTCGCTTCTGGTAGTCGCGGATGGCTTCCAGCAACCTCAAGGTACCTAGGCCGGTGACATCGGCGGTGTACTCAGCCTGATCGAAGCTGACCATGACGTGGCTCTGTGCGCCCAAGTTATAGATCTCGTCGGGCTGCACCCGCTCCAAAAGCAGCCGTAGACCGGATGAATCGGAAAGGTCGCCGTAATGGAGAAACATCCTAGATGTGGGATCGTGCAGGTCCTTGTAGAGATGGTCGATTCTGTCGGTGTTGAAAGTGCTGGCGCGGCGTACGATGCCGTGAACCTCATAGCCTTTTGAGAGGAGGAGTTCGGTCAGGTAGGAGCCGTCCTGGCCAGTGATGCCTGTAATAAGTGCTTTCTTCATTTCGTAACCTCTTGCTGCTTGGGTTTGCCCAGTATCATTTCGTTAAAGGACTGCTGGATGGAGAATACTATGAAGCATGGATTATGTCCGCCCTGAATACCCCTTAAGACAAGGGGCGAGCCTTGCCAATGCCCGCGAAGGTGTCGTCGAAGGATGAAGTAGCAAATCCTAGAGATGATCTAGGCCCAACTGGAAGATGTTGACTTCCCCGTGTCCGTGGTTCTTCCTCCTGATTGGGGAAAGATGTGCCAAGAAGTCCCCTGTTACACAAGCCCAGATGAATAAGATCGATGCTGCTGTGAGCAGTATCGAGACGTCCTCAGCGCGGGTCAATCCAGTATCTTCAATGTTGAAGCCTCATATCTTGAGAGTGCTATGCTGATTTTCTGTCTGCTATCTCAAGCGAAGATGTATACATCAGTCTCTGGCTTTCGTGTGATTTTCGGTAAGCTGTAATAATATATCTGCCAGTTCAGCAGCCCTTGTTTGCCAACTGAAGTGCTGTTGAACGTGAATACGCGCTTCCTCGCTCATACGAGTATATAAATCTGCATCGAAAAACAATTCTCTCATAGCCCATGCTAGACGTGAAATGACATATCCTGGCGAGATTGGAGCAACTTTCACACCTGCGCCTTCTACTACCTGTGTGGCAGGACCGCCTACATCTAGACATAAGACCGGACGACCCGCAGCCATAGCTTCGACACTGGCCCATCCGCCGGAATCGTGCATACTTGCATGGACGAGAACATGACAGGACGAAAGGATCTCGAGTACCTGTGGCCTTGGCTTTTGACCGAAGAAGCGCACTTGTCTATCAATTCCTAAGCGACGGGCGAGTATCTCCAACGCTGCTCTTTCAGGACCGTCTCCAAGAATCCAGTACTCTGCGTTTGGCAAACGCGCATATGCAAATGCCTCCAAACCAAACTGAACGCCTTTCCAATGCAACAAGCGTGCAACGCTTAGAAAGCGAAAGGGTCGATTCGGCGCAAGTGGTATTTGGCCCAAAGATGTTAGCTCTGCGTCTGAGAAACCTGCTTCGGAGAAAATACGCACATCCTCCGCGCCCAACGATTTCAATCGGTGGGCGGTTTCTGGAGCTTTAGTAAGTGCCACTTTGCTTTCCATAATTGTGCGGCACACTAGTGGATCTCTCTCTCCTACTTGACGTGCCAGAGTACGGATTAACTCGTAAACTTTTCCGCGCAAGCCAAAAGTTGCGATGAGATTAGGCGGCGTACTCTCAGCTCCTCCTACTGGTCCCCATAACATTGGAGGCCCGAGACGTGACAAGAGACTCGGCGACCAGTATTTCCCGAATGTTAAATGATGGACAACATCAAAATGATTCTTCTGATGCAACTGTTTCATCTGACCGAATACAAACAATTGCCAGAGGTAGTAGTATACCTGTACACCTATACTACCGCGCTTTAACCGCAAAACCCACTTGGGTAGATCGTAATAAACAAATGAGATATTCTCTAACGGTCTTACATTTAGTTCGTTCTCAATTCGAAGTTTGTTTTTTGTGCGTGTCAATACGACAATATCATGATAGGCAGATAATGCCGTACTAATGTTCCAGCCGACGCCCGGTTCTGACCCTTCACCAGGGGCACAAGCGTAAGCTGACACTAGCACTTTCAACCGCTTCAACTGAATGTCTCCCATAGCGTACGACGCCAACGCTGCAATTCAGCGTTGGGTAATGTGCCATCATTTGCCGAAAGATAATGCCCGTATAGTGCGCCAATACATGTCAAGGCCACTGCCTCTGCACGTTCATTTGTGACCCCGTTGGTGAGGAGTAAGTTGACACACTCATGTGCTGCGCTAATTGGTGAGGTCTTACTCACCAGTGCCCTGATCTGCAGCACATAGTGTACAAAATCAAGATTAGGAAAGCCATCTTCACGGCCGTACTCCCAGTCGATCGCTTTGATGATTCCAGACTCAAGTAATAGGTTCCACGGTGCAAAATCACCATGAGACCATACTAGTGGCCAATTCCGATTATCTAATACTGCTAACCAGGGTGCTATAGGCGATTCTATGCCTTCTTCTGGTGTATAGCCGCAAAGCTCCTGCACAACTGGATGTTTATGTACACTTATATCAACATAATGATTTTTCGCTGAAAGGATATTTAATCGAGAAATAAAATCTAATACCTCTTGTGCAATTGGCAAACTGGCGTGAATCGGTCGACCTTGTACACTTCGCGCTAACAATGCTACCCCGGACGAGAAAGAATCATATTTCAGAACGTCATAGGTGACGGATGGCGGCAGGGACTTAAGCATACGGTGTTCATTCTCTAGACGCATGCGTGCCAGCACTTGGTGGGCATATTTTAAAAAATACATGCCTCCATCGACTGCCTCTAGTTGAAGAGTCAATTTCTGTGTCGGACCTGTTGTACCAATAAGCAATGCCTTTGGTTTGAGTGAGGGCGATACGTCACACAAGAAATCCGCAAGAACTAGCCTTTCATGACCGTCTGGATGCAACAGAGATGGAAAAAGTGCTGCCTGAACCCGTAGAGTCCATTTCCGTAGTCGAGCACGCCGACGAAAGGCAGGAAATAAAATGCTCGAACGCCAACGCTGTGATATAGAACCATTCATGAGCAACTTGGGATTGCGACTGCTCGGTAGACAAGCTAAGACCGAATACTCATCAAAAAACATTGACCAAGGATGATCCTCAATTCCCGATGCTTTACTCATCTCTCTGCCCAGCGCTCTCGCGTAGTAGTGAAATTTCGAGACATTAAATATAATCCGCGTTTCAGACGGAAAACGCGAGCAAGCACTTTGAACATAACTTCGCGCAAATCAGACCTCAATGAAGGGGAAGGGCCATATTGAAATTGAATATCCAGCCGCTCTTTCGCACGGCGATCTGCAAAAGTTGAACTGATATTTGAATCATGCCAACGAAAACAAGCCATCAGTCTTGGGATGAACTGGAAATTCGCTCCCTTAGATGCCAAGCGCACATAATACTCGAAATCCATTGTCACTTTATATGAATCATCAAGTAAGCCATATTTCCAAAGTACTGAAGCACGCATAAAGCAGCTCGTTGACATGATATAACATCCATAATACAACAATATATTTGAGTCAAACATATGATCATATTTAGTCCGTAGAATTACACCAGTTTCGTCGACAAAATTTGTATCTCCATAAAACACTTCAGCTTCTGGGAAGACTTGATATGCCTCTGCAATTGTACTAAATGTACCTGGTAAGTAATAATCATCACAATTGAGCCATGCGATAATATCCCCTGAGGCTACGCGGAATCCCTTGTTGATGGCGTCCGTCTGTCCATAATCATTCTCAGAAATAAACTTTAGATGCGGTAAATGTATGTAATCAGCCACTACCGCTGCTGTCTCATCAGTACTCATCGCATCAAAGATAATATGCTCCACGTTCCCATAATTCTGTTCTATAACACTTAGGATTGCCTGCCTGATAAACCTTCCTTGATTGAAGGAGGGTGTAACAATTGTAATTTTTGGTAATAGCTGATTTAATGTATTCAACGTTTTTAACTCCTGAAAAATAGCGCTGATCTGAAGCGGCGGCGCACACGACGCTCCATATACTCTAGTATAATCCCATTAATATTTCCGACTACTTCTTCCACGGAACGATCAGCGTCAACAATATGGGCTCCAAGTTCTGCAGCCAATTTTCTATATTCCTCTCTCTGGCGTTGCGACTCTTCAAAAGGCACCTCTTGCTTTCGTTGCTGGAGTACATCAGCCGGAACATCTAATACGAATGTTAGATCCGGCTTGGGAATCCATTTCCCGACGAGGTGAACAAGACTGGACGGGCCACGGAAACGGTATCTCTTGGGGTCGATCAAAAGATCATAATAATAGCGGTCGAACACAATCAGAGAAGATCGAATTTTTCGGGGCAGAATTACTGCCGCGTAGCCTCCAGTATAACTTGCGAACCAGTAGCCCAGTTGCGCGAGAGATGCCCACCTCGATTTTGCGCGCGCACCGTGCGGATTCGTCACATCTAGGCCGGCCCCGCCTGGACGCGCACGTTTCAAAGGAGTCAAATGGAAGTGCTGAACCGACCTGAACACGGGCTGCAGGTCCTTGGATATGCCTGCGATGATTGTACTCTTACCAGCCCCATCTGGTCCGAGAAAAGCGATAACGAGACCCGTCGGATGCGAAATGCGCCGCGCAATGCGTGTAGCGTTTTGCTGAATATAGCGCAATCGGTCTGCCGGTTGATCGGTGCGTGGAGTGGTAAGTAAAGAAGTCCGAAGTGTATTGAGATACTTTGTAACATGTATCCAGTCATTGTATTGACAAGCGGAACATACCATTGCATCTTCTGATCCTTTAAAAAATCGAGCTACTTGCTGCCTACAGCCTTCAGGATCGCGTTGCCACAAACGCGATAAGTATTCCTGATGTTCATTAGTCAATATGCCTTTCGCCACTTTTTTTACAAGATAATAACCAAATTCCAAATTAGTTGGTGCTACCGGTATAAAATCCTTATAGAATCTTCGTTTTCCATAAAATTCTTCGCCAGAATAGAAAATGCGGCCATTTCTACGATAATCAGTTGCGAGATCAATTGCCACGAATCTATCTTCTCCGCCTACGTCCGCCGATATAACGTAAAAGTGTCCGGTTGCTTCATGTTCAAGATGTTGAACCACTTCTAGATCTTCTTGAGTTAAGGCCTTATTCCACTTTTGCAATCCCTCTACTGTTACAATGACGTCGACGTCAGATTTTATACGTTCTGGATACTCTTCATAACCGTGCAGAACTATTGCTTCATAATCCTTAAGGATGTTCAGGATATGTATATTGAAAGCCTCGTCGGTATCATACTTTTTCTTCACTAGATTACCTCGATTTGGTTAATTATTGCGTATTAGAGTTATCCGATGTGAATAGCACAGGTGATCCCGCACTTTGGAAATTTAAGATTCTAGAGTATGATTTTGAAGTCATTCTATCATCTTCTGAGGCAAATTTATTTTCTATAGGTTCATCTTGTGCAAGTAAACCTAAAATAATTCCTAATATGGGTGACGAGCTATATGTAATAAACATTATAAGTTGAATAGCCACCATTTCATTCTTTATAGACCCCCATATTGTTCTGTCACTATGGATCTTGAGAACATAAAAGTATAATAGGAATAGGAATATAATCCCTAGCAATCCTATCCTGAGGTACTCTTGAATATAAAAGTTGTGAGGAGGAAAGTCTACAAAACTTCCAAATTGATATCTCTCCCAGCCAGTGCCATAAGGTAATCCAAAGAGTATATCATGCATACTCTTTGGTGCTCCTTCTGAAAGAAAGTACTGCCAGCCTTGTAATCTCCACAACAACGTATCCTCGCTTTGTGAAGAAGCCTCGAGAGAAGATTTAATAATTCCTACAAATTTTGCACCGATTATGATTACGCCAATGCCAATTACCGTCACAATACCCAATGTATAACTGTAGAATTTCCTTCTGAACTGCCTATCTTGTAGAACTAGAATAGTCAATGCAATTATCGTAATAATCCATATTGTACGATGTTGCAAAATTAATAGTGCGGGAACGGTAAAGTAAATTGCATTTCTATGCCACCATGATCCTCTATTAATGGAGCGGAATTTGATCGATAAGATAGATACGATTGCGAGTATTAGAGCTTGGGAAGCGTTAAGTACGCGTAATGGCGTACCGCCTCCTATCTGGCTCGCCGTTTCTGCCCATAAACTCGCGATTGCAAGACCTGATATAGTAGCCCCCCAACGAAAAATTGCTACAAGTATCAGTACAGCGCCTAAATTGCATATATAGCCGACCAATCTATCTTTATCAATTCTGGAAATACTTGATGTTGCAAAGAATAAGATAGATGCGAAAAAGTATAAATCTTCTCTTGACTCTCCTATCTGATCGGTTCCAATTAGAATGACACCTCTAACTATAGAATACACAAGTAAAATAGCTAAAGATAATGCAATCTTACTAATACCTGAGCGACTATAAAAACCCTTTATAAGTCCGACAATTAGCATAGGCACAAAAATTAAATCTTGAGGGTATATATTGGTCACTAATCGGAGGACTGGCAAATTTATAAAAATGGCTTCTAGTCCTGTGAAGAGAAATGGGACAACTGCTCCAACAATTGGCCTTTTCCATAGTATGCTACATATAAGTGGCAACCATATAAATCCGACTAATCCAGCTAATATAATTATAATATTTTTATCAGTCATAAACATTCATTCTCCTATAAAGACTTGTATAGATCAATATATTGTTTAGCTCCAATAATAATATTGAATTCCCGAGATATCCTATGGGTATTTGTCTGTCCCATTTGAAACCTAATTGAACTTGGAAATAGTCTCCAATAATTTATCTGATTAGCAAAACCTGGAACTGTTGGCTCTTCCCAGGTGACGCCATCACCGACATATGCTTTTAAATCAGAGAGACCAGGCGTATCAGCTAAGACCGCAGGTAAGCCAGTACTGAGAGCTTCCAATGCCGCAATTCCGAAACCCTCTCTGCTAGATGGCATTAAATAGACATCTGCTGCCCATAGATATTTTAAAGAATCAATTTGATATCCTTCGAATCTTATGATTTCTGATATACCAAGCGAATTAGCCAAATTTCTCTCTGGATAACCAAGTTTTTCTTCTCCCACATGTATATAAACTATGTGAGAACGATCTTCTAAAGAAGCTAGTGCTTCGATGATCACGGAATGATTCTTTAAATTCGTATTCCCGCAATTTCCAATTGACAGAAATACTATTTGGTCATCATGGATCTTAAGTTCACATCTAGCTTTATCGCGGTCTTCCCTGGATGGAGGTCTGAATAACTCGGAGTCATACCAGTTAAAGATTAGTTTGGTGGAATTCCAGTAATATTTTCGCTCTAGTTCGGCAACGGCTGTACTAATACTTATGTCTCGTATTCCCAGCACCTTGTGTAGCTTGCGCTCTATAAAAAATGCCCAACGCATTATTCCTTGTGTAGGAAAATGACTATGGATGGTAAAAGCTATGCGGCTGATACCTGCCAAACGCGCCGCAAAAGCTAGAATTACTGTTCCACGACCAATATGAACATGAATAACATCATATTCGCGAGACTTAATGAAACGATAAAAAGTCAGGAAATAGCGGAGGCCCCGGTAATACGGAAGATGGTGTACAACGTATTTAGCCTCTTCGAGCTTAGGCCCGAAAATACCAATTTCGTCACCTGTGCTGAGGACTTCGAGTGTCAAGCCGCGTGAGATCCAGTAAGGAGCGGCAATACGCAGCATCTGCTCGGCCCCTGAGGGACGGAGTTCATTTAGTACGTGCAGAACTTTCATCGATTGACCCCCAGCATGTGTTCGTACTCATCAACATATGTACGTGTAATATACTCGTTATTGTATTGATTCAGCGCCTTATCATGGCCCCGTTGTGCGTATGTCAGTCTTACCTCGTCAGATTGCGCAAGATATAACATTGTGTCTGCAAGAGTCGAAGCAGATCGCACATCTGTCAAAGCGCCTGTCATTCCTTGATCAAGTACCCACGGTACACCGCCACTAGAACTACCTCCAATAGTGGGTAGGCCACACGCCATCGCTTCTATAATAGTCATAGAAAATGATTCTTCTAAAGAAGGATGTACAAGCACATCACAGTTTTCGCGCAGTTCATGTAAGAGTTGTGTGTGTGTTCGGTTGCCCATAAAGTCTACACCCTGGCCTAGACTATGTTGCGCCGCCCATCGCTCTGTGATCTCGCCTTGAGCAGTTGCTTTGCCATACAAGCGGAGACGAGCCTCAGGAATCTCTTGTCTCACTATTGCAAATGCTTTGAGGAGAGTCGAAGTGTTCTTCCAGCCTCCCCAGCCGTTGGGGACACTGACGTAGACAATTGGGCGGGTGAAGCGCGCTGTGATATTAGGCGTGAAAGAGTCGGACATTAGACCGTTGGGGATAATGCGCATATCACCTCGGTACCGCAGATACCGCCGGAAATGATCGGCGACATATGGGGAGACAGCAGTCATTCGTGAGGCGCGGTGTGCAACACGGGATGCCATGAGAAGACGTATGGCATAATAAGGTCCGGCAGCATACTTGAAAACGTTGAGTGGCGCGTCATGTGCAGTAATAAGCGTGGGAAGCTTGGATTGCAGAGCGCCGAGTGCATATTCGTAGGTCCAGTGCGCGTGAATTAAGTCGGCGTCAGCCTTGGAAGCTGCCCAAGTCACGTAAGCTCGTTCTTGACGGTAGGCGTCGGCCATGCGGTAACGAGCACGAGGACGCAGGGGTCCAACGTGAATAGTGAGGCGAGATCCCCGATACGTTTGGGGAGCTGAAACTTGTGGGTCGAGCGTAATGACTGTGACTTGGTGACCTTGAGAGAGAAGTTCATTTACGAGATTGACCACCGGCGTACCTCCCATACCCTTTGGGATGGTGAGATCGGCCGGATTGTCGAGAAAAGCCCTGAATGGGGCTAGAGTAAATGGACCGGCAACAGCAACTTTCATATTCGTCTCTGCTTAAGCAACTTAGAAAAGGGATGGTTGGCGGCGTGTAAAGTCTGCGTCGCAGCAGTGCCGACGAGCAAATGGGGCGTGAAGTGCAGACCGGCCATAGTAACGAGAGCAGCAGCAACAAGCGCAATGGCTACTCCGAGAATAGTCGGCAAAACGGTAAGTGTAGCCTGGAAGATAATATGAGCAAGGGCGGCAACAACGAAGGCGAATACACTGGATATGAGAATGCGCCCTACGAGATATAGAATAGGTGCAGCAAGCAACCGTGCAGTGGCAACTGTCATAAGAAAAAAGCGAAAAACATACATTGCAGCAATAGCGAAAGCTAGAGCGGTAAGCGAGAAATGTGCGGCAATTGGGAAAGTGATTGCGGCAAAAACCAAAACGGCAAGTTGGACTTTAAGTTCCAATTCTGCGCGTCCGAGGCCGAGTGCGACCGGTCCTGCAAGGGCCATCAGGGCATGAAATGGCATGACGAGACAAAGGATGCTCAGTAGAAAGCTAGCCTCGATCCACCGTTGGCCATAAATGACAGCAAGAAGCGGTGTGGCTAAGATTGCCATGGTAAAAAAGAGAGGAAAAAAAATTGCGCAGACAAAGCTGAAGAATGCGGAATACATACGTCTGGGGTACTCAATATTTGCTTGATTTCTAGAAGTTGCGCTAAAAATTATACCTTGTGCCGCGCCTATGAAAACATTAGTTGGAGTGCTAGATAGATAGAAGGCGCGGTCATATAGACCAAGTGTGGCGGGACCAAATATACGTCCAATGAGAATTCGGTCAAGAGTAGCAACAATAAGATTGACGATATTGGTTGCGAGAACTTTAATACCAAATATTGATAGATCACTTTGGAATTGAAAGTGTGGACGGATAGGATGGCGTGTCAGGGTATACGTCTGAATCATGAACAAGAAGGCTTGGCCAACATTAGCAGCTACTAGAGACCATACACCTGCACCTAGGAATGCCAGCAGTCCGCCAATGACACCATATCCGACAAGATAGCTGGTAATTTGTGCGATCTGAATGTCTTTGAAGCGCAGTTCTCGTTTAAGTAGAGAGATTGATGTCTGTGTAAGCGCTTGAAACAAGAAAAGCGGTGCGAGAGCACGTAAGACGTCTAAGACGGCAGGCTGACGTGTAAGTACACTGATAAAAGGAGCGCCCAAGAGAAGCAAGAGTGTAAGGGATATTCCAATCAAAACTTGCAACGTGAAAATCATTTGAACATCTGTTTCTATGATGTGCTTTTTTTGTATGAGTGCAGAGCCAAACCCGGCATCAATGACAATGTTGCCAAAAGCGATAAATGGCATTGCAAGTGCGACAAGGCCGAATGCTGTGGGCGTGAGATGTCGAGCAAGAAAGACGGTCAATATGAATGCTGCGCCAGCACGAAAAACAGAGCCAGCTAAGTTCCAAGAAAAGGCATTTGAAGTTGTAATGCGCGTGCTCATATTTGATTTACAGTAAAATAGTTCATCACTAGCTCAAGAGCTTGTTTCGGACAAAAATGTGAAGAACCTGGCTCCATCATAGAAGCTCCGTGCACTGGTAGAATTGACATTGCCCCAACAGCTTTCCGTCTGCAGATGCGCCAGCAGATCGCCATACATCTTTCCGTTGCTCCTCGGAAAAATCCCCAAGCCATGCTTTAGGGCTACCTTGAGCTAGGTACTGTTGATGGTCCAGCAGACTGACAAAGTACATTACCCAATGGAGGGCTTTACCTTTGCAAGAAATAACCCGACTTAAACTAGGCTCGTTAAATCGAAAGCTACCTTGGTTTGCAAATAGAGTGGTGGCGCTATTCCGGCGACTGACGCCACTATCTACCCCGATAAACACATCGCGTTCCACCAAGAAACACTTGAACAAAGGAGTACCGATAACTCCGACAATGTCAATGATCAGAATGTTCATTTGACGATACTCACGGTCTGCACTGACTGGATGAAGATGGGAGCACTACGTCCGACCTGCTTGACGGTGGCTTGAAGCATGTGATCCAGTGGTTGACGAATGGTGTTGCGAGCGTCGATAATCAGTCTGCGACGCATGGTTGGCAGCAATTTATTCCAGTCGAGATGCTGGTAGTCATCCCATTCAGTGACAATGATCACGGCGTCAGCTCGGGCGAAAGCATGGTCGAGGTCGCGGGCGGGTGTATAGCTTAGATGGCTCCACTCGTGCTCGGCACGTGGCATGGCCACCGGATCGTGGGCAGTGACGTGCGCTCCCAGTCGGTGTAGCCGCTCAATTAAGTCGTGAGCGGGCGCGTCGCGCAGATCGTCGGTATTAGGTTTAAAAGCCATGCCTAGCAAACTGACGCGCTTGCCCTTGAGTGTTTTGAGCTGTCTTAGCAGTTTCTCTACGATGACCTGGCGCTGGCGGTAATTGATGTCAATGGCTGCCTGTAAGATCGGCATGGCGTAATTGTGTTCACGCCCAGCGCTGATCAGCCCCTGGGTATCCTTGCCGAAGCAGCTTCCGCCCCAGCCGAGACCTGCCTGCAAAAAGCGGTGGCCGATACGTTCGTCGAGACCAATGCCGGTGGTCACTTCCTCAATGTCAGCCCCTACCCGCTCGCACAGTCCAGCGATCTCGTTGGCAAAACTGATCTTGAGCGCCAGAAAAGCGTTGGCGGCGTACTTAATCATCTCGGCACTTTGCAGGGTGGTCTTTACGGTGGCGGGGCGGGTGTACCCCTCGGGGCGGGGCGTGCTGGCAGGTGGCGTGAAATTTTGTTCCAGCAGTGGGGCATATAGCTGAATCATCGTTTCTAGCGCCTTGGCAGCGCCACCCAGCACGATCCGGTCGGGGTAAAGACTATCGTGTAGGGCAGTACCCTCACGTAAAAATTCCGGATTGCTGACCACCAGATGCTGGGCCGCGCTGAAATTCGGCGCAAGTTCTTCGAGCAGCCGCTCGACATAGTCGCCGGTTCCAATCGGCACGGTGCTCTTGTTAACGATGACTTGGCATTGCTCGCCGAGTTGATGTGCGATGCTGGACGCCGCACTGATCACGTATCTCAGATCTGGCGCACCATCCGGGCCGGGCGGAGTACCCACGCAGATAAAGATGACATCGGCCTCCTTCACGCTCGAATAGTCGCTGGTCCAGCTTAAACGCTCGGCGTTTTCGGCCAGCAAGTCACTGAGGCCGGGTTCGTGAATCGGCACCTCGCCGCGCTGCAACTGAGCGATCTTATCCGGGGCGATATCGATACCAGTGACTTGATGTCCTAAATGGGCCAGCAGGCCTGCTGTACCGAGGCCCACATAGCCGGTGCCGATCACGGTGACGTTCATAGCTTGAGCAGCAAGGGTCATGCGGAATACTCCCATTTATGATTAAGTTTCAATTGCTATACCACCTTTTTAACGTACTGGGTCAGGTCTTTTCTGATCACGGGGTCACGTCGTCGGAGCGCATGAGCGCCGCAGTATCCAGTTTGATGGTGGCCATCAGATCTTCACTACTGGTGATGTAGAGAATCGCGCCGCCGACATTCAGCCCACATACCACTCCACTACAACATTGTCTGCGCGTTTCAGCACGATATAAAAGTAAAGAAGTTGGCGCTAAGTGCTCACTTCTTTGGCAAGTCCCTGTAATTGTACCCATAATAGTAGCTTTGATCCGAGCGCGGCATCTTGTTGATCACCGTGCCGAGTAGCTTGACTCCGTTCTGCTGGGTGATCTGCTGCACCCGCTCCAATTCAGCCAAGCTGGTTTCACCCGACTCGATGACCAGAATGATGCCGTCGGTGCTGATGGCCAGCTTGAGGGTCTCGGCCAGCGCCAGAATTGGCGGTGTATCAATAATGACCAGATCATAGGCGCTGGCCCAGCGCTGCAGTAGTTCGGCTAGGTCAGGGCGGTTGAGCATTTCCTGGCTTTGTCGCCCCATCTGTCCTGCGGGCAGCAGGTCGATGTTGGGGTGGGCCGGATCATGCACTGCACAGGCCTGATCCGGGTGCTGCAAGGCGAAGGGAAGGGTAGCCTGCGCCGCGCTTAAGTCGGCCTGTGCCCCCGGCAGCGCCACGACCTGGGTGCTGGCCATATTCCAGATTCGGTGCTGGGTAGGGCGGTGCAGATCGGCGTCAATCAGAAGCACATTCTTGCCTTCTGCCGCGAAGCTGGCGCTGAGGGTGGCTGCCAAGCTGCTCTTGCCCGCGCCAGGACGGCTACTAGTGATGGCTATAATCTTGGTCTTCTCACCGCTCACGCTAGTGAGATTAATTCGCAAAAAACCCAGGGCCTCGTACATTTGGCCCGTGCGACTGACTTGCAGCAGCCCGGCGCCCAACTCGCGCCGCCCTATCAGCGGCACCTGACCCAGGAGAGGCCATCCTAGAGGCATCAGATCGGCGGCGCTGTTGACGCGCCCGCGTAGTAAACTTAGCAAGAGAGTCAAACCGATTGCGCCAAACAGGGTCAGTAGGGCAGCTATTGCTGCACTGCGGGTCGGCCGGGGCGCGACGGGCGTCACTGGGGTGCTGGGGTCGGCTCCCTGCGAGAGCGTGCCGCTGGAGGTTTGCTCAAGCACCGCGACCTGTGAGAGATTTTGCAGCAGGGTGCCACGCGCCGCTGTCAGGCTCAATCTGTCGGGGCTGGTCACAGGCACGCTGGCAATCCGGGCATCGAGAGCCTTAAGCTGCGCGTCAATACTGAGCCGGGCGTTGGCCACCCCGCGCTGTGCACGTGCGCCGTCCCAGGCGAGCAGGGCATTCACGGTGGCTCCAGCCAGTACCCGCGCGGCACGCGCCGTCCCAGCCTGCGCCACAATTTCATAGACGCCGCGCTGCTGGGTATCGAGACGTGAATTGATCTTGACCATGCTGGTGTTGCCGGTGTTGAGGCTCGCCTGCAACCCTGCCCGAATCTGTTCAGTAGCCTCGACACCGACCTGGGCAGCCGTCACGCTCTGCATAATTGCATTGGCCACTGTTTTTGATCGCAGTGCCTCATCGAGTGCCCCCTGTGGCAGCGGCGGGGCCGTGACCAGGGTGTTGTTGACCACTTGGTTGCCAACGTTACTGAACAGACTAATAATGCTGCTGCGCGATTCGTAAACCGGCGCTTGCGAGCGTGACACCAGATAGGTGCCTCCCCCAATCAATACCGTGGCACCCACGATCGGCAGTAGGCTGCGGCGCAGGGTGCCGAATATTTGGAAGAAGTTGATGTCTTTGGCGGATTCGGTCATTCAAACCTCTGAAGGGTCGGTAAGGTGCTTGTAACTTGGTGATCTATTAATATCTACAAAGATTTGAGTTGCTTTTATTCAGAGTAGAAACGGAGAGGTGGTCCCAGCTTGAGACATACTGAAAGCGGATAGCTCAAACTAACCCTACTATCCTGGGTATCAAATAACCTCGACTTGGAGTTTTTCTGGATGGGGGAAATTGGGAATTCGCTCTTGTCCTTCGATGAGAACAACAAAAAGTGGTGTGTTAGACAGCTCACTCTCTTGACTCACGCTTGCCCCAGAATAACATAGGGCTTACGCGAAACTGAGGGATAGATTTTTCGGTCGCCCTCAGTACCTGACACTTTGAGGTAAATCCCGACTGGAACACAGAAAAAAATGCGAGAGGGCGGCTGATGGGTGTGTGAAGCACACCAACGCCGCCCTGACTGATCTTGACACCTTCGTCGCCTTCCTGAAAGAGCGACTTCCTCACCACCGGATTGACCTGCTGCGCCGAGTCGCCGCCATGGTCTTTGGCATCGTTCAGGCCGAAACCACGCGGCACCGCAAGATTGCCATCCACCTTCGCAGCATGGCAACGCTGGATTCCAGAACGAAGACCGTCGCCCGAACCTTTCATGACGCTAGACTCTCTGAGCAGGATGTCCTGGACATCCTGCTGCCGCTGCTCCCAGACGGCAAATTGATCTTCGTCATGGACCGCACCTTCTTGGGCACAACAGACTGTCGTCGTGAGATAGCACCCGTATGGGGCTACTCCTCCCCATGAGGACGCTTGCCCGCAATTGGAAGCATGGACAGGCCGACATCAACATCCTGGCGCTGGGCGTGCTGCTCGGTGATGTCGTGATCCCGCTCGTCCATGAGGTGTTGCTGCACAGCGGCAACAGTCACAGTGAGCTACGTATCGCCCTGGTGAGCAGATTGCTGAAGTCCGTCTCAGCGGGGCGGTGGCGTGTTTTGATCGCTGACCGTGAGTTCGTGGGCAAAGCGTGGTTCGAGTTTCTGCATCAAAAACGGATCAAGCGGTGCATCCGCATCAAGGAGACCACCCGCATGGATGAACTGCTGGTGCGTGAACAGTACAAGAATCTGCGTCCTAGACAGGTACGAGGACTGATGGAGAAGGCGTGGGTGTATGGGAGTCTGATGCAGGTGGTGGCGACGCTCTCCCCACAGGGAGAGCGCGTCATCGTCGCTTCTGATCTGCCCCTTTACGACGTCTTGCAGGTCTACCGAATGCGCTGGGGGATCGAATGCACATTCAGCGGCATGAAGTCTCGCGGTCTGGGTTTGGAGGACACCCACATGACCGCGCCAGACCGCATTGGACGCATCTTTCTTCTGCTCAGTCTCGCGTATGCCTGGATGGTGCGGATCGGCGCATGGCGCGCAGACGCGCTTCCCATCGCAGTCAAAGCCCACGGGCGCAGGGCCATGAGTCTGGCCCAATATGGCTGGGATCTGCTGTGTGACGCCCTGCGCTGGCAGCGCCCCCTCTTTCAAACTTTTCTCGCACTCTTGATGACCGCTTTTCCCTCACCCAGCCAGCCTGAATCTGAAAGTGTCAGGTACTGAGCGGTCGTGCGAACCAGGCGGACAGCTTCGTATTTGAACTCAGCGGTGAACTTTTGCTTGAGTACGGACATTCTGTCCTCCAGTGTGAATCACACTGAACTTACCCCCCACCAAACCGGTTCTTGCACGCTTTTGGTGCATGCGGTTAGCGAGAAAGGACACGGAGTCGCAGGAGATCAAAGCCTGCCCGGCCATACATTTGCCGCTTGATGGTCTTCAGCCGTTTGACCGCTCCTTCTGTCGGGCCGTCGTGAGCAGCACCAGCGAGCAAGTGCTGGGCAATCTGGGCGATCAGCTCAACAAGTTTTGTGGTGCACACATTGAGCCAGAACCAGAGCAGAACTACAAAATCACGCAGACGGCGTCGGAAGATCTCCTTGGGGACATTACGGAGCCGGTTGCTCTCGTAGGGACAAGCTACGGCTGGGTTCAGCGCATCCATTTCGCAGATTTCATCGGTGCGGCCACCGATTTGGATGTTCTCAACTTCAGTAAGAACGGCGGAGCGAAATTTGGGGCAATACTGGACTTCCTCAACAGCGACACATTCAAAGATTCGCCGCCCCGATACGTAATCTGGGAATGGCCAAACAGCTATGTAGCACTGACTGAAGATCAACTGAGCCAGCTCAGAGCAGCGCTCAACCGCTGAGCCTAGCCCTGTAGACCTCCCGCCTGCAATTTGCTTTTCACGTCTCTTAGATCTGCTAGCAGCGCCGTGTTCGGGCTGGCCGCCGCTTAGGTGGTGGGCGCTAAGCTGAGATTGGTTCCCCCCTCCTCCCCGCCGCTCTGGCGGGCTTTTTCTTGCCTGCCTTTCCAGCACGCAGCCCCCGCGCAGGCAGGGGCTATGTTTAGACCTCTTGCGAAAGTCGTGCGCTAGTGTGGGGGATGGTCGGCACGCTGAAATATCATCAAGCCCTGAAGCTGAATCGCACGAGTTTTCGTCGTCTCACTGGTGTGTCCCCCGAAACTTTTTCAGAGATGGAGGCCGTGTTGCAGGGACGCCATGCCAACAAAGTCAAATCTGGACGACCACCTGCACTCCCTCTGGGAGCGCAACTCCTGATGACGCTGGAGTTCTGGCGCGAGTACCGTACGTTGTTCCACATCGGCCAGGACTGGGGTGTCCATGAGGCCACGGTTCAGCGAACCGTGGTGCGCGCCCAAGATGCCCTAATCCAGAGTGAAAAATTCTCGCTCCCTGGCAAGAAAGCGTTGATCGACCACGG
>NZ_MSTI01000120.1 GCF_001949125.1 Deinococcus marmoris
CAATCAGGAGCTGGCCTTTCTCGGATACAAAACCCCCAACACCTCGGCAGTGGAACGGCACAACGGGACGGCCCGGCGTATGAATCCGCACCAAGTCCGCAGAAGCCTCGCGTTTGCGAGGCTTCCCCACGTCCGTCAGACGGTCAGTGATCTGGTCAATGGGATCTATAACTTCTGTCGGGTGAACCGGAGCCTGCGAGTCAAGTTGAATGAACCGGTGGGGCGTCGTCAATATGCGCAACGGACGCCAGCAATGGCCATCGGGATCACGGACACGGTGTGGAGCGTGCTGCGCCTGCTCAGCACCGTGGTCATGAAGAACCCATGTCGGTCATGATTCCAGCCTTCTACCAAAAGCGGCAAGGAGCTGGATAAAACTCGGTCCAGACGTTCTCTGTCCAAATCCCAAATCCCTCAATGCCCGCTGTAGCGCATCCAGGCCCCGACGGAACAGGCTCTTAACTTCGGGTGCTAGGGGATGATGACTACCCTAGATTTACGGAAAATCAAAATCTCGTGTCCAGAACGTCCCTTTTCGCTTTTCTTTGGAAACACTAAGGTGAGGAATTCTGTCGAAATTTCTTCGCATGCGTAAAGATCCCTACTTATCTGTTCACAGACGATTTTCCTGCTCTGGAGTATTTGAGAAACTTCGTCTGGCACGTATTTTGCTCATTCGTAACCCCTAGCACTCGAAGTTCTTAGGTGGATAGCCGTGGGCCAACTTCTCTGTCGGTTCGCGGTCTTCCTCCTGTTCTCCAGTCAGGCAGCACCACACGAACGCTAGCACCACCACGCCAAACAGCGTGGTCATGCGCCCGGTGTCCGTCACATGGCTGTCTTCCAGATGAAATCCAGAGGATTTCATTGCTTGGTGCATCGTTTCACAGCCCCACCTTCGGGTATAACGCTTGATGGCCTTCTCAACCAGTTGTGCGGGTCGGTGGTGCCGAGGGGAATCATGCGCTGGGAGCGCATTCTGTGGGTATGCAGACCACACTCCCCCCGACGACTGACATCATCACACACCTCTTCGTTCGCGTTGATGACCAGCTCGGCCCAGTTCCCCGCCATCCCCTGGCGAAGCTCCACGTGAGTGAGATCGTCGCCCTGGGGTTATTGTTTGGACTCAAAGGAACCGGATTCAAGGGATTTTACCGTTGGATCAGCCGTGATTATCTTTCGCTGTTTCCAAATCTCCCTGAGCGCTCGCGTCTATCGCGTCTCATCACCAGATATGCCGCTTTGTGCGCTGAATTTCTGGGTGAGCCGTCGTTCTTCACAATCATTGACTGCTATCCGATTGAGCTGATTCACCCCCGCCGGGAAGGACGAGCGAAGCATTCGCTCGCCAAGAAAAGCAAAGACAAAGGGCGCTGGGCTGTGGGAATTAAGCTGTGTGGCGTGATCAACGATTTCGGTGAAATCGTCAACTTCGGCTGGCAACCCATGAACCGCCACGATCAGGTGTTTTACCCGCTGGTGAGCGCCTTGAACGGCCAATCCATCGTCATGGGGG
>NZ_MSTI01000054.1 GCF_001949125.1 Deinococcus marmoris
CCAGCTCTCGTTCGAGTTCTGTAAGACGAGCCTCCTGTGGTGAAAGGGCGGGGATCCCCCGCCCGGTGAAGGCAGGGCGGCCAGCGGCCGTCTGGTTGTCCTGTTGTTGCTTCCACCGGACGACGTAGTGAGGAGGAACGCCGAGGTCACGGGCGATCTGAGCGCAACTCTTACCGGTTGTGCGAACCAGGCGGACAGCTTCGTATTTGAACTCAGCGGTGAACTTTTGCTTGGGTACGGACATTCTGTCCTCCAGTGTGAATCACACTGAACTTACCCTCCACCAAACCCTAACAACATCACACTTTTGAGCGCTTTGTTTTCTGCGATCAGCTGTTCAATCTGCTCAGACTGGCGACGGATGATCTCGAAAAGATCTTTCTCAATCACCCTCGAACCCATGGACAGCATGGTAACGGCAAGGGTGCCGCTAATCACAGACGTCACGCCTTTCAGCATTTTCCCGAACCGATCACGCCTACCCAACTTCGCCAGACCAGTCTGGTGGCTCTTCTGAGATTCTCGCGCCAGAAGAGGTTTTTTCTGATTATGCAGATGCAACTTCTGAGTCATCCTGTGCCCTCCAAGTCCATACTGCTCACGCCACGCGAAAGTACTCAGTGTCGTTCAAACAAGAGTTTCTAGTCCAAAAAATGTGCCGTGCTGAACGCTAACAGCGGGATCAAAATGGAGAAAAGTGCGGTCCTGACGGTGTTTGTCCAATCTGCCGTGCTGGACATGGTGAATAACGGACGGGGATCAGATCAAGACTCACCAACTGGACGGCAGAGGCGGTGTTTGCAGGCAAAGGGTTTCAAGCCAAAGCCACTTGATCCCGCAAGCAGCGAGGTTTTCTGGGGCGACTCATTTTTACCGTGCTGACCGTTGTTTTTCTGTTGCGCCCCTCTTTTCTGCCCACCCAGACGCCCTTCCTGATTTCCTGGAAACTCTTGTTCACAGTAGTCCGGAAGGTTTCAAGCAGCCTTGACCCCCAGGAGCAGCAGGTCGGCGATCTGTGGGGCGAATTTTTCGCAAGTCAGATCGCCAGGCAACAGAGATAAAATTCGATCAGCGAAAAATTCGTTATAGGCACGGCGTTTTTCGTCTTCCATGCTGAAGACCAGCGGGCCAGCCCGCTGGTTCATCAACTGACTGGCTCTGGCTACAGAAACGCTATGCAGCGCCATATTCCAGTGGAAGTGCAGCGCCTGAGCCTGACGGGACTGGCAATCACCCAGGCCCGCGAACTGCTTGCCGTCCCGGAACGG
>NZ_MSTI01000087.1 GCF_001949125.1 Deinococcus marmoris
CCCCCTGCCGTACCGTCTTCCGCCACATCTTGAAAGCAGCTTGTTGATGGTTACGGCGGTGGTCAGCTCGTTCTGGGCGTCGTGTTGGAGGGATTCACGCTCCCCCTCGTCTGGGTGGCGCTGGATCACGGTGGATGCAGTGACTCGGCCACCCGTGAGCGACTAGAGCCTTCCAGCGCTGTGCTGGAAGGCTCTGGTGGCCGACCGGGAGTTCGTGGGAAAGCAGTGGTTCACCTTTCTGCGGAAACGGAAGATCCGCCGCGTGATTCGCATCCGGGCTGACAGCGTGGTGGACGAATTGCGCGTCGATCAGTGGTTCGGGGATGTCCAAATCGGAAAGAAGCGCTGTCTGTTCGAAAAGGGCTGGGTCTACGGCTGCGTGATGCAGGTGGTTGCCACCCGCGCAGCGGATGGCGATCTTATCGTCCGGGCGACAGATTTGAAGATGTGGGACATCTGGGCGGTGTACCGATTGCGCTGGAGCATCGAGTGTACGTTCAGCAGCATGAAGTCGCGTGGCTTTGACCTGGAACGGTCAGCGGTGACCCACGCTGACCGATTAGAGCGGTTGTTTGGACTGGTCACGCTGGCCTGGGTGTGCTGTCTGCGGGTGGGCGTCTGGATGAATGCGTCCAAACCAATCCCGGTCAAAGCGCATGGTCGTCGCGCAGTCAGCGTGGTCCAGTATGGCTGGCAATATCTGGCGAGAGCGCTGAGATAGGATCACCCACAGGCCGAACTATACTTCGGCCTCTTAAATCAACCTTTCTCCGCACCCAGCACCACTTAAACGCAAGTTGTCCGGTACTGAAATCATCGCGTTTCCCTTCATTTTCGCAAGGCTGGCGCAAGACACCAGACCGCTGTAACAGGAACACCGTTGTGGCTGGGAACCGACGGAAGAACCGCAGGTTCAGAGGGCCACAACCCCCTACGGCGGCAGTGTCACCACTACATGGGAAAAGCTCAAATGGTACCGAAGAGACCAGCGTTCCTCCTTCTGTTCACCACTAGAATTTGGACCAACTGTGTCCTGCTCGGGGGGCTTCCAACCTACTCCACCCCCTGCGCCGTGTCCTTTTCCGGCCCCAGGTCAGGTTCGCCCAGCAGCTCAATGCGGGGGCCAGCCGCCCGTTCCTCAAAGACGATCAGTTCGTTCCGACCCTCCTGGAGCACCGGGCCGGGGATATACTGATGTTGTTAGGGTTTGGTGGAGGGTAAGTTCAGTGTGATTCACACTGGAGGACAGAATGTCCGTACCCAAGCAAAAGTTCACCGCTGAGTTCAAATACGAAGCTGTCCGCCTGGTTCGCACGACCGGTAAGAGTTGCGCTCAGATCGCCCGTGACCTCGGCGTTCCTCCTCACTACGTTGTCCGGTGGAAGCAACAGCAGGACCATCAAACGGCCGCTGGACGCCCTGCCTTCACCGGGCGGGGGATCCCCGCCCTTTCACCACAGGAGACTCGTCTTCAAGAACTCGAACGGGAGCTGGAAATTGCGCGACAGGAACGGG
>NZ_MSTI01000081.1 GCF_001949125.1 Deinococcus marmoris
GTTCGTTCCACACGAACGGTAGGCCAGAAAACCAGTGTGGAAGAGCGCTTCTATTTGACCAGTATGCGAAACCATGCCGCACTGATTTTAAGAACGAGCCGACTGCATTGGGGCATAGAAAATCAGCTTCACTGGGTGCTGGACGTGGTTTTTGATGATGATGCCTCAAAGGTCAAGAACCGAATTGCAGCCCAGAATTGGGTCATGGTGCGGCAGATGGCTGCCCATCTGCTGCGGCGTGAAGGGACGGGCAAGGGAAGTCTGGCCTCTAAACAGTTCCGCGCCACGATGGATTTGCCATTTCTAGAGGCTGTCCTGACTTTGCGGTAGCCCTGGCCTGGAGTGAACGAACCGGAGCTTTCCCGGTTTGTTGACGAAACAGACGGAATCCGTATCAGAGATCGTTGCCGTTCACCCGGCCCAGTGCGGCCCCATAATGCCCCGGATGCGCTCGTTTCCCCTTCCCCCCATTCCGGCGCTGCTGCTGTCCATGCTGAGCATTCAGGCGGGCGCGGCCTACGCCAAGTCGCTGTTTCCGCTGATCGGCCCGCTAGGAACCACCGGCCTGCGCGTGGGGCTGGCCGCCGCGATCCTGATGCTGGTCTTCCGGCCCAACCTGCGCCTGCTGACCCGTGACGACTGGCGGGCGGTAGTTCCCTACGGCGCGGTGCTGGGGCTGATGAACCTGACGTATTACCTCTCGCTGGAGCGGCTGCCGCTGGCCATTGCCGTGACGCTGGAGTTCCTGGGACCGCTGCTGCTGGCGGCGGCGCTGTCCCGGCGGGCGCTGGATTTTCTGTGGGTGGCGCTGGCCGGACTGGGCATCTTCCTGATCTCACCACGCGGCACCGCAGGCGCGCTGGACCCGGTTGGCGTAACGCTGGCGCTGGTGGCGGGGGCGTTCTGGGCGGCGTACATCCTGCTGGGCGGGGCGGTGGGGCGGCGGCTGTCCGGGACCACCGGGGTGGCGGTGGGCATGCTGGTGGCCGCCGCCGTCTGCGTGCCGTTCGGGGTGGCGCAGGCTGGGACGGCGCTGCTGGCTCCGGGGGTGCTGCTGACGGGTCTGGGCGTGGCCGCGCTGTCCAGCGCTCTGCCCTACAGCCTGGAAATGCGCGCGTTGCGGCTGGTGCCGCCGCGCATCTTCGGCGTGATGATGAGCATCGAACCCGCGATGGGCGCAGTGTGCGGCCTGCTGTTCCTGGGCGAGGCGCTGCTGGGCCTGCAATGGCTGGCGATTGCCTGCGTGATCCTGGCCAGCGCGGGCATCAACCTGACCACGCCGCGCCCACCGCAGATGGTGGAGCCAGTGAACTGATTCAGGTGGGCCTGTACGCCACGAACAAAATCCGTGTGAAGGCATAGAACACGCGCTTGCCAGGAAAGGCGTCCGTCAATTTCTGGAGATAAGCCGCCTCAAATCGCTGTCCATCCTCCTCACACAGCCGCGAGAGGTAGGGGACCAACGCCGTGCCGCGCGTCCAGTCCAGCAGGCCCGCCGCACCGTCCAGCACCACCGGATAGACCTTGCTGATGGCCGTGATTTCACTGGCTCCCAGAGCATCCAGCGTCTCGGCGTAGGTAGCGGGTGTCAGCACGGGGGATGAGCCGTGGGCCAGGCCGAAGCGGGTGAAGCCGCCCAGTTCGGCGCTGAATTCGTCCGCCGTCTCGGACAGCAGGCGGTGACTGGCGTGGTCATGGTTGGCCGGAACCTGCACGGCCAGCACGCCGCCGGGGCGCAGATGGCTCCAGAGCTGGGCCAGCAGCGCCGGATGATCGGGCACCCATTGCAGCGCCGCGTTGGAATAGATCAGATCAAACTCGCCGCCCAGATCCAGAATGCTGCCCTGCTCGAAGCGCAGGTTGGGGGCGCTGTCTTTTGAAACACTGTGTTCACTCGCCCGCGCCAGCATTTCCGGGCTGCTGTCCAGCCCCAGCACACGCGCCGCCGGAAAACGCGCGGCCAGTTGCGCCGTCTGCTCGCCCGTGCCGCACCCCAGATCGACGATATCGCCGTAGTCCCGCTCTGGAATCATCGCCTGAAGATCGCGGGCGGGAGCGCTGCGGGCATCTTTGAAGCGGTGATACTGGTCAGGATTCCAGGGCATGCGCCGAGACTATTCCAGGAGATTTGCTGAGTGTGCGTACTCTGGTAGTGACATCAAATCGAACGATGGCTCAGCCGCAGCTGCGCTCGCATCATCTAGCCAGAGAGGTCCGACCCACCTTTCTAGATCAGTGCCGCCGATGCTCTACACTCCACAGCAATGTTGGCAATTATCGGCGCGATGGACGAAGAAATCGAGTTGTTGCTGGGCGATCTCCAGGGGCGGCAGGACCTCTCGTATCCCGGCGCGACACTATACCGGGGCCAGTTGGACGGCGTGACCGTGCTGCTCACGCGCGGCGGCATTGGCAAGGTGAACGCGGCGCTGACCACCGCGCACCTGCTGGCGGCGGGGGCCACGCGCATCATCTTTACCGGCGTGGCCGGAGGCGTTCACCCGGACCTGCGCGTGGGTGACATCGTGATCAGCACCGACTGCGTGCAGCACGATGTGGACGTGACCGCGCTGGGCTACGAATTGGGCACCGTGCCGGGAGAATCGCCCGCCTGGGCCGCCGACGAGACGCTGCGCGCGGCGGCAGTGGCGGCGGCTGGCGAGGTCTCTGGCGTGCGCGTCATCGAGGGCCGCGTTGCCAGCGGGGATCAGTTCATCGCCTCCCCGGAGGGGGTCAGGCGGCTTCAAACCACATTTAATGCTGCCTGCGCCGAGATGGAAGGGGCGGCGGTGGCCCAGGTCTGCGCCAAAGCGGGCGTGCCGTTCGTGATCATCCGCAGCGTCAGCGACACGGCGGACGGCAGCGCCGGGGTGGATTACCGCGAGTTCATGCCGCAGGTGGCCCGCCACGCCAAGGCCGTGGTGCGCGGCATGCTGGCCCGGCTGACGGCCACCGCAGATGACCGCACCTGAACCGTCCACCACGGCCCGACTCTCTGCCCCGGTGCGTTTCGTGCTGGGGCTGGGCATTCTGGTGGGGTTTTCTGCCGCCGGACAGGGGCTGGTGACGGTCACGGGCCTGCCCCTGCCGGGTTCGGTGGTGGGACTGGCGCTGCTGTGGGCGGCGCTGGGCCTGAAAATCGTTCGTCTGCACTGGATCGCGGATGCCGCCGACGGGTTGCTGGGCATCCTGGGGCTGCTGTTCGTCCCGGCCACGGTGGGCTTTATCGGCTACCTGTCCGCCGGGGCCGACTGGGGGCTGTGGCTGCTGGTGATGACGGCGGGGCTGCTGCTGGGCGGCGGCGTGGCCGGGGTGCTGGCCTCGCGTCTGGCGCGCTCAGAAACCGGCACAGAGGCAGAGGTTTAGGGTGGCCTGGATCGCCCTGACCCTGATCGCCTTTGCGCTGGGCGTGGTCTTGCAGACGCGGGTGCGCTCTCCGCTGGCCAACCCGACATTGATCGCCACGTTGATCGTCGCCGGAGTGCTGCTGGTGGGCGGCGTCTCACACGCCAGTTATCTGAAGGAGGTCCAGCCGCTGACCGCGCTGCTGGCCCCGGCCATCGTGGCGCTGGCGGTGCCGATGTACCGTTTGCGGGCGCTGCTGGCGCGGCAATGGCGCTCGCTGATCATCGGCGGCCTGAGCGGCACGCTGGTGGGCGTGGGGGCCGACGTGCTGTTCTCGCGCCTGCTGGGGCTGAGCGACGAGGCGCAGCGCTCGCTGCTGACCGCCCCCGCCACCAGCCCCGTGGCCCTGCAACTGGCGCAGTTCACGGGTGCGCCGCCCGCGCTGGCCGCCACGCTGGCGGTGCTGTCGGGGCTGGTGGGGGCGCTGATCCTGCCCGGATTCCTGACCCTGATGGGTATTCAGCATCCGCTGGCGCGTGGGCTGGCGATGGGCGCGGTGTCCCACGGCGTCGGCACTGCCCGCGCCCGCGAGGAAGGGGAATTGACCGGGGCGGCCAGCTCGATTGGGATGGGGCTGGCCGCGCTTCTGGTGACCGTGGTGGTGGCAGGAGTCAGCCGGGGCTAGAAACCCGAAGACTGGCCGGCGAAGAAGGCTTCAAAGTTGTCGAGAACCGTCGGCGCAGCGTTTGCAACAGCATTGGCGAAGGTCACGTTATCGCCTGCCCGCACCTCACCTTGCTGAATGACGCGGGCGTACAGACCGGGCCTGCCCACGTCGCGGAAGCGTTTGACAAAGCCAAGATCGCCCATGCGCTCGGCCAGGGTTACGCAGGGGATGCGGGCGAAAGTGATTTCCAGCAGCGCGCCGCCCACCGCAAACTGCTGCCCCAGCCGCACAGACGCCGATTCCAGGTCCGAAAACAGCAGATTTTCCCCAAACGTTCCCGGCTCCAGCTTCCTTCCCAGTTCCGCTGACCAGAAGTCGTAATCCGGTTGGGTGTAGATGTACACGGCCTGATCAGGGCCGCCGTGGTTTTCGGTGTCCAGGATGTGATCGCCGCTCAGGCCCAGTCGCCCGACCAACACGGCACCCTCCACGGGCTGCTTGTGGATGCCCGTCCAGCCGGATTTGCTGCGAATGGCACGCGGGATGCCGACGCAGACGCTCAGGAGTTGCATGGACAGAAGTATGGCAGCGCCCGAACGTCATCCGTCCGGGCGCTGTCTCAAATCATTCTCTAGCGGACGGCGTCACCGGGCCTTCGGGGGGATGCCAGTTCCGCAGGGGCAGCAGCAGGATGCTCGCTGACGCCAAAGCGGGCGAGAACCCAGCGGTCCAGACCCCACCAGCCGGCCACACGCCAGCCCAGCACCAGCCACGTCGCCAGGATGAACAGCAATGGATTGGTACTGACCGTGCCCGCCAGCAGGTAACTGGCGTTCATCACTCCACCAAAGAACGCCGCGATGCCCGTGAACAGCCCCACGATCAGGGCCACGCCCACCAGCACCTCGCCGTAGGCCACCAGATACGAGAAAGCGGCGGCGTTGGGCAGCGCCACGTGTTGCAGGAACCAGCCATACCAGCCCTGTACATCCGGGTGGTCACCGCCCGTCTTGGCCAGCGCGCCAGTCAGAAAGCCGCTGACGGCGGTTCCGGCCTTCTCGCCCACCCAGACCCCGGCTGGATTGGTGATCTTGCCCCAGCCGGCGATGAGCCATTCGTAGCCCACATAGACGCGCAGGATCAGCCACAGCGGGGCCAGACGCGGATCGCCGAACAGCAGGCGGGAGATGGCGGGTTCTCTGAGGGTGGCGGGCGCGGGTGAAGTGGGGAGGGTGGTCATGGGCAGGTCTCCTGGGCGCAGCGGCGGGAGAGGTTGTCGGGCGGTGGCCTCCGCTGCACCCCTCAACCTCTTCCTGCGGTATTACGGCGGCATTACGGAAGCCGAAGAGTGGCGTGCGCCTTGACTCCCCGCGTCCCAGCCCCGATGCTGGGAGGCCCTATGGCCCGCACCGTCAACCCCATTCAGGACCGCACCCGGCGCGCTGGCCTGGAAAAGGCGGCCTATCTGGCGCTGTACGAGCGCGGCTACGCGGGGGTCACGCTGGCCAACATCGCCGAACACGCCGGGGTCAGCCGGGGCACGCTGGTGTACCACTTCGGCAGCCGGGCCGGGCTGCTCTCCGCAGTGATGCGGCGGTTTACACGCACCATCACAGTGGCGACGCGCCGGGCGCTGAGGCAGGCCGGGACGCCAGACGCCAAGCTGCAAGCCTTCGTCGAAAACCAGTTTTACGGGGTCCAGAACACGCAGCGCTTCTACACGGTTTCACTGGACTTCCTGGCGGCAGCAACGCGTGACCCGGAGCTGATGGCCGTGCAGCGCGACTTTCTGGGTCAGACGCTGGAATTGGACCTGGAACTGGCGCGGCTGGCCGGTGAGGACGGCGCGGGGGCGCGGGCGCGGCAACTCCGCGCGCTGGTAGAGGGCCTGAGCGTGCGCTTCCTGGCCGATCCCGAACCCGATCTGGCGGCCTACCGCGCCGATTGTCTGGCTGGACTGCGGGCGATTCTGGGCTGGGATTAGAGCAGTTCTCCGAATGCAGTACTCCGGAAGGTTTTTGACGAATGGGGTGGGGATCGTCCATGTTGATGTGTGGCAACAAAACGGACGACCCCCAGCCAGATTCTAGCGGCCCTGCTCCCTGGAACCAGCCTGCGTTCCACCCAGGCCGCCTATCTTCAGGTGCTGTTGGTGCTGTGGCTGGTCGTTCCTGGACGACTGAATTTCACCAATCTGGCCCGCTATGGCGGGCCATCTGAGCGAACCCATCGCGCCTGGTTCCAGAAACCAATGCCGTGGGTGGAGTTGAACACCAGTTTGATCTTGCAGATGCAAGATCAGCA
>NZ_MSTI01000010.1 GCF_001949125.1 Deinococcus marmoris
GGGCGCGTGACCCATGAGGTGCGGTTTGCCGTGAGCAGCACGCTGCTCACAGCAAGGGAAGCCGAGGACATCTGGCGACAACACTGGAGTATCGAGAATCGGAGCCACCATCGGCGTGACACGATCTTCCATGAAGATCGTCACCGACTGCGCCAAGGAGCGCAAGGATTGGCTGTCCTGCACGGCATACTGTTGACCCTTTTGCACGCGCGAACACGACACCTCACCGATCTGGTCAGACGCCTACGGCATGATCCTCTGGCCGCGCTGAACGTCTTGGGAATTGGATCTGGTTGAGATAAAAGCCTGGCTGTGACGATGAATCTTCGTGTGGTTGTCGGGAGCATCTTCGCGGTCTTCATGACCACATCGGGGGCAGCGGGCCACGACGCGATCATTTTCGATTGTCGGCACACAGGGCAACTGGTCTGCTGCTTTCAGCAGGTGCGCCAGTTCCGTCGCGTGGCGGTGGACGTCAGCGGCCTGAAGCAGCAGTTGCTTTTCTTTGTGGAGGTCGGCGCTGGACTGGCGTGCCTGTTCCAGCAGGCTGGAGATGGAATGCGCCAGATTGCCCAAGATGCCGAGCGAGAGGTGGACGTTGACCGTGATGGATTTGCTGTTCCTCATGCCCAAATCCTGGCATGGGGGGGTTTTGAAGCTTTTTGAGTGGGAAGGGAGGCGGTTGGATCGCTACGGAGCAGCCGTCCGTCCAGGCTTCTCGGCTCTTCCTTGCCAGCCTGGATGCCGTGAGCATCGGCGTTGTGGGCCTGAACAACCTGAGCCTGTCGTATCCGGCGAACAAATCTGCTGGAATCTGGTCAACGTTGGACTGCCTGTGGCTGCATTCCACCAATGGTTTGCCCCACCAAGGCCTGGCAGCAGTTCGGCGGTGACCACCTGGTCACCGCCGTTCAGGGAAGGAACTGGCCCATGCACAAAGCCCCGGCCGGAGCGCAGTCAGCGCGACAGGTACGCGAGCAGATCGACTTCCGCGATGCGGACGCTGCGGCCCAGGCGGCGGGGGTGCAGCAGCCCCAGACGGATGTGGTTGCGGATGGTGCGGTCCGTGACCCGGGCCATCTGGGCCACCTCGGGGACGGTGTACATGCGCACGGGGACGGTTTCCAGCTTGGCTTTTTTCACGGTGTTCTCCAGTGGTGTCCGGGGTCAAGATGTCTTGACCTGCCCGGAAAGGGGGATGAAGGTGAAAGCAACGGGTTCCAGTGGTGCTGCTCCGTCATCCATCTAGGCACGGGGGGGGGTTGACGCAAAATTTTCCGCTGTCTTCCCCGGAATGCCGGTCCCCTTTAGCCCCGATTCCTTGCCAGATAGGCCGCCGCCAGGTCCTTTGCGCTGTCGTGCGCGGCGCTGGAGTCGGCGGCCAGCAGCGCGCTGCCCACCACCGTGACCAGCAGCACCTGAACGGTGGCGTCGGTGTCAACCCCCCTGCCAAGACCCGTCCGCAGCGCGTCCGCCACCGGCTGTAAATACCGCGCGAGCCGCGCTGGATCGCCCCCCAACTGCGCGAGGACTTGGCGCTGCACCGGTGACGTCAGGCGCTGGGCCACGACAGCGCACAGCGTGGCCACGTCACGAGACTGCCTGGCCCTGGGTGGGAACAGGTCCGCCTGCGCCACGGGCAGGGCAAGAGCGATCAGATCAGGCAACCCGTCATCTCGCAGCCGCCGGTAAATCGTGGGTTTGCCGACGCCTGCGCGTTTTGCCACCGCTTCGACACTCAGAGTCTGGCCGGTCTCAAGCAGCTTCAGGACGCTGAACGAGATGCTTTCGTCAGTGTCGGCGCTGCGTGGCCTGCCAGGGCCGCGTTTGGCGGGAGAAGGAGTCACCAGTGCAGTGTAGGACGCAGAAAGCCCCTGAAAGCGAATAACGTTCCGAACCGTTCCAGATTTCGCAGACGGCCTTGCCAGTGTGCGTTGTCGGAGGAACGACATGGAAAACAAAGAACAGCCGAAGAATAAAGAGGCGAAAAAACGCAAGGGGAAGGGCTCGGTGTTCGAGCTGAAGCGCAAGGCCAATGGAGTCTGGGTGGGAACGGGCCAGTTTCGCTGGCGCCGGATCCTGGGGTGGCTGCCTGATGGCAAGCCGATCTACGACGAGGGTCTGCTCAACAGCCGCAAGGACGCGGAAGCTGCGCTTTCCCTGGCCAACAAGCGGCTTGAACAGGGTGGGTACGCGGACTTCATCGACAACGCGCGCAAAGAATTTCATGACAAAGCCCTCAGCGCTCAGCAAGCGGAAGACCAGGTGGGCGAGGAGCAACCTGTGGAGCGGCAGACGCCGACGCTGCAGAACTATGCCCAGACGTGGCTTCTGGAAAAGGAAAACCAGGACGGACTCAAACCCAAGACGCTGGCAAGCTACGCTTACATGCTGGGAAGGCACGTTTTGCCGACACTTGGCGGCTACCTGCTCACCGAGATCAACGCAGAAACCATTGGTAAGCTCCGTGAAGTCGTCACAAAGAAGAAACTCAGCCCAAGAACGGACAACCAGATTTTCGCCATCCTGAGCAGCCTGCTCTCCAGTGCCGTGGCGAGCAAACTGATTCAGATCAACCCGGCTTTCGAAAAGCTTCCCAGAGGACCCCGTGATTTGAAAAAGGCACTGGAGGAGGCGGAGGGGAATCTGGAAGCATTCGACTGGACCAAGGCCTGGACCGAGGAGGAAGCGCAGCAGTTCATCTCGGCAACGCGCGAAGACTGGTACGGCCCAGCGTTTGGCCTGATGGCGCTGACCGGCATGCGCCGCGGTGAAGCGTGCGGTCTGCGGTGGCCGAGGGTTGATCTCAAGCGTGGAACGCTGCGGGTCGTGGAGGCCACCGTGACCATTCACGGCAGCCCGCTTCGAGAGACCCCGAAAAACAAGTCGAGCATCCGCACCATCCATCTTCTTCCCGAAGCAGTGGCCATGTTGCGTACCTTGAAAGAGCGCCAGGCCAGGGAACGAACGCGGCGTCAGCGCAATGGCGAGCTGTGGGGAAACGTCGATGACCACGTGATTACGCGCCCGGACGGCGTGCCGCCCAATCCTGACTCGATGCGGAAGTTGTTTCACAAGCTGTGCGACAAGGCGGGCGTCCGGACCATCGCCATCCATGGTCTGCGGCACACGTACATCACGATGATGGCAAATCTGGGAATGCCGATCGACGTCGTTGCCAGGATGGCCGGGCATAAGAATTCCGACATCACCCGTGACGTCTACCAGCACGTCTTTGAAGATGAAATTCAAAGGGCAGTTCAGGCCATGCCCTCACTGTTCAAGAACATCGGCGAGAAAAAGTAAGAGCCGAGAAGAGAGAGGCGAGGTGCGGCCGCACCTCGCCTCTCTCTTAATCATTCCTTTAGCTGTCAGTCTGCACCCTCATCTGGCGCTCGGCTTCCCGAGGGATTTACTGCACACAAAACTGCACACAGCTTCTCGGGCAAAAAGGTCAAAAAAGAGAAACCTCGTCCAGGACGAGGTTTTTTTGGTGTACCCGAAGGGATTCGAACCCCTGGCCTTCTGATCCGTAGTCAGACGCTCTATCCAGCTGAGCTACGGGTACACGGAATGAACTGGGGCAGCGCTGTGGCGAAGAGGGAGGGATTCGAACCCTCGGTACCTTGCGGTACACATCCTTAGCAGGGATGCGGTTTCAACCACTCACCCACCTCTCCTCAACTGTGCTGGGCCGCTGTGCTGTGGCGAGGGGTGAGGGATTCGAACCCCCGGTGGGTTGCCCCACAGTAGTTTTCAAGACTACCGCCATCAACCACTCGGCCAACCCCCCATTCACGGCGGGTGCGTTTCTGGGACTGATCCCAAAAGCGCGAAGGGAAGTATAGGGAGGCCCCCCCGACTTGTCAACGCCAGCGTGTCTACCCCAGGCTTTTATCTCAACCAGATCCAATTCCCAAGACGTTCAGCGCGGCCAGAGGATCATGCCGTAGGCGTCTGACCAGATCGGTGAGGTGTCGTGTTCGCGCGTGCAAAAGGGTCAACAGTATGCCGTGCAGGACAGCCAATCCTTGCGCTCCTTGGCGCAGTCGGTGACGATCTTCATGGAAGATCGTGTCACGCCGATGGTGGCTCCGATTCTCGATACTCCAGTGTTGTCGCCAGATGTCCTCGGCTTCCCTTGCTGTGAGCAGCGTGCTGCTCACGGCAAACCGCACCTCATGGGTCACGCGCCCATCTCGGTGCGTGACCTGATGCTCCCGACGAATCAGGG
>NZ_MSTI01000172.1 GCF_001949125.1 Deinococcus marmoris
ACAGCATCAAAGGGCGGTTCTACGGCTTCAAGCTCCACGCCATCGTGGACGATCATGGCATGATCGTCCGTTTCGGCATTGCCGCAGGCAATGAGAGTGATCCCCCACTCGCCCGTGCGCTCCTCGACGAAGGCGAGCGAGCTTTGGTGCTGGGAGACCGTGGGTATCAGGGCTGCGGCGTGTACGCGCAGCCCAAATCGAATACGAAACATCCTCGGCCCTGGTGGGGTGCGATGGTGGGCGTCAGAAAGATTGTCGAAACCGTTTTTTCTCGGCTAGACCGATCTTTTCACCTGATGCTTCCCCAGCTCAATTCGTTCAGGTCGGTCCGCGCCCACGTCTGCCGGAAGATCGCGGCTCATAATTTGGCACTTTTTTTCGGTGGCCTCTAATCCCCTAGCACCCGAAGTTCCAAAGCAGATGTATCTGTTCGAGACGCAGCGATGCGGACCGTATACGGTCCGCCGAATTCAACAGATCGTGCAGCGTTACCGGGAGACTGCCGGGTTGAGCGCTTCCGTCCATCCCCACCTATTCCGCCACCAGATGCTGACGTTTCTGACCGGTCAGAAGCTTTCGGATGCACAGATCCAGCTCCTGAGCGGCCACGCCAGCAAGAAAAGTCTGGAGGTCTATCAGCACCTCTCGCTCGACGCCGTGGACGCTGCGTATCAGCAGGCCGTTCGGTTCATAGACCTCTAGCCCCCGGAATTTGGTGGCCTCCCAACAACGCCGCAGAGCGTGCCCTGCGGAGCGTAGTGATGGCGAGGAAAGTCTCTCAGTGCAGCAAAAATCTGCTGGGGGCTATCACCTATACCCGCATCAAGAGCGTGGTAGAGACGGCCCGCCTGCGGAACGAAGATCCCGTAGCCGTGCTGATGGCCCTTCGGCGCTAATCAGATACCACCAAAGAGCCTGTTCCGTCGGGGCCTGGATGCGCTACAACGGGCATTAAGGGATTGGGACAGAGAACGTCTGGACCGAGTTTTATCCAGCTCCTTGCCGCTTTTGTACCCTAGAGAAGTCAAAAACTGTCCGAACCATTGATCAAACCACTCTTGAAATTGGCTGGCAGCTCGTTTTTCGTTCACTCTCATAAAATCTGTCAGGCCGCCAGGTATTCAGTGACACTCTCATTTTCTTGATGGCAATTCACTAGATTGGAAGTGCCAATAACTGATCAGAAGATTTCTATCTTGCGTCGGTTTGAGTTCAGGCAAATATATGTCATCATGAAATGCTAAGGAAAGCACACCCGATTGCACTACAGAGATCCTGTATGTCGTTGCTTGAGCAGGGCGGACATTTAGTATCGTGTGACTGCCAAGACTCACGGTCATCAACGGGTATAGCCCCGCCGCAGGTGTTCCACTGGCAGTCAAGGTCAAGATGCCACCCTCGCAGACTGTTTGCGAGACAACACCATTAGTTCTCATGGAAATTTCTCCATTAGTACTTAGACTAGATAAACGATTGTTCATCCATAAAGTAGGTTCTGTTCTCCGACAATTCACTGGCGAAGCACTCCAATTCGGCACTGGGTAAGAAATGAGTAATAAGATCCCAAGAGCCAGCAAAGGCAACAGCAGCCAGAGTAAGGATGATAACCGAAACCTATTCAACTCGAATTACCCGTTGAATTTCTGCCAGTGAACGCTGAATACTGATCCCGGGAGAAGCAACACTCAACTTGAGAGTAAGCTTGTATCTTCCAGCGGGCAGCCCCTTCAAATTTAAGGTTGTCCACTCTTGAGTCTGATCACTGAAGGTTTTCTGCAAAACTAACTCGCAATTCTGCTCTACCCCACAGGCCAAGCCAGTCAAGCGGTAGCTATGACCTATAGCCACCTTAACTCTCATAAAGACAGTGACACTCTCGCCTGCCCTTAAATGCGTAGGCAGCGTAAGCGCTTCGAGAACTGGCAAGGGCATATGGCCCGGCCTGATCCTCTCCCACCACGTCGGCGAAGCGAAATACCCCAGTAGTATGCAGGCCAAGAGCGGCGCAAAGGGAACAAACGACTGGAGCCGCAATGAAGGTGGAACACCTTCTCCAGTAATCACTGCCCTATCGTGCGCCAGCGACACCCCTATCCCACTTGCCAACCAGTACAACTCGGCGTGACCCAAGTTGGGTAACAGCGTAGGATTGTCTACCAGCCCCATACCTGCTGCCGCCCAGGTCAGAGCGTTCACCAACGGATCGCCCGAACGCCAAGCGGCTAGGGCCAACGCTCCCATTAGCGCCAGCCAGCCGCTCAGCCCAATGACGCCGCTCTCGCCCAGCAGGTGAAAAGCAGTGTTGTGCGCGATGAGCCAAGCTCCCCGGAAACGGTTGACGATAGCCGGACACGATTTAAGGCCGTACACTTCCTCCTTCAGCCAGAAAGAGCAGTTGGTATCGCCCTGATGGTACTGAGTGCTCAGGTGCGGCCCCAACTGATACGGTCCGACGCCGCCCCAGGGATGGGCACGGGCCGTGTCGAGCGCGTCGGTCCAGAACGCGTCTCGCCCGTTGAGAGCATTTTCCATGAAGCGGCCCGTGATGGCGCTTCCCTGGGTGCCCTGAAGAGCAAATACCAGCGCGGCAGCAGCGCCCACCGTCAGTAGGGTGGCCTTCCACTGGATCCTGAAACTGGTGGCAAGAACGGCGAGCAGTCCAGCCGTCAGCGCGATCAACGGCCCCCGGCTGCCGCTCCACAGGAACAGGCCCAGGCTCAGACCGCCGCCCAGTACCCGCCAGGCCAAGGGTCCACCTTTCCAGGTAATTGCCAGCAACAGACCCAGCGTGCCCGCCAGCCCCAAACTCACACTGGTGTAATACGGGTGCGCCAGCCGCTCGCCGAGGGCCTGCGGGCCATAACCGTAAATGCTCAGGGTGGTAATAAAAGCCGTGACGGCGACCACGCCGTAGCCGATCAGCGCAGGCCGGAGCGCTCCAGCGCTGCCCAACACGAAGCCCGCCGTGATCAGGGCCACCGTGTAGGCAGCCCGCAAAAAAGCAAGCGGCACCGACACGAGCGGGTCCGGCGTGAGTGTGGCGGCGATCACTTGCAGAAACACGAACACCGAAATTAAAGCCAGCCAGGGACGTGGCAACCGCCGCAGGGACGCCAGTGCCCCAAAAGCCAGCGGAGCCACCAGCGGCACAACAGGAATCAAAGCAAGCCAAAGGTATTGAAGTCTTCTTCTCATTGAATCAAAAGTTCCCGGCGAGTAAAAAGTGCCGTATCTGTCAGCTCCGAGATGCTCGGAAAGACGAGAAACTACGGTCACAGTCAAGAAAAACACTTTATACACTCAACGTCGTCTAGAGTATTTGTCGAAAGAGTTATTCACTTTTGACTGAGCGGAGTGAGTGGATACGATTGAATATTTGGGAATACAGAGACGTCAGGATTTCTCTTTTCTGATGCTTCCATTCGGAAAAATGCTCTAGGTGGTTGTTCACGCTATCTCAACCATTGTTGAAGGATGACATGCACTATGGTTTTTAAGGATGGCTCATGTGAACGGCTGGACGCCCAATCTGGATCGGTATTGACGTCTATCCACCGCAATCATCATTAACAAATGGGGCGGTGACTGATTTTTTTTACTCTCCTCCCCTTTGCATAATGTATGGGGTGCTCTTTCGATAGGGCTGGAAAAGTTTGTTGAATTCACAACCCGGCTATAATGTCATAACCGCTCAACGCGTCTCAGCTGAGATTGGCCCAGGATGATAAACCATGATCGAGAGTGACTTTTCCGAGAAGCAACTAACCCAACGAGATTTAATCCGCGAACGCCGCGCCCACGTCTACCTTAGACGCCACATTCTCGACGGTGCCGCACTAGGCATAGGTCAGCTCGCATCTTGGACCTTAACCGCCCTGCTCGTGAACGGGATGATCCGTCTGTTTCACCAGGAAGGCATCACGGTGGATTTCTGGGTCACGCTGGCAGCGCTGCATCTCATAATAACCTACGCCGCCAAACTTCTCCCCGGTTGGGGCCTGGGCATTGTGGCCGAACTACGCTATACCATCCAGATTGCGTTTTTCCTGACTTTGAGCATGACGGTGATCGCCTACCTGACCAGCCATCACCCAGATGTTGCTCTCAAGGGTGTGCTGACCCTGGTTGTCCTGGTTCCCGCGCTGCTGATCATGCGCAGTCTGATCAAGACCTTGCTCCTTCGCTACGGGCTGTGGGGCGTACAGGCGGTGATCTACGGTGGTGCTCTCACGGGAAGACGGGTGATTGAGGCCCTTCGAAAGGAGCGGGGACTGGGGTATCAGCCGGTAGCGGTCTTTGACGATGACCCGGCACTACTCAACCAGTTGGTTGCAGGTGTGAGAGTCGTGGGCAATACTGCCGAGTGGCTGCAAGAAGCGCCAATTGCCATCGTGGCTATTCCTGGTGCGGAAAATGGTCGCATCACCGAACTGATTGACGGTCCGCTCAGCGTCTATAGGAGCGTCATCATTATTCCGGACCTCTTTAACGTTCAGTCACTCTGGGCACGCACCCAAGACTTAGACGGCATTCTGGGTGTGCAGGTCACGCAGAACCTGGCTGACCCTTTCGCCCGCCGATTTAAACGTGCAGTCGATCTGGCGTTGGCAGCCCTCAGTCTGCCGCTGTGGGGCAGTCTCTGCTTGCTGATCGGGCTATTCATCTGGCTCGAAGACCGCCATCACCCGCTGTTCTTTCAGCAACGGGTGGGATTGGGCGGCGCGACTTTCCGCACTTGGAAGTTCAGAACGATGATGCCTGATGCCGAGACTGTTCTCAAAGCCCATTTAGAACGCGACCCAGTTTTACGTCAGGAGTGGGAAACGCATTTCAAGCTGCGGCGCGATCCTCGCATCACAAGCATCGGTAAATTGCTACGCAAAACCAGCCTGGACGAATTGCCGCAACTGGTGAACGTCCTGAAAGGCGACATGTCGCTGGTCGGGCCACGCCCCTTACCGCAATACCACCAACAAGAACTGCCTGTCCGCGTGCAACACCTCCGCTACGAAGTGCGCCCCGGTATGACTGGGCTATGGCAGGTGTCGGGCCGCTCAGACGCGGGCAATGAAGGCATGATCCAGCTCGACCCATATTACGTTCGGAACTGGTCGGTCTGGCTTGATCTGGCGATCTTATTGCGAACCGCACGGGCCGTGCTCGCCAGCGCTGGAGCATATTGACCCTGGTACTAGCGATATAACCTCAGGCAGCCAAACTCGAATCGCGGTTCGGCTGCTTAAATGAAGACTTTTTGGGCTACGCCAATGTGCGTCAACTCACGCAGGTACAAGTGCCGATTGAGGGCAACCCGGCTTTGCGGCTCATCCTTTGATTCCGTGAGCAAGGTACTTTGCCGCCGCCGCCGCCCTTCCAGAATCTTGAGACCGATATCGTGTAGGACAGTTGCTTTCAACCTGGATGCCGCTCTCCAACGTCAAGGATTCCAGGCTGCATGGAAATGCCGGAAGAACCACTATCGGGGCAAGCCCAGTCAGATGCTGAGCCATCCTCGTTCAGGCACACTGTATCGTGCCTCCATGATCACAATCACCGTGTTCAACCATGCCGGGGGGGCAGGAAAAACCAGCCTGACCTTGAACGTGGGACACGAACTGGCAACCAGTGGCCTGCGTGTCCTTTTGATTGACCTCGACCCACAGGCCAACCTCACCGGATGGCTAGGAGTAACGGGCGTTCAGCGGGACCAGACCGTCTATCCAGTGGCAGTCGAAGGTCTACCCCTGCCGGAGCCAATCCGTGTATATGGCTTAGACCTGTTGCCCGCTCAGGTAGGCCTAGCTGTTGCAGAGGGTCAGATGATGGGCCGGGTGGGCGCCCAGGGTCGCCTGCGCCGCGCCCTGCAGGACGTGACAGACCGATACGACGTGGTGATGATCGACAGTCCACCCAGTTTGGGCCAGTTGGCCATCCTCGGTGCCCTGGCCGCAGACCGCATGATCGTCCCGGTACCAACCCGGCAGAAAGGTATTGACGCCCTCCCCGGTCTCCAAGGCGCCTTCGCCGAGTACCGTGAGGTCCGGCCAGACCTGACTGTGGCGCTGTACGTGCCCACGCTCTACGACGCCCGGCGGCTGCACGACCGCGAGGTGCTGGCCGATCTGGAACAGCACCTCTCCCCTATCGCCACGCCGGTGCCGCAGCGTGAGGCAGTATGGCTCGACTCCACCGCCCAGGGGGCGCCGGTAGGCGTCTACGCTCCGGGAAGTCCAGTCCACAGCGACATCAAGACCCTGACCGCCGACGTGGCCCGCGCCGTGGGCCTGACCTACGCCCGGAGCCCCATATGACCCGCCCCCGCCCGACCCGGCAGCGCACTGTGGCCGGACTGCTGGGCGAGGCGCCCACTGACCTCAGCCTGCCGGATACCGTCACCGTGCTGGCCGTGGACCAACTGCGGCCAGGCGCGGGTCAGCCCCGGCGCAGCTTTGGCGAGGCCGGCTTGGCCAGTCTGGCAACCAGCATCCGCGAACAGGGCGTGCTGCAGCCCCTGCTGGTGCGGCCCGTCCCAGGCGGCCACGAGATCGTCGCCGGGGAACGGCGCTGGCGGGCCGCCCAATTGGCAGGACTGAGCGAGGTGCCGGTGGTGGTCCGCGCGCTCGACGACCGGCAGGCACGGCTGGCCGCCCTGCTTGAAAACCTTCAGCGTGAGAACCTCAACCTGATCGACGAAGTGGACGCCAAGCTGGAGCTGGCCGCCGCCGCGCTGGGTCTTCCCCGCAGCGAGGCGCGCAGCCGGCTAATCCGGTTGACCAAGGAAGAACCGGGCGAGGACGCCGCTATTCTGGAGGCCCTGTTCGGTCCACTGGGCGAAAGCTGGACGTCCTTTACCAAGAATAAGTTGCGGATCCTGGGCTGGCCCGACCTGGTGGTCGAGGCGCTGCGCGGCGGTCTGGCCCTGACGCTGGCCTCGGTGATCGTCAGTGCACCGGAAGACCACCACGCCCGTTTGATCGGGCTGGCACAGCAGGGGGTCTCCCGCAGCGGGCTGCAGGCCGAGGTCCAGCGCGTGGAGCAGCAGACCAGGGAACTCGGCACGGCTGTCACGGTGGCCCGCAAGCTGAGCAGCCGCCGATTTCTGAGCGGTCTGAAACCCGACGAGCGGAGGGCGGTAGACCAGTGGCTGGCCAAGATGCCCGACGTCCTGAAGTAGATCGGTCTTACCGGTAAGACCATTGTCTTAAAGGCGCTCCCACCACTACCAGCAAGACAGAATTGAGAGATATCAAGGACGCAGTGCCTCCCAGATCCATTCGTGGTCTCCCCTGTCTAAACGCTAGCGCCATTTTTACTGGTTCGGCGCCTTGATCGAGCAATCACGCCCGCATCAGCCCCTCAGGCGTCCTCTGCAGCTCAGTACCCGACACTTTCTCCATTGGCTATCTGGGGGAGGGTCCAGAGCCGAATAAAATGGAGCAGTTCACCTGCTAACACTTCACTCTGACGGGAACAGGCCCGGACAAGCGACCGGAGGCCCAGCGTCACGACGCTCCACGCTCGCCTCCCATGGTTTTTGATCTCTGCGTCCTGGTTGATACCGACCAGGACGCACCAGACGTAGGCCAGAGTCAGCAGGCACAACAGACGCTTGACATGGCCGGGAAGCGTCATATGCGTATTCTCCAGATTGAAACCTTTGGTTTTCAGCGCTCTGAACAGGCATTCGATTTTCCAGCGCTTGCCATACCCCTTCAAAATTTGACGGGCCGCTGTGGCATTACTCGCCACGATCAGGGGTTCCCCCTGATCTGTCCGCGTCAACCTGGCGGCCTGACAGATTTTATGAGAGTGAACGAAAAACGAGCTGCCAGCCAACTTCAAGAGTGGTTTGAGGCGGGGCATGGGGGCGTTTCCGCTGACCCAGTGGCTCAGGGTCAGGCCCCCCTTGGAGCGTCAGGCGCGCGAACACCACCTGACCACGGCTCAGCGCGTAATGAACCGCCCGGAGACCGATCTTGAGGTAGCTCAGCGCCCGCTGCCAGTGGGGATCGACGTGTCGTCGATCCCCAC
>NZ_MSTI01000103.1 GCF_001949125.1 Deinococcus marmoris
CCCAGCCTCCCCCGCAAGGAGGGAGGAGCTAAAAATCTTAGTTCCGCAGCGGCTTCCCGGTCTTCAGCATGTGGTCAATCCGCTGCTGCGTTCCCTTCTTGCCCAGCAGCGTCAGGAAGGATTCACGTTCCAGGTCCAGCAGGTGCTGCTCGCTGA
This sequence comes from Deinococcus marmoris, assembly GCF_001949125.1. GTDB lineage: Bacteria > Deinococcota > Deinococci > Deinococcales > Deinococcaceae > Deinococcus > Deinococcus marmoris_A. The sequence continues at coordinate 157 of NZ_MSTI01000103.1, forward strand.
CCTTCGCCGTGCGGTTGTTGCCCGTACCGCCGCTCAGCACCTTGCCCAGTTCGTTGCTGACCACCAGATCGTAATCGGTGATAAAGCCGCCCTGGTGCATGCCGTACAGCGCGCTCTTGAGGGCGGCAATGGCGGCGTCGCCCATCACGGGGATGTCCTGGCGCGGCGTGGGCTGCACGTAGCCGGGGGCCAGCGCCAGCACCTGCCGCTTGGCTTCCATGATGATGTGATTTTTGTTCATGGCGATGGTGTCGGTGTCGCGCAGGAAGCCCAGGTTGCGGGCCTCCAGGGCGCTGGTTGAGGTCTTGGCGGTGCCGATCAGCTCAAAGGCACGCTGCACGGCGGGCAGCATGGTTGCGCCGATCTGCTGGCCGGGGTGCAACTGATCGGTGAATCGCAGCAGCATTTCCTTGGTGCCGCCGCCACCGGGGATCAGGCCCACGCCCACTTCCACCAGACCCATATACAGTTCAGCGCTGGCAACCACATGATCGGCGTGCAGCGTGAATTCCGCACCGCCGCCCAGCGCCAGACCGAAGGGGGCCGCCACGGTGGGGTGCGGGGAGAAGCGCAGCGAAGTCGTGACCTGCTGGAACTGCTTGATCGAGTCGTCCAGCTCGTCCCACTCGTCGGCCTGCGCCTGAGACAGCACGAGGGGCAGGTTGGCCCCGGCGCTGAAGTTCTCGCCCTGGTTGCCCAGCACCAGCCCGGCGTACCCCATCTCCTGCACCAGTTTGTGGCCGTCCTGCACGGCGCGCAGTTGATCCTCGCCCAGCGCGTTCATCTTGGCGTGCCATTCCACCAGCAACACGCCGTCGCCCAGGTCCACCACACTGGCCCCGCCGCGCTTCTTGACCACCTTGGAAGCGTCTTTCTTGAGATCGGTCAGGATGAAATACGGCGCTTCGTATTTGGTCGGCTGGCCTTCGGGCGTCACCGTTTCGTCGACGTCATAGAACTTCTCGCGCCCGCTGTCCTTCATGGACTGGAGGAGGGGCGGCAGCGTGCGGCCCTCGGCTTCCAGATTGGAAATGACGGTCTGCACGCCCAGGGTATCCATCGTCTCAAACGGCCCCTGCTCCCAGCCGAAGCCCCATTTCAGCGCGTTGTCAATGTCCTGAAGGCGGTTGGACACGTTCCCGGCCATCTTGGCGGCGTACCAGAAGCCGTCATTCATCACGCCGCGCAGGAAATCGCCTTCCTTGCCTTCGGCGGTGTACAGCGTCTTCACGCGCTCGGCCAGCGGCTTGCCCTTGACGGCCTCCACAGCGGCCACCTTCACGCGGCCCTGGTCCTCGTATTCCATCGTGTCGAGGTTGAGGTTCAGAATCTTGGTCTTGCCCTTCTCGTCCTTGGTCTTCTTGTAAAAGCCGCTGCCAGTCTTGTCCCCCAGCATCTTCTTGTCTTCCACCAGCGTGCGGAAGGAATCGGTCAGGCTGAAATCCTCGTCGTCCGGCGTGACCTTGCCGATGTCGTTGGCGACGTGGTAAATGATGTCCAGCCCCGACAAGTCAGCCGTGCGGAAGGTGGCGGAGTTGGCACGGCCCAGCACGGGTCCGGTCAACTGGTCCACCTGCGCGGGGGTCAGCCCGGCCTCCTGCATGTGCTTCATCGCGCGGATGATGCCGTAAACGCCGATGCGGTTGGCGACGAAGCCCGGCACGTCGTTGGCGATGACCACGCCCTTGCCCAGCGTGGTTTCGGCGAATTCGCTGAAGGTTTCCACGATTTGGGGATCGGTCTTGGCGGTGGGAATCACTTCTAGCAGATGCAGGTAGCGCGGGGGGTTGAAGAAGTGCGCGCCCACGAAACGGCGCTGGAAGTCCTCGCCCCGGCCCTCGATCTGAAGGTGCATCGGGATGCCGCTGGAGTTGCTGGAGATAATGGCCGTTTTCTTCGCCACCTTTTCCACGCGCTCCCACAGGCTGCGCTTGGCGTCCAGCTTCTCGATGATGGCTTCCAGCACCCAGTCGGCATCTTTAATTTTGGGCAGGTCATCTTCGAGGTTGCCGGGGGTAATCAATGCGGCGCGCGACTTGTCCATGAACGCAGCGGGCCGGGCCTTGAGCGCCCGCTGAATCCCCTGCTTCGCCAGGAAATTGCGATCCGGGTTATCGGGCAGCACGATGTCGAGGAGCATCACGGGAATGCCCGCGTTGGCGAGTTGCGCGGCGATGGCAGCGCCCATCACGCCTGCGCCGATCACGGCAGCTTTCTGAATCTTCATGGAGCCTCCTGGAAAGAGTGGTCTGGGAGAGACGGCAAATACACGCGAATAAATTTAGACTCGGTTCAAAGTTTAGTGCAATGCAGAGTCCATTGTCCACCGGAGAAGTGAGACGAAACCTTTACCTGGCTCAGTTCAGACCTCCTGCACGTTCTTCTCCCAATGGCATCAGCATCCGCAGTGCGGCCCGCACACTCCAGGCCATCGACAACTCATACGGACTCCGATTAAAGGGTATTGAAAACACCCGTAATCCGAGCGGAGCGAGCAGGAGAAAAACGGGTTCCGGGCGTGGAGTGCAGGAATCGGCGCTGTTCCGATTCCTGCACGAAACAAACGGAATCCGTATCAGGGCCACCCGGACGGCCCGATCATTGTCTGATCACGGCCCCTCCTGCATGCTGGGTTGACCACTGATCGTCGTTGACTGGGGGTTCATTATGAAAGGATTCGAACGGTTCCGCCCCGCCCTTTTGCTGGCCGCCCCGCTTGCCCTGGCCGCCGTGGCACTGGCGGCTGGCCCCTACACCGTCCAGTGGAACGGCAAGACCGTTTTCGGCGACGCCATCATGCAGGGCGGCAAAACCTATGTCAGCGCCGAGGCCCTTAAAAATGCAGGCATCGGCGTGAGCGTCAGGGGCAATGTGGTCAGTCTGGCTCCCGTCGGCGGCGCAAATGAAGTTGGGGCCGTCGAGGGCTGCCTGAATCAGCAACTGTTCAACGGCGTGTGGCGCTTCAAGGTGCTGTCGGTGGTGCAGAGCGGGCCGCTATGGCGACTGAAGGTAGAAATGAAATTCGGCAGCGCCACGGGCGGTTACAGCACCAGCGGCACGGGCGTCCTGGGCTACAACCTGCAACTGGAAAGCGGAAAGGTGATTCCCGTGAACAGCAGCGTGGTGGACCTGCGCGACAAGGGCTTTCTTCCCGGCGAGGGCTTTACTCCCACACTGGACTTCGACGCCGGGGGCGTGGGAGGCAAACCCGTGAAACTGGTGGTGCCTGTTGACCCGGCGGGCGTGGCAAATACGGGCCTGAGCTACTCGGTCAAAGACCCGTCGTTCCGGGTGGACCTGACCTGCAAGAAATAGCGGTCTACCGGGCCGCCAGCCACGTCCTCGTCTTCGTTTCCAGGTCTGAGAAAGAGGCAAAGCCCAGCGCCTGTGCTGCTCCGTCCGCCTCGCCAGTCTCTGCGAAAGCCAGTGCCAGACGCATCGGGGCGTCTTTACCGCAGGTTTCTGCCAGGAATTCCACAAGACCCAGGCCCTGGGCATAGACGTACTTCCACTGGCTTTCGGGAACGGCGTTGAAATCGGCCAGTTCGGAGAGCGGCACCCAGTCGCCCCCCGCATATCCGGCCACGCGCTGACGGCGGCTTTCAGAGGCCCCTGGCGTCCAGTACGCCCTTGAGACGAAATCGGCCAGTCCCTCGTGAAGCCACCAGGGAATACGGTTGTTTCGCCCCTGGCCTGCCGCCCCCGACACGCTCAGGTGCGTGAATTCATGGGACAGCACGCGCAGAAGTTCCTGATCAGGATTCGCGCCGCCAGGCAACACCAGCTTGATCGCCTCGCCCGGCTCGTTCCAGCCGCCAACGGGTTGCAGGGACAGGCCGACGCTGGCGCTGAGGGTTGCCATGTCGGGGTAGACCTTGACGGTGGCGGCGTCTGGCACCCTCAGCCCAAGCGTCTCGCGCACCCTGGCGGCAGCACGCACCAGCAACGGCGCGGTGGCGGCGGCCCGCTCTGGAAGACCCGGCAGGTCCAGCGCCAGCAGCGAATATTTCCCGGCAGGCAGACTTTGCCAGGTCTCACCGCCATAACGCCAGACCTCGCCTTCCCTGAACAGCGTGACGGGCAGCGACACCCGCGAGACCTGCCCCGGCACGCGCACCCAGCTCAGGCTCAGGCGGGCGCTGGCCCGTGGGCCGTCCAGTCTGATCCCAGAAAAGAGGTAGGTGGCGGCGGGCTGCGGCATACGTCCCAGATCGGCGGCAAAATTGGGGCCTTCCACCGCGAACGTTCCCTCTGCGTGCAGCAGTCTCTGATAGCCGGAAGCGTCCCCGGCCCGCGCGGCAGTTTGCAGTGCCCCGGCCAGCGCTTCGGGCGTGGTCTGGGCAAAAGCCGTCTGGGCAGCAGCCAGCGAGGCCAGCAGGACAAGAGGCAGCAGCAGGCGCATCCGCTCAGGGTAGCGGGAACGGCAGCGTGGCGGGCCAGCGCCGATTCCTGCACGCCACGCCTGGAACCCGTCTCTCTCCTGCTCGCGTCCGCTCGGATTAACCCGTTCTCGAATCAACCCGCTTTTGCAAAAGATTTCATCGGAGCTGGTCTCAGTTGATCAATTGCTTGACGAAGAAGACCGCCACCAGTCCCGCCAGGGCCAGCAACGCAGCCACGCTCAGGCGGCGGTCCCGGTTCCAGGCAGTCACGGCCACCCACAGCGCCGCCAGCACCGGCACCGCGCCGATCCAGGCCACACCCACGGCGGCCAGCCCAGGGAACAGCACGCCCACCGCCAGCACCACCACGCCCACCCAGAATCCGGCGGGATACAGCCAGGACGGCAGGCCCGCAATTTCGGCAGATTTGTCGGTCATTCGGACTCCGATTGAATCGTTTGCAAAAACGATGAATATCCGAGCAGAGCGAGAATGAGAAGAACGGGTTCCGGGCGTGGAGTTGGCGAACTGGCGCTTTCCCAGTTTGTCAACGAAATAGACGGAATCCGTATCACGCGCTCCCCCAGTACTTCCACAACAACTGAATGGCGGTAAAGATCAGCAGCAGGCTGAAGACCAGCTTCAAGCGGTCAGCGGGAATGCGGCTCTGTAACCCGGCCCCGGCCCGCGCGCCGATCAGCACGCCCAGCGCCACTCCGCCGGCCAGCCGCAGGTCCAGCAGCCCCCCAGCCTGATACACCAGCGCGTTGCCCACGGCAGTCAGACCCATGATAAAGGTGCTGGTGGCAATCGCCTCGCGGATCGGGACTCCGGCCATCAGGTTCAGGACCGGGACCTGCACGGTGCCGCCGCCGATGCCCAGCAGGCCGCTCATGATCCCGGCGAAGGTCATGGCGGGGGTCACCAGTCGGCTGGGTTCACGTTCGGCCTCTACCCGCTTCAATCCGCGCAGCAGGTTGTAAGAGGAGTACAGCAGCAGCAAAGCGAACACGGTGGCCACCGCCCGCGCGGGCAGCACCAGGCCCAGGAAACTGCCCACCGCGCCGCCTGCAATGGTGTACGGCGAGAGCAGGTAGCCGGTACGGGCGCGCACCAGACCGCGTTGCAGGTACGCGGCGGCCCCCGAAAGGCCCACCGCCAGCACCCCGATCTGGCTGATCGCCACGGCCTGCCCGATGGTCACAGCATGCCCGAAGCGCGGCAACACGAATTCCAGCGCGGGCACCACCACCACGCCGCCCCCCAGGCCCAGGATCGCGCCCAGCACCCCAGCCAGCAGCCCCACACCGATCATGGCCAGCGTCAACGCGGAAATCAAGGTTGCATCACGGCCCAGAGGCTAACACGGCGGGAGGGCCAGGAGTCCTGTCTGTCCGTCCTGAAGGCCGCCGCGCCGCTGTCACTGGTTGGGTTGAACCCCCGGCGGACAGTTGACTCCCGCCTGCTGTGGCAGCATAGAGGATGTGAACCCTACTTTTCTCCCGCGCACCGCCCTGATCACGGGTCTGATCATCGGCGCGCTGAACATCGTCTTCGGTGGCGTGGAATACGGCTTTGCCAACCTGCCCATCTGGTTTTATCTGGTGCAACTGCTGCTGATTCCAGCCATGCTGGTGCCGATGTTCTACTTTCCGCAGGCCGCCGTCGCGCGCGACTTTCTGCGCCGGGCCGCCTACTTCGCCATGGGCTGGGCCGTCCCTTTTGCCATCTACAAGTTCTCGCTGGACGTGCTGAGTCCCAATTTCAGCCCCGCCGCCTCACTGCTCAGCTACCTCGTCGTGATCGCCGCCTTCTCGCTGATCATGGCCGCCGTCCGCAAACCCGTCAAATAAACCGTCTTCAAAAGTAAGCGTGGGCCAGAGGTTTCTCTCCGGCCCACGCTCATTGTTTCCAGCTCAGCTCGGCCCCACCTCGTACACGGCCTGCCAGGGCTTGTAGACCGTGCTGGTCTTATCGGTCCGCACGCCGCTTGCATCCTTGATGGTGCGGGTGATGTAGAGGTTGTAGCCGTCCGCCGCCCAGTCCACCTGCTTGCTGGTGCCGGGGCGCAGGCTGGGATTGACCACGTATTTGGGGGCGGGGTGCGCCGTGCGAGACAGGATCACGGCGGGACTGACCGTCACGGTGCGCGCCTGTTTGATGCCCCAGACCTGCACTTCCAGTCGGCTGGCGGCGTCGTTGTTGATGGTCTTGATCAGCAGTGGGCCGCCCGTGTCATTGCCGAACTTGAGGTCCAGGCCCGGATCGTAGACAGCGGCTTCAAAGCCCACCTGCGGCTCGTAGTAGCCCACGCGGTAGCTGTGCTGGTTGCGTTCCTTGACGGGCAGGCCCGCGCCGTACATCGCGCGGAACACCGTGGTGCTGACCTGGCACACGCCGCCGCCCAGACCGTCCACTGTGCGTCCATCCGCGATGATCAGGCCACCCACAAAGCCGTTCCCTTCCGTGATGCCCCCCAGATTGGCCAGAAAGCTGAAGGTGCCGCCCGCCGGAACCACCGCGCCGTTAATCTTGGCGGCGGCGTTGGCAACATTGGTGCGGCGCTCGCGGCTGCTGTGGTAGTAGGTGCTGACGCCCGTATGAATCAGGCTCAGCTTGCTGGCGTCGGGCAGTTGCGCGGCGGTCAGCGCAGGGGCCACGGGCTTGGAGACGAACATCATGCTGGAGGTGGACGGGTCCAGCACGGTGGCCCGGAAAGCCGTGTAGGCGGCATTCTGGGTCACGCGCCCAGCCTGTTCGGGCACCTTGACCAGTTTGTCGCCCTTGAAGGCGAAACGGGCGTCCTGCGCGGGCTGATCGATGAATCCGGTCAACAGCTTGAAGGCGCGTTTCATGGCCGGCTCGTCCGCCACAATGCCCTGCGGCCTGACCCAGTACAGGTTGGCGACTTGCAGCGGCGTCAGCACGCCCTTGCGGGTGGTCCCGGCCAGCGTCGCACCGAAGGGCCGCATCAGCGCATTGCCCTGATCGGCGTAGTTCTGGAGGGCCTCGGCGGTGTACTGCGCCTTCCACTCTTTCACCGGAATCTGGACGCTGGTGGCGGTGGGCGTGGCCGCGTAGGTGCGGGCAGCGGTGGCCGCGTCGTACTGGCGCCCCGGCGCGTCTTTAGCTGTCACGGCGTACTTAAGGGTTGTCTTGTTGAAGGCCACGGCAGCGTTCTTCGGCTGGGTGTTCAGGTTGGCAGTCAGGCTGGACAGGGCGGCTTTGGCCACGGCAGGATCAACAGCAGCAATCAGCGGAAAGTTCTGCGGCTGCTCCTGACCGACCATGCCCTTGACCCGCTCTACCAGGGTGCGGGCGGCGCTGACCTTCTCGGCGGCGGCCACGCTGGTTGCGGCGTCAGCGTGCCAGCCGAGCTGATCGGCCCCCAGGGTCCAGGTCTGCTGCCCCGCCGTCACCGTCACCTGCGGGGCAGCGGCGGCGCGCTCACCGATGGCGGCAATGGCCTGCTGCGGGGTCAATCCGCCCACATCCACCCCGGCCACGCTCAGGCCCGGCGCGAGTTTTTCATCGGAACTTGCCGCAACGCCCATGGCCAGCGCCCCACCCAGGAGCGCCACCATCGGAATACCCACCAACCAGAACTTCACACCAGACAGTGTAAGGAAGTTCACCAGCGTGATTTGAGGGATTTCCACACTCTGCCGCGTTTCTGCCCGTCGTGACCGGCGCTGTTCGACTCTGGTGGACATCAAAAAAGGCTGGGGGCCAGTCCGCAGACCCGCCTCCAGCCCCAGTGGACAGAGGGATTACTCGCTCTGTTTTTCCTCTGCCTGCGCGGCCAGTTGTGCCTGACGCTCGGCGCGGGGGTTGACCCCGTTCAGCACGCGCTCGAAGGCGTCCACCACCTGATCGATCTGCTCTCTGGTAATCGTGATCGGCGGCAGGAAACGCACCACCAGCGGCGTGGCCTGCAACGCCATCACGCCCTCGTCGTGTTCCAGGGCAGTGATGTAGGGCGCACTCTTTTCCTTGAGCTCCACGCCGATCATCAGGCCCATGCCGCGCACCTCGCGGATCTTGGCCGAGTCGATGGCGCGCAGGCGGTCCATGAAGTACGCGCCCTTCTCGCGGGCCTGCTCGGCCATGCCCTCACGTTTCATGGCGCGGATGGCAGCCAGTCCGGCAGCCATGCTCAGGGGGTTGCCGCCGAAGGTGGTGCCGTGGCCGCCGCCGGGCATGCGGTCAGCGACTGCGCCAGTCATTACGAACGCGCCGATGGGCACGCCCCCGGCCATCGCCTTGGCCAGCGTCATGCCGTCGGGGGTCACGCCGAAGTGTTCGGTGGCGAACATCTTGCCAGTGCGGCAAAAGCCGGTCTGAATCTCATCCATGATCAGGAGCGCGCCCTTCTCCTTGGTAATCCGGCGGGCTTCCTGCATGAATTCCATCGTGCCGGGGCGCACGCCGCCCTCGCCCTGCACGGGTTCCAGGATCACGGCTGCCGTCTGATCGGTCACAGCGGCGCGCAGTTCCTCCACGTTGCCGTAAGTCACGAAATCCACGTTCTTGCTGTCCACGGCGTCGCCGAAGGGTTCGCGGTACTTGGGTTCCCAGGTCAGGGCCAGCGCGCCCAGGCTGCGGCCCGAAAAGCCGCGTTTCATGCTCACGAAACGCTGCCGCCCGGTGCCGGTGATGGCGAATTTCTTGGCCGCCTCCATCGCCTCGGTGCCGGAGTTGCACAGGAACACGCGGTCCAGGCCCGCTGGCAGGATGCCCACCAGTTCCTGCAAGAATTCGGCGCGTTTGTCGTTGGGCACGCTCTGGGGCATGATCATCAGCTTGCCCGCCTGCTCCTGAATGGCCTTGACGACATCCGGGTGGCTGTGGCCGATGTTGGCGACGCCGTACCCGGCCACGCAGTCAATGTAGGAGCGCCCGTTCTCGTCCCAGACGGTGGCACCCAGGCCGCGCACCATCACGACTTCATGCTTGTTGTACACACCACTGTCGTACTTGAGTTCGGCGTCCAGCCACTTGCTGTGGGTCTTGCTTTCAGGGGTTGCAGTCATAGATTCCTCCGTTTGCCTTCAGTGTAGGCGTCGTGCATGGGAAAGTCGGTAAGGTGTCCAGCCGACTGGACTGGGTGGGGGGCGATCAGACCGGAGCAGGCTGGCGGGGGCGTCTGGGCCGCAGATTCAGCAGCGCCAGCCCGGCCAGGATCACGCCCACGCCGACCACCGACAGGATTCCCACCCGCTCCCCTGCCACCACGCCCCAGAACAAACCCCAGACGGGCAGCAGGTACGTGACGGCGGTGACCTGCGTGCTGGACACGCGCGCCAGCAGGCCGTAATAGAGCAGGTAGGCAAAACCGCTGCCGAACACGCCCAGAAACAGCAGAGACAGCACGGCCTGCGAGGTCAGGGCCGAGGGCGCGGGGCCAATGAGCGCGGCGGGCAGGAGCAATAGGCCCGCCAGCGACAGTTGGGTGGTGGCCAGCCCCACCGGATTCTGGCCGCCCAGCGTGCGTTTGGCGACGACGGTGGCCAGCGCGTAGCCCAGCCCTGCCGCCGTCAGCACGCTCACACCCAGCACGGAGGCGTGGCCGCCGCTGAGTCCTCCCACCACGGTCAGGCCGACGCCGCCCAGACCGAGCAGCACGCCCAGGATCACGCGGCTGGTGGGGGCGATCTCGCGCACGCTCAGGCTGATCAGCAACGTGAACAGCGGCGTGGTGGCGTTCAGGATCGCAGCGATGTTGCTGGACACACTCTGTTCGCCCCAGGCAAAAAAGGTCCACGGCACCACATTGTTGAAAAAGGCCACCAGCAATAGCGGTCTCCACAGGCTGGCGGGCGGCAGCGAATGGCGTCCCAGCCGCAGCGCCAGCCACAGCACCGCCGCGCCAGACACACAGCGAAGCAGGGCCACCCACAGCGGTGGAAAGACCTCGCCGCTCCACTTAATCAGCAGGAACGAGATGCCCCACACGGCGGAGAGCAAGAACAGTTGCAGGGCGTCCTGACGGGTCACGGCCTGACTCTAGCGGGATCAGGGACGGCGGGGCCGGGAATGGCGGGACGCAGACGGGCCAGTTCGGGCGTCAGCGCGGGCCAGTCTTCGGTCTGATCGGTCATAGGCTGCCAGTTTTCCTTGCCGCTCCAGCGTTCCACCGCCAGCGAATAGACGCTCGTACGCGCCAGATCGGCGTCCAGAATCGGGCGCGTCTGCTGTCCAATCCGCAGATCGGGAAACAGGCGTTCAGAGAGGACGGTCAACGCCGCGCGGGCTTCCTCCCGGTCTGTCAGGAGGCGGGCGCTGCCGAAGGCCACGGCGCTGCGGTACTGCACGCTCAGTTCCAGCGGATTGTTGCTGGGCAACAGACAACCGATCTCGGTGGCCTCAAAGGTGGCCGGGTGGCCCAGGCGTTGACTCTGGCCCACGTTGGCCCACAGCCGTCCGGTGATGTTGGTGTGGTACACGATGTCGTGCGTTTCGGGACGGTAGGCGAAGGCCAGCGTGGTGATGAACGGGAAGGGCTGCCCGTCCTCCGACTGCCACACGGTGGCCACACGTCCGATGCCCACGCGGGCCAGCAGGTCCCGAATCCAGGCGTCGTCGCGGCGATTCTGCGGGCGGCGGCTGATGGACGGGTCACGCTTCCAGGGATCGTAGAAGTCGCTCATGGCCGTACACTAGCGAGATGGTGGCCCCCCGCGAAGCTCCACTTCAGACCGGAAAAGGCAGTCCACTTTCGGGCAGTCCCCTCACGAGCGAACTGCCCATTGCGCTGAACCTGAAACGCGGCATGGAGCAGCCTCTGCACGCCCAACTGGCCGAGCAACTGCGGGCGGCGGCGCTGTCCGGCGCGTTGCCAGCGGGGTTGCAGTTGCCCGGCTCTCGCACGCTGGCCGCCGAACTGGGCGTCACGCGCGGCGTGGTGGCCGACGCCTACGCCGAACTGGTGGCCGACGGCACGCTGGAGGCCACGGTGGGGCGCGGCACCCGTGTCTCGGCAGGCGCGGCGCAGACACAGGTACAGTCACGGGCAGGCGGCGGCGGCGCACCCGACTGGTTCGTGGCCCCGGTCCCGGCCCCGGTAGACGGCCCGGTGCAGGCCGGGGGCATTCATTTCCGGGCCGGGGTGGCAACCACAGCCACGCTGGACATCCGGGCGTGGCGGCAGGCGTGGGCGGCGGCGGCGCGGGCCGAGGTGGCGGGCGATTACGGCGACCCAGCGGGCGAACCGGAGTTGCGCGCGGCCCTGGCGGCCTTCGTAGGGCGTTCGCGTGGGCTGGGGACAGGGGCCGGGCGCGTGCTGATCACGGCGGGTTCCTTGCAGGCCCTGAATCTGATTCTGCGGCTGCTCCCGCCCCGTTCCAGTATCCTGTTTGAGGCTGTTGGCTACCGCGCCGCACGTCAGGCGATTGTGGACGCCGGACACACCCTGATCTCGTTGGAACAGGATGCAGACGGACCAGTGATCACATCTGATACGCCGCCTGCCCGACTGGCCTACGTGACGCCCAGCCACAGCTTTCCCCTGGGCGGGCGCATGAGCGTGCCGCGCCGACTGGCCCTGCTGGAGTGGGCCGCAAAACACGACGCCCTGATCGTGGAAGACGACTACGACGGAGAATTCAGGTACGGTGCGCCGCCCCTGCCCACACTGGCGAGTCTGGACCCGCAGGGCAGCCGGGTTCTTTACCTCGGCACGCTGTCCAAGGTGCTGACGCCAGGATTACGCACAGGATTTCTGATCGGCCCGCCCGCGCTGATGCCCACGCTGATCCGCGCCCGCACGCTGCTGGATTCCGGCCACCCGCTGCCTGTCCAGCACGCGCTGCTGCATCTGCTAAAAACGGGCGAGGTGGACCGCCACATCCGCCGCACGCGCCGCTGGCACGCGGGAGTGCGGGCCGTCCTGACCCGGATTCTGGAACCGCTGGCCCCCCACGCCACGCTGGGCGGCATCGAGGCCGGGCTGCATGTCTGCCTGTTCCTGTCGCCGCCGCTGGACGCACGGAAGGTGGCCACCGAACTCTCAAAACGTGGCGTTCACGTCTCCACGCTGGACACCTACACCTTCGCAGGCGAGGTGCCGAACGCCCTGCTGCTCGGTTACGGCGGACTGACCATACATGGGGCGGAGACGGGGGCGCGGGAGATCGCGCGGGTCATTTCTGGAAGAAAGTAGGCCGAAAGCCTAGCGCCGGCCCTTGACCAGCCAGGCGTGTTCCTCGATGCCTGCCGCCTGATTGGCCGCGCGCGCCATCACGAACAGCAGATCCGACAGACGGTTCAGGTAAATCTGCACTTCCTTATTCGCCTCTTCCACTTCCAGCAGGCGGATCACCTCGCGTTCGGCGCGGCGGGCCACCGTGCGGGCAATGTGCAGCGTGGCGGCGGCAGGCGTGCCGCCAGGATGGACAAAGCCCGTGAACGGTGGCGCAGCCTCCTGGTAGCGGTCGATCATGGCCTCCAGAAAAGCGGCGTCCTCGGCGTCGATCCGGCTGATCTTCTTCTCATAGATGGTGCCGGGGCGGGTGGCGAGGTCCGCGCCCAGATCGAACAGCGCGTTTTGCAGGTATTCCAGATCGGCGTCCAGCGTGGCGTCGGGCTTGTGGCTGCGGGTGTTGTGGGCGCGGGCCAGACCGATGGCGCTGTTCAGCTCGTCCACGGTGCCGTAGGCCTCCACGCGTGGGTGGGTCTTGCTCACGCGGTCCGCGCCGTAAAGGCCAGTGGTGCCGCCGTCGCCTGTCTTGGTGTAGAGCTTCATGGGGAACAGGGTAGTGGGTTATGGGCCGTGGGGTGTGGGAATAACAAAAAAGACCCCTGGGAGAGAGGTCTTCGGGAAGTTTGATTTTGTTGTTGAAGAGGAAAGCCGCCCCCTCCCCCACTTCTTCCCCAGTCGCTCAGTTGCCCTGTCGCCCGGTCTCCTCGGTCAGCGCCCGCAGGCTGGACGCCATGTCGGGGCGCAGATCGCCCGCGTGGTACCGCCAGGTCCAGTTGTGGTCCCCGGTGGTGCCGGGCAGGTTCATGCGGTCGTCGGTGCCCAGGTTAAACACGTCCTGCAAGGGAACCACGGCCAGATTGGCGCGGCTCTCGAAGGCCAGACGCATCATCTGCGGCACGAAACTAGCCTCACTGGGGTCCGAGGACGTGTAGACGCGGAAGTTGTGCTTCTCCTGCTCCTCGGCGTGGACCCACCAACCGCGCGTGGTGTCGTTGTCGTGGGTGCCGGTGTAGACCACCTGATTCTCGCGCAGGTTGTGGGGCAGGAAGTCGTTGACCGCGAAGTCACCTCCGCCGAAGGCGAATTGCAACACCGCCATGCCCGGAAACTCGAAGTCGTCGCGCAGCTTTTCCACGTCGGGGGTAATCACACCCAGATCCTCGGCGATGATGGGCAGCACGCCCAGCGCGTCGCGCACGGCCTGGAACATCTCGTGGCCCAGCGCAGGCACCCAGCGCCCATGCATGGCGGTGTCGGCGGGAAAGGGAATTTCCCAGGACGCCGCAAAGCCCCGGAAATGATCGATGCGGATCAGGTCAAACAGTTTGAGGCTGCCCTTAAAGCGCTCGACCCACCACGCGAAATTGTCTTTCTGCATGGCCTTCCAGTCGTACAGCGGGTTGCCCCAGAGTTGCCCGGTTTCACTGAAGTAATCCGGCGGAACCCCGGCCACCACGCTGGGCTGGCCCTGCTCGTCGAAATAGAACTGATCGCGGTTGGCCCAGGCGTCGCTGCTGTCCATCGCCACGAAGATGGGAATGTCACCGATGACCTCGATGCCCCGCTCGCGGGCGTAGGCGCGGATGGCGTTCCACTGGCGGAAGAACAGAAACTGGATGAACTTGGTGCGCTCGATGGTCACGTTCAGGTCGCTCTGTGCCAGTTCCAGCGCTTCCGGCTGGCGGTCCCGCACGGCAGGTTGCCAGGCGTTCCAGGGCAGTCCGCCGTGCGCGGCTTTCAGGGCCGTGAACAGCGCATAATCGTCCAGCCACGCCGCTTCCTCGGCCTTGAATGCCTCGAAATCGGGGGTCAGATGTTCGGCAGACCCGCCCACGAACGAGATGTAGGCGCGCTCCAGCATCTGGTTGCGCCAGATGTATTGCAGGCCAAAATCCACCCTGGCCGGGGCAAAAACGGGCGTGGCGGCGAAGTCGGTCTCGTGCAGCAGGCCCTCGTGGCGCAGGGTGGCCAGATCAATCAGGTACGGATTGCCCGCAAAGGCGCTGAACGCCTGATAGGGGCTGTCACCGTAACCTGTTGGCCCCAGCGGCATGACCTGCCAGTATTTCTGCCCGGCGTCCGCGAGCCAGTCGATGAAATTGCGCGCATAGAAGCCCAGCTCACCGATGCCGTAGGGGCCGGGCAGGCTGGTGGGGTGCAGCAGAACGCCGCTGGAACGGGACAGGGTGAAATGGGACTGAGTCGGTGTGGATGGGGTCATGTCAGAAAACCTCCTGCGAGGGTGAGAGCGTTTGGAAGTGATTCCAACGTGAATGGTCCGGTATCGCCGAGGATAGTACACAGGCCGGCCACGGGATCAGGCTCCAAAGGGACGGTCAAGACCAGCGGCACAGAAGCTCGCCCCCACCCTAGCAAGGAGGTGGGGGCGAGCTTTTCACGGATTTACAGAAGATGAGACCGTCCTTCCTCTGATTCCAGGATGGGTCAGAAGCGGCCAATCATCAGCCTTACTTCGTCTTGGTGATCCGGTCCTGCGCGCCAGCCGCCAGACCAGCGTTGGCCTTGACATAAGACACGGCAGTGTCCACATCCACCAGATTGGGCAGTTGCAGCACGTTGGTGCCGTCCTTGAAGGCCACGAAGTTATCGCCGCCGCCCGCCAGGAACGAGTTCATGGTCACGCGGTAGGTCTTGGCAGGATCGATGGTTTCGCCGCCCAGCTTGATGCTGGCCGCGTCTACCCGGCTGCCCTTGGCGGCGGTGGAGTCGTAGCTGTAGGCAAAGCCCTTGCTGACCTGCAAGATGCGGCTGCTGCCCGCTTCGGGGTTGTCGAACTGCTGCTCCAGCAGGGTCTTGAGCTGCGCGCCGGTCAGGTCCATGACCACCAGCGTATTGCCGAAAGGCTGCACGGTGAACAGGTCGCCGAAGGTGGCGGTGTTGCCCGCCGCACTGGCGGTCAGGTCCGCACGGATGCCGCCGGGATTCATGAAAGCGATCACGGCCCCCTTGTCGGCAGTGGCGGCCAGTTGCGAGTCGGCGATCACATCGCCCAGTGCGCTCTCGCCCGCCGCGTTGTTGGTCCGGCTGATGCTGGCGACGGCCAGGGTGCCCACCGGGGTGCCCTTCACGGCGTCGGTCAGCGTTTTGGCGCGGGTCAGGATGGCGGTCATGGCCGGGTCCTTGGGCAGCGTGCGGGTGTCCATCACCACGTTGGCCGCGCTGATCGACAGCAGCTTATGGTTGGCCTTGTCCACGGTCAGGTCCAGGCGTTGCAGCAGGTGGCCGTAATAGTCGCCCTGGATAACCACGCGGCCTCCCACCAGACAGTTGTACCCCTGGTGGGTGTGCCCGCTGACCACCGCTCTGATGGACGGGTCCAGCTTGTTCACGATGTCCACGATGGGGCCGGTCAGGGTGCCGCAGGCTGGCTCCGAGAAGCCGTCCTTGGCCACGCCGCCCTGGTGGATCAGCACCACGATGGCGTCCACGTTCATCTTCTTCAATTCGGGAACGTACTTGTTGATGCTGCTGGCCTCGTCCAGAAAGTCCAGCGTCTTGATGCCGTCGGGGCTGACGATGCTGGGGGTTCCCTGAAGCACCGCGCCGATAAAGCCGATCTTTGCGCCGCCGATTTCCTGCACGGCGTATGGCTCGAACACGGGCTTCTGCGTGGTCTTGTCCACCACGTTCGCGCCCAGCCACTTGAAGCCCGCGCCAGGGTAGGGGTTCTCGAACTTGCAGGCTTTGGCCGTGTCGTTGCTGTCGCAGCCGCCGTTCTGCATCCGCATCAGTTCCTTGAGACCCTGATCGAACTCGTGGTTGCCCAGCGAGCTGAACTTCATGCCCAGCTTGGTCATGGCGATGGTGCTGGGTTCGTCACGCAGCAGGCTGCTGGTGATGGGCGAGGCCCCGATCACGTCCCCGGCCCCCACGAAGATCAGGTTGGGGTTCTTGGCCCGCTCCTGGTCCAGGTAGCCGCCGATGGCCTCGATCCCGCCCGCTTGCAGGCGCACCTGCTTGGTGGGGTCCTTGGGATCGGGAATCATGACACCCGAGAAGTTGGTGGCTTCCAGGTTGCCGTGGAAGTCGTTGAGGCCCACCACCGTCACCGTTACCGGCTCTGCGGGTTTGGACATCATGCTGCACGAGGACAGCGTCAGGGCTGCGCCGATCAGAAAGAGATTTCTTTTCATGGGGGTCCATCATAAGCGCCTCTCATCCGCTGCGGATCAGGACCGCGAAAACTAGCAGACCAGCACCAGCCCTGGAACAGGACATGTCCACTGATGCTGGACTTCTGCGGCGGACAGAACAGTGCCGCATTTGGCCTGCCAGTTTCCCGAATTTACGGGACAGAAAGAGCCTTCATGACGCTCCGCCGCAAGCCAGGGCGAAGGCCAGAAAAAACTCCCCTCCCGGTTGGGAGAGGAGCGCAGGGCTGGTAGCGTGAAAGCCGCCCACCAGCTCAGGCAGGCGCGGCTACGCGGGTCACGCGGTCGATCACGGCCCGCACCGCCAGCCCGAATTCTTCCTCGGCATCATGTTCTCCGATGTTCAGCACGCAGTTCAGGCCCTGCACCGGGTCGATCTGCGCGCCGCCGGGCCGGGGCTGGGACCGGGTTTGAGGCTGAATCGGCTGGGGCTGCTCGGACAGGTGCTGCCAGCCGATGGCCAGGGCGTACAGGTGGCGCAGCACGCGCACAGACACCTCGCGCTCCAGCGGCATCAGCGCCAGCAGACGTTCCAGATGCGCGTTCAGGTTCTGATAAAACTCCTGAAGCAGTTCCGGGCGGACCCGGCGTTCCAGCACCGTTCCCAGCAGCACCAGCAGGCGGCGCACCGACTGGGAATCCTGCCCGGCCTCCAGCAGCACGTCGGCCAGTTGCGATGGCGTGCGGGGGCCACGTTCTTCCAGGATCGCGGCGGCGCGGGCGATCCAGGCGGCCAGATGGCCGTCCACCAGCGCCAGGAACAGTTCTTCCTTGGTGTCGAAATACAGATACAGGGTGCCTTTGGCAAGCTGGGCGGCGCTGGCCACCTGGTTCATGCTCAGGTCAGCGTAGGGGGTGGTGGTCCAGAGATCTTCGGCGGCGCACAGGATATCGGCCCGGCGCTGCTGCTTTTCCGCCAGACTGCGCGCACGCATGGGACGAGGTGGATGAGTGGTCATGGGGGCTGAACATAGACTCAAGCCCCACTCAACCGCTGTTAAGTGCTTCACTCGCAGCCTTAATGAGGGGGTCCACTCAAGGAACTCAGGAGATTTGCCCAATGCCGGACGACGGGCAGCCACCGACTGTGCGGGAGAAAACCTGGGCTGATACGGATTCCGATTGAACGGTGTTGGAGATAGACCAAGTCACACGCGCCCCATGCCACCTTTGGCCAAACATGCGTCTCTGGACAATCGACGTTCCAGACCACCAGCAGGCTCCAAAAGGAGAAAAAACCGCACCAGACGGGTCAGGCGCGCAGCATCGAACTCCAGACCGCATAAAACAGCAGCGCGTGTTCTTGATGTTCTGCGGCCCACGCAAGACGGTGCCTTGCCTTCCACATAGGCCAGAGCCGACAGCCGCCGCAATCCATGAAGAGTTGGCGGGACCCCACGGCGGGGCAGGACCCTCTTCACCGGGGACCGTGCGGGATAGACTGCCGCTCATGATTGGAAAAACCTACACCACCATGCTCGGCGGGCGCGAGCTGAGCATCGAGACCGGCAAACTGGCCAAGCTGGTCAGCGGCAGCGTCACCCTGCGCTACGGCGACACCATGTTGCTGGTCACCGCCCAGGCCCGCGACGACAAAAGCACGCTGGATTTCCTGCCGCTGACCGTGGAATTCGAGGAACGCCACTACGCCGTGGGCAAGATTCCCGGATCGTTCCACCGCCGCGAGGGCCGCCCCGGCGAGAAAGCCATCCTGGGCGCGCGCATCACGGATCGCCAGATTCGCCCATTGTTTCCCAAGACCTACCGCCACGAAACCCAGGTGATCATCACGGTGATCAGCGCCGACGGCCAGAACGCACCCGACGTGCTGGGGCCAGTGGGCGCGTCGGCAGCCCTGAGCCTGAGCGACATCCCGTGGGCAGGACCGACCGCCTGCGTGCGCGTGGGCCAGATCGACGGCCAGTACGTCATCAACCCGACTGCCGATCAACTGAAGAACAGCCCCATGGATCTGGTGGTGGCCGGAACGAAGGACGCCGTGATGATGGTGGAAGCTGGGGCGCACAACGCCTCCGAGGACGATCTGGTGGGGGCCATTGAATTTGCCCACGCCGAGATGCAGGGCGTCATTTCGCTGATCGAGACCATGCGCGAGGAAATGGGCCAGGAGAAATTCAACTTCCTGGAAGAAACCGATCTGACCACCGATCTGGTGCCGGAACTCACCGAGAAGGCCAAGGCGGGCGGCCTGAAAGACGCGCTGCTGACGGTCAAGAAGAAAGACCGCAGCGCCCGCACCAAGGCGCTGCGCGACGAGATCATTGCCGGGTACGAACCCGATCCCGATGCCGACGGCGCGAAGGAACGCATCACCGCCCTCAAGAACGCCTTCAACAAGGTGGAAAAGAAGGAACTGCGCCGCCTGATTCTGGAAGACGATATGCGCGCCGATGGCCGCGATTCCAGGACCGTTCGCCCCATCTGGATCGAGGCTCGCCCCCTGCCCCGCGCGCACGGCAGCGCCATCTTCACGCGCGGCGAGACGCAGGTGCTGGGCGTGGCGACGCTGGGCACCGAGCGCGACGAGATTCTGGTGGACGACCTGAGCGCCGAGAAGAACGACAAGTTCATGCTGCACTACAACTTCCCGCCGTACAGCACGGGCGAGGTCAAGCGCATGGGCGGGCAGTCGCGCCGCGAGATCGGCCACGGCAACCTCGCCAAACGGGCCATCCGCGCCGTGCTGCCCAGCTTTGAAGAATTCCCGTATGTGATCCGCATCGTGGGCGAGGTGCTGGAATCCAACGGTTCGTCGTCGATGGCAACCGTGTGCGCTGGAGTGCTGGCGCTGATGGACGCAGGCGTGCCGATCAAGGCTCCGGTGGCCGGGGTGGCGATGGGTCTGGTGATGGAGGGCGACAAGTACCGCGTCCTGACCGACATCCTGGGCCTGGAAGACGCACTGGGCGATATGGATTTCAAGGTCTGCGGTACGGCTGAAGGCGTGACCGCCCTGCAAATGGACATCAAGGTGGGCGGCATCACCCCGCAGATCATGCGTGAGGCACTGGCGCAGGCCCGCGACGGACGCCTGCACATTCTGGGCAAGATGGCCGAGGTGCTGGCCGCGCCACGCCCGGAACTGTCGCCCACCGCGCCACGCATCATTTCCCTGAAGATCAACCCCGAGCTGATCGGCAAGGTCATCGGGCCGGGCGGCAAGCAGATCCGCGAGCTGGAGGCGATGGGCGCGCAGATCACGGTGGAGGAAGACGGCACCGTGCGCGTGTTCAGCGCCGAGAGTGCCAGTGCCGAGGCCGTGCGCGACCGCATCATGAGCATCACCCGCGAGGCCAGAGCGGGCGAGGAATTCGACGGCACGGTGGTCAAGACCACGCCGTTCGGGGCCTTTATTAACCTGTATCCCGGCCAGGACGGCATGCTGCACATCTCGCAGATGTCCGAGGAGCGCGTCAACGCTGTGGAAGATGTGATGAACGTGGGCGACAAGCTGCGCGTGAAGATCGTGGCCGTGGATGACCGGGGCAAGATCGACCTGATCCGCCCCGAGCTGGAAGGCAAGATCGCGCCGCGTGAGGCGCGTCCGCCGCGTTCCGGTGGTGGGGACCGTGGGGGACGGCCTCCGCGCCGGGACTGAGGGGGGCTGCGCCGTCTAAGAGTCAAAGGGTCTAAGGGTCGAACCGGAGCATTCAGCTTCTCTGGTTTGACCCTTAGAGCGTGTTTATAAAGGGTCCGATCCGGTGGCAAGCTTGAGGTGTGAAACGCAAGCCTTACTCATCGGACCTGACCCAAGCCCAGTTTAAGCGGCTCGAGCCA
>NZ_MSTI01000060.1 GCF_001949125.1 Deinococcus marmoris
CAGCTTGTAATTATAATACTTACAAGGTTTGGGAGGACCGGAAGATGAACAGTGAGTACGCAATCGCCGTCCACATTCTGTCGCTGCTGAACCAGGGCGACGGACCGTACAGTTCCGAGTACATTGCGGGCAGTGTAGGGGTTAATCCGGTGGTCATCCGCAACGTAACCGGAAGGCTGCGGCGAGCGGGATTGCTGCACACCCGGCGCGGCGTCACCGGCGCAACCCTGACCCGCCGCGCCGATCAAATCACCCTGCTGGACGTGTACCGCGCTGTGGATGCGCCTCAGTCCATGCTCAAGGTTCACCAAAAGCCCAATCCCAACTGTCCAGTGGGGGCCAATATCCAGTGCGTACTGGACGACGTATTTGTCCAGGCCCAGGCCGCGCTGGAAAGCCGACTTGAGCAGGTCACGTTAGCGGAGATCACGAGCGCTCTTCATGAGAAAGCCAGCTAGACTTTCCAGTCTTTTGCCCCAGATGTAATAAAATATCTTACATCTTGTCAACTCGCCCTCTCGTCGCCCATTCAGCGCATGCACCCAAGGAGTTCTATGATCGCCATCACCGGAGCCACCGGCCACCTCGGCCAACTGACTATCGCCGCCCTGCTGGAACGCGGAACGCCCGCCAGCGAAATCGTCGCGCTTGTCCGCGATCCCGCGAAAGCTTCCGCGTTGGCCGCAAAGGGCGTGCAGATTCGCCAGGCCGATTACACGCAGCCCGACACCCTGGATGCCGCCCTACAAGGTATTGACAAGCTGCTGCTGATCTCGTCCAACGATGTGGCAGACCGCGCCACCCCGCAGCGCAATGTGGTGGACGCGGCCCAGGCTGCCGGAGTCAAATTGCTGGCCTATACCAGCATTCTGCGGGCTGATACAGCCAGCATGACCATGGCGGCAGACCACAAGACCACCGAGGAAGCCATCCGTGAATCGGGCATTCCCTTCGTGTTTCTGCGGAACAGTTGGTACATGGAAAATTACAACGTGGCACAGGCCGCGCAGTACGGCACCCTGCCCGGCAGTGCGGGCGACGGGCGGATCAGTGCAGCCAGCCGGGCCGATTACGCGGCAGCAGCGGCAGCCGTGTTGACCCTGCCAGACCAGGAAAACACCATCTATGAACTGGGCGGAGACACGGCCTTTACCCTGGATGAACTGGTGGCCGAGATTGCCGCCCAGAGTGGCCGTGTGGTGACGTACCAGAATCTCCCCGAAGGCGGTTACGCTGAGATGCTGGTGGGCTTCGGCGTGCCTGAACCGCTGGCCCTCAAGCTGGCCGACGCTGATGCCAACGCGCAGCACGGCGGTCTGCACACCGACAGGAGAGACCTGAGCCGCCTGATTGGACGGCCCACCACGACTCTGAAGGAAGCTGTTACGGCGGGTCTGGCGGGCTGAATCGGCTCAGTTGACCTCACAACTTCGGGTGCTAGGGGATACTGAGCCGAGAAAAGCGGAAACTCAGGTATGCCTACCAACGAGCTTCCGCTGGTTCAATCTACCGTCGAAGACCTGTTTTTACTTGTGTACGTCTACATTGATGATTACTTGAAGGCCGCTGAGGTCAGCGGCCTGTTCACACTCCCCAGGGAGCCGCATCAAAAAGGCACCTACGCCGAGATCATGACGATTGCGCTGGTTGGCGAACTCCTGGGTCAGCCATCACAGCAAAAATGGCTCGCACAGGTCCGCTTCACCTACCGTCAGCTTTTTCCCTGCCTCCCGGACCGCACCCGTTACCTGCGGATTCAGCTTAACTTGGAGCGTATTTATGCTGATCTGGCACTGCGTTTCCCGCATTTTGACGATGACAC
>NZ_MSTI01000017.1 GCF_001949125.1 Deinococcus marmoris
TTAGGAGTCGGGACGGAAATGACCGCCTGAACCTGAACAGGTTCAGGCGGAGTCTTGTAGGTGAATGTTCCCATTCCTGCACGGCGTCCAGGTGGCTGGGGATCAGCTTTACGCGTCTCGCGGCTGAACGGAGCAGCATATTTGCTGTGCTTCTTGCGCTCCAGCTCCTCGATCTTCTTTTTCAGACGAGTGTTTTCGGCACGTAGCGCGTGATTCTCGGCTTCCAACTGCTCGAATCGCTCGGTCTGCTGACGGATGATCTCCAGCACATCCCCCTCTGTCAGCGTCCCGGCCATGCCCCAATTCTAGCGAATCCTGCCCGGTTCAGGCCACCGGGTCAGGAGCGCTAATCAGATACCAATGGGCCTTCGGTGCCATACATCGTGCGTGGCCCTTCTCTAGGGTACAAAAGCAGCAAGAAGCTGGATAAAGCTCGGACCAGACGTTCTTTTTCCGAACCCCAGGTCTCGCAAAGCCCGCTGTAACGCATCCAGACCCCGGCGGAAGAGACTTTTGGGTGGATAGCCGTGGGCCAACTTCTCTGTCGGTTCGCGGTCTTCCTCCTGTTCTCCAATCAGGCAGCACCATACGAAGGCCAGCACCACCACGCCAAACAGCGTGGTCATTCGCCCGGTGTCCGTCACATGGCTGTCTTCCAGATGAAATCCTCTGGATTTCATCGCTTGATGCATCGTTTCACACCCCCACCGCAAGGCATAGCGCCTGATGGCCTTCTCAGCCCGCCCGTGATAGGCCAGATACAGAATATCGCCCTTGTGATTTTTACAAGCCAGGACGCGCAATTTCACGCCGTAGATGTTCATACGTTCGTGCCAGCAACGATATTCGCCGGGTTCAAGCTTTTTGAAGATGGCCCACACTTCAGTACCGGACAACTTGCGTTTAAGTGGCGCTGGGTGCGGAGAAAGGTTGATTTAAGAGGCCGAAGTATATTTCGGCCTGTGGGTGATCCCATCTCAGCGCTCTCGCCAGATATTGCCAGCCATACTGGACCACGCTGACAGCGCGACGACCATGCGCTTTGACTGGGATTGGTTTGGACGCATTCATCCAGACGCCCACCCGCAGACAGCACACCCAGGCCAGCGTGACCAGTCCAAACAACCGCTCTAATCGGTCAGCGTGGGTCACCGCTGACCGTTCCAGATCAAAGCCACGCGACTTCATGCTGCTGAACGTACACTCGATGCTCCAGCGCAATCGGTACACCGCCCAGGTGTCCCACACCTTCAAATCTGTCGCCAGGACGATGAGATCGCCATCCGCTGCGCGGGTGGCAACCACCTGCATCACGCAGCCGTA
>NZ_MSTI01000041.1 GCF_001949125.1 Deinococcus marmoris
GCGCCGAGCCGCATGAGCAGTTCCGGCACGCTCCACTGAAGGGTGTTCCACGGGAGGGCTTTGGCAAACCAACGGCGGAAGGTGCGTTCATCCCAGCCGCTGTAGCGGCTGAGATTCAATGCATTGATTCGGCCAGGAATGGCCTGCCACAGCGGCATCAGGTGGAGGAAGAAGCGCTGTTGGGTAAGAGGAAGATGAAGCAAAGTCAGCAGTACGGGTAAAATGGTCATCGGGTCTCCTGGGGGCAGTCTTGAGAACTTCACCCTAGCGGAGACCCGTTTTTTGGTCCATTTCAATTTTTCGTCAAAACTGTCCGAACCATTGCTAATACGGATGCCGGACGTGGAGTGTAGAAATCGGGACAGCGCCGATTCCTACACTCCACGTCCGGCATCCGTTTTTCTCCTTCTCGCTTCGCTCGGATTACGGGTGTTTTCAACACTCTCTAATCGGAGTCCGTATAAGAGGAACGCCTTTCCGCTTTTCTTGGACCCTTAGACCTTTGACCCTCAGACGCCCGCAGGGCCAACCAGCGGATCAACCACCGCCGCCGTCCAGCCGTCCTTTCCGCCACAGACGCAGGCATCCAGCAACCCACCAACCTGCACAACTCGCCCGCAGTCCAGGCAGGCGGCCCAGCCCTGTTGCGGCACGTCGGGGTCCAGCACGAAGGGAGGTTCCAGATCCCACGGCGGCACCACGGGCAGGCCAGGAGGCGAATCTTTATCGTGGCTGAACACGGTCAGGGTGCCGTCCTGCTCGAAGTAGGCGCGGCGGACCTCGCCCAGTTGCATAACACTCTGGGCGCGCAGCTTCTCAAACAAATCTTCGCGGCTGAGGTTGACTCCCGTCAGGGCCACCATGCTGAACACGCCGTCCCGCACCAGCTCCACCGGCTGGCCTTCCATAAAGCTCTCCACCGTCTCGGAGCGCACCACCAGCCGCGACAGCACCCGCTGAAAACCCACCACCAGGGCCAGGGCCAGCATGGCGTGCAGGAGCGGAACTTCCGGGTAGAACAGCGGATCGCCCGCCGCCGACCCCAGCGCAATGACGATCACCAGTTCCAGTGCGCTGAGCTGGGCCAGCCCGCGCTTGCCCGTCAGCCGCAGCAGAAACAGCAGCCACAGGAAGATCACGGCGGTGCGGAAGACGATTTCCAGCAGGAACAGCGGCGGCGCGTCGCCCAGCCAGATACGTTGCCAGTCAAAGGGGATGATCTCGGGGCCGCTCAAGGACGGTCCTCTGGGAACAACCCGTCCAGCCCCAGCCCCGCCAGTACCCGCGTCCTCTCCCAGCCGATCAGTTCGGAGAGTTCAAGCAGTGCTGCCTCAAACTCCGGGGAATCCGCAAAGTCATCCTCCGCCAACAGCTCACGCAATCGCTGCCACAGGGCGTTGCGCCGTTTTAGAAACTGACTGGGGGGCATGCTTCAGAGTGTAGGCGGCGCGGCGACAGCCGGATTTCAGATGTTCTTGACTGTTCGGGGACAGGCTGCCGAGCCACGGCCACGGAGAGGTGCTGTTTCAGCTTCCACACAAAGACGCAGCCACCAGCAGGAACGACCTTATTCCCCGAGCTGTTTTCTGACGTGCTGAGGGCAAAATATGAAAATTCCCCAGCAGTCAACGCAACGGAGTGCGGTCACAGCCTCTTTCGAGGAGGCTGTGACCGCAGATCTGGGTGATGACCGGATTCAAATTGCCCGGATAGGGCCGGCACCGCCCGCGCTAGAAAACGTTGATGGCGAAACTCGCCGTCTGCGCGCCGAGGGTGGCCGTGACCACGTAACTGGCGGCATTACCGTCCACAACCACCGAAACGTCCAGTTGCCCCGGCGTGTTCTCGAAAGCACTCTGCAAGCAGGGCAGCATGAGGCTGGCGAAATTGCAGGGGTTGAAGACTTGTGGGTTACCGTTCTTGGTGATGGCGAAGGTTGGCGTGCTGCCAGGAGGCATCGTGAGGGTGTTGTTGGCGTTCACCATCATGGTCATGGGGTTGGAGATGACTGCCACGGACGGGCTGCTGAACGCGAACGTGCTGCTGATCGGCGGCGCGATGAAGACGGTGTTCAGCGGAATAATCAGTGGGTTAGCCAGCGTGGTGAAGCTCCCGGTGGGAGTGGTCGCCGCGCCGCTCATGCCGTTCGCACTGCCTGCCACGGTGGCTACCATGCCAGTGGCAATGTTGATGGCGGTGACGCCAGTAGAGTCGATATAGGCGTCGTGTAAAACCTGCATCATCCCGTTGCTGCCCGGCAGCCCAATGAAGCCCGTCAGGTAACACGTCTCCCCCACCGCCAGCGGTACCGTGGGGTTGCCGCCGCCGTCCAGATGCATGCATTTCACGGCCAGGGTCGTGCTGCTTCCGTTGTACACGGCATCCCAGTTCCAGGTGGTGAAGTGATTCACGGTCATCTTCAGGGCCTTGCCGCTAGCCGCAGACGCGCTGCTGATCACCTGACCCGCACCTTCCTCGATCCACAGCCCCACCTGCCCGTTGAACCACCACGTTGGAATGCTGTCGCCCACATTGATGGTGCTGCCGTCCGGGTGCTTGCTGGCATTCAGGTCCAGCAGCAACTGCGCGGTCTTGCCCGGCGCGAGCTGAAGTTTCTGCGTTCCCTGAACAAATTGCACGTCCAGCATGCCGTAGCTAAAGAGGTTGGCGCGCGTTCCAGCCGCCGACAGCGCCTCACCACGCCCAGGGAAGGTTTCGTCTGCGCCTGTGATCGGCGTCAGCGTGGCCTGAACCGTTCCTGTGACCGCGTTGCCGCTGCTGTCCACGAACGCGTTGGCAGGCATGGTGACGCTTGCGCCACTCACGGCGCTAAGAGTTCCGCCCGTGGCCGCGTTCAGGGTCTGAACCGTTTGCAGGGGGCGCAGGGTGACCTGAATGGTGGCGTTTGCCGTTCCAGTCTTCAGTTCGGTCTGAACCGTCTGCGTCATGAATCCGGCCCGCGCCACTTTCAGCAGGCTGAGGCGGCCCGTGTCTCCGCTTACCTGCGCCACCCCTAGCGCGTCGGTGGTGCCCACGTTGCCCGACAGCGTGACGGCCACGCCGCTCAGGGGGGTTCCGCCCGTGTCCACGACCTTGACTTTCACATCAGCGCTGCCTGTCGCGGTGGCCTGGGTGTAGGTCCGGGTCTGGGTGGCCGCGTTGCTCAGGCCGCCGGGGTCCGTCACCGTGAGTTTCACCGTGAACGCCCCACCGTGGTAACTGGTGGAAACGACCGGGCCAGTGGCCGTGTTGCCGTCTCCCAGGTCCCAGCGGTAGGTCAGGGCGTCGCCATTGGGATCGCTGGAGGTGCTGGCGTCCAGTTTCACGGTCTTGAAGGCATAGGCCGCATTGGCCGCGAAGGCGTCGCCCGTCATGGTGAACGCTGCCATAGGGGCGGCGTTGGTGGGCGTAACGGTGTTGCCGCCGCCGCAGGCAAGCAGGGTCACCGACGCGAGCAGAGCGCCAAGACCCACAGAAAAACGGTTCCTGTACATGAGCAACCTCCAGAGGGAAGTGAGGCGAACGGGCAGACGACACGCAGTCGGTGGTTCAGGTTGAGACTGAACTGAGCATGACAGCCGACCCCTGAACGACCCCTGAACGCTGGCGGAGCTGACCGGCACAGTGGAGAGCTGTGGGCCACCCACGAGGCGCATGGACGGCTCTGCCAGCGCGACTTTCAGAAGCCCCGGTCAGTCCAGAGACGCTCTGAAATTGCAGTGACGATCTCAAGGACTCTTGTGGCAGGGAAAGGCCGTATCGCTGGGCGAGATGGAGACCTGCGCCTGGACCGATCAGAACACACTTCGGCCACGCCCAGAAGAATGTTTCCCTTCCCGCTCGCCCTGACCGCGCTCTAGCAGTTTTACAGTTGTACCTTCAGGTTTTCAGACGCTGCCCTCGGCCATTGTCTCAGCGATACCGTTCGTTGTCCCGCAGATGTTCGGCATACGTGTGATTCACGTAGATCTTGCCGTTCGGCGCGTGCAGAAAGTACAGCGCATCACGCCCATCGGCCAGTTTGCGGTTAGAGTTCAGGACGCTTTGCAGCGCCGCCTGACCGGGATTGTTGATCGGTCCGGCGGGCAGGCCCATGCGGGTGTAGGTGCTGTACGGCGTGTCCTTCGTGAAATCTCCCGCCGAGCGGTCCAGGTCCGGCAGATCCTTGCCCAGCCCGTAGGCCACGGTGGGATCGCTGCCCAGCGCGATGCCGTCCTTGATGCGGTTCAGGAACACCCCGGCCACAATAGGCATTTCCAGATCGTTGGCGGCCTCGGCCTGCACCATGCTGGCCAGGATCACCCAGTCGCGCACGCTGAGGTCCAGCGCCTTCGCTTTCGCGATCCGTTCCGGCGTGAACTCGTCGTTCATGCGGGCCACCATCGTTTCCACGATCTTGCGCGGCGTTTCCTTGGGCCTGAATTCGTAGGTGGCCGGGAAGACGAAGCCTTCCAGATTCTTCTGTTTGCCAGCGGCGTACTTGCTCAGGCTGGGGTCTTTAAGAGCCGCCAGGATGGCCGCACCGTCATAGCCTGCCTTCTGGAAGATGGCCGGAAGGTCCTTGATGCGCTTGCCCTCGGGGATGGTCACGTTGATCACCGGAATACGCGCCTGACCCGCCAGCTTCTCGGCCACCCCCTGCACGCTCAGGGAACCGTCCAGATCGTACATGCCTTCCTTGAGACTGCCCGCCGTGCCGTTCTGGCGCATCACGAAGCGCAGGGCGTCGGCGCTTTTGATGATCTTCTTCCCTTGCAATTCGCGGGCCACCGCGCCCAGGGTATCGCCGGGTTTGACTTCCAGCGTATAGGCCGCGCCCCCGGCAGGCGCGGTCAGATTGCGGACATACAGAAATGCGCCCAGCGCCGCCAGCAGCAACAGCACCAGCAGAATCAGCAGAACCCTGGCCCAGACCGGGGCACGGCCCCCGCGCAGCCGGGTCACAGGCTCGTCCCGGTCTGCGCGGATTCAAGAGGAAAGCGGGCCAGCCGGGCCAGCAGTTCGGCGTCGGCGGGAGGTCTGGCCCCGAAACGGGAGACCACCCAGCCGCCCACCTCAACAGCCAGTTGGGCGGCCTTCGCGGCGTCGTGGTGCGTCAGCCAGCCTGCCAGAAATGCGCCGCCGAAAGCGTCCCCAGCCCCGGTGGCGTCAATCAGGGTGTCGGGGGTGGCCGCCACCGACACGCGGGGCTGGTCCGGTCCTTCAATGAGTGCGCCGTCGGCGTCCATTTTCAGGACCACCAGCGCATGTGGGTAACGCTCACGCAGCCAGCTCAGGGCGTCGGCGGAGCGGGCGCAGCCGCTCATGGCACGGGCCTCGTCGTCGTTGGGAAACAGCAGGTCAAAGGGCACCTCGTCCACGATCTTCAGGAAGTTCTCGCGGCCCATCTGCTGGATCATCTGAAAGCTGCCGGGGTCCAGGCTCAGGGTGGCGTTGCCCTCCCCTGTTCTGGAGGATTTGGACAGCAGGGCCGCCGCCAGCGCTGCGGCGCGCGGCGGATCGCGGAACAGGCTCCAGGCGGTCAGGTGCAGGTGACCCGCTGCCCGCAGCACGTCCTCCGGCAATTCGGCGGGCAACAGTTCCCAGTCCGCGCCCTGCCCGGTCAGCATGGCCCGCTGGCCCCGGCGGTCAATCAGGGCCAGCACCACCCCGGTGGGATGCTCGTCACTGAGGATCAGCTCGGTCTCCACGCCCTCGGCCTGAAGCTCGGCGGTAGCCAGTTCACCGAAGCGGTCCCGGCCAATCTTGCCCACGAAGGTGGAGGGATAGCCGCAGCGCCGCGCCCACACTGCCAGATTGGCCGCGCTGCCGCCGCCCGACAGCTCCAGCCGTCCGGTGGTGTCGCCGCCGGAGAGCAGCATGGTGTCGGGTTTGGCCAGCACATCCCAGTTCAGGTCGCCCAGCGACACCAGAGGCTTTCGTTCAATCATGACTGCGGCGCAGCATAGCGCGGCTGGATGAGCGAGGGTAGGCCGCGTGAACGGTGTCCGGGATAGCACAAAAGGCCACCTTTCCATTCGGGCTTCCCGATACAAAGCACGGCATAAAAAGGTGCGCCACCAGAGCAAAAACGCTCCGACGACGCACATTAAAATAGGGACGGTCAGCCCAGTCTCTAGCGGCGGCCCACCAAAGCCCAGGCTCCCGGCAGAAGCAGCGCGGCCAGCCCCAGCTTCAGGGCGTCGCCGGGCAGAAAGGGCAGCAGGCCCGCGCCCAGCAGCGGCTGTCCGCTCAGGCCAGTGACCACGCCCAACCACAGCAGGCCCAGCGCGTAGATCACGGCGCTGCCCGCCAGCATCGCCAGCACGGTGCCAGCGGGGCGGCGGTCCAGCGCGAAGCGTTCCACCAGAAAACCCACCAGCGCGGCGGCAAAGGGGAAGGACAGCAGGAAGCCGCCCGTGGGGCCAGCGAACTTGGCAACGCTGCCGATGCCGCCCGCGAACACGGGCAGGCCCACCGCGCCCGCCGCCAGATACAGGGCCAGCGCCGCGAAGGCCCGCTTCCAGCCCAGCGCCGCCCCCACGAGCAGCACGCCCAGCGTTTGCAGGGTCACGGGCACGGGCTTGAGGGGCAGTTCGGCCTGTGCCAGCAAGGCGATCAGGGCCGCGCCGCCCGCGATCAGCAGCAGATCACGGGTCAGGCTGGGAGCGGGGGCCAGGGTGCGGGCGAGGGTGGGGTGGGTGAGCTGGGTCATGAAGTCTCCTCTGGAGGGGTCTAAGGGTCTGAGAGTCTAAGGGTCTAGGGGGAAGCGCTGCCGTCTCAGGGGGCGGGGCCACCGTCCAGTGCGCCGATCAGTTCCACGTCCCCGGCGCTGACGGTATGCGGGCCGTCCGGGGTCTGGATGATCAGGCTGCCGCCCGCGTCCAGGCGTTCGGCCACGCCCTCCAGCGGGCCGCGCGGCGTTTGCACACGCACCGGGCGGCCCAGGGTCACACTGACCCGCGCCCAGGCGTCCAGAATCTCGGCGGGCGGGGCACGCAGCCAGTGATCAAGCTGGGAAAGGATGTCGCCCAGCACGCCCGCACGGGTCACCTCGGGGCGAAATTTATTCAGATAGGCCGCACCTGCTGGAGCGCCCGACACGTTCAGGCCGATGCCCAGCACCGCGCGCCGGGCTTCCTCACCGCGCAGATCGGCCTCCAGCAAGATGCCCGCCAGTTTGCGGCCATCCGGCGCGAGCAGATCGTTGGGCCATTTCAGACCGCCGACGCCGCAGGCCGCCTGCACCGCCACGCCCGCCGCCAGCGGCATCAACGCCAGTTCGGGCAGGGTCAGCGGAGGCCAGCCGTCCTCTCCCCCGCCGCCCAGCAGCACGCTAAAGGTCAGGCCTCCGGGGATGGGGGTCCACGCGCGCCCGCGCCGTCCGC
>NZ_MSTI01000112.1 GCF_001949125.1 Deinococcus marmoris
AGGGAAACGCCGCTGGCGAATCGAAGCCTTTTTCAAAACGGTTAAGGGCCGCTTCGGACTTGAACGCTTTGCCCAGCACAGCAAGCAGGGTGTCCTGCGCTGGTGGTGCCTCTCCGGCTTGGCCTTCCTGCTCTGTCATCTCCAGGACCTTGACCTCCCTCTTCGCCTGCCGGGCAT
The DNA here is from genome assembly GCF_001949125.1 of Deinococcus marmoris. Taxonomy (GTDB): domain Bacteria; phylum Deinococcota; class Deinococci; order Deinococcales; family Deinococcaceae; genus Deinococcus; species Deinococcus marmoris_A. The sequence continues at coordinate 178 of NZ_MSTI01000112.1, forward strand.
ATGGCCGGACTGGGGCGACCTGGCGAGAACCGTGAGGTTCTCGTTCGTCCCCGACGTGCATCGTCGTGCGCTTCAATTGGAGCTAGACGCGCTTGATGCCTTCCAGCACGCATCCCCTGCTCTCATTCTCTAAACTGCAAGATGTCAGTTAAGCTTTCTCGTCTCACTCCTCCCCGCTGGAAAGCTCATCTTCAGCCTGGACCGCACCAACTGGGAACACGGCAACACTCCACTCAACCTGCTGGTCTTGGGGGTGGTGCTGGAGGGATTCACGCTGCCGCTCGTGTGGGTGGCACTTGATCATGGGGGATGCAGCAACTCGGCCACCCGCGAGCGACTGGTGGCGAGGCTGCTTGGGAGCCTTCCAGCCCGGCGCTGGAAGGCCCTGGTGGCTGACCGGGAGTTTGTCGGGCGTCAGTGGTTCACCTTTCTGCGCAAACGGAAGATCCGCCGCGTGATTCGCATCCGGGCTGATCGCGTGGTGGACGAATTGCGCGTCGATCAGTGGTTTGGGGATATCCAGATCGGGAAGATGCGCTGCCTGTTTGAGAAGGGCTGGGTCTACGGCTGCGTGATGCAGGTGGTCGCCACCCGCGCAGCGGATGGCGACCTCGTGGTTCTCGCGACTGATTTGGATGTCTGGGACACCTGGGCGGTCTACCGACTGCGCTGGAGCATCGAGTGTACGTTCAGTAGCATGAAGTCGCGTGGTTTTGATCTGGAACGGTCAGCGATGACAATCGCTGACCGATTGGAGCGACTTTTTGGACTGGTCACGCTGGCCTGGGTGTGCTGTCTGCGGGTGGGCGTCTGGATGAATGCGTCCAAACCAATCGCAGTCAAAGCGCATGGTCGTCGCGCAGTCAGCGTGGTCCAGTATGGCTGGCAATATCTGGCGAGAGCGCTGAGATGGGATCACCCACAGGCCGAAATATACTTCGGCCTCTTAAATCAACCTTTCTCCGCACCCAGCGCCACTTAAACGCAAGTTGTCCGGTACTGAACCCATCCCCATCCTGAAGCATGGTCGAAAGGCGGTAAGTCTGGTGCGGCACGGTGCTCAGCATCTCGTGGATGCCCTCCGTTGGAAACCCGAACGATTCGTGGCTTTCCTGGATCTGTTAACCCGTTCTTTTTGCCCGCCAGAAGAGGCTGGAAGCGAAGTTGTCACCTACTGAGAAGACGGACGTTTAAGCCGTGCCCCCGTGATTGCCAGGACGCTTTCCCCCGTCGGGTCCACGTACTTACGCGCTGTCAGCTCCCGGATTCCTGCTGACGTCTGGTACCGCAACTGCGGCTGCGACTCATTTGCCACCTGCACGATGACCTCGGCCACCTGCTCAGCCGTCTGTCCAGCAGCGTACACCGCGTCCATACCGCCCATATATGCCGCGAGCATCGAGTCATAAGGCCCAGCATTCTCTGCTTCCGAGCGCCCGACGTTGGTCACGAACTCCGTGCGAACCGCTCCTGGCTCGATCAGCGACACATGAACTCCGAACAGCCGCATCACCGGGGCCAGACTTTCCATCATGCCTTCCACCGCGAACTTAGCTGCGCAATATGCGTCGTTGAACGGTTGCCCAATCAGGCCGCCGATGCTGCTCAGGGTGATGATGCGTCCCGATCCAGCCTCCCGCATGGCGGGCAGGGCGGCCTGGGTGACCTGCCAGGTGCCAAAGAAGTTGACGTCCATGACCCGGCGTGCGTCCTCCACCGAGGTCTGCTCAATGGTCCCCACGAACCCAGCCCCGGCGTTGTTGACCAGAATGTCGAGCTGGCCATGGCGTTCCAGAATGGTGGCGATGACCTGCTCGATGCTGGCGCGATCCTGCACGTCCAGGGGGAGAATGTCGATGGTGAGGTTCTCTAGAGCAGTGGCCTGTCGGAGTGGGTCAGCTTTGTCAGTGTCGCGCATGGTGGCGTAGACGTGGGCACCCTGGCGGGCGAACGCGAGGGCGGCGGCGAGGCCGATGCCCGAGGAGGTGCCGGTGATCAGGACGGTGGTCATGGCTTCACCCTACGCCGTGGCGGACGCTTCAGATCGGCAATGCCGAAACAGCAGCTGTGCGCCTCAGAACCAGCTATCGCATCAAGAGTTTCCAGTCAAAGCCTGAGTGCCGTCGGCAACGCAGAGCGCAGCGACAGAACTTGAAAAAGTACGGTCACTGCGCTCTTTTGGCGAGATGTCTACGTTTCGTCCGTCTAGCATAGCCTTTGCCTTCATCACGGGTCTGTTGAGCCGCACCTGTGCGGCTCAGGAAGTCGCTGCCCTGACGCCGCTCTGTCCCAGTCAGGTGAGTGCCGCGCTGAGTCAACGCACCTTCTGGAGTGACACCGATCTGGCCGAATGGGCGAAATCGGCACCAGAAGGTGCGTATCTGGCCTTTGACTTCACTGTCATCGCACATCACGGTACAGAAATGCAAGGTCTAGACAT
>NZ_MSTI01000143.1 GCF_001949125.1 Deinococcus marmoris
TTCCGTTCCGGGACGGCAAGCAGTTCGCGGGCCTGGGTGATTGCCAGTCCCGTCAGGCTCAGGCGCTGCACTTCCACTGGAATATGGCGCTGCATAGCGTTTCTGTAGCCAGAGCCAGTCAGTTGATGAACCAGCGGGCTGGCCCGCTGGTCTTCAGCATGGAAGACGAAAAACGCCGTGCCTATAACGAATTTTTCGCTGATCGAATTTTATCTCTGTTGCCTGGCGATCTGACTTGCGAAAAATTCGCCCCACAGATCGCCGACCTGCTGCTCCTGGGGGTCAAGGCTGCTTGAAACCTTCCGGACTACTGCAAATTGCAGCATCAGAAAAAAGATTTCAGGCCGACGCAGGGACGGCAAAGAAGAGGAGCAGACCAAACAGCATGATTCACCCTGTCCAAGCCTGTTCACGTCCCCCAGGGCTACCGCAAAGTCCCCAAGTCCGGTTTTAAGTCTGCCATGCCCGCTTAACCCCTCTCCTGCGGAGCTGTGCCAGTCCGGCCCTACGGGCCACCTCCCCTTAGAAGGGAGGCAAGGAGATTGCTGCGTGGCACGATGAATTGTACCTCTTGGCTCCCCTTGAGGGGAGCTGGCTGCGAAGCAGACTGAGGGGTTTGCCTTCCAGCGTGGCGCACTCCCAGCCCCTTCACGCTGACTTTGCGGTAGCCCTGTTCACGTCCCCTGAAATAACGTCCTGTTTGTGGAGGAGGGAGTGGTGTGGCATACACTACTGATTCTCAGTCATCGCCCTCTTCGTCGTCCGTTCGAATGAAGCCGCCCGCTGCGTGACTTTCATCTGGAGCCACATCTGCATATGTCCACTTCCAGCGTTGATTCCACTCCCCTTTCTCTGGATCAGATTCGTGAGACCCTGGACGTGGCCTGGAACTGTCGGCGCAGCGATCCACACAAAACCGTCCTTCTGTCGCGCAGGGTACTGGCGCAGCCGCTGGAGGACGCCGAACTGGCCCGCGCCACCCTGTGCCTGGGGGGCGGACTGCTGTACCAGGGTGAGTTCAACGCGGCGGAACCGGAGCTTCAGCGGGCGCTTCACCTCTACAACGGGATGGCCGATCAGGCGGGCCAGAGAGACACCCTGAATTCGCTGGGCATCGTGAGGACGCGCCAGTGTCGTCCAGCCGAGGCGCTGGACCTCTTGTCGCAGAGCAGACACCTGAGTGTCATCCTGGGAAATGTGCAAGGCGAGGCCGACGTCCTGCTCAACATTGGGGTGGTTTATAGCAGCGTGAGTGATCACCCCAACGCCGTCCATCACCACCTGCTGGGGCTGGGCCTCGCGCGAAAGCATGATCTGCCAGTTTTAGAACGGCGCGCACTCAACAATCTCAGTGTTTCTTACAACGACATGGGGCGGCATGAAGACGCTTTAGAGGCCGCCACCGCCTGCCTAAAAATAGAGGCCGAAGACGATTCCATCCGTCCCCTGGCGCTGCGTAACGCTGGTTACGCCCATTTTAAACTCGGGCAGTTCCCGGAAGCCCAGGCGATGTATCTGAAGGCCAGCGAGCTGCTGAAGGACGGGAATCAGGTTGACATTGCCGATCTTGATCTGCTCCTGGGAAGGGTGGCCCAGCAACAGGGAAACCTGGACGAGGCGCGGCATCTGTTTGACCGGAGCCTGACGATTTGCCAGAAAATTGGCGATGAGCAGGGGCAGGTCGAGGGGCTCCTGCGTCTGGGCATCTTGCTGGGTCTGACTGGTGAGCTGGAGGAGGCTCTGAGCAGCCTGCACCGCGCACGGACTCTGGCCGAACAGGGCCAGTTCTGCGGTGAGCTGTGCGAGGTTCATCTGACGTTGTCCCGGCTGTACCGCGACTCGGGCCATTACCACGAAGCGCTCACCCACCTGGGGCAGCATCTCCAGCTCAAGGGCGAACTGTTCAGCACCGAATCCGATCAGCGGCTCCAGAGCCTCAGGGTCCAGTTTGAGCTGGAACAGACTGAGCGCGAACGGCTGGCCACCCAGCGCCGCAATGAGGAACTGAGTGATCTGAACGCCCGGCTGCAAGAAACCAACCGCGACCTTCAAACCGCCCAGGCCCAGACCGCCGATTTAATGGCCCGCCTGGAGCAGTATGCCAACGAGGACGCCTTAACCGGACTGCCCAACCGCCGCGCCTTTAACGCGGCCCTGGCTGGCCTGTCGCCCACCCAGCAGGTCAGCGTGGTGCTGTGCGACATAGACCACTTCAAGTCGGTGAACGACCGCTTCTCGCACCTCGTCGGGGATGAGGTGCTGCGTCAGGTGGCCGCGCTGCTACGGGGCCGGGTGCGGCAGGGGGACCTGCTGGCCCGTTACGGCGGTGAGGAGTTTGTGCTGCTGCTGACCGGGGCCAGCGAGGCAGCCACGCTGGAGCTATGTGAGGACCTGCGCCGAACGATTGAGAGCTATGACTGGTCAACCGTGCGGCCTGAATTCCGATTAACCATGAGCGTAGGGGCCGCCATCGCCCACCTGAACCCCGCCGCGCTGACGGCACAGGACGTGGTGCAGGCTGCCGATGACGCGCTGTACGCGGCCAAAGATGGGGGGCGCAACCGGGTGGAGATCAGTTCAAAGAAACTGACCTGAACCGCGAAGTGCCACGGGGTCCGCTCAAATCTTTAAAACTTTTCTTTAAAACTTCCGGGAAACGCTCAAGGTTTCAGGAATACAACCCACACGAGGACATTCATGTTCCTTCATGGGCAGAACAGACGGCCATGCTCAGGCAAAAATACAGGGTGAGAAACATGCCCACATTATCTGTTTCCCTTAGGGTTTAAATCACTTTTAGGGCAGGAGTCATCCAATTGGGCCGGGTCCGCATACAGGTAGACAAGCGAAACCTGACGCCAACGGAGCTGTTTATGACCTCACCAAAAACTGATCTCAACGCCGTCCTCCCTCTTCCGTTGCCCCACCACAACACCTCGCTGGCCTGGAAGATCGATGCGCTGGAACTCCGCATGGTGGGCTGGTGGGCGCGGCACGGCATTCTGCTGCTGCGGCTGGCGCTGGGCGTGGTGTTCTTCTGGTTCGGCGTGCAGAAGTTCTTTCCAGGGATCAGCGTGGCCCAGGACCTCGCCACCAACACCATCTCGATCCTGACCTTCGGCCACGTCCCGCCCAATGTCAGCCTGCCCGTGCTGGCCACCTGGGAATGCCTGATCGGATTGGGGCTGCTGTCGGGGCGTTTCCTGCGCCTGACCCTGCTGCTGCTGTTCGCGCAGATGGCGGGCACGTTCCTGCCGCTGGTGTTCTTTCCTGCCGAAACGTTCAAGATCGTGCCGTGGGTGCCCACCCTGGAAGGGCAGTACATCATCAAGAATCTGGTGCTGATCGCGGCGGGTCTGGTGGTGGGAGCCACCTCACGCGGGGGCCGCATCATTCACAGCGCGGTGGCGGCCCAGACGGCAGAAAACACGCAGAACCTGCACGCCCGCTTCCGCCGCCGTTTTCACCGCAACCCCGAGGCGTAACAATGAAGGGGCGGCGCACCGATAGAGGCTGCCCGCTATGCTGACCGCGTGACCACTGCCGCCCAGACTCCCGACGCCGCCTCCGAATTACTGGCCCTGCTGATCCTGCGCCTGACCCCCAACCTGGGGCCACGCAGGATCGAATCTTTGCGGCGGCATTTCGGCAGTGCGCGGGCGGCCCTGCATGCGCCCCTGCTGAAACTGCGTGACGTGCCGGGACTGGACTCTAAAAGTGTGGCCGGAATGGGCAACCCCAAAGCAGCGGCGGGCGCACAGGCCGAGGTGGAAAAGGCCGCGCGCATGGGCGTGACCCTGCTGGGCCGGGGGCTGGACGGCTATCCGGCGGCGCTGGAGGCTCTGGGCGATCCGCCCCCGGTGCTGTGGGTGCTGGGAGAACTGCCCGAACTGGATGTGGTGCCGCGCGCCGTGGGCATCGTGGGCACGCGGGCGGCCAGTCCGTATGCGGTCAGCCTGACCCGCAGGATTTCCGGCGATCTGGCGCGGGCGGGCGTGGTGATCGTCAGCGGACTGGCGCGCGGCATCGACACGGCGGCCCACGGCGCGGCGGTGGAAGCCGGAGGCCAGAGCATCGGCGTGCTGGGCTGCGCCGTCAACGTGATCTACCCGCGCGAGAACGAGCGGCTGGCCGAACGCCTGACCCTGATCAGCGAATACCCGCTGGACACTGGCCCGGCGCAGCACCACTTTCCAACGAGAAACCGATTGATCGCAGCCCTGAGCGCTGGCACGCTGGTGGTGGAGGGCGAGCGTAAATCCGGTTCGCTGATCACCGCCACCCATGCACTGGAGTGCGGGCGCACGGTCTTCGCGGTTCCTGGCCGGGCGGGCGATCCCCGCGCCGCTGGCCCCCATGCCCTGCTGCGCGACGGCGCGGTGCTGACCGAAACGGCCCAGGACGTGCTGGATGAACTGGGCTGGGGGCAGGCCCCCGCCGCCCCTATTCCCGACCTGCCGCCCGAGCAGGCCCGCGTGCTGAAGTCCCTGACCGCCCCCGCCACGCTGGACGATCTCCAGGCCACGACGGGCCTGCCGCTGCCCGAGCTTCAGACCGCGCTGGTCATGCTGCAACTGATGGGCCTGGCCGAGGAAGTGGGCGGACGGTGGGCGCGGCGCTGAGTGAACAGCTCTTCTTGGCTCCCTTTTGAGGGGAGCTGGCCGCGTAGCGGACTGAGGGGTGGGACCATGGGGGCAACCCTGGAACATCGCGGAGCCGGTCACCCATGCTGAGGCCCGAAATCCTTCTCCACATCCACACGCGGCGGCCCCGGCAATGTCACGCCCTCGCGCGCAGGTTCGGCCAGCTCAGGCAGCAGACTTTTCATCCCGGCGCGCAGATGACCGTCAACGCCTTCAACCCCATCCGAAAGCGGATCGAGACTGAGTGTCCAGCCTCCGCCCGGCCACAGCGTCTCCAGCGTCACCGCCTCACCTCTTTGCAGCGCAGCCAGTTCCAGATCATCGATGCGGACGCGGACGCCCTGGCGCGTGAAGCGAACTTTCATGCCGCCCATTCTGCCCGCCCGGCCAGATAAAGCGCTCTATGGTAAAGGCATGAACATCCTGATTCTGGGCGGCACGCAGTTCGTGGGGCGGCATATCGTGGAGGCGTTTCTGGATTCGGGCCACAAGGTCACGGTCCTGACGCGCGGCAAATCAAAGGATGAACTGCCCGAAGCTGTCAAGCACCTGCACGGGGACCGCAACGAGGGCGCGGCGGGCCTGAGCGCGCTGGAAGACCGGGAGTGGGACGCCTGCGTGGATGTCAGCGGCTACACGCCCCAGCAGGTCCGCGCCAGTGCCTCGGCCTTGCAGGGCCGCGTGGGGCGCTACGTCTTCGTCAGTACCGTCAGTGTCTACGCCGAGCCGGAGCGCCATCCGGTGCGCGAGGACGATCCCCTGTCCGCACCCGCCGCCGAGGACGTGACCGAGGTTTCGGGCAAGACCTACGGCCCCCTCAAGGTCACCTGCGAGAACATCGTCCACGAGGTCTACGGCGAACACTGCACGGTGCTGCGCCCGCAGATCGTCGCCGGGCCGTTCGATCACACCGCGCGCTACCCGTACTGGGTGGACCGCGCCGCGCGTGGTGGGCAGGTCCTGGCTCCCGGTGACGGCCAGGATTCCCTCCAGATCATCGACGCCCGCGATCTGGCGCGTTTCACGGTCAAGGTGGTAGAGGACGGAACAGACGGCACCTTCAACATGTCCGGGCCAAGAATAAGCTGGGCCGACTTCATGGGGGTGCTGGGCGTCTCAGGTCCGGTCTGGGTGAACAGCAAGACACTGGAAACGAACGGTCTAGGCTCCAGAGAACTGCCCGTCTATCTCTCCGCACATGGCGAGCAGGGCGGCATGATGGACGTGGACAACGCGCGGGCGATGGCAGCGGGCTTGACCCTGACTGACCCGGCGACGACGGCGCGCGATACGCGGGAATGGAGCAAAGACGCAGACCTTCAATACACCCTGACGCCTGAGCGCGAGGCGGAAATTCTGGCGTCGCTGGGCGGCTAATCGGCTCACCGAACCTGGCCGGGAGGCCGGGATATGGGTGATATGCTGCCCCACGCTACGCATTACGTAAGGGAGGTGCGCGCCTATCTCGCAGGAAATCTGGTCGGACGTGCTGGGGTACGTCCGCAAAAATATCTCGGAAGTCGAGTACCACACCTGGTTTGCCCCGGTCAAAAACCTGGGGGTCAAGGAAGGTTCGCTGGTGCTGGGCGTCCGCAACTCGTTTGCGCAGGAGTGGTTCCGCAAGCACTATCTGGAACTGCTCGAAGACGCCCTGCGCTCGCTGGGCGCGCAGAATCCGCAGGTCAGCTTTCAGGTGCTGCCTGCCTCGCAGGACACCCTCTTTTCACCCGCCGACCCGCCGCCCCCGCCCAGCAGGCCGCCGCCCAGCGCACCCGGCGGCCCCTCGGCGCAGGATCAGGCCGAGAACCGCAAGCGGCTGAATCCCAAATACACCTTCGAGAACTTCGTGGTGGGGCCGAACAACAACCTCGCCCACGCGGCGGCGATGGGCGTGGCCGAATCCCCTGGCAAGGCGTACAACCCACTGTTCATCTACGGGGATGTAGGCCTGGGCAAGACCCATCTGATGCACGCGGTAGGCCACTACATGTCCGAGCGTTTTCCCGACAAACGCATCGAATACGTGTCCACCGAGTCGTTTACCAATGACCTGATCAACGCCATCCGCGACGACAAGATGACCCAGTTCCGCAACCGCTACCGCAGCGTGGACCTGCTGCTGGTCGATGACATCCAGTTTCTGGCGGGCAAGGAGCGCACGCAGGAGGAGTTCTTCCACACCTTCAATGCGCTCTACGAGAACCACAAGCAGATCATCCTCAGCTCGGACCGTCCGCCCAAGGACATTCAGACGCTGGAAGGCCGTCTCAGAAGCCGTTTCGAGTGGGGCCTGATCACTGATATCCAGTCGCCGGAGTACGAGACGCGTGTGGCGATTCTCAAGATGAACGCCGAACACAACCGCATCGATATCCCGCAGGAAGTGCTGGAACTGATCGCCCGGCAGGTCACCAAGAACATCCGTGAACTGGAGGGCGCATTGATGCGCGTCGTGGCCTTTTCCAGCCTGAACAACGTGCCTTTCTCGCGTGCCGTGGCCGCCAAGGCCCTGAGCAACGTCTTTGCGCCGCAGGAGGTCAAGGTCGAGATGATCGACGTGCTGCGGCAGGTGGCAGCCCATTACAACATGCCCCCAGACGTGATCCGTGGCGCGGGCCGGGTGCGTGAGGTGGTGGTGCCCCGTCAGGTGGCCCAGTACCTGATCCGTGACCTGACGGACCACTCTCTGCCGGAAATCGGGCAGTTTTTCGGCAAGGACCACTCCACGATCATGCACGGCATCAACAAGGTCACGGAGCAACTGGGCAAGGATCAGGAGGTCACGGCCTCCGTGGAGTTGCTGCGCCGCAAAATGCAGGGGCTGGATGAGGACGATTTTGATACATAATCGCACTACTCGATTCTGCACTCGATTAAATAAGTTCCAAAACCCGTTCCAAAACGGTGTGCGGAGTTTCACAAGCTGTGGATAACCCTGTGGATAACCTGTGGATAACCCCGTTTTTTCTGTGGATAAAATTGTGGATAACTCGGGCTTTTTCAACCCCTGTGGATAACCCCCCTTTTTATCCACAGGTTATCCACAGGCAAGTGCCACTTATCCACAATTTTGTCCACAGGCCAAACGCGCGCCCAGCGCAGTCGCAAGGTACTTTTCCACAGTTTCCACAGGCCCTATTACTACTACTACTATCTTTTATAGTTAATAAAGACAGGTAAGAGATAGGCGTTGGAAGGCAATCCTTAAAATCTAGACTCAGTCCAAAAAGTGAGACCCTGAAATGAGCCAGAATCTCCAGATGGAATCCGCGCAGAAAAAAGCCAGACTGCAAAAAATCAAACCCCGGCAAATCAGGCAAGTCACCGCAGAGGTCCAGGCATGAAAGCGCACGTCACCAAAAAAACGTTGAGCGAGGGCCTGGGTCTGCTGGAACGTGTGGTTCCCAGCCGCAGCAGCAACCCCCTCCTGACCTCGCTGAAAGTCGAGGCTAGCGAGGCGGGACTGACGCTGAGCGGCACAAACCTGGAAATCGATCTGTCGTGCTTCGTGCCCGCCGAGGTGCAGGAGCCGAAGGATTTCGTCGTTCCCGCGCACCTGTTCGCGCAGATCGTCCGCAATCTGGGCGGCGAACTGGTGGAGCTGGAGCTGGTGGGGCAGGAGCTGGCGGTGCGTTCGGGCGGCTCGGATTTCAAGTTGCAGACCGGCGACACCGAGGCGTACCCGCCCCTGAGCTTCCCCAGCAACGCCGATCTGAGCCTGAACGCCGAGGAACTGGCCCGCGCCCTGGGCAGCGTGCGCTACGCCGCCAGCAACGAGGCGTTTCAGGCGGTCTTCCGGGGCATCAAGCTCGAACACCACGCGGATACCGGCTCGGCACGCGTGGTGGCCAGCGACGGCTACCGCGTGGCCATCCGCGATTTCCCGGTCAGCGGCGATGGCCGGAACCTGATCATTCCCGCCCGCAGCGTCGATGAGCTGATCCGCGTGCTGAAGGACGGCGAGGCCCGGTTCACCTACGGCGAGGGCATGCTCAGCGTGACCACGGACCGCGTGCGGATGAACCTCAAGCTGCTGGACGGCGACTTCCCGGATTACGAGCGCGTGATTCCCAAGGACATCAAGCTTCAGGTCACGCTGCCTGCCACCGCCCTCAAGGAAGCCGTCAACCGCGTCGCTGTGCTGGCCGACAAAAACGCCAACAACCGCGTGGAATTTCTGGTGTCCGAGGGACAGTTGCGCCTGGCCGCCGAGGGCGATTATGGGCGCGCGCAGGACACTCTGACCGTCACGCAGGGCGGCGTGGAACCGGCCATGAGCCTGGCTTTCAACGCCCGCCACGTCCTTGATGCCCTCGGCCCAATCGAGGGTGAGGCCGAACTTCTGTTCTCCGGCTCCACAAGCCCCGCAATCTTCCGCGCGAGTGGCGGAGGTGGCTACATGGCTGTCATGGTCACGCTGCGCGTCTAAGGGGCCAGTGGAGGCCGTTACGAGGCATCCTGTTGGTGGCATCCCCACTCCATTTTCACTCCGCGAGAAAATAAGTCGGTTTTCAACAAAGTTATCCACAATATTCCGCCTGTGGATAACTTTTGTGGATAACTCCCGGTCCAGCGCGTGTTTTTCCGATTTTAGGTCCTGTCGATCTGGGTGGCCTGTGACCACACCACCTGCCAGCCGCCTGCACGCCGTTCGTACAAATCCGTGTGCCAGTAAGTGCCGGGCGGCCCGGCAGGAACATCGTTAGCGACTTCCTGCGGCTCGCCTGAAACCACATCCAGCCTGGAGCAGTAGCGGATGAACGCCGCGTTGCCGTAATGGCGGACTTCAATCTCTGAAATGGGTTCCCAGACGAGGTATTTCAGGTGTCCGGCAGCAATGGCACACAGATATTGATCTCTGGTCAGGCGCATGCCGCTGGGCGTGATGAGTTCAAAGTCCGGGGCGTGAAGCTGGAACGCGGTTTTCATATCGCCGGAGACCAGCGCCTTAAGTCGGGCACGTTCCAGTGCGCGAATTTCATCGGACATGGGTCACTTTACGGATCGGTTGCCCGGAGTGTCCACCTGATTTAGACCGCCCTTACCCCTGCTGGCGTCTGGCGCTTATAGTGTCCGAGATACACCTACTCGCCCCTTTGATTCCAGATCGGGTGCAGGGGTGGCGTTCGGGAGGACTCGTCATGAACATTGAAAAAGTGATCGCCCGTGAAGTGCTGGACTCGCGCGGAAACCCCACCGTGGAAGCTGAAGTGCATCTGGATAGCGGCTACGTGGGCCGCGCCATCGTTCCCAGTGGGGCCAGCACCGGCACCCACGAGGCGCTGGAACTCCGCGACGGTGGCGCACGCTACGGCGGTAAAGGCGTGCAGAAGGCTGTGGGGAACGTCAACGAGGCGCTGGGGCCAGCCGTGGTGGGCATGGACGCCAGCGATCAGGGCGCAGTGGACGCCGCACTGATGGAGCTGGACGGCACGCCCAACAAGGGCAAGATGGGCGGCAACGCCATCCTGGCCGTCAGTCTGGCCACCGCCCGCGCCGCCGCCGAGGAACTGAACATTCCGCTGTACCGCTATCTGGGCGGCAGCAACGCCAAGACGCTGCCCGTGCCGATGATGAACGTGATCAACGGCGGCGCGCATGCGGACAACTCGGTGGATTTTCAGGAGTTCATGGTCATGCCGGTGGGTGCGCCCAGCTTCCGCGAGGCGCTGCGCTACGGTGCCGAGACCTTCCACAGCCTCAAGAAAGTGCTGAGCGGGCGTGGATACAACACCAACGTCGGCGACGAGGGCGGTTTTGCACCGGACCTGAAGAGCAACGAGGAAGCGCTGGAAGTGCTACTGGAGGCCATCGAGAAGGCCGGGTACGAGGCAGGCAAGGACATCTGCATCGCGATTGATCCCGCCGTCACCGAGCTGTACAAGGACGGCAAGTACCACCTGGAAAGCGAGGGTCGCGTGCTTTCTACCGCCGAGATGGTGGATTTCTGGGCGGATTGGGCCAGCCGCTACCCCATCGTGAGCATCGAGGACGGACTGGCGGAGGACGATTGGGACGGCTGGCAGGCGCTGACCACCAGGATCGGCGACAAGGTGCAAGTGGTGGGTGACGATCTGTTCGTGACCAACCCCGAACGCCTCCAGCGCGGCATCGATACCGGTGTGGGCAACGCGATTCTGGTCAAGGTCAACCAGATTGGCTCGCTGACCGAGAGCATGGACGCCATCGAACTGGCCAAGCGCCACCACTACGGCACCATCATCAGCCACCGCAGCGGCGAGTCCGAGGATTCGTTCATCGCCGATCTGGCCGTGGCCACCAATGCCGGGCAGATCAAGACCGGATCGGCCAGCCGTTCGGACCGCATCGCCAAGTACAACCAACTGCTGCGGATCGAGGAAATGCTGGGAGACCGCGCGGTGTATCCGGGCCGCAAGGCGCTCAGGTAACGAGAAAATACAGGCGGCGGACGCTGGAAGATCGAAAAAACTCCAGGGTCCGCCGCTTTCTTGAAATTCAACCCCTCAACTCCGACTGGAATCACTTCCAATTTCACCCGCACACTGGTTCGCTGAGGGTGCGGCAAAACGAGGCAATCACATGAAACATTTTGACCGAGCCACCAAGATCGTCGCCACCGTCGGGCCTGCCAGCCGCAGCCCGGAAGTGCTGGGCCGCATGATGGACGCGGGCCTGAACGTCGTCCGCATGAACTTCAGCCACGGCGATCCCGAGGACCACCGCCAGACCTACAACATGGTTCGTGAACTGGCCGCCCAGAAAGGCATCACTGTGGGCATCTTGCAGGATTTGCAGGGTCCCAAGATTCGCGTCGGGCGCTTTGCGGAAGGGTCCGTGACGCTGTCGGCGGGCGATCACTTCACCATCACGATGGACGATGTGGAGGGTAATGCTGAGCGGGTCTCCACCACCTACAAGGACCTGATCCGCGACGTGCATCCCGGCATGGCGCTGCTGCTGGACGACGGCAACATGGCCCTGCGCGTGGAGAGCATGCGCGGCAACGACATCCTGACCAGCGTGGTGATCGGCGGCGTCCTGAAAAACAACAAGGGCATCAACGTTCCCGAGGCCGATCTGAGCGTGCCTGCCCTGTCCGACAAGGACGTGTCGGACATGGAATTCGGCGCGGAACTGGGCGTGGACTGGGTGGCCCTGAGCTTCGTGCGCTCGCGCGATGATCTGCTGCTGGCCCGCCACTACCTGTCGCGCTTCGGCAGCCGCGCCAAGCTGATGGCGAAAATTGAAAAGCCGCAGGCCGTGGACCGTTTCGAGGACATCCTCAAGGAAGTGGACGGAATCATGGTGGCGCGCGGCGATCTGGGCGTGGAAATGCGTGCCGAGCAGGTGCCCACCATCCAGAAACGCCTGATCCGCCTGTGCCGTGAGGCGGGCAAGCCAGTCATCACCGCCACGCAGATGCTGGAAAGCATGATCAGCCTGCCGCGCCCCACCCGCGCTGAGGCCAGCGACGTGGCGAACGCCATCTACGACGGCACCGACGCGGTGATGCTCTCGGCGGAATCGGCGGCGGGCCTGTACCCTGTGGAATCGGTGGCGATGATGGACCGCATTGCCCGCGAGGCCGAATCCAGCGAGCATTACAGCATGCTCCAGCGCCAACTGGTGATCGATACCACGCTGGCTCAGGATTCGATTGCCTACTCGGCCTGCAACATCGGGGCCAAGCTGGGGGCATCGGCCATCGTGGCCTTTACCAGCACGGGCGGGGCGGCCCTGCGTATTGCCAAGAACCGTCCGCCACTGGCGATTCTGGCCCTGACCCCCAATGAAGTGACCCGCAACCAGTTGGCCCTGAGCTGGGGCGTCGTGCCGATGCTCAGCGAGGACCCGCGCAGCACCGACGACATGGTCCGCATTGCCAACAAGGAACTGAAAAAGAGCAGTCTGGCCGACATCGGGGACCGTTACGTGATCACGGCGGGCGTGCCCTTCGGTGTGCAGGGCACCACCAACATGCTGCGCGTGGAGGCCCTGCGAGACGAGGGCGTGGTTTCTCAGTTCTGATTGCGGTTTTTAGCAACTGATTTTAAAGACTGACCCGCCCCGACTTCAAACGTCAGGGGCGGGTCAGATTTTTTATCCACAGGCACAGGGTTTATCCACACCTTGCCTGTGGATAAGTCCAGAACAGAGCGAATCCTTTTGATTGTCCAGGACATTCTCTACAGGCCCTGTGGTTATCCACAGCAGCCTGTGCATAACTTTTGGATTTCTCCCCGATTCGCCTGCCGCACAAGAGGTCCGTGAAGGCCCCGTGAAGACGCCGGGTGGGTCAGGACTCCAGAATCAGCCGCGCGAACTTGTCCTTGCCCTTCTGAATGACCGCGCCGCCCTCTGCCGCCAGCTCGGCCCGCGTCAGTTGCCCCTGCGGATCGGTGTAGGTCTCGCCATTCAGCTTCAGCCCCCGGTTCTGGATCAGCTTGCGGGCCGCGCCGTTGCTGGGTTCCAGGCCCGCCAGCACGATCAGTTTTGCCATGCTGATGCGGTCTGCGTCAATGCTGTCGTCCAGCCCTGCCGTGACGTTGATGGCCGGGATGTTGTCGGGAATGCCACCCTTCGCCACGCTCTTGAAGCGTTCCTCGGCCCCGTCCAGATCGGCGTCAGGGTAAAACCACGGCACCACTGCGCGGGCCAGTTCGCGGTGGGCGGCGACTGGATGTCCGGCCAGAAGCTCTGCAATCTCGGTCTTCGGCAGATCGGTCAGCAAAGTAAAGTAATTCTCCAGCAGTGCGTCAGGTACCTTCATCAATTTGGCAAACATGACGTGCGGTTCGTCGGTCAGGCCGATGTAGTTGTCCAGGCTTTTGGACATCTTCTCAGTGCCGTCCAGGCCAACCAGCAGCGGCAGGGTCATGACCACCTGCGCCTCCTGGCCGTAATCGCGTTGCAGGGCGCGGCCCACCAGATTGTTGAACAGTTGATCGGTGCCGCCCAGCTCCACATCTGCCTCCAGTGCCACCGAGTCGTAGCCCTGCGTGACCGGGTACAGCAGCTCGTGCAGGCTGATCGGGGTCTGGGCTTGCAGGCGTTTGGTGAAGTCGTCGCGCTCCAGGATGCGGGCCACGGTGTACTTGCTGGCGAGGCGGATCACGTCGGCGTAGCCCATCGGCTCCAGCCATTCGCCGTTGTAACGGATTTCCAGCACCTCCGGCTCGCCGCGCAGGATCAGGCGGCACTGCTCCAGGTAGCTGTGCGCGTTGGCGCGGGTTTCTTCCAGCGTCAGTGGCGGGCGCGTTTTGCTCTTGCCGCTGGGGTCACCGATCATGGCGGTAAAGTCGCCGATCAGCATGATGACCTTGTGGCCCAGATCCTGAAACTGCCGCATCTTACGGAGGATCACCGCATGGCCCAGGTGCAGATCAGGACGGGTGGGGTCCGCGCCCAGCTTGACGCGCAAGGGTTTGCCCGTTGCTAACTTTCGGCGCAGGTCATCTTCTGTGACCAGATCAACCACGCCGCGTCTCAGGATTTCAATCTGCTCGTCTACAGGCACGTTCCGGCGAATTTCGTTCATATGGACTCCACAAAGAAAAGGCGACGCAAACCGTTCTGGCTGCGCCGCTTGGGGATTTGGATTTCAGGCTAAGACTGACCTCCTACCGCAGGCGGCAGGGTCGATACGCACGTCGGGTCAGACGCCTCATGCCCGCAGTGTACATGCCAAAACGCGGAGCGGATAGCATGGGCGGCGTGAAGACCATTCAGGACCTCCGCACGACGTTTCCCCGCCCCGGACGGGTGGAGTGGCTGGGAGTGCGCCCGGCCCGCCGCAAAACGCCCGTGCATGTGTCGGAGGTAGAGGCCCATCCGCTCGTCGGCCTGATCGGGGACCACGGCAAGATGGCCCCTGCCCGCCTGACCGCCCTTTCTGGGGAACTGGAGGCGACGCCCAGACCCTCCAATCCATCCATTCCCGGTGGCCCCGGCAAACGGCAGGTCACGCTGATCCAGGCCGAACACCTGCCCGTGATCGCCGCGCTAGCCGGGCTGGAACAGGTCACGCCGGAGCTGCTGCGCCGCAACATCGTCGTCTCTGGCATGTCGCTGCTGGCCCTCAAGGACGCCCGCTTTCAGATTGGCGAGGTGGTGCTGGAAGGCACGGGCGAATGCCACCCCTGTTCGCGCATGGAGGAAAACCTGGGCGAGGGCGGCTACAACGCGGTGCGCGGTCACGGCGGTCTGACGGCGCGGGTGATCGTGGGCGGCGTGATCCGCGAGGGCGACACGGTAACCGCGCTGCTTCCCGAACCCACGGAAAAGGACTGATGGCGCAGAAGCAGGCAGCGCGCGCGGCCCGGATGCTGGGCCGCGCCTTCGGTTTCACGCGGCTGATCGTGGAACTGGGCGTGTTCAGCTCGCTGGCCTTCAGTCTGGCGCTGTTCATCGTGGCGATTGTGCAGGCGTATCACACCATCGGCGACGCCTTCCAGCATCTGGGCGAACCCGAGACCACCAAGCACCTGCTGGTGGCCGCCGTGGAGCAGGCCGACACGCTGCTGGTGGGCGTAGCCCTGCTGATCATCGGCCTGGGCTTGCAGGGGCTGTTCGTCGGGCGGCTTCAGAACGTGCCGGAGTGGCTGCACGTGGATTCGTTTGATGACCTGAAGCAAAAGCTGCTGGGCGTGGTGGTCACGGCGCTGGCGGTCAATTTCTTCGCGGTGGCGCTGGAATGGACGGGCGACAACAGCATTCTGGTCTACGGCGCGGCCATCGCCGCCGTGATTCTGGCCGTGGGCGTCTACAGCTCGGTCCTGAGCCGCCTGCACGGCCCACCCGCCCACGCCGAGTCAGGGAAGGTAGATGCCGACGCCCACCCTTGATGCCCGTTTGGAAGCCGTACTGGAAATGATTCGCACCGATGTTCACGCTGATATTGGGAGTGACCACGCCCGCCTGCCCGTGCGCCTGATTCGGGAAGGCCGTGCGGAGCGGTGCGTCGCTGTGGAACTCAATCCCGGCCCGCTGGAACAGGCGAGGCGCAGCGTGGCGCGGTCCAGACTGGAAGCCCAGATCGAAGTCCGTGAGGGCGACGGCTTCGGCCCTATTCTGCCCGGCGAGTTGGGCAGCGCCAGCCTGTGTGGCATGGGCGCGTACACCATCCGGGGCATTCTGGAGCGGGCAGGGGAGAGGTTGCCTCCAGCGCTCGTCTTGCAACCCAACGACTCCGCCCTCCTGATCCGCCTGTGGGCGCGTGCGACGGGCTACCACGTCCGTGCCGAACGCCTGATCGCCGGATACTGGTCTTACCCCGTGCTGCGGCTGGAGCGGGCCGAGGGTGCGGACCTGGCCTATGAGGGAATGCCGCTCGACGCCGCGCTGAAATACGGACCGCTGCTGCTGCGTCTGGGCGGTGGGGTGATTTGCCATCAGATTGAGGCCGACATCGCACGCCTGCAAAAAGTTGCCGCGCCGGGCCGGGAATCCTGGCATGAGCTGGAAACAGCCAGAACGGCTTTAGATGTGCTGGATCACGGGATAAAATAAAAAGCCCGCCTTTCGGCGGTGATGTAAATAAGATAGCGTGGTATTCGGCAATTGTCAAATTTATGCGGTGGGTCTGAAAAAATGCTTGCTGGACGCTCTTTTTTGTGATGGAGCGAGGAGGTGGGTGTATAGCTGGAGCTATTGCGGTTTAACCCCTCCGCCCCTACGGGGCACCTCCCCTTAAAAGGGAGGCAAGGGTTGCGGAGCTTGACCAGCCAGTCTGCTCCGCAGGAGAGGGGTTTCTTTTGCGCCGAACAAGGCAATAAAAAAGCCGCCTCATTCGGCGGTGTTGATAAGAACTATAGCGCTCTATTCGGGTTTTGTCAATTTCATGCGCTTGATAGAAAAAATCCTTTCTGGAGCGGCGTTTTTCTAGGTGGCTACAAAAGCCATTTGCATAGCCTAAAGAGAAATAGCCCAAAGAGAAGCGGCGAACAGGAACAATCCCATCCGCCGCTCTCCCTGCCGCATCTTTACTCGCGTTCGCGCTCGCGTTCGGCGTTCAACTGGGCCTGAAGCTGGGCCTGACGCTGGCGCACGTAGTCCTGATGAAAACGGCTCTCGTCCAGCAGATCGGTGCCCACGGTCAGTTGGCCGGTGGCCAGCTCGCGCATGGCCTGGGTGACCAGATTGCGGGTCCGCACGCGCTGCTCCACGGGCAGCACGCTGGGCGCACCGGAGCGCAGTTGCAGGGCGCGCTTGGCCGTCACGACACTCAAGCGGTACTTGCTGTCCGTCATCGCGAGCAACTTGTCGATGTCTTTTTCCGCCATAATTCTTAAACCTCCAGTTCTGGCCCATGTTGCTCGGCCCCTCTAATGATGCAGAACCCCTCAGCTTAACCCCTCCGCGCGGGCAAGAGGGGGCGTCAGCTTTCAAATGTCCTGTTTTGCAGGTCCGGCCTGCTTAACCGCTGCAAAGGCCGGAAGCCTCCATCACTGGAAACCCCGGCCTGTGTAAAAAGCGGTTTAGGACTGCTCTTCTTCGCTGCTGTCGTCTGACCCGGCAGTGTCTTTGTCCTCGCTCGCCTCGGGCAGGATGTCGGCCTTGGCTTCTTCCAGGGTGGCGTCGCCTTCCAGCACAGCGGCGGCGGCTTCCTCGGTCAGCTCGCCCGAAGCGACCAGACCAGCGATCTGGGCGGCCTGGGTTTCGGCCTCGGCTTCCTCGGTGGTCATGCGCGGAGGCAGCAGGCTGATGACAACCTGATCCGCGTCCACGTTCAGCTTGACGCCTTCGGGCAGGTTGATCTGTCCGGCGGTCACGTGGTCACCGATCTGGAGCTTGGACACGTCCACGATCAGTTCCTGCGGAATGCGGCGCGGGCCGGGGGCGATGATGGCGAGGTTGTGGATAACGGTATCCAGCAGGCCGCCCATGATCTCGCCCTGGCTCTTGCCCTTGGTATGCACGGGCACCGAAACTTCGACGGCCTCGCCGTAGGTGACCATGTAGAAGTCCACATGGATCGGCACGCGGCGGCGCTTGTCCATCTGGATGGCCTTGACCAGTGCGGGGAAGGTTTCGCTGCCTTCCACGGTGATGTCGTACAGGCCGGTGGTGCTGGTCTGGCGGAAAGCCCGGTCGAACGCCTTGAGGTCCAGGGCGAAAGAAACGTTGTTTTCCTTGTTGTAGGCGACGGCGGGGATCATGCCTTCGGCCAGCTTTTCGCGGCTCTTGCGGGGTTGGGCGTTCAGTTCCATGTGCGTCTTTTCTCCTTGGCGCTTTCCGTCTTCTGCTTGAGCTTCCCCGCCGCTCGTCGGACCTTTTTAGCAAAGGCCGGGGGCGGGGGTGGACGGGCAACCCTGGCAGCATAGCAAACCCCAGCCTGAGAGGGGAAGGGCTGCGGGCACGGTCACATCCCACTTCTGCTAAACTGCTGGGCGGCACCGAGCGGCCCCCGCCTTTTCTGAACACCAGAAGGGCAGAGGCGGCCCCGGTTGGCACAGCGTCTGAGGCAGGCTTTACAGAGCATTCAGACCTTCAAGGAGCAGACATGATCAGCGTTACCGAACTGAGAAACGGCACCAAGGTGGAAATGGACGGCGGGTTGTGGGAGTGCCTGGACTACTCTCACCTGAAGATGGGACGCGGCGGCGCGAAGGTGGTCACCAAGTTCCGCAACATGGAATCCGGCAGCATCGTGGACCGCACCTTCAACAGCACCGAAAAGTTGCAGGACATCTACGTGGAAGGCAAGACCATGCAGTACCTGTACAGAGATGGCGACGACTACATGTTCATGGACATGGAAACCTTCGAGCAGGTCACGCTGCCCCCCAGTCTGGTGGGTGACGCCTCCAAGTTCATGAAGGAAAACACCGAGGTCGACGTCGCCATGTACGGCGAGAAGGCCCTGAGCATCACCCTGCCCAATCAGGTGATCCTGAAGATCGTGGAAACCGATCCCGGCCTGCGCGGCGACACCGCTTCGGGGGGCACCAAGCCCGCCAAGCTGGAAACCGGCGCGATGGTGCAGGTGCCGCTGTTCGTGGAACAGGACATCGACATCAAGGTGGACACCCGTACCGGCCAGTACCTCAGCCGCGCCTGAGCTTTGAACTGGAGTCGCCTCTGCCTGCGGGTGGGGGCGGCTTTTATAATGTGGGGAGACGTGTTTGATGGGAGAGACGTGCTGACGGAGGAGACATGCTGATCTGTACCGACGTGGATTACCGCCCAGACGGCACGGCGCGGGCTGCTGGCGTGCTGTTTCAGGACTGGACAGACGCCGCGCCGACGTGGGAACTGGTCGTCTCTGTCCCGGAGGTGCAGCCGTATCAGCCCGGCGAGTTCTACAAGCGGGAACTGCCGTGTCTGCTGGCGCTGCTGGAAGTGGCGGTCCAGGCACACAGGCTGGACGCGGTGGTGATCGACGGGTACGTGACCCTGGACGTGGGCGGACGCGCTGGCCTGGGCGCACACCTGTTCGCGGCGCTGAGCCGACAAATCCCGATCATCGGCGTGGCGAAAACGGCGTTTCAGGGTTCGGGCCATGCGCTGGCCGTGACGCGTGGTGGCAGCCTCAATCCCCTGTTCGTCACGGCGGCGGGGACCGACGTTGTCCAGGCAGCGGCACAGATCGTCCGGATGGCTGGGCCACACCGCCTTCCCACGCTGCTCAAACGCGCCGATACCCTCTGCCGCAGCGAGAAACCGCCGGAAAATGCTGGGGACAGGTAGAGTTGATCCGATGCCTGCGCGACTCCTGACCTCTGCCGTGTTCCTGAATGCCCCATGCCCTGTGGTGGCCCGCGCGCCCCTGGACTCCGCGTGATTCCCTGGGTGCCGCTGGCCCGCGCCCCCATTCCCGGCACCCAGCAGGAACTGTGCCTGTACCGCCGGGGCGAACAACTGGAGTTTTCCATCCAGATCTCGGGCTATATCAGTGAGCTGATGAACAGCCGCATGCACGCCTCCGAGGACGCGCTGGCCGAGCTGGGCTGCGCGGTGATCGCTGGCCGCCCCGCGCCGCGCGTGCTGGTGGGTGGCCTGGGCATGGGCTTTACGCTGGCCGCCGCCCTGAAGGCGCTGGGACCGAGGGGCGTGGTCACGGTGGCCGAACTGGTGCCGGAGGTCGTGGAGTGGAACAAAGGCCCGCTGGGGGCGTGCGCGGCTTTCCCGCTGCGCGATTCCCGCACCCGCGTCCATGTGGGGGATGTGGCCGAGCTGCTGCGCCGTGGCCACGCCAACTACGACGCCGTGCTGCTGGACGTGGACAACGGCCCCGAGGGCATGACGCACCACGGCAACGACTGGCTGTACTCGCCGTCCGGGCTGGCGGCGGCACAACGGACCCTGCGCCCCGGCGGTGTGCTGGCCATCTGGTCCGCCACACCGGATACCCGCTTTACCCGGCGGCTGCAACAGGCAGGCTTCCGGGTCGAGGTCCAGACGGTGCGGGCGCGGCCCGGCAAGGGGACCCGCCACACCATCTGGCTGGCCCACCGTACGCAGGCGGCAGCCGTGATCCCGGCCCGCGCCCCACAGCAGGAACGGCGGCAGCGACGCACCTAGCGCTAATGTACCTGTGATGAGGAGTCGCCTGGGTTGTCCTCTGGCTGGAATATTCTGTTCTGTCAGGGCAACGGACTTCAAGGCACCGTCAAAAGTGTCTGGGACTATGAATTACGTAGAAAGCCTGCACTTTTTCTGCTAGATTAACGATGAGATTTAAGGTCTTCCCATGAGATGAAGGTCAACGGCTCTCTGGCCCGAGCCGTAACTTCCCCAATAGACCTGATGATATTGCGCGTCCGAATTCTGGGTCTGGAAAATAATATGAACGAAAAACGATGACCAGCGCCACGGGTAAATTCCTGCTCGATCTGTTCGTCTTCACACTGGCGGCGGTCCTGGCCTACGTTCTGCGCCTGGACGATGCGCTGGGAAGCGTGGACCTCTCGATTCTGATCTATGCCCTGGTCGGGTTGCCGCTGAAATGGCTGGCCCTGCGGTATTTCCGGGTCTCGCGGCACATCTGGCGCTATGTAACTTTCGAGGATCTGAGCAAGCTGGCATCCATGACCGGGCTGGTGACGCTGGCCCTGCTGCTGCTGACGCCCGTGCTGCGGCTGTGGATTTTTGTGCCCTGGTCCATTCCGCTGATTGAGGGCGTGCTGGCGCTAGCCCTGCTGTCGGGTCTGCGGCTGCTGGTTCGCTGGCGGCTGGGCCGCCGTCGCCGCCGCCTGTCCACCCACGCGCAGGCCCCGGACCGGGTGCTGATCGCCGGAGCCGGGGACGCGGGCCGCCTGATGGCCGCCGAACTGCTGAGATCGCCGGAAAAGGGCATGGAGCCGGTGGGCTTCATCGACGATTCGGCGGAGAAGACTGGCATGGTACTGGTGGGTCTGCCGGTGCTGGGCAGGCTGTCACATCTGAGTCAGGCTGTGGAGGACACCGGAGCCACCCTGCTGGTGATTGCCATGCCCTCGGCAGGGGGGCAGATCATCCGGCAATACGTGAACGCGGCGCGTACAGCGGGTTTGCAGGCGCGCACGGTGCCCGGGCTGTACGAATTGATGGGCGGTCAGGTCACCACCAACCAGCTCCGCAGCGTCAGCGTCGAGGATCTGCTGCGCCGTGCCCCGGTGGACATCGATCAGGACAGTATTTCCCACTATCTCAAAGGTCAGACGGTGCTGGTTACGGGTGCGGGCGGCTCCATCGGTTCGGAGCTGGTGCGACAGCTCTCGCGCTTTCGCCCGGCCCGGCTGGTGCTGGTGGGGCGCGGTGAGAACAGCATCTTTGCTATCGAGCAGGAGATGAAGCGCGAATGGCCCGACATCCAGGTCACGGCCCTGATTGCCGACGTGCGGAATCCGTCGCGTCTGGAATTCATCTTCGAGACGTACCGGCCCGGTGTGGTCTTTCACGCTGCCGCCCACAAGCACGTCCCGTTGATGGAGGCCGCGCCCAGCGAGGCGGTTCACAACAACATCCTGGGCACCCGCAACGTGGCCGAACTGTGCCTGAAATACGGGGTCACGCGGCTGGTGAACATCTCCACCGACAAGGCGGTCAACCCCACATCGGTGATGGGGGCCAGCAAACGCATTGCCGAGATGGTGATTGCTGACGCCGCCTCACGCGCAGCAGCCGGGCAGGCGTTCGTATCGGTGCGCTTCGGCAATGTGCTGGGTAGCCGGGGCAGCGTGGTTCCCACCTTCTTGCAGCAGATTCAACTGGGCGGCCCGGTGACCATCACCCACCCGGACATGACCCGTTATTTCATGACCATCCCGGAGGCCAGCCGTCTGGTGTTGCAGGCGGGCGGTCTGGCCGACAATGGCAGCGTCTATCTCTTGAACATGGGCGAGCCGGTCAAGATCGCCGATCTGGCCCGCGACGTGATCCGCCTGACCGGCGCGCAGGATATCGAGGTGGTCTTCAGCGGCATGCGCCCCGGCGAAAAGCTGTACGAGGAACTGCTGACCAGCGGCGAGGACGTGATTCCCACCAGCCACACCGAGATCTTCTCGGCCCGCTTGCAACAAGTCCAGCCAGGACAGCTCACGTGCCTTCTGGCAGACCTGAGCGCCGCCGCCGGGCACGAGGACGCCCGCGCCATCCGCACCCTGCTGCACGGGGCTATTCACGAAAGTCAGATGCAGGTCTGAAGCGTGGGAGAGGAGGCGTGCCGGGCCAGCCCTCGATTCTGATTTCTGGGCTTGATGGGGCCTCTGACTGACGGTGTTGAGAAACACCTGAACATCCGAACGGGACTTGCAGAGCTGGGAAGCAGAGAAGTAGCTCTCTATGGGTGCTGTTCCACGATGGCAGTCTGTTCATGACGAGAGCGAGACGGAGAAAAACGGGTTCCAGGCATGGAGTACGGGAATCGGCACTGTTTGAGGAAAGAACCCTGCCCAGACAGGTTTTTCATGAACTGGAAGTTGTCAGTTGATTGTGTCCTGAACCATGCGCTGCTAGCAGGGTCAAGGTGAAGGTGCTGCCTGACGGTCCTGAACTCACCGTCAGGTTGCCGCCCATGCGGGTGGCCAGACCCCGCGCGATGGTCAGGCCCACGCCGCTGCCGTCTCCGCGCGTGCGCGCCGGATCGACGCGGTAAAAGCGCTCGAAGATGCGGCCCTGATGTTCGGGCGGAATGCCGCCCCCCGTATCTGCTACCGTGAACACCACGTCACCGCCTCGCCGCTCGGTTCCCAGCGTGACCAGGCCCCCGCGCAGCGTGTGCCGCAGGGCGTTGCCCAGCAGGTTGGAGAGGATCTGCGAGGCCCGCTCAAAGTCCGCTGTGACGTGCGGCAGCTCCCCGGCGTTCCCCTGGATCAGCACCACGCCGCGTTCCTCGTAAGCGCCTGCAAAACGTTCGTGGGCATGGGCGATCAGGAGAGCGGGGGCAAAGTCGCTGGGGTGCAGGTCCACCGCGCCCGCCTCCACCCGCGAGACCACGCTTAAATCCTGCGCCAGCCGCTCCATCGCCGCCGTCTCGCGCAGGATGGCCCCTGCTACGGCTTCCGGCGGCATCACGCCGTCTTTCATGGCCTCGGCATAGCCACGCAGGGCAGACAGCGGTGTTCGCAACTCGTGGGCCACGTTGGAAATCAGTTCCACGCGCCCCTGCTCCACCTGCTGCAAGGACGCCGCCATGCGGTTGAAGTGCCGCGCCACGTCGGTCAGCTCATCGCGGCCCTCCTCCGGCAGCCGCCGCGCGTAGTCGCCGGTGGCGATGGCATGGCTGCCGTCGCGCAGCAGCGTCACCGAGCGGACCACCCGCCGCGCGGACAGCAGCGCGGTCAGGGCGGCCACCACCAGCGCCAGCGGCAGAGAGGCCAGCAGCGCCGCATTCAGGGTACGCCGCACGCCGCGTTCCAAGTCCGGGCGCAGGCTGGCCCCGTCGGGGCCGATCAGCGTCACCATCTGCTCGACGTGATGGCGGATGAACGCTGAGGCCAGCGCCTCGCTGATCAGCAGCACTGCGCCCAGCGCGACGCAGATCACCAGGAGATGGGACAGGAAGAGGCGGGTGTAGAGCTTCATTCGCCCTCACCGCCCGTCAGTTCCTCCCTGAAACGGTAGCCCACCCCGCGCACCGTCTCGATATAGCGGGGAGCGTCGGCATTGTCGCCCAGCTTGCGGCGCAGCGCCGTGACATGCACGTCCACCACCCGCGCGGTGCTGGGAAAGTCGTGGCCCCAGACCCGCTCCAGCAGCCGCTCGCGCGTCCAGACCAGTCCCGGGTGCTGCGCGAAGGTACTCAGCAGGTCGTATTCCAGCTTGGACAGCTCCAGCGGCTGGCCCGCCAGCTTGGCGCGGCGGGCGCGCAGGTCCAGGTCCAGATCGCCGCTGTGGATCTCATGACGCACGCCCGCGCGGCGCAGCAGGGCGTGAACGCGTGCCATCACCTCGCGCGGGCTGAAGGGCTTGACCACGTAGTCGTCCACACCCAGGGCCAGGCCACGCAGTTTGTCCTCCTCCTCGCCGCGCGCGGTCAGCATCAGCAGGGGCAACTCCAGCCCCGCCGCCCGCGCTTCACGGGCCAGGTCCAGACCGCTGACCCACGGCAGCATCCAGTCCAGAATCGCCAGATCGGCGCGCGGCAACAATTCGCGGGCCTGATGGCCGTCAGATGCCTGCAAGACCTCGTAACCCTCGCCGCTCAGGTAGGCGTGCAGAATTTCGAGGATGGCGGGGTCATCGTCAACGATCAGAACACGGGCCATCTCCGCCTCCCGCTTACCCTGCGCCCTAGAGCAGTTGTCATAAAAAGACCATTTTTATGACCGAGCAGAGCGAGAGACTTTTGCGGAGCAGGATGGACTTGCAAAGCTGCGAAGCAGAGAATGGAGTCACCGGAAGTCTCTTTTTCCGGTGACGTAATTCGGAGAACTGCTCTAGAATCCGCGTTTGATCAGCCACTGGCGGTAAGCGTACATCTCGTCGGCCTGCGTGCGGATGATGTCGCGGGACAGGCCCAGCACGCGGGCGTCGCTGCTCTTTTGCAGGGCCAGACTCGCCATGTCGATGGCGCTGGCGTGATGCGGCAGCATGCCTTCCACGAAGCCCCGGTCACTGTCCTTGTTGGCCTTGAGCGACATCATCATGTCCTTCATTTCAGCGTTCATTCCCGTCTGTGCGCCCTTGTCCACGCCGCCCAGGGTTTTCAGCCAGGCGTTCATCTCGCCGATTTCTTTTTGCTGGACGCCAATAACGTCCGCCGTCCATTTCTTGACCTGAGCGTCCTTGACGGTGTTCAGCACGGCTTTGCTCATGTCCACCGCGCCCTGATGGTGAACGATCATCATGGAGAGGAAGGCGCGGTCAAACGACTTGCCCTTCAGGGTGTCCAGTGCGCCGTTCATGGTGGTGCCGTGGTTCATGCCGGGCATGGCATTCTGGGACATGTTCATCTGCGCATGGGCCAGGGGCGTGAGGGTGAGGGCCAGAAGTAATGCGAGGCGTTTCATGGCCTCAGCGTGGGGCAGCGGTGTTAAGGGGCTGTAAAGCGGGTGCGGGGCGCGGGCGTCTGGGTGATGGCGGCATCTCCTGGACTTCCTATGTGTCAACGGTCACCGTGAGCCATCCAGAATGCTTTCAGCTCCGCCGCCTGCCTTCGTCCCTGGTCGCGGCCCGCCTGGGCCGTTCCCGCGCGCCGCGCCGGGTCCAGCACGTTGGGGCCGATGGCTTCCACCGACGCGGCATCTGGCTCAGCCATCCGAACGGCTGAGCCGGACGCCTCCAGCGCCGCCACCTCCCCTGGCAACGGTGACTGTGCGTCGAGCTTGAGCAGGGACAGCACCAGCACGCGCCGCGCCCCCTGGGCCAGATCGGCATTGGTTACCGAGCGGACCCCACCGTCCATGTAGCGTTGGCCCCCGATGGTCACGGGCGGCCACACCCCCGGCACCGCGCAGCTCGCGGCCACGGCGTCGGTGAGCAGCACACCTGCGTCCCGGTCAAAGAAACGTGGCTCGCCTGTTCCTGTATCGACAGCCACGATCACCAGGCGCTGTGCGGGCCACTCGGGGTTGGGCAGGCGGGAAGCGATGATGGCGCGGCGTTCGGTCTCGGACACACCGGAGACGCCCAGGGCCATCTGCCCGATGCGCTGCCGGATGGCCGTGGGGTCCGGCCCCACCTCCTGCATGATCGCGGCGAAGGTGCGGCCCATCGCTTCGGCGTCGAAGTTGGCGGCCTGTTCTGAGGAGGGTTCGAGCTGGCGGTTGTAAAGCTGTTCCAACGCCATGCCGCCCGTGATCTGCGCCCCGACGGAGGAGCCTGCCGAGGTGCCGACGATCAGGTCTGCGTCGCGGAGGTCCAGGCCCTCGTCCAGCAGGCCCGTCAGGAAGCCCAGGCCCCAGGCGATGCCCGTGACGCCTCCGCCCCCCAACACCAATGCGCGTTCAACAGTCATGGCCCAATCATGCCGTGATCGGGAGACCAGGGCAAGCCAGGGAGACCTGAATACATCGGCCTGCCTGAGAGCGTGTTTTAAAAGTGCCTGGGACATAGCGCTACGGGCCAAGTTCTGGCACGTTGCAGTTGATGAGAAGACAACGTTACTCCAGTGACCTGACCCGCAAACAGTTTAAGCGCCTTGAAGCTCTCCTGCCCGTCCCCAAGGCAGGTGGACGGCCCCGCACGATAGATCTGTATGAGGTGATGTGCGCAATTTTCTATGTCCTCAAGAATGGCTGTGCCTGGCGCGATCTTCCTCATGATTTTCCAGTATGGCAGACGGTTTACAGCTACTTTCAGCGGTTCCAGCAGGACGGGACGTGGGAAGCGGTTGACCGCTTCCTGCTGCGCCGAACCCGCATCAACGCAGGACGGGATCCTGAACCCAGCGCGGGAAGCATCGACGCGCAAACCGTGCGCTGTGCGCCACAGGCAGGGATTCGTGGCATTGACGCGGGGAAAAAGACCAACGGGCGCAAACGACACATCGCCGTGGATACGCTGGGCTTGCTGCTGCTGGTCATGGTGACCGCAGGGAGCGTGCAGGATCGGGCGCAAGCGCCGATTCTGCTGGCATTGCTCGCCCAACGATTTCCGCGCTTGCGACACATCTGGGCGGATGGTGGGTACACGGGTCACCCCGTGTCCTGGGCCAAAGAAGTCTTGAACTGGACCGTGAAGGTGGTCAAAAAGCTGGCTGGACAACAGGGTTTTGTGGTGTTGCACCGCCGCTGGGTGGTAGAGCGCACCATTGCGTGGATGACCCGTTGCCGCCGATTGAGCCGGGATTACGAGGGCTTGCCCCAGACGACGGAGGCGTGGTTCTACCTGGCGAACATCCGGCTCATGTTGCGCCGCCTGGAACTTGGTGGCTGACCCTTTTAAAACACGCTCTTAGAGGGGCGTCTCTCCAGACCTGTTCAGCGGCAGACCCCCGAACTGACGGAATGCCGATCAGTATCAGAAAAATGCTGAGTCACGCCAGTACCTCAACTACCAACGATATTTACCGCCACGTGCTGCCCAGCGAGGATAGAGCGCATGTCCTTGATCTGTTCGCACTGCCAGACTCTCAGGATTGAGCTATTACAGTCGGAGACCCCAGGAAGCCTGTTCAGCCCTGGGGTCTCTTTCTGCGCTTACCGTGTTGGACGGCATTTTTCTTGTGGTGCACCCCAATGGACTCGAACCATTGACCGACCGCTTAGAAGGGGAAGAAAGCCTTCCTGAACCGTTCTGGAGCAGTTTTCGTAAAATCCTATAACATCGTCTGGAACGTTGTTTTTCTTCCCGCCGTATTTTTGAGTCGGTAAAGAATTCGGCCCGTTACGGGGCAGGGTAGAAGGCTGGAATCATGACCGACATGGGTTCTTCATGACCACGGTGCTGAGCAGGCGCAGCACGCTCCACACCGTGTCCGTGATCCCGATGGCCATTGCTGGCGTCCGTTGCGCATATTGACGACGCCCCACCGGTTCATTCAACTTGACTCGCAGGCTCCGGTTCACCCGACAGAAGTTATAGATCCCATTGACCAGATCACTGACCGTCTGACGGACGTGGGGAAGCCTCGCAAACGCGAGGCTTCTGCGGACTTGGTGCGGATTCATACGCCGGGCCGTCCCGTTGTGCCGTTCC
>NZ_MSTI01000018.1 GCF_001949125.1 Deinococcus marmoris
GTTGCCGCGTTTGCGGCCAGTCTTGGCGCGGGTCCAGATCATCAAGTGTTGCTGGTCGAAGATGGCGCGGGCTTCCATGTCCCTCCTGTGGAGGGACATCCCCCAGGCATTGAAACCATCACGCTCCCGCCCTATTCACCAGAACTGCAACCCGTGGAACGGGCGTGGAATTTGACCGACAGACCACTTGCGAACCGCTGTTTTGATTCTCTAGATGAGCTTCAGGATGTGCTGGGCCGCCAATGTGCCTGGCTTGAAACTCAGCCTGACCTGATCACCCAACACACCTTATTTCACTGGTGGCCGCTCTGCACAAATTAATCGGAATCCGTATCATATCCGAATTCCTCAATAACTAAGCATATGTCCTGAAAATTCTCAGCATCTTGCAGTGCGGCGTAGCGAGCAGTAAGAAATTTATGAAGAAATTCTACTAAATCCTCGCAGTCTATCAGTTTCTCAGCTATCAACTCACTTAGCAATTTATTCACACGCTCTTAAACCCCTCAAACGGTTCCTTACACGAGTCGCAGACGTACAAACGCTTGCACAGGGTGGGACCAAAGCTGCCCGTCATTCGCACGTCAAAGCTGGCGCAACGGGGGCACCGGGTAGCGTCGGCCTGAAGCTGAATCAGGCCGTCCTCGGCGGGGGCGGGCGGGGCGATGCCGTACTGGCGCAGGCGTTCGCGGGCGTCTTCCTTGATCCAGTCCGTGGTCCACGGCGGCGTCAGGGTGCTTTTGACTTCCACCGCCGACGCCCCCAGCCCGCGCACCGCCTCGCCAATGCTGTCGCGGATGACGTGCAGGGCCGGACAGCCGCTGAACGTAGGCGTGAAAGTGACCGTGACCGCGCCATCCTCGCCGATCTGCACGTCACGCACCATGCCCATGTCGGTGACGGACACCACCGGGATTTCGGGGTCTGGCACGGTATCCAGCACGGCCCAGATGGCTTGCGGGGTCAGTTGAGGTTGAATTGCGGTCATGTCAGCTCCTTCAGGATTGGGCGCTTACCAGTACGGCGTATCGGGGTGGGCGCGGTACACGCGTTGCATCTCGTCCAGCAGCGGCGCGAGGTCTTCCGTGTGCGTGTCGCGTCCGGGTTGCTCGGCCCCACCGGGAGGAAGAATCAGGCCGCACTGCACGGTCAGATGCGGAACGATCAGGCCCTCCCAGCGGGTCTTGACGGCGTTCAGATCGGGCAGCAGTCCAGCTTCAATCAACCCGCCTTCACCCTCTACCGGCTGCCACAACTGGCCCACATACGGCCACAGGGCATTCAGGGCATCCTGCGTGCGCTTCATGCTTTCGGGCGTTCCCAGGGCCAGCCGTTCCACCCACAGGGCCGTGTGCTGAAGATGGAAGCGCTCCTCGCGGAAGGCTTTGTTCGCCACCTCGGCCAGCGGTTCGTACACGCTTTTGCGGGCCGCGTCCAGCCAGAGGGCCTCGTAGGCGTCGTAGAGGTACTGGCGCAGCATGGTAAACGCCCAGTCGCCTTTCGGCAGTTCCACGAAACGGGCAGAGGTGAATTCATCTGCGCTGCGGGTGAAGGCCAGGGCGTCGGCGTCGCTACCATCCAGCGCGCGGCGCAGCTCCAGATACAGCCCAGCGTGGCCCAATTCGTCCTGCGCGATATTTGCCAGGGCGATGTCCTCTTCCAGAATCGGGGCGTGTCCGGTCCACTCGCCGCCGCGCTGGGCCAGGATGATCTCGTCGTCGGCCAGCGCGGTCAGTTTGCGAATCAGGGCGGCTTGCTGAACATCAGACAGGGTCATGGCGGGCGCGGTCATTTCTGTACCTCGGGTTTCTGGACCTCGTGCGTTTTCAGTTCTGCGGGCGAGGCGTCGTGCGGGTGGTCATAGACCTTATGGTCCCCCGCGTGCGGCTCCTCGGTGGCGCGGCGGGGCATGCGGCCCT
This sequence comes from Deinococcus marmoris, assembly GCF_001949125.1. Classification (GTDB taxonomy): domain Bacteria; phylum Deinococcota; class Deinococci; order Deinococcales; family Deinococcaceae; genus Deinococcus; species Deinococcus marmoris_A. Next base: position 1,920 of record NZ_MSTI01000018.1, read on the forward strand.
CGCGCTTGAGTTCGCCCACATGCTTGCCGATCACGCCGTAATACTGCTGCTGTTTGTAGGTTTTTTCCTTGGCTGGGGCAAACCAGCTTTCCACCGTACCGGGATCGTCGTCGGTCCGCGCAATGGCCGAATCAGGAAAAACCAGCCACGCCAGAGCGTCCGCGTGCTGTTCCCGTGCCTGCCGGAGGGCGTCACCGGGGCCAGTGGCCTCAACAGACTCCACCAGATCCACAAACGTCATGCTGCGCTTGTGGGTCTTCTTGATCCCCACATGGTAGGTGTCGGCCTCACCGGGCGTGTCCAGCACTTCCGGGTGCGTGCCGACTTCTTCCGGCGTGGCATTCAGGATGTCGTCCTCGCGCACGGCCCACAGGCTGACGGCAGCGGGGCGTCGCACGAACACGTTGCGGGCGGTCAACAGGGCGTGATCGGGATCGCCCGCGTGGACGCTGCCCACCCCCTGATAGGGACGCTTCTCGTTGTCCTGCTTGAAGATTTCCCAGCGGGGCCATTGGGTATCGGGATGAGGCTGGGTCATGAATTTCCTTTGGAGGAACAAGGGGGGAGCTGGCGGTTTAACCCCTCTCCTGCTGAGCTGTGCCAGTCCGCCCCTGCGGGGCACCTCTCCTTAAAGGGAGGCAAGAGTCGCGGAATTGCCCGGCCAGCCGCGTTCCTTGGCTCCCTTTTAAGGGGAGCTGGCAGCGAAGCTGACTGAGGGGTTGGCTTTCAGTCCGCCGCTACGGCCCGCTGACGATCCGTATATGCCTGCAAGGCTTCGCGCACCCATGCGCCGTCGTCGTGGGCGGCCTGACGGGTGGCGAGGCGTTCCGCGCCCAAACCGCGTTCGCCCTTGATCACGGCCCAGAACTCGGTCCAGTCAATCGGGCCGTGCTTCCAGTTGCCCTGCTCGTCCTGATGCAGATCGGGATCGGGGATGGTCAGCCCGGCTTCCAGCAGTTCGGGGGCGTGTTCATTGATGAACTCCTGCCGCACCTCGTCGTTGGTCTTGAGCTTCACGCCCCACTTGCTCATGATTCCGGTGTTGGGACTGTCGGCGTCGTGCGGCCCCAGCATCATCAGCGCGGGCCACCACCAGCGGTTCAGGGCGTCCTGGGCCATTTCGCGCTGGGCGGGGGTTCCCACGGCGTAGGCGACGATCATTTCCTTGCCCTGCTTGTGGTGGAAGGTTTCCTCAGAGCAAATGCGGACCATCGCGCGGCTGTAAGGGCCGTAGCTTGCGCCCGCCAGCATGGTCTGGTTTTTAATGGCTGCGCCGTCCACCAGCCAGCCGATCATGCCCACATCGGCCCAGCTCGTGGTGGGATAATTGAAGATGGAGCTGTACTTGGCGCGGCGCGTCAGCAGGGCGTCAATCATGCCCTCGCGGGTTGCGCCCAGCGTTTCGGCAGCGTGGTAGAGGTACTGCCCGTGCCCGGCCTCGTCCTGCACCTTCGCCATCAGGATGGTCTTGCGCTTCAGCGTCGGCGCACTGGCGATCCATTCGCCTTCGGGCAACATGCCCACCACTTCGCTGTGCGCGTGCTGCGAGATCATGCGGATCAACTGGCGGCGGTACTCGGCGGGCATCCAGTCGCCAGCCTCAATCTTCTCGCCGCGCTCAATGCGGGCCTCAAAAGCGGCGTGCTGGGCGGCGGTTTCATTCGGCGCAATGTGGCTGTTGGGCTGAGTCATAGGAAGGACCTCCTGAGATGGTTCCATTCTACCTAACGAGCGTTAGGCTGGTGGTGAGGTCCATGAATGATGGACGCTGAAGACCTTGCAATCGTCGCCGCCAGAATCCTGATAAGCGTGTCTCAGACAGCGATTCTGGCTCCACGCCACGGAAAAGTCCCCACACCCCACCTTTATGTTCAAGCCTCGCGGGTGGCTAGTGCGCGCATGGCGTTCAGCAATTCGCCCGCCGCCTGCTGATTGGGGGCAGCCTCAAAGGCTTGCGCGAGCAGCGTCAACCCTTCCTCAGCCCGAGCGTAGGCGTAGTCCTGGGCATAGGCCACGCTGCCACTTTCCAGCAGCCAGCGGTGAATGTCTGCGATGGTCCGCAAGTCCTTGTCAGGGCGGTTCAGGCCCATCTGCTTCAGGAACGCCTGACGCTGGGCAGCCGGCGCGGTTCGGAGCCAGTGCAGCACGATCATGGTGCGCTTGCCCTCCAGCAGATCGCCGCCGATTTCCTTGCCGTATTTGGCCGCGTCGCCTTCCAGATTCAGCACATCGTCCCGGATTTGAAAGGCCGTGCCGAGGGCCAGTCCCGCCAGGGTGAACTGTTCGGATGGCGCAACGCCTGCCGCCAGCGCCCCCAGCCGCAGAGGAATGACCACCGTGTAATAGGCGGTCTTCTGGCGGACCATCTCCAGATAGTCCTCTTCCACCAGATCCCAGCGGCGGCCCTCCACCCAGCACAGGTCGAGATGCTGTCCCTTGGCCGTGTGGTGAATCATGTTCAGGAACTCGTCCATGCCGCCCGGCACGTTGGCCTTATGGACGGCGGCCCACATGTACGCGTGCAGGGCGTCCCCGGCGTTGATCGCCAGCGGAATGCCGTGCAGGCGGTGCAGGGCGGGCTGACCCCGGCGCTCTTCCGAGTCGTCCTCGATATCGTCGTGGATCAGCACCCAGTTCTGGAACAGTTCCAGCGCGGCGGCCAGCCACAGAGCGGCCTCCCACTGTGGGGTGTTCTTTGCCACACCATGAGCGCGGGCGCTGGCGAGCAGCAGTTCGCTGCGAATGCCCTTGCCACCGCGTTTGGGATAGTCGCGCAGCATGTCGTAATAGGTTTGGTACTCGGGGCGCGTGCCGTGTTCGGGCAGCAGAGAAAGGACGCGGGACAGCAGATCAGGGCGCATTGAGCGCAAGTCTAACCGCCTGAAACATGAAGAGAACCGTACCGCAACGAACAGACAATGAGACGCCTTAGCGAGCAACATTACATTATGAAGATGAACCGAAAGACCGTCGCCATCATCCTGCTGGCCGGAGCATTGGCCGTGGGTCTGGCCGCCTGTGCCCCCACCGCCACCACCGTGCCCGTGCCGGACGCGAAGGCCACCACTGGACTGCGTCCGGCCCTGAGTGGCGAGCGCAAGTATCTGGACCTCCCCGGCTTTGGGCAGGTGGCCTATTACGTGGATGCACGCGGGGAAGGCCGTCCTCTGGTCCTGACCCCCAGCGTCAACGCCGCCGCCAGTGCCTACGAGATGAAACCCGTGTGGGACGCCTACGTGGGCACGCGCCCGGTCTACGCGATTGAATGGCCCGGCTTCGGCAGCAGCGCCCGCCCGGACACCCGGTACACCAAGGAACTGATGACACGCTCGCTGAACGCGCTGGTGGAACTGATCGGCAAGGATGTGGACGTGGTGGGCCTCAGCCTGGGCAGCGAATTCGACGCCCGCGCCGCCCTGAGCGACCCGCGCATCCGCAGTCTGGCGCTGATCAGCCCCAGCGGTCTGGGCAAACCGCGCGGCGGCACGCAGGAAGCCAACGCAGAGGACGGCGGCAAGAAGCTGTATGACCGCCTCAACTCGGTCAGCACGCCGCTGTACGCCGCACTGCGAATCAAACCCAGCATCGAATACTTCCTGAGCCGCTCGTTCCGGGGGCCAGTGGACAGCGGGCTGGTGGACTATTCGATGGACGCCACCCGTCAGCCGGGCGCGAAATACGCCCCGGTGTACTTCATCAGCGGGCAACTGTTCACGGATGACGCTTACGGCGAGCTGTACAGCAAACTGACCATTCCCGTCATCGTTCTTTATGACCAGGACGGCTTCGTCAGCTTTGACCGCCTGCAACAGTTCACCCAGCAGGATGGCGTGAAAGCCGTGCGAATCCAGGATACCGATGGCCTACCCCAGTTCGAGAAGATGCCGGAAGTCAAGGCGGCGCTGGACGCGTTCTGGGCCGGGCAGAAGTAACGCTTAACAACCGTAAGGTCAGCCTCCTCCCCCAACGCTTGAATTGAAGCGCAAGGGAGGAGGCGGACCTTTTTTTGGGCCGCTGGAAAATTGGCGGCGCAAGACTGCCCATCCGCCCATACGGACTCCGTATCAGTTTCTGAAAATCACTTCCTCGCGCCCGAATGAATGCAGCGCCAGCAATGCCAGCAACGCCGCCCCGATCACATTGGCGAGGATGGCGAGCAGAATCTGATCGAGCTGTGCCGCGCCCTTGACGATGTTCAGGATCGAGATCATCGAGCCGAACAGCGGCACGGCATAAACAGCGGTACTCAGGGTCAGGAAATCGGCGAATTGCAGCATCACGGCGGGCAGCACGATGATCAGCGTCAGCGGCGCGATATACGTCTGCGCCTCCTTGAAGCTGCGGGCGTAGATGCCGATGGCGATCAGCACGGCGCTGATCAGCAGGGCGGCGCTGGCGGCCAGTCCCAGCATCCCCAGCGTGCCGCCCAGGGTCAGGGTCAGTTGCCCGCCCATGGAACTGGTGATGTCCGCGCCCAGACCGCTTCGATTGGCCAGGAACAGCGCCGCCACCAATCCGCTGATGATGAAGCCCAGCACGCTGAAGCACGCGCTGGTCAGGGCCGTGATGGTGGTGGCCAGCAGCTTGCCGGTCACCACCTCGGCGCGGCGCACGGGGGACACCAGCAGGCTTTCCAGCGTGCCGCGCTCCTTTTCCCCGGCGGTGGCGTCGATGGCGGTGGCCATGCCGCCCGACAGGATGAATTGCAGCATCAGGAAGGGAATCAGGAAGGCCAGTTGCCCGCTGCGCTGCTCCTGCGGGGGGCTGGCGTCGATAGGCTTGACGGTCACGGGCGTCAGGGTATCCGCCCCCAGGCCCAGGCCCTTCAACCGGTCCAGCGTGAGGGTGCGGTTGTAGCCGTCCACCACGTCCTGCACCTTGCCGTAAGCCCCAGCCTGGGCGCTCAGGCTGCTCAGCTTGGCATAGACCTCCAGCGCGGCGCTGCCCTCTCCGGCGCGGGTGGGCAGGGCAACCGGGGCCTGAATGGCCGCGTCCACATCGCCGGATTGCACGGCCTTTTTCGGGTCTTGCACGGCCACGAGGTCCACGCCCGCGCGCACCGTCTTGCCGTCCACCTTCTCATCCTGCTCCAGCGCCGTGCGTAATGCCGGGGGCAGGGTTCCCACCACACCCACCTTCTGCCGTTCCTGCTGCTGGCCGCCGATAAAGCTGCCCAGCAGCAGGGGCAGCCCCAGCGACAGCGCCGGAATCAGGATCAGCGGCATCAGGATGGTGGCGGCCAGCGTGCGGCGGTCCCGCAGAGTGGACAGCAGATCGCGCGCGGCGATGCGCCAGACCATGTTGGGGCGAATAGAGTTAGACCGCACGCTGCCCATCTCCCCGAACCCCATTTCCCCGAACCAGCGCGAAGAAGGCGCGTTCCAGGTTGCTCTCTCCCGTCTGTTTCAGAATGTCGGGGATGCGGCCCACCGTCAGCAACCCGCCCTCGTGCAGAATCGCCACGCGGTCACAGACCTCCTCGGCCTCGGACATGACGTGGGTGGAATACAGGGTCAGGCGTCCGGGTGCGCGGGTGGCGAGAACAAAATCCAGCAGCGTGCGGCGCGCGAAGATGTCCAGACCGCTGGCCGCCTCATCCAGAATCAGCACGGGCGGGTCCTGAATCACGGCGCGGGCGATCACCACCTTCTGCTTCATGCCGGTGCTGTAGTCCCCGGCGCGCACGTCCAGGGTGCGGCCCAGTTCCAGTTGCGCGTCCAGTTCGGCAATGCGGGCCTCGGTCTGGGCGCGGCCCATGCCGTACAGCCCGGCAAACGAGCGCAGCACCTCGCGGCCCGTCAGGCGGGCGGGCAGGCCCATGCCGCCGTTGACCACGCCGACGCGGCGGCGCACGTCCTCGGGCTGACGCAGCACGTCGTATCCGGCCACCGCCGCCGTGCCGGACGTGGGGCGCAGCAACGTCGCCAGAATCCGCAGCAGCGTGGTCTTGCCCGCGCCGTTGGGGCCAAGCAGTCCGAAGACCTCGCCCTCCGGGGCGCTGAGGGTCACACCCTTGAGGGCCGTGAACTTGCCGTAGGTCTTGGTGACGTTCTGAATGTCCAGCATGGTCTGTACCTGAGCCTGGGTCATGGTTCTCCTGGAAAGCGATACGGGGGCAGAGAGGATACGGTTGCTTCGGCAATCACGAATTCAGATACTGACGTACCTACGCCAGAGGCCGTTTGAAGTAATGGAAAACGCCGCCCAGCCAGGTGTCTACCAGCGTCCAGCCCTGCTGAACCAGTTCCTGGCGCTGCTGGGCGCTCAGTGCGCCGCCCAGCCGCTGATACAGCCAGCGCGGCGGGGCGCTCTGCGGTTCACTGGCACGGCGAAAAGACAGCGTTCCCAGACCCACGCCGGTCAGCTCCCAGCCGTGTTCGCCCATCTCGCGCAGAATGCCTAGCTCACTGAAGGCCGTGGCGGCGCGTGTCTGATAGTCGAAACGCGGTTCCAGCTCAGTGGCTGGTTTCAGGGAGGAGGGTGTTAGGGAAGATGGGGCCAGCGAAGATAGTGCCGGGGAAGGCACACTGATCTGCTGCGGGTCGATAAAAATCCCCTCGATGGGCTGCCCGAACAGCCGCGCGATACGGAAGGCCAGCGGCAGGCTGGGATCGTATTTGCCCGTTTCCAGCGCATTGACGGTCTGGCGGCTCACGTCCAGTTCGGCAGCCAGGTCCGCCTGGGTCCACTGCCGCGCGGCGCGCAGGGTGCGGATGTGGTTGTCCACGGCGCACTACTCCTGGCGGCTGCGCCGATTCAGGACGGCCAGCGCGATCATCCAGCTCAGCATGCCCACGGCGTAAAACACGTAGGAAGGCGTCTGGAATTTGAAGGCAGCCTCAAGCGCAATGAGTCCACCGGCCACCACCATCGTCACCATGAAGGCGATGCTGGTGGCCTGCATCTGCAAGGCGCGCACGTATTCGTCCATCAGCAACACGGCACGGACGGTGTAAACCGCGAAGAAAAAGGGCAAGGCCGAGAGAATGCCGAAGCCCATGCCCTTCACGAAACTGAGGACATCACTTTCACCGCTCTGGCCGATGGCGATCATTACAGCAGCCAGTGCGGCCAGGATGCCTCCGATCAGTCCCATTTTGCTGGCCAGAGCGCCCACCCGCTGCGCGCGGCTGCGTCCGGGAGGGGAGGAAGGAGAGGGAATAGGGATGGGAGTCATGTCAAGCCTCCTTGATCTGTTAGAGAGCAGCTTCGGGGATGGATGCACTCAACAGGGGGTTGAGTTCCCATCAAGAATCTGAGATTGGATAGGTCCTCTGCCTGTCAACTGCGAGCCTGAGATGGAATTGACCGCCTGGAAAAAATTCTCCGCGCGCGTCAAACTTCCTTGACTTGAGAGTACGGCTTCATTGACCCTAATGTCAACTAAGCTTGACTTAGCGCTGGCAGAGTCGCCTCAGTTTCTCAAGGTCAACATTCTGTACCCTCATCAAAAATGAGAGAAAATATGTGACAATAGGAAAGTTGCGTCCGCAAACGCACTCCTTTTTGATTTTTCACGTTCAAGGCGATCAAGATGTAAATCGCTTCTTTGGAATTGATGTCGGTGCCTGGAAAAATGGTTGTCGCGCCGCGCTGAAATTCCTACCCGGAGGACACTGAATGTTTAATCCCCCCACCCTGGAAGACCTGCAAGAAACCCGCCGCGCCAATGAAAAGCTGGTCCTGAGTGCCCTGGACAGCAAGCCCGAATGGGTTGAAACCGAACTGGCCAAGACCACTGGACTGGCCCTGTCGCATCTGCGCGCCGCCCTCGCCAGCCTGCTGGATCAGGGCCGCGTGCGCCGTCTGCCCGGCACCGGCACCCGCGCGGTGTACGGTCTGGCCGATCCCGGTCTGGCCGACGTGCCTGCCACGCCCCTGACGGTGGACGCCAAGAAAGTCCGCGATTACCTGGAAGGCCGCGCCGACAGCGCCCTGTACATGAGCGAGCAGCTCCGCATGACCCGCGAGGACGTCATGACCGCGCTGAGCCTGCTGAACGCGCACGGCATGGTCACCTGCACCTTCGTGGGCAGTCTGGTCATCTTCCGCATGAAGGAAGTGCAGGCGCTGGGCACCGAGCAGGCCGCCCCCGCCGCGACGGGCAAGAAAAAGCAAGTCGCCTGAATCCCCTGAACTGAGCGGATTGCACGGCAGCCGGGTTTCCCTGAATTGGGAGGCTCGGCTTTTTTCTGTTCATGGCGTGTAGAAAGGGACATGCAGCGGACAGTTTTCCCCATCAACTTTCAACCCTCACCCATCCACCCTAAAGCCCTCTTCACCCACTTCGCCCTCATCCGGCCCGGCCTGCGCTCAGGCTGGGGGGCATGAGCGACGACATCAAGCCGGGTTACGATCCCGCCAACCAGTCTCCCGCCGAAGGCCAGAGCCACCCGATTCCCGAGGCAGACCGGGGCAAGGCTCCCAACTTTGATCCCGCCGATAAGGACGGCCCCGCTGAAGGTAGCCGGGACGCCGTGGAAGACGACAGCACGCCCCACAGCTAACGCGCGATGACCGCTGAACCCGTCCTGAACGCAGCCCGTCCTGAGAGAGAGCGGGCTGAACTGCTAGCGTGGATCAGGGAAACGCTGCACGCCGAATACGGGGACCGTCACCTGGACCCCCGCCGCGAGCCGATGCACGAGCTGATCAGCACCATCCTGTCGCAGCGGACCACCTGGCAGGACGAGGCCGCCGCCTACGACGAACTGTGCGAGATCGGTGATTGGGACGCCATTATCGCCGCGCCCACCGAGGCCGTGGCCCACGCCATCCGCCGCAGCAATTACCCGGAGGCCAAGGCCCCACGCATTAAGGAAACGTTGCGCCAGATCAGGGATTCGCCGGGTGGCTACAATCTGGAATTCCTGCGCGACATGCCCAGCAAGGACGCGCTGAAATGGCTGACGGATTTGCCCGGAGTAGGCGTGAAAACGGCCAGTCTCGTTCTGCTGTTCAACTACGCCCACCCCGTTTTTCCAGTGGATACCCACGTCCACCGTATCACCACCCGCACAGGCGCGATTCCCCTGATGGGCGAGCAGGCGGCCCACCGCGCCCTTCTCAAGGTGCTGCCCGACGATCCACCCTTTCTATACGAGCTGCATCTGAATCTCCTGAAGCACGGTCAGCAAGTGTGCCACTGGAGCCGCCCCAAATGTGGCGTGTGCATCCTGCGCGAGCGCTGCGACGCTTACGCAATTTTTGGTGACAGGGTGCCGAGTTTCACCGAGACGAAGGCGAGTGGAAAGGGAAAGGCGACGAAGTCCCAAAAGTGAATGTTCGCTTGGAGGCGTGACATTCAACCCGCGTTCAATCCCCCAATTCCCGCGCCCAAACGCGATACACTGTGCGGCTGTGACGCGCCCGCCTCCCTGCTAACCTCAAGCAATTTCCGGGGCCGCCGCGCGCACACCCCGGAGGAGTTTTGAGTTACTGGCGCAATACCATGAAACCTTTGCTGGACGACGAAACAGGCACGATGTTCAAGCACGCCCCGGTGCGCGTGACCTTGGCCTTTCCCAACCGCTACAGCGTGGGCATGGCCTCGCTGGGCTTTCAGGTCATCTACCGCATGTTCAACAATGAGGAAGGCGTCGCCTGCGAACGGGCCTTTCTGCCCGACGATGTGGACGCCTTTGAAAAGCTGGGCCAGCCGCTGCCCACCGTGGAAACCGGGCGCGAGGCCGGGGACTGCGAACTGTTCGCCATGAGCGTGTCCTTTGAGTTGGACCTGACCAACATCATCCGCATGCTGGACGTGGTGGGGATTCACCCCCTGCGCGAAAAGCGCGACGACAGCGACGCCATCGTGATGATCGGCGGGCCACTGACGTCCTCTAATCCATACCCGCTGGTCCCCTTTGCCGATGTGATCGTGATCGGTGACGGCGAACAGATTATTCCCGTGGTGTCCGACGCCCTGCGCGAAGCCACCTCCCGTGAAGATTTCTACGATCTCATTGATGGGATGCCAGGGATTTTCCTGCCCGCCCGGCACACGCATGAACCCACCTGGGCCACCGCGCCCAAGGAACTGCTGCCCGCTTACAGCCAGATCGTGACGCCGCACAGCGAACTGAGCAACATGTTTCTGGTGGAAGCGCAGCGCGGCTGCCCGCGCCCCTGCACCTTCTGTCTGGCGCGCACCATGTACGGCCCCAACCGCAACAACGGCGGCCAGGAACTGCTGGACGTGATTCCCGACTGGGCACAGAAGGTGGGGCTGGTGGGCGCGGCCCTCTCGGATTTTCCACACACCAAGTTCGTGGGCCGCACGCTGACCGAGCGCGGCGTGAAGCTGGGCGTCAGTTCCATCCGCGCTGACACGGTGGACGAGGAACTGGCCGAGATTCTGAAGGCGGGCGGCCTGCGAACCTTCACAGTGGCCAGCGACGCCCCCAGCGAACGCCTGCGCCGCTGGCTCAAGAAGGGCATTACCACCGAGGACTTGCTCAAAACCGCGCAGATCAGCCGTGACCTGGGCTTTTCCGGCCTCAAGGTCTACATGATGATCGGTCTGGGGCCGGAAAACGACGACGACATCACCGAGTTGATCTCGTTCACCAAGGAACTGGCAGGCATCAACCGCATCGCACTGGGCATCTCGCCCTTTGTTCCCAAGCGCCACACGCCGCATTTTGCCGATCCCTTTGGGGGCGTGCAGATTATTGAGGCGCGGCTCAAGCGTATCCAGAAAGAACTGCGCCGCACCGCCGAGCTTCGCAACGTGTCTGCCAAATGGGCCTGGGTGGAAAGCGTGATCGCGCGGGGTGGCCCGGAAATTGGCATGGCCGCCTACACCCTTTACCGCAACGAGAGCATCGGCGCGTGGAAAAAAGCGCTGGATGAGATCGGCTGGGTGGATGAGTACGGGGACAACGACGCCTCGTCCATCTCGCTGCCGCCGGGCCAGTACGCGGCGCACGGAGTCAGCGCACACGCCGATGGACTGGCTGTTTAGAGCAGTTCTGGTTCTCAGACGGTCCCTCTCTGTTGGCTGGAGAGGGATTTCTGCTGTCGTCCTCCGCCGATTGGCCGATGCGCGGCGGACGCTCCCGTGTTCTATTCACCTATGGAACGCACAGCCTCTCCCCCACTGCCCGGCTTCCCAGACCTCCAACTCCGGGAGGGCGGCGCCGCAGACTTCGCCCGTCTGGCCCAATTCCTGAGCGCCGCCCATCCCGACGCCCCCACTTCCGCAGAGGATTTGGAGCGGCTGGCGGCGGGGCGACTACCGGACGAACCCCATCGGCAGCTTCTGGCCCTGCATGGCGAGAACATCGTGGGGCTGGCGGAAATGGGCGTGCCACGCATGGACGGGCATCCCGGCTGGCTGGAAATCAAAATTCGCACCGGGCAGGACGAGGCGGGCGGCAAACTGGCGGAAGAATTATTGAAGCTGGCCCAGAACAGCGCCGCCGAACTGGGCGCAAAAACCCTGGTCTCTCACGTCCACGAAATCTGGTGGGAACATCCCTTTCTGCTCGCGCGTGGCTATGCCGAACATGACCGGATGTGGCACAGCACCCTGGACCTGCGGACGCTGGACTTTGACCGTTTTGTGGGGACGGGAACGCGAGTATCGGAGGCGGGTCTCACCCTTCGCCCGCTCTCGGAGCTGGGCAAATTTGACGAGACACAGCAGCGCCGCCTCTACACGCTGGTTGCGGCCCTGCTGAATGACGTCCCCAGCACCACGCCAGTCAGCGTGTGGCCCTTTGAGGTCTGGCAGCGCCGCGCGGGTGTGAAGATGCTGCCCGAGGGCGTGTTCATCGCCGTGGCTCCGACGGGCGAATGGGTGGGCCTGAGCGAACTGTACCTGCCCATCGCCACGCGCCCCGGCACGCTGCACAACGGCCTGACCGGCGTTCTGCCGGGGTGGCGCGGGCGCGGCCTGGCCCTCAAGCTGGCCGCCGCCCACGCCGCACTGGAGCGGGGATTCACGCATTCGCGGACGGGCAACCACAGCAGCAATACACCCATGCTGGCGGTCAATGAGCGGCTGGGTTTTGTGCAGGAGGGTGCGCGGGTGACGCTGAGAAAAGTAGTCTAGACCCGCCACTGCTGGCGCTGGTACTTGATGCGGTAGCGGCTGCGGCTGGCGGCCTCGATCAGGTCGCTGGGGGTGTTGATGTCCGGGCCGGTGCTGGCCCCACCGACGCTCGCCTGAAGGGACAGATCACGGTACGCCACGGTGTCCAGCGAGAGTTGCACCCGGCGGGTCAGGTCGGCCAGTTCGGCAGAGGCGGTGTTGTCCAGCAGCACGGCGAACTCGTCGGGACCCCAGCGGAAGATCAGGTCGCCCCGGCGCTTGTGCTGCATGATGCGGCCCGCCAGCTCGCGCAGCAGCTCATCCCCGGCGGCGTACCCGTACACCGAATTGACCTTGCGAAAGCCGCTGAGGTCCACCAGCAGCAGCCCCAGCGGACGGCTCTGGCGGCCCTGCCAGCGGCTCTCCACGGCGCGGGTAAAGGCCAGGCGGTTGCCGAAGCCGGTCAGGGGATCGCGCACGCCGGAACGGCGCAGAATCCACCAGCGTTCCAGCATGACCAGCCCGGTGCCCAGCACCGCACACAGCGACAGCGTGACCCCCGGCAGCAGCGAATTGAGCAACCAGTACGGCACGGCCAGCGCCAGCGCCAGCAGCGCGATGGCAAAGCCCCACACCCCGCCCGCCAGCACGGCGGCAATGGCGGCCAGCACACCGGCCAGCATGACCGTCCACAGCGGCAGAGAGATAAACGGCGCGCTGAGCAGACTGGAGACCGCCCGCGCCTGTAACTCCACACCGGGGACGGTCTGACCGCTCACGTCCCGCACCGTCGGGCCGCCCACGCCGCTGGCGGTCAGACCCACCAGCACCACCCGGTTCTGAAAGTCGCCGTAGCGAATAGACCCGTTGACCACGTCACGGAAGGGAATCACGGGCAGGCGCTGGGGATCAGGGGCGCTGTAGCGCAGGATACGCGGCTGTTCGTCCAGCGGCACGGTGCGCCCCGCCGCCACCGCCAGTTGGCGCGCGAAGCTGGGGGCCAGGTTGCCGGGCAAGGCCGGGTCCGGGTAGGCCGCCTGAAAGGAGCGCACGATGCCGTCGTCACTCAGGTTCAGGGCGCTGATTCCGGTGGGCGAGCGCCAGTCGGGGCGCAGCGCGGTGGGTTCGCCGGGGGCAGTGGCCAGCACCACGTTGGGACGGCTGAACACGGCGGCCAGTGCAGCGTCGTTGCGCGCCGGATCGGCCAGCAGCACGTCCACGCCGATGGCCGCGACTCCCGCCTGATCCAGCGTGTTCAGGGCCTGACCGTACAGTTCGCGCGGCCAGCTTCCGATGCGCCCGTAATCCCGCAGCGTGGCGTCGTCGATGCCCACCACCAGCACGCGCCCGTCGGGGGGGCTGGGCAGGGCGCGGTTCAGGGCGTCCCACAGCAGGCCGTTCTCGGGCACCGCCCAGGCCAGCGCCGCCGCCAGCAGCGCGGCCAGCGGCACAGCCAGCCGCCGGACCGGACGGGCCGTGCCGGGGCGGACCGTCAGGGAATCAGGGAAGCCGAGCATGACTCTGGTTATCCGCCCCGTCCCGCAGGGTCAGCGAGGCGGAGGCGTCGGGGGTGGGAAGCGGCACGGACCAGACGAAACGCCCGCCGTCCTGGGTATCCAGTTTGCGGGTATCCACCATGCGGGTGTAGGTCTGGCCGCCCACCGTGACACCCAGGCCAATGCGGGAGTCTCCGGCATCCGTGACCACGCCGCTCAGGGTCAGGATGCGGCCCACGCGCGTCACGGCCAGCCCACTCAGGCGCGGCGGCGTGCGGTCCACGGTAATGGGCTTCGTGCGCGTCAGCGTCTGGCCGTAGCGCTGGGCACGGACGGTCACGGTGTACTGGCCTTCCGGCAGCGAGTCCTGGAGGCGCTCCAGCCGGAACAGCCCGTTCTCGCCGCTCAGGGGAACGGTCTGCCCAGCCACCGTCAGCGTGACCCGCGCGTCGGGCAGGCTGCGGGCCAAGAGGGCCAGTTCCTGCAAGCTGCGGCCCGGCAGGTCCAGGCTGAGCGTCAGCGCCTGCGCCCGCACCGCGTCCTGCGCGATGTTGAAGCGGTCCACGGCGTCGAGTTGCAGCGGAACGAGCTGCCCGCCAGGACTGAGCTGCTGGCCCTGTGAAACGGCCTGTGTTCCAGCTTCCTGGCCTCCAGCCATCTGGCCCGGCAGCGCCACCTGACCGTCAAAGACCTTGACCAGTCCATTGGCATCCACCCGGAAAACGGTTCCGCGTACCGCCGTACTGACCACTGGCGTGTCGATGCGGTAGCCGCCCTGGCCCTTTTCCACCACATTCCAGGCGGTGCCCCGGTCCAGTCTCAGCAGCACCTCGCGCCCCGCACTGGTGCGCTCGATACTGACCACACTCAGGGCGCTCTGCTCGTTCAGGCGCAGGTAGCCGCCGCCCGTAAAACCGATCTCGGCCCAGGCGGCGGCCCCGGTGTTCAGCGCCGCGCCGGGTTGCAGATCGTCGCCGATGACTGCCACGCGCGTCGCCCCCCGCTGAAGCAGGCTGACGGGGCCGCGCGTGGCCTCCACGCTGGCCGCGCCCAGCCCCGTGAATTGCGCGGCATACCACGGATCGGCCTCACGAAAGGCGCTGACCCTGCCGCTGTCCAGCGCGATCTGCTGGCCCGCACCCACTTCGATGCTGCGTCCCTTCAGGGCGATCCGCAGCCGCCCGGCGATCACGGCCACCCGCTTCTCGTTGCCATTCAGATCGGCGCGCAGTTGCCCCGCGCCGTCCATCACCACATGGTTGCCCGCCACATGCACGGCCACCGGCCCCCGCAGGAAAAACCGCCCGGACAGCAGATCGGCCTCGCCCAGATAGCGCCGCAACTCGGAAGCGCTGCCGACGACCACCTGACCCACCCGCCCTTCCTGAAGCACGGCCCGGCCCGTACCGACGCGCAGACGGGTGGTGATCTCGGTGGGCGCGGTCTGGGCACGCCAGGTGCCGTCCGGTCCCTGGATCTCCACGCACCCCTGCGCGGCCCGCAAGACGGGCGGCGGGACGGAAGCGGCCTGACCGGGAACGGCCTGGACAGGCGCAGGAGACAGGGGCGAGGTCTGCGCCACGGCCTGTCCACCCGCTCCCAGACAGCCATACAGCGCCATTGACCGCAGCAGAAGTTCACGGGCAGGCGAGGGAGAGGAAAGGACGCGCGACATCATTACCCACCAGTTTACGAGAAAAACCTGACATCTGGGCAACCCAAGGTATACTTAAGGGCGTGCTTGTTGCTGTGCAGGACGCCATCAAAGATTACGGTCCCGCCACCGTGTTATCTGAGGTCACTTTTGCCGTCAGGAGCGGCGACCGCATCGGTCTGGTGGGCCGCAACGGGGCAGGCAAAACCACCCTGCTGCGCCTGCTGACCGGGCAGCTCCCCCCCGATGGGGGCAGTGTGCGCCGCGCGCCGGGCGTGCGCGTCCGCGCCTTGCAGCAGGACCCGGTGTTTGAAGCCGGGACGACAGTGGACAGCGTGCTGGACGCCGCCTTCCACGATCTGGACGCCCTGGAGGCCGAGCTGGACGCCGCTGCGCGGGCCATGAGCGCCGGAACGCCTGAGAGCGTGCTGCGCCACGAGGAGATTCTGGAACATTACGTGCGGCGCGGCGGCTTTGAGCGCCGCAGCCGCAAGGACGCCGTCACACTGGCCTTCGGCTTCCGGGGCCGCGAGGACACCCTGGCCGAGCGCCTCAGCGGCGGCGAGCGCACCCGCCTGGGTCTGGCCGCGCTGCTGGTAGAAAACCCCGACGTGCTGCTGCTGGACGAGCCGACCAACCATCTGGACATCGTGATGGTGGAGTGGCTGGAAAACTTCCTGGGCCGCTACCCCGGTGCAGTGCTGGTGATCAGCCATGACCGCACCTTTCTGGACCGCGTGACCAACGAAACGGCCCACCTGCGCGCCGGAACCCTGCGGACCTATCCAGGCAATTACAGCACCTTCCGGGCCGCACTGGACGCCGAGCTGGAACAGCAGGCCGCCCGCGCCGTGCAGGACGCCCGCCAGATCTCATCCTTGCAGAGCAGCGCGGACCGCATGAAGATCTGGGGCCTGGGCATGAGCAAGCTGGCCCGGCGCGCGGCGGCCATGCAAAAACGCGTGGACCGCATGCAGGCCCGCGCCACCTCTGCCCCGCCGCCCGAGGAACGCAGCGCCCGCATCACCTTCCACGCCCCCGGCAGCGGCGACATCGTGCTGGACGCCCGCCACCTCAGCCGCCGCATTCCGGTGGAGGACGGGCAATTCCGCAAGCTGTTTGAGGACATCAATGTGCAGGTGCGCCGGGGCGAGCGTATTGCCATCATCGGACGCAACGGGGCGGGCAAGACCACGTTGCTGCGGACGTTGCTGGGCCTGGAAAAGAGCGACGACCCACGCGGCAAGGTGCTGACCGGCGCGCGGGTGGGCGTGGGCTATTACGATCAGGCCCTGCGCGGCGTCTCCCCTGATCAGACCCTCTACGACGTGGCCCGCGAGTACGTGCAGAAGGACCCCCAGGCCCACGATCTGCTGGGCACCTTCATGTTTCCCTATGACCAGCACGACAAACCCGCCCGCATCCTGTCTGGCGGCGAGCGGGCGCGGCTGGCCCTGCTGAAGCTGGCGCAGGAGGACCGCAACCTGCTGGTCATGGATGAGCCGACCAACCACCTGGACATGGAAATGGTGGAGGCCCTCGAAATTGCCCTGGAGGACTTCGGCGGCACCCTGCTGATGGTCAGCCATGACCGCGCCTTTATCGAGGGTCTGGCGGACCGCATCTGGCTGATTGAGGACGGCCATTTCTACGAGTACCCCGGCTGGGAGGACTACCGCGCCAGGCACCGCAGTCTGGTCGAACTGGAGGCCGAGGAAGCGAAAGAGGCCGCGCAGGCCGAGGCGAAAGCGGCCCCAAAACCCACCGCCCCGAAGGGTAAGGGTCTGTGGCACCTCAAGCGCGAAGTGGAAGCAATCGAAGCCGACATTGCCCGCCTGGAAACGGAGCTGGACACCGCCCAGATCGCCCTGAGCAGCGCCCCCCCCGACGCCGATTTCACCGAACTGGGTCAGGCCGCCCACAACCTGGAACTGGCCCTGGAACGCAAACTGGAAGAGTGGGGCGAGAAGGGCGCGGAGGTCGAGGAGAAGGAAGGGTAAATTTCTGGAACAGGGAATAGAAAACGCCCCCCATTGCGGGGGGCGTTCTTTTGTCAACTTCTGGCCGGGACCAGATTGAGATTTAGTTGACGGGAACCAGTTCGATGTAGTTGATCTTGGTGTTCATGCCGCCCTTGGCGTCGATGGTCATCACGCCGCCGGTCACGGTCACCGCCACAGGAGTAGCGTTCTTGAAGAACGGAGCGGCGGAGGTCACCGTCTTGTTGCTGAAGATATTCGTTCCCTCAACATTGATGGTGTGCGAGCTGTTGGTGTTCCCCGCGTTGGTGCTGGCACTGGCGTCGCCCACGCTGACGGTCACGTTGTACTTGCCATCTGCCATCTTGTACTCGAACGCGCCGGAGACTGTGGTCCCGCTGGCGCAGGGGTTGCCGGTGGTGGGCGTTCCACACTGCATGTTGATCTGGGTCAACTGGGCAGGCTCCGCCGTGGCCAGCACGATGGGGGTGCTGGGGCGAACATTGCCGGTCATATCCAGAGGAACAGGGGTCGCCGTTCCGGCGCTGGCTTCCGTGATCCAACCAGTCATGCTAGCGGCGGTGTAGGCAGCGCCAGAGTTGGTGTCATAACCAACCACCGGAGAAGTGGCGGGCGCAAAGTTGATTTTGACGGTAGGACGGTTGGTCACAACCGCAGTGACCGTCAGCGTCGCCTGCCCCTTCTTGGTGTTATCCACCGTTGAAGTGCCGATAATATCAGCGGTACCGGGTATCAGGGAGGTGACCACACCCGCCGCGCTGACCGTGGCCACTGCCGTATTGCTACTGGTCCAGGTCACAGTCTGGGCCGGGCTGTTGGTGCCGGTCACGCTGGCGGTGGCCTGAGAGGTGCCGCCCACAGCCACAGTGGTCGGGGCCAGGGTCACGGCAACGGCAGTGACGGTGGGAGTGGTGCTGGTGACCGCATTGACGGTAATGGTCACCTGGGCGCTCTTGCTGGTGTCGACGGTGGAAGTCGCCTTGACAACCGTCGTTCCGGGCGTAACCGCCTTGATCAGACCAGTGGCATCAACGGTCGCCACCGCAGGAACGCTGCTGCTCCAGTTGACAGTCTGGGCCGGGGTATTGGTTCCCACGACACTGGCGATAGCCTTGGTGGTGGCACCGACGGTCAGGGTGGCTGCGGACCCGGCTGGAGCGGTGATCGCGACGTTGGTCACGGTAGCCGTGGGGGTCTTGGTATCGCCGCAAGACACGATGGCAATTGAGGCGGTCAGGGCCAGGGCGATGGATACGGGACGGCGGAACATGGAAAGTGTTGACATGAAGTACCTTACCTTTGCAGAGAAGTATTGAGAGGGCGAGGGGTCAGGGATGGCGTTAAGTATCGTAGCATGCACTTTTTTGCCGCATATAGAACGGAATTTACCTCGTCTAAATCTACCGCAATCCGTTCTGTACAGAGACTCCGTTCCCTCTCACACGGCGTAAAAAGAGGGCGACAGAAACCGCATCATATCAAGAGGTGCGCCCGCCCGCTCTTCAGGACAATTTGCCCATTCGATACGGTTCTTTCTACGCTGCGTATATTCCACACCGCGCAGATGCGCCCGCTCAACGGAAATAATGCTTGAGTCCATCTTCAGGCGACAGGCGTTACGGAAACGTGAAATCCGGCTCCACGGCCCCAAAATCCAGATGAGAGGCGTGGCGCCCCCGTCTGGTCTCGCCGCCAATCTCGTTTGGGTCAATACATCTGGGGTGAGACCCCGTTCGGGATGAGCCAGCGACTGCTCTAAAGGGGTCTATAAGTGACTGGCTGTAAGCTTGAGGTAAGCCCCATACTTCTAGTCTGAAGACGGACTGATTTCCCTGGTATCGGAATTGCGCCACAAGTTACCTGTCTCACTCCTTCACCCATGACTGACTTTACCGCCCCCCCTGTTTCCGAACTGGTTTCTGTTTCCATAACAGAGATGCTGGATCAGGCGTGGGAAATTCGCCGCAGCGAACCGCGTGAAACCGTGCGGCTCGCGCGGCTGGCACTGACCTATGCCCTGCCCAGCCCCGAGAAATCCAGGGCGCGGCTGTGTTTGGGGTACGGCCTCCTGCGTCTGGGTGAATTCGCCGATGCCCAGACCGAACTGATCCAGGCCCTCGATGCGTTCAGTGAAGCAGGCGACCTACTCCAGAAGCGCACGACCTCCAACATTCTGGGCATGGTGCAGTGCGAGCTGGGCCAGCCGGTGGCCGCCTTGCAGACATTTTTACAGGTGCGGCAATTGAGCGTGGCACTTGGATTGGTTCAGGGCGAAGCTGAAGCGACGAACAATGTTGGCTTGGTATACACCAGTATGGGGAACCATGCTGCTGCATTGGATTATCATCTGCGCGCTCTTCGGCTCGGTCAGAGTCATGGCTTACAGGATGTGGGGCGCGAGACCCTTAATAACCTGAGCGTCGTCTATTACGAACTCACGCAATACCAAGATGCATGGGAATCAGCCCAGGCCAGTTTGAATGTCGCGCCCGAGACAGAATCTTCCATCACCCATACCTCCGCTCTGGCCCTTCACAATGCCGCCCGCGCGTGCTTCAAGCTCAACCATCTGGACCGCGCTCTGGATTTGAATCGGCAGGCGCTGGCGATTTTTGAGGAACTGGAGGATCAGGCGGCTGTGGCAGAAGTTCACGACGAACTGGGTCGGCTTTCTCAGCATCAGCACGGATTCGAGGAGGCTGAGCGCTTTTTCCGTCTTGGCCTTCAGATACGCCAGCAAATTGGCGATCTACGCGGTCAGGCCGAGAGTCTGCGGCATCTGGGCGGCCTTCAGTTGCGCCTGGGCCAGACGCAGGAAGCGCTGGACACCATTCATGCGGCGCGCGTAACCGCCGAACAGAGCCAGGCCCAGACCGAACGCTGCGCCGCCGATCTCGCTCTGGCCGACGCCTACCGTCAGGCCGGGCAGTTCCGCGAGGGGTTCCTGCACCTGGAACAGCACCTGCTGCTTAAAGAAGAGCTATTCAACGCGGCCTCCGATCAGCGGGTACAGAGCTTGCAGATCCAGTTTGAACTGGAACGTGCCGAGCAGCAACGCGCCGCCGCCGAGCAGTTGAGCGCCGAACTTCAACAACTGAACAGCGAACTGGCACGCACGCACCAGGAACTGACCGTCGCCCATGCCCGGACCTCGGCCCTGCTGGAACAGGTCGAGCAACAGGCCAATCAGGACGCCCTGACCGGTCTGGCCAATCGGCGGGCCTTCGACAGCGCCGTGGCACGCCTGCAACCCGGCGTGCAGATGACGGTGGTGATCGGCGACATAGATCATTTCAAGCAGGTCAACGATCAGTATTCTCACCTGATCGGCGACGAGGTGCTGCGCCAGATCGCTGGCGTGCTGGGGGCCGAGGTGCGCCTGCGTCAGGGCGATCTGCTGGCCCGTTTTGGCGGTGAGGAATTCGTGATTCTGATGGTCGGCACCGACGCCGGAACCACGGCGCACATCTGCGAGCGCCTGCGGCTGGCCACCGAGCGCCACAACTGGGGGGCCATTCGTTCCGGCCTGTGCGTGACCATCAGCCTGGGCGCAGCAGTCAGCCGGGGTGGAGAGGACTTGACAGCCGTTCTTCAGGCTGCCGATCACGCGCTGTATGAAGCCAAGGCGACTGGCCGCAACCGGGTAGTCGTCCGGTCATAAAAACCCCTCCCAGTTATCGCCGACACCCGACCTTAAATATCCGATTGGTCAAGTCTTTGTGAGGTTATTCATGTGAGCATGGGGCAGTGGGTCAAATTTCACACTGCCCCCTGAAGCCCGTGCCCTTCCTGAGTGGTAAGGGCGGACCCCCATCCCCTATTCCCCGGAGGCATCATTCATGACCCGTTCCCCCCTTCCCTGGAGCGCACTCGCGGCACTCACCCTGCTGCTGGCAGGCTGCTCCACATCCCCGCCCTCACTGCCCCCCGCCGACGCATCTGCGCCCTCTTCCGCCGGGAACACCCAAGTTCTGCGGATCGCGCTCTCTGCCGACGCTACACAGGATCAGGTGGCAACTCCTGGCACCCAGATCCTGGCCTGGCACCCCGAGGAAGGCTTCGCGCTGGTCGCCCGGTCACAGCCCCTAGGCCTGAGCGCACAGGGTGGGCCACAGGGTGAGGCGAACGCCAACCGTTTCGCCCCGCCGGAGGTGCAGGGCAACAGCGTCTGGTCCAGTGGACGTGGTGCCTGGTCCGGCAGTAGCGGCTCTGCAAGCTGGGCGAAGCTGACCGGAAACCTGACAGCCGCGTCCGAGAACAAGGTCAGTTGGAACCAGATCAATCTCCTGGGCGCGCGGTTTCAGGCACCCCGGCTGGGGCAGGGGATCAAGGTGGCCGTGATCGACACCGGCATCGACCTGAATCACCCGGCATTCCTGGGCAACCTGGCCCCGGCTTCCGAATGGAAGGATTTTGTGGACGGCGACAGCACCCCGCAGGAAGTCAAGGGCGCAGCCTACGGGCACGGGACCGGCGTGGCGAGCGTGATCTTGCAGATTGCCCCGAAAGCCACTGTGCTGCCCATCCGGGTGCTGAGGCCCGACGGTTCGGGCGACGTGTCTACAGTGGTGCAGGCGATGGACTGGGCCATGAAGAAGGGCGCGCGGGTCATTAACCTGTCGCTGGGGTCAGATACGCCCTCCCCGGCGCTGAACGACATGCTGAAGCTGGCGGCCTCACGGAAGATCGTGGTGGTGGCCTCCAGTGGCAACAGCGGCGACGAGAAGATCACCTATCCGGCGGGCAACGCGAGCCAGTTTGTCCCCAGCGATTATCTGATCAGTGTGGGCAGCGTGAACGCCAGAGACGTGAAATCCAGCTTCTCTACTTACGGCTACTCTCTGAACCTGACGGCCCCTGGCGAACGCATTTATACCGCCATGCCCGACAACGGCGCGGGGTACTGGAGCGGCACCTCCTTTGCCGCACCGATGGTCACGGGCGCGCTGGCGCTGGCGCTGGGAGAGGGCAAGCCGAACATGCTCAACATGCTGCTGTACAGGGACGGCAAGGATATCGATAGCGTGAATTCCAGCGCCTATCAATCCAAGCTGGGCACAAGGCTGGATCTGGCGGCGTTCCTCGAGAGTGCCTTCTGAGAGCAGCAAGACCAGCAACCCTCACCCTCATGCGCGGCGGTGGGGGTTTTTCTTTCTCCAGCAACCTGGACCATGTGCCTTACGGAGCAGCCGGACGCGTCTCTTCCTGCGCGACGACAGGACTCATCTTCAGCGTCAGCGTGAACACGAAGGCCGCCGCCACCAGTCCCAGCGCCAGGAAGTAGGCGGAGCGCAGCCCCTCGGCCAGCGCCGCGCCGCCGTTAGCAATGGCCGCCTCGCCAATCAGCAGGGCCATGACGGTCACGCCCAGTGCGCCGCCCATCTGCCGGGCAAACAGCACGCCGCTGGTGACTGCGCCCAGCTCACCCTTGGCCGCCGCACCCTGCGCCGAGAGCAGCAGCGTGAGCATGGAAAAGCCCATGCCGCTGCCCACCACGAAGCCCAGCGCAGACGTGACCCACAGCGGCGAGTGAACGGTGAAGGTCAGTGCGGCGAAGACCACCACCAGCACTGCGAAGCCAAGTTGCGAGATGCGCGCCAGCGGAATACGGCGCATCAGTTGCGCGGCCAGGATGCTCGCCAGGGTCCAGCCCACCAGCGCCGGGGTCAGGATCGCTCCCGCCGCCGTCGCGCCCCGGCCCGTCACGCCCTGCGCGTACAGCGGCAGGTAGGCGATCACGCCGAAGTACGCTGCCCCGGCCAGCAGGTTTCCGGCGAAGGCCACGCGCGGAACACGGTCACGCAGGGCCGACATGGGCAGCAGCGGCGAGGGATGGCGGCTTTCCACCCACAGCGCCCCCGCCAGGACCGCCACACCTGCCGCCGCCGCCCACCAGTGCTTCAGCTCCAGGCCCCAGATCAGCAGGCCGCTGCCCGCCGTGAACAGCGCCGCGCCGCCCCAGTCCAGGCTGGCCTCGCGCCGCACGCCGGATTGCCGCAGGTAACGCGACACCATGAAAAAGGCCGCGATCCCAAACGGCAGCGACACAAAAAAGGTCCAGCGCCAGGACCACGTTTCGGTGAGCCAGCCGCCCAGCAGCGGCCCCACCAGACCGCTGATGCCCCACACGCCACTGAACAGCGCCTGCACCCGCCCGCGCTGTTCCAGGGTGTACAGCTCGCCGATGATGGTCAGGGCGATGGACAGCAGCGCCCCCGCACCCAGCCCCTGCAAAGCCCGCGCGCCGATCAGCCAGCCCATGCTCTGCGCCGCGCCGCACAGCACGCTGCCCAGCAGAAAGATGACCATGCCGGTCAGGTACAGCTTCTTGCGGCCCACAATGTCCGAGCCTCTGCCCCACAGCGGGCTGGACACCGTGCTGGTCAGCAGATACGCGGCAAAGGGCAGTGCATACAGCGCCTGACCGTGCAGATCCTGGATCACGCTGGGCATGGCGCTGGCCACCACGCTGGATTCCAGTGCATTTAAAAACACGCCCAGAATCAGGCCCACGGTGGCCAGTTTGCGCGCCTGATCCAGCGCAGCTTGATTCGGTGAGGCGGCAGCGGCAGTCGTGGTGGGCGGAGTCACGTTGGGGAGGCTACTCCCCCACACCCACATAGAGGGTGGGGAGGCGCACCGGGACAGTCCTCTTCCTCCAGCATTCCGTCTTGTCAAATGCCCAATGCAAGCCTCATCTCTACAGGTCCGGGTCTACCCTGGGGCGCATGACCACACCACAACCCACCATCCACATGCGAAATCTGGGGGCCACCGGCCTGGGCGTCAGCGAGATCGGCTACGGGGCCTGGGGCATCGGCGCGGACATGTGGAAGGGCGCGCAGGACGACGAAAGTCTGGAGGCACTGCGCCGTTATCTGGCCCTGGGCGGCAACTTTATAGATACAGCGATGGGCTACGGCGACGGCCACAGCGAGCGGCTGGTGGGACAGGCCGCCCGCGATTATCCCGGCACCATCGTCGCCACCAAGATCAGCCCAAAGAATGGGCAGTGGCCCGCGCAGCCTAGTGTGCCAGCGGAAGAGGCGTTTCCCGCCGAACACATCATCGCCATGACCGAGGCCAGTCTGGAACGGCTGGGAATGGACCGAATTGACGTGCAGCAATTCCACGTCTGGAACGATTCATGGCTGGGCCAGGGTGACTGGCAGGACGCGGTGACTCAACTCAAGCGCGATGGCAAGATCGGGCACTTCGGCGTCAGCATCAATGACCACCAGCCCGACAACGCCGTGAAAGCGGTGGAGGCTGGCGTGGTGGAAACCGTACAGGTGATCTACAACGTCTTTGACCAGTCGCCGCAGGACCGCCTGCTGGACGCCTGCCTCGCCAACGGCGTGGGCGTGATCGTGCGCGTGGCGCTGGACGAGGGAAGCCTGACCGGCAATATCACCGCCGGGACCGAGTTTCCCGAGGGCGACTGGCGCAACCGCTACTTCGGCGGCAACCGCAAGGCCGAGTTACAGCCGCGTCTGAGGGCCATTGAGAGCGATCTGGGCATCAACAGCTCGCAACTGGCCGAGAATTCGCTCCGTTATGTTCTCAGCCACCGCGCCGTCAGCACCGTGATCGTGGGGATGCGGAGTGTGCGAAATGTGGAGCGCAACGTAGCCATTGCCGATGGTCAGGGCCTGCCCGCCGATGACGTGGCCCGCCTGTACGCCCACCGCTGGGACAGGAACTGGTACAACCCGGCGGAAGAGTAAGGCCAGGACGCTTCACAATTAATCGGCAGGCAACACTTTTCGCAGCACCTTATAGTCATCGGCGGTCTTAAATTCGATACCCCTATCTTTTAGGTAATCTTGAATGAAATAGAATGATAAATCATCGAGAGATTCATCTGATAACCAAACACAGTCACACTCATCACAGATATAAACTATCTCGCCAGTAGGTAGAAATACATTCTTGTAAATGACACTATTACCACCGTCTCTTGGGCAGTATCGCATTTCACCTCAAGTTCTTTCTCGATCCCTTTCAACACTTGGAGACAGGATAATTGTGAATAGCGGCGACACCCATTTCAATTGTTCTACACCCGCCTCTGCATCAGCATCGTGCGTTTGCACTGCGCCACCACCTCACCGCGCTGGTTGATGGCGCGGTGTTCCACGGTAACCAGACCCTGATTCGGACGGGATTTGCTCTGCCGCGCTTCCAGCACTTCCGATTCGGCGTGAATGGTATCGCCGTGAAAAACGGGCTTGGGGAACACCACATCGGTCATGCCCAGATTGGCCACCAGGGTTCCCAGCGTCAACTCGTGAACACTCAGGCCCACCAGCAGACTGAGGGTCAGCAGGCTGTTGACCAGTGGCTGCCCGAACTCGGTCTGCGCGGCGTATTCGTGGTCCAGATGCAGCGGCTGCGGGTTCATGGTCAGCGTGGTAAACAGCACGTTGTCGGCCTCGGTCAGCGTGCGCGTGACGCGGTGGCGGATGACGGTGCCGGGGGTGAGTTCCTCGAAGTACCGGCCCTGGGGGCGGTTCAGGTCTTCATTCATGTTGGGCCTCCTGAAGTTGTGCCAGTACCGCGCGGGCGGCGGTCAGCATGGGTTCGTCCACCATCTGGCCCTCAAAGCTGAAGGCCCCGTGACCGCGTTCGGCTGCCGAGTGGGCGGCGTCCAGCAGGGCACGGGCACGAGCTGCCTCGGCGGGAGTGGTTCCGAAAATGTCGTGGGCCAGCGCCACCTGAGCGGGGTGGATACACAGTTTGCCCGCGTAGCCCAGAGCGCGGCCCTGCTCGGAATCGGCGCGAAAGGCGGCCTCATCGTTCAGCGCCGTGACCACGATATCCAGCGCCGGAACCCCGGCCAGCCGGGCCGCCAGCGCCACCTTTGAACGGGCGTACAGCACTTCCAGATTGCCCGCCGTGCGCCGTCCGCCCAAGTCTGTCGTGTAATCCTCCGCACCGAAGTAGGCCAGCGTGACGGCCTCTTCTTTCAGAATTTCCAGCGCATTCCAGACGCCCGCCCCGGTTTCCAGCCCGGCCAGAAGAGGAAGGGTGAGGCCGCGCGACTTCAGCGCCTCAGCGACGAGCCGAACATCAGCAGCAGACTCCAGTTTTGGAATCACCACCCCGGCCAGTTCCGGGGTCAGGACGGCCAGATCGTCGGCAAAATACGGCGAGTGCGGGGCGTTGACGCGCAGGAAGACGGCCAGATGCGGCGCGGCGGCGATCAGGTCACGGGCGGCGTCGCGGGCGATGGGGCGGGCGGCAGCTTTGGCCTCGGGGTTGCCGGGGATGGCGTCCTCCAGATCAATGACTACCGCGTCGGGCGAACTGCGCGGCAGCTTGGCGATCAGGTCCGCGCGGTTGCCGGGGGCGAACAGCATGGAGCGGGGGCGCAGGGTGGGGGCGGACATCAGGGCTGTCTCATGGAGATGAAAAGACGTTTGAGAAGCATGGAATCAGGATAACTGCCGGGGAGGCGTGGGCGTGTGCAAATGCCGCCTCACCGCACGTCACTGCGCCGCATGGCATAAGCCACGCCCAGCGCAATGACGGCCAGCGCCAGCGTCGCCAGCCCCCACACCGCGCCGCTGCTGGCCGCGAACGCAGTTGCAGACAGTCCGCCCTGAAACAGCAATGTCAGAACCGTATTGATGAGCGGGGCGCGCTGGCTGCGCTTGAAGGCGTCGGCGCGGCGCACCGGGAGGGGTTGCCACAGCACCATCAGCGCCGTGCCGCCCGTTCCCAGCAGCAGCAGCGGCAGCAGGAACAGCGTGTGGGACGTCCCCAGTGCGCCACGCAGGGCCAGCACCGTCAGCGCCACCAGACCGATCAGCACGGTAGGAATCACGGCGGCCAGCCACTTGTCGCGCCGCAGGGCCGCCGGGCTGCGCGGGGCGCTGATCAGCAGGTCCGGGGCGTCCTCGGCGTTCAGGGTCAGGTGGGCCAGGGCAGCGGTCAGGCTAGCGGTCAGCAAAATAACCCCGGTGCCGCCTGCCGCCCGCAATCCACCGCCCCGCGTGACCGAGAACAGCAGCGGCAGCAGATACACCAGTTGCAGCAACGTGCGCGACAGCAGTTCCGGGTCACGCCCGATCAGCCGCCATTCCTTGAGCAGCGTGGCGCGGGAACCGGAGACAAACCGCAACTTGCCTGACGCAGTGCGCGAATGCCTGACCCGGCCTTCGGGCGCGGCGATTTCCTGTGCGCCGTTCACGAACTGACGGGTCAGGGCCAGCACTGAGACGGCGAACACGGCCAGAGACAGCAGGACCAGCAGCAGTGCGGGCAACGGCTCCAGCCACGCGGCGCGGGCGGGCAGCCACAGCCACGCCTCCCGGCCCGGCCAGCCTCCCTGCCCCGGTGCGAAAGAGGACAGTGCCTCAAAAACAGCGTTGGATTGCTGACCCCGGCCCCGCCCCCCGCTGAAATTGGCCCACTGCGTTGCCAGAAAAATGCCCGCCCCGAACAGCGCCCCCAGCACCGCCGACGCCGTGCGGGTGCGGCGCACACCCAGCACGCGCACCAGTCCCAGCGTGAGCCACAGCCCCGCGCTGGATGCCAGCAATGAGGCCGACAGCCACCACAGCGGCAATCCCACTCCACCGCGCCACACGCCCAGGACCAGCAGGGCCAGGGTCAGCGGCACCACCAGCAGGCCAGCGGGCAGGGCCGCCGAAAGAGAGACCCCCAGCGCCCGCGAGGCCAGCACCACGCGCGGCGGCAACGGCGATTGCAGCAGCAGGTCCAGATCGCCGCGCGTGAACAGCGTGACCAGAGACGCGCGCACCGCCGCCGAGAGCATCAGCGTCAGCAGGAATGCCTGGGCCAGCAGCACCGGCCCCAGCGCCACATCGGGCAACGGGGCGTTCAGCGGCAGGTCCGCCAACACGGAACGCAGCGCAAAATAACCTCCCACAACCCCCAGAATCAGCACACCCAGCGCGGTATACAGCCCCATGCGCTGCCCGCCCGTCAGCGCCTGCCACTGCCACAGCAGTTGCTTTTTGAGCAGCCACGGCAGACTGCCGGGTTTGGAGCCTCTGGCACGAGGAGATGACGCTTTGACGGTCTCGGTTCTCACAGCACTTCAACCTCGGTCTGCGGCACGTCCAAGCCCGTCAGCGATAGGAACGCGTCTTCCAGCGTCTGCGTTCCGGTACGTGCCAGCAATTCCTCCGGCGTGCCCTCCGCGATCAGTTTTCCGCCGCCGATGATGCCAATTCGTTCGGCCATGCGCTCGGCCACTTCCAGAATGTGGGTGGTCAGGACCACCGCGCCGCCGTCATCCACGTACTGGCGCAGCGCGTCCTTGACCTGCCGCGAGGCCGCCGCGTCCAGCCCGGTCAGCGGCTCATCCAGCAGCAGCAGGCGCGGGCGGTGGATCAGCGCCCCGGCCATCGCCAGTTTCTGCTTCATGCCGCGCGAGAAGCCCTCCACCCGCTCCTGGCGGTGGTCCCACAGGTTCAGCCATTTCAGCAGGCGTTCAGCCTCCGGGGCGGCCTGCGCGGCGTCCATGCCCCACAGTCCGGCCACGAATTCCAGGTATTCGGGGGCGCTCAGCTTGCCGTACAGCAGGGGATCGTCGGGGAGATACGCCAGCACCTGCTTGGCCGCCTGAGCATCGTGCTGCACGCTGTGACCGTAGATAAATGCCTCGCCGCTGTCAGGCTTCGTCAGGCCCGCGATCATGCGGATGGTGGTGGTCTTCCCTGCCCCGTTCGGACCCAGCAGGGCGTACAGCTCGCCGGGCTGCACGCGCAGGCTCAGGCCGGAGACTGCCGCCCGGCCCGCGAACGACTTGTGAAGTCCACGCAGTTCCAGCGCGGCGATCTCGGGTGTGGTGGGCGTGGGCGCGGACATGCCCTCTTATACGGGGAAGGCGGGTGAGAGGTTGCCCCGGACGCTGCGCCGATCCTGTGCGGACCCCTGCGCTGCTCCTGTGCGGACCCTGGGGCGAAATGTGACGCTAGATTAGAGGTCATGAAGTTACGCGGCACGCTGGGCGGTCTGAATCTGCTGCTGGAACCGGGCGACACTGCCGAGAGCGTGTCACGCGGGCTGACCATGCCCAACCTCTCCGGCAACAGTGTGACCATCGAGATCAACGGCGACGCCGATCCGGGCGCTCTTGAGCAGGCATTGACCGCCATCCGCGAGGCCGGAGGCCAGCCGGGCCGCATCCGCGCGCCGCGCGTGACGGTGGCCTCCCCTGCCCAGGCCGCGCCCGAAGCCCACCCTATCGACAGCGCCCGCACAGTGATCGTGCCGCACACCATCCGGGCCGGGTCGCGCAACGAGTACCGGGGCAGCGTGATCGTGCTGGGCGATGTGAACCCCAGCGCCGAGGTGATCGCGGGCGGCGACGTGATCGTGATCGGCGCGCTACGGGGCCTGGCCCACGCCGGGCAGGGCGGCTACAGCGACGCCATCGTGTGGGCGCGTCCGATTGCCAGCCCCCAGATCCGCATCGGCGACGCCGTGGCCCGCGCCCCGGAAGGCAGCAGCCTGAGCAACATGCGCCAGCGGGATGGCCAGCCGGTGGCGGAACTGGCGCGGTTGCAAAACGGCGTGATTGCGATTGACGTTCAGAAGTAGAGGGATTGTTATGTGGGTTTTCGAGGGAGTCTGCTTGCGGTTTAACCCCTCCGGCGCTACGCGCCACCTCCCCTTAGAAGGGAGGCAAGAGTTGTGGAATTGCTGCGTCAGACGCGCTCCCTGGCTCCCTTTTGAGGGGAGCTGGCAGCGAAGCTGACTGAGGGGTTAAACCGTGGCGGCGTCTCCAGAACATCGGCTACAACCAGCCTTCCACCTCCGACTTTGTGACCGCCTTCGCCGCCCAAATGGCCGCGTCGGCTATACTGGCTTTTGAAATTCCTCGGAATAGAGGGGTGGGTGCAGCAAGCCCACCTTTTTTCGTGGAGGGGGTGGTCAGGTGGGCAGCCCGGATGGGAGGCCCCGACAATATGAATAACAACGCAAACGACAACTCAGACGGCCAGACGGCCAACAATTCAAGTGGGCAGACCGACGGGCAGATCGCCCGGCTTCAGGCCATCGCGCAGGCAGGGGTGGGGGCGCTGGGCTTCGAGGTCTTGGAAGTTCAGCTTCAAAACGCGGGCGGAGAACTGATCGTGCTGGTGCGGATTGACCGCCTGGACGAGCAGCCCGTCACGATGGCCGACATCACGGGGGCCAGCCGTGCCGCCGAGGCCGAGTTTGACCGCGTGGACCCGATCACGGGCGAGTACCGCCTGGAATTCGAGTCGCCGGGGGCCAAGCGTCCGCTGCTGACGGCCCGGCATTTCGAGCGCATGGTGGGCCTCAAGGCGCGGGTGCGCGGCGACGGGCAGGCGTTCACCGCCCCGATCAAGGCGGTGGAGGGCCAGGACGTGACCTTCGACGTGAACGGCGACGACGTGACGCTGAAAGCCGGAACGTTCACCGCCAATCTGGCCGAGTTCCCGGACCGCCACCGCTGAAGCCTGACCGCCTCTAAAACCCAGACAACAGACAACACAGACAACCGAAAAAGGAAGAGTGAGATGAGCGAACCCGAATTCAATTTTGCCGACGCGCTGCGTGAAGTGGCGCAGGCCCGCAACATCAACGAACTGGCGCTGATCCAGGCTTTCGAGGAATCGCTGGCGCAGGCGTACACCCGCAACGTGGAACCCGACAAGCGCATCGAGGTCCATCTGGACCCCGCCAGCGGCGAGCTGGAAGTGCTGGTGGTGCGTGAAGTGGTGGAGGTCATCGAGGACGAACACCTCCAGATCTCGCTGGCCGACGCGCTGGAGCTGGATTCCGGCGTGGAACTGGGCATGGAGATGGAATTTCCGGTGGACCGCGAGAAGTTCTCGCGGATTGCCCTCCAGGCCGCCAAGCAGACGCTGACGCAGAAGATGCGCGAGACCGAGCGCAACGTGGTCTTCAACGAGTACAAGGACCGCGAGGGCCAGGTGCTGACCGCGCAGGTGGTCCGCAGCGACAACAAGGGCAACTGGTTCGTGGAACTGGGCGCAGGCGAGGCGATCCTGCCCCCCCGCGAGCAGATTCCCGGCGAGAAGCTGACCCCCGGCAACCGCGTCAAGATCTACCTCAAGGAAGTCCGCAAGACCCCCAAGGGGCCGACGATTCTGGCCAGCCGCGCCGACGAACGCCTGCTGGACTACCTGTTGCGCCAGGAAATCCCCGAAGTCGCCAACGGCATCGTGGAGATCAAGGCGATCTCGCGCGAGGCCGGGCAGCGCAGCAAGGTGGCGGTCTTTAGCCACAACTCCAACGTCGATCCCATCGGCGCGTGCATCGGCCACCGGGGCAACCGCATCCAGGCCGTGACCGGCGAACTGGGCCGCGAGCGCGTGGACGTGATCCTGTGGGACGCCAATCTGCGCGACTTCATCCGCAACGCGCTGTCCCCGGCGAAGGTGGGATTGATCGAGGTGCTGCCGGATCGCCAGGAAGCCACCGTGACCGTCACACCCGATCAACTGTCCCTGGCCATCGGCAAGGGCGGACAGAACGTGCGGCTGGCAGCCAAGCTGACCGGCTTCAAAATCGACCTGCGCGAAACCGCCGCCATCAGCGATCTGGACGCCGCCATGCAGCAGGCGCTCCAGGACGAGCAGGAGGGCCGCGACGGTGACGTGGCGCAGTCCGCCTTCGACGCGCTGTTCAAGGACAGCAAGTCGGTGGCCGTCGCCACGCCCGAGGACATCGGGGAGCAGTAAGCCTTGACTGCCGCCCTGCCAACACCTGCCAAGCATGTGCCGGAACGCACCTGCGCGGCCTGCCGCCGCAAACGCCCTCAAAGCGAGTTTTTGAGAGTGACGCGGGTAGGCGGCAAGTGGGACGTGCGGGCCGGGAACAGAGTCGGACGGGGCGCGTATGTCTGCGCTGACACCCCCGAATGCTGGCAGGAAAAGCGGCTGCGACGGGCCTTTCGCGCACAGGCCGCCGAGATCGCGGAGCAACTTCAAAACCACCAAAAAGACCCAAATCAGAACCATTCCGCGCCAGACGCGCGGGTCTCACCGGAGGTGAGTCATGTCTAAAGTCCGAATTTACACGCTGGCCAAAGAGCTGAATCTGGAAAACGCCAGGATGCTGGAAATCCTCGACGGGCTGGGCGTCTCGTACAAGAGCGTCAGCAGCACCATCGAGGAAGACACCGTCGAACTGATCAAGCAGATCGTGGCCGAGGAAGGCACAGGAAGCGCAGACGGGGAAGCCCAGGCTGCCGCACCCGCCGAATCTCAGGCAACCCAGTCTCAGGCAACCCAGTCTCAGGACGCGCCAGAGCAGCAAGAAACGCCTCAAGCGGCCCAGGCTTCGGCCACCGCCGTCCAGACCCGCGACGATGTCGCACCGGCCTCCAAGGCTGAGATTCCCCACCGCGCCCCCGTCGTGACCATCATGGGCCACGTCGATCACGGCAAGACCTCACTGCTGGACTACATCCGCAAGACCAAGGTGGCGGCCAAGGAAGCCGGGGGCATCACGCAGCACGTCGGGGCCTTCGAGGCGCAGACCTCCAAGGGCAAGATCGTGTTTATCGACACCCCTGGCCACGAGGCGTTCACCACCATCCGGGCGCGCGGGGCCAACGTCGCCGACATCGCCATCATCGTGATCGCCGCCGACGACAGCCTGATGCCCCAGACCCGCGAGGCCATCGCGCACGCGCAGGCCGCCAAGGTGCCGATGATCATCGCTATCAACAAGATGGATCTGCCGCAGGCCAACGCCGACAAGGTCAAGACCGATCTGACGCAGCTCAACCTCGTTCCCGAGGAGTACGGCGGTGACCTGATCGTGGTCCCCGTCAGCGCCAGAACCGGCGAGGGCGTGGAAGACCTGCTGGAATACATCAGCCTGAACGCCGAGCTGGAAGACCTGCGCGCCGATCCCAATGGGCAATTCTCGGGCGTGGTCATCGAGGGCAAGGTGGACAAGCAGTCCGGCGTCCTGGCTACCGTGATGGTTCAGGAAGGCACGCTGCACGTCGGGGATTTCCTGGTGGTGGGCGAGAACTACGGCAAGATCAAGGCCATGATGGACAGCGCGGGCGGGCGCATCAAGGAGGCTGGCCCCTCCACCCCCGTGCAGATTCTGGGCTTTTCCGAAGTGCCCACCAGCGGTGAAAAGGTCAGCAGCGCCAAGAACGAACACGCCGCGCGTGACCTGATCGCCTCGCGCGCCAGTGACCGCCGCGACGCCGAGGGTGCCCAGGTGCTGCGTAAACTGACCCTGGAAGACATGATGGGGCCGCTAACCACCGTGCGCACCGTCAACCTGATCCTGCGCGCCGACACCCAGGGCAGCGTGGAGGCCATTCAGGGCATCCTGGCCCGCAAGGAGTCCGAGGACGTCAAGATCAACGTGATGCTCTCGGGCATCGGCGCGCCCACCGAGGGCGACGTGCTGCTGGCCTCCACCGCCGAGGCCACCATCCTGTGCTTCAGCGTCACCGCGCCCGGCAGCGTCACCAAGATCGCTGATAACAAGGGTGTGGACATCAAGTCCTTCCGCATCATCTACGAATTGATCGACGAAGTGGACCGCCTGATGAAGGGCAACGTGGAACCCGTATTCGAGGAGAAATACCTGGGCCGCGCCGAGGTCCGCATGGTCATCAAGCACCCACGTTTCGGCAACATCGCCGGATCGTATGTCACCGACGGCAGCCTGAAGCGCAACGCCAAGGCCAAGGTCACGCGCGGCAAGGAAACCGTCTACGAGGGCACGCTGGTGGGCCTCAAGCGCCTCAAGGACGATGTGCGCGAGGTCCAGACCGGCTACGAGTGCGGCATCAACCTGGACTGGGACGGCGCGGAAATCGGCGATATCATCGAGGCCAGCGAGATGGTGGAAGTGGAAGTGGCGTAAGCCTGAGCAAGCAGGAAAGAAGGGGCCGCTTCCGATTGGGGGAGCGGCCCTTCTTCTCTGGATGTTGGAAGTGGCTGGGTGGCACCCTTGCCCTTCCGGCGCTGTGCAACTTCCTTCCTCTGCCGCGAACGCCGGATACAGATTCCGTTTGTAACGCGGCAGGAATCGGAACAGCGCCGATCCCTCCACTCCACGCCCGGAACCCGTTTTTCTCCTGCTCGCTCTCGTCATGAACAGACGCCCATGAGGACGCTATTCCTCCCGCTCGGATTACGGGTGTTTTCAACACCCTCTAATCGGAGTCCGCATGATGTATGCGGCAACCCAGGAAATAGCTGCCAGAACCGTTTTTACTGTCCAGGACGAGGACGAGCTACGCCCGCCCCTCCCTACCAAGGAGCTAAAAGCCCTCTTCCTGGACAACGAATTTCTATAGCGCATCAAGCATCACGAGGGAGGAGAGGGGTTGAAAGCCCGTCTCGGCAAGGTCAAATCACTTTCGTCCCACACGAGAGGGGCCGCTCCCATGTTCAGGAACGGCCCCTGCTGTGTTCAATCCCAATTCAGGGTTTGACTACGAACCAGACCTTGCCCACGTTCTGCCCGGTGGTGTCGCCGGGTTTGCTGTCCTTGGCCCAGAAATACAGCGGCTTACCGTCATAGGTGACCTGAAGCGCGCCGTCCTTGCGGGCGGTGGTGCCTAATTTGCTGCCTTTCTCGGCGGGCAGGTAAGCGGTCAGCAGCGGCGGCCAGGCGGTAGCGCAGCCGTCATAACAGGTACTGACACTCTTCTCGTCCTTGGTGAACAGATACAGGGTCATACCGTTGGGCGCAACCAGATAGTCGCCCAGCTCGCCGCCCCTGGCCGTGCCGACGGTAGGGCCAGGATTGACCGCGTACCAGACCTTGCCCACGTCCTGCCCGGTGGTGTCGCCCGCCTTCTGATCGCGCACCCAGTAGTACAGCGGCCAGCCGTTGTAGGCCACCTGCTGCGCGCCGTCTTTGCGCTTGACCAGCGTGACCTTACCGGGCATCCCGGCGGGCAACTTGGGCAGGGCGTCGGCCAGCAGCGGAGGCCAGGCGACGGCACACTGCTCGTAGCAGTTGGTCACGCCGGGCGTGTCTTTGGTGTACAGGTACACGGTCATGCCCTTGTCGCCAGTCAGGATGCTGCCCAGCTTGGCGTCCTGGCGCAGCTCAAGCTGCGGTGTGGCGGCGCTGGCAAGCGTGGTGCTGGCCAGGGTCAGGCTGGCGAACAGGGCGAGGGCGGCGGTGTGGACAGTCTTGGTCTTGATCATGGGGAGCCTCCACTTCTAGAAACGCGGCGGAGGTCTGTTTGGATTCAATCTCACCCTTGACCTGACTTCAGAGGCTAGCCCAGCCCAGAATCAGCGTCGGCTTTGTCTGCCCAGTCATGTCGCGCCCCGCGTCTTCCAGGCTGACGCACACGTAATCGCCGCCGCCCACGCTGGCGGCCAGGACGCCGTGGGCGCTGCGGGTGGTGGGCGTCAGGGGATCGCCGCGTTTCCAGTTGGAGGCCACCCAGACCTGATAGACCTTGCCCGGCGCGGGCGGCGGCAAGACGAACAGCACCTCGCGGCTGGGCAGCAGCAGCAGGTGTCCGGCAGTGGGCTGGTCTTTGGCCCGCAGACCCACCACGGACACCCCCGGTTGCGCCAGCCAGCCCGCCACCTGACGCTGCTCGGCGCGCAGGGCGTTGGCCTGGGCTTGCTGCTGGCCGCCCCAGCCAATAGCCCCCGCACCCAGCAGCGCGAGAACGACGGGCAGGACGAAGGCAGATGGGCGGGGAGAGACGAGCCGTTTTCTACTAGCAGGCGTTCCAGGAGCCGCCCGCGCTGGCAGCCGAAGCGTGCGGCGCAGCGGCGGCAAATCGCCCACCAGTGCGCCCACCAGTGGCAGCGCCTCCACCTGGGCCACGAGTTCAGCCCGCCACGCCACCACCCGCGCCCTGCACGCCGCGCAGCCCAGCAGATGGGCCTCGGTCTCAGCCTGCACCGGGCCGCCCAGATCGCCCACCGCGTAGGCCCGTAGCACGTTCGTGTCAGGGTGCGGGGCGCTCATGATCCCTCCAGGGTACGGCGCATCCTCGCCAGGGCGCGGCGCACCCGCGTTTTGACCGTTCCCAGGGGCAGGGCGTGCGTACTCGCAATCTCGCCGTGGCTGAGACCCAGGAAGAAAGAGTCGTGAATCAGCGCCTGATCGTGTTCGGACAGGCGAACCAGCGCGCCCTGAACCACCATACGGGTGTCCAGCTCAGGGCTGGAGCTGGGAGACGGCACCTCGCCCAACAGATCTTCGTTGCCGTCCAGCACAGGCCGTGCCCCCCGCGCCCGCAGGCGGCTGAGGGCCTCGTTGCGGGCCACCGTGTACACGAAGGCGCGCGGCGAACCCAGTTCGGGCCGGTACTGATAGGCACGTCGATAGACGCGGTCAAACGTGTCCTGTACCACCTCCTGCGCCTCCTCGCGGTCTCCCAGCAGCTTCCAGGCCAGGGCGTGAACATGCCCGCCCAGCCGGGCATACAGCTCGGCCAGCGCGGCCTCGTCTCCGTGGCGCAGCCGCAGCATCAGCGTGGGTTCGTCCGTCATGCGTCAACCATCATGGGCTTCCATTCAAGGATACGCACAGCAGGGGGGATTGGATTCACCGGGACTGGCGAGGAAATGGAACGAGCAGGCAAGCAGGCCCGGAGGAATGCACCCGCCGGGCCTGCTTGAACTGCTCAGCAGTCGGGCGTCAGCTTCCGCCCTCCACCGCGTTCGGGTCCACGGTGCCGCTGTCGGTCTGCCCCTGCGTGCCGTCTGGAGCGTTCAAATCCCCACGCGGCCCCCCGCCCCGCCCACCAGGGCCTTGCATCCCACGTCCGCCAGGGCCACCGCCCGGCCCGCCCATGCCCCGGCCACCCAGCATGCCGAAGGGGTTGTCCTTCAAGCGGGTTTTCATGTCTGCGGCGCGGTTGCTGGCGATATTGCCGTCTTTCGCGCCCTGATCGATGGTGGCGTTCCCGGCAGCCAGCGCGGCAGCTTTCAGCTTGTCCAGGCTGATGCCGAGCTGCGCGGCCAGCTTCTGAAGGTACACGTCACCGTAATTTGTACCGCTTCTGGTACGTGTCTGTGTGCCTGCTGCGCCGCGCTGACCCGGTTGCGCTGGCTGGACACGCTGGGGCTGGGCTTGCTGCGCCTGCACGGTGGCGTCGGCAGCCGCTGTTCCAGACTGCTGGGCCAGCACTGCCCCCACGGTCAGCGGCAGGGCGGCCAGAACGATCAGGGGCGTTTTGCGGAAAATCATCTTGATGCTGGTGGTCTTGAACCGACTCATGTGGAGTCCTCCTTGAATGTCGCGGGCCAGAAACGGCTTCTGACCCTGCGTCCAGCCTCTCAGTGGGGCATCAACAAACGGCCCACGGACCGCGAAGAAACGGCGCAGGCGGCGCAGAAGGTGCGGGCCGTCATCTCCCCGTCAGTCCATGCTTGGTATGCTGCGGCGCTTTGCGTCCCTCCCCCACCCCCCTCCCTGCCTGGGTTTCACGTCTGAGTGCGTGGCCGGGTGTGCTGACATTGCTGTCGGTGCTGGCCGTGGTGCTGGGAACGCCCGTGCGTCCGCCGGAAGTGGGACAGCGCCTGAGCGCCAGCAACGTGGCCCCCGCCCTGCCCGAGGTGCGCGCCATGCCGCAGCCGGGACCGAGTGTGCCGGTGCTGACGCCACCGCCGCCCGCAGCATCCCTGCGGCTGGTGCGAGAACAGACGGGGGGCCAGTCAATCCGCTGGAGCTGGCAACAGCCCGCGCCGCTGAGTGACCTGAACGTACTGGGGCGGCGGCAGACCGACGGTGGCTGAGAGGCAGAGACGCCGAACATGCCTCTCTGCTTCTCCCCCATCTGAATAGGAGTTCCACCGTGACCTACGGCAACAACCGCAACAACAAAAATAAGGGCGGCAATGACCGCCGTCCGCCACCGCCCCGGCGCAGTGGCGCGCCCAGTTCCAGCAAACCCAGCCCCTGGATTCCGCTGCTACTGCTGATCACCCTACTGGGCAGCCTGACCTACATCTGGCGGCCCTGGGAACACCCCGACAACCTGGGCAGCATCTGGAACGATAAATTCCAGTTCATCACGCTGGGGCTGGACCTCAAGGGCGGCCTGCGGATCGAACTGGCCCCCGAGTCCGGTACGGCCACCAAGGATGAACTGGACCGCGTGAAAACGGTGATCGAGAACCGTGTCAACGCCCTGGGCGTGGCCGAACCCACCGTGACGGTAGCCGGGGGCAAGCGCGTGGTGGTGGAGATTCCAGGCGCGACGCCCGCCATCCAGCAACGCGCCCGCGCGATCATCCAGCAGACCGCCAAGCTGGAATTCCGCATCGTCAAGGACGGCGCGCAGCCTGATCCGGCAGTGCGTACCAGCAAACCCGGCTCCGGCGGTTACACGCTGGCGCAGCTTGGGCCTGTCGAGGCCACCGGGGAAGTGGTGGAAAGCGCCACCTCGGGCACCAACCCGCAGACCGGGCAGTGGGTGGTCAACTTCCAGACCACCGACAAGGGCGCGCAGACCTTCGGCGACTTCACCGGCAAGAACGTGAACAAGCTGATGGCCGTGGTGCTGGACGATCAGATCCAGAGCGTCGCCACCATCAACCAGAAGCTGTTCCGCGACATTCAGATCAGCGGATCGTTTACGCCGGAGGAAGCCAATCAGCTCGCCCTCGTGCTGAAATCCGGGGCGCTGCCGATCAAGATCAAGACGGAGGCCGAACGCGCCATCGGGCCAACCCTGGGTGCGGACGCCATCCGCAGCGGCGCAATTGCCGCGCTGGTGGGTATCGGACTGGTCTTCGTGATGCTGTTCCTGTACTACGGGCTGTGGTTTGGTCTGGTAGGCGCGCTGGGCCTGCTGTTCTCCAGCATCCTGATTTTGGGGATGCTGGCGGGCTTCGGGTCCACGCTGACGCTGCCGGGGATCGCGGGTCTGGTGCTGACCATCGGGGCCGCCGTGGACGGCAACGTGATCTCGTTCGAGCGCATCAAGGAAGAGCTGTACCGGGGCAAGGGCATCAGGAATTCCATCGAGGCCGGGTACAAACACTCCACCGCCGCGATTCTGGACGTGAACGCCTCGCACCTGCTGGCGGCCATTGCGCTGTACAACTACTCCACCGGGCCGGTCAAGGGCTTTGCCGTGACGCTGATGATCGGCGTGATCGCCGCGACGTTCTCCAATCTGGTCTTCGCCCGTTGGTTTATCGAGTGGATCGCCCGGCGTCATCCCAACATGAACGCCCGGCAGTGGGTCAAGAACACCCACATCGACTTTATTAAAGCCGCGCCGTACATCACCAGCGCCAGCATTCTGCTCGCCGTCATCGGCGGGGGCGTGCTGGCCACCAAGGGCCTGAATTACGGCGTGGACTTCACCTCCGGCACCACGCTGACCCTGCGGACCGACACCACCACCAACACCGAGCAGGTGCGGGCGGCGGCGTCGGGCGCGGGCATCGCCAAGGTCAACGACCAGAGCGCGGCGATCCAGCGCGACGTGAATCCCACCCAGAACGGCGTGCAGTACAACGTCAAGGTGCCCGAACTGACCGCCGCCGAGGCCGACAAGCTGGGCGCGGCCCTGAGCAAACTGCCCGGCGGCGAGGTCCAGGCCACCGAAACCGTCGGTCCCACGGTGGGCAAGGAGCTGACCCAGAAGACCATCTACGCCGTGCTGCTGGGCCTAGGCCTGATCCTGGTCTACGTGGGCTTCCGCTTCGACTTCATCATGGGGCTGGGCAGCATCGTGGCTGTGCTGCACGACGTGGCCATCGTGATGGGCCTGTACTCGCTGCTGGGGCTGGAGTTCGGCATCGCCAGCGTGGCCGCCCTGCTGACTCTGATCGGCTACTCGCTGAACGACTCGATCATCGTCTCGGACCGGATTCGCGAGAATATCCGCGAGATGCGCGGTAAGGGCTTCCGCGAGATCGTCAACGTCAGCATCAACCAGACGCTGTCGCGCACCATCATGACCTCGGTCTCCACCATGCTGCCCCTGATCAGCCTGCTGATCTTCGGTGGCCCGGTGCTGCGCGACTTCAGTCTGGCGCTGCTGGTGGGCATCGTCATCGGCACGTACAGCAGCATCTACATTGTCGCGCCGCTGGTGGTGTACGTGGAGGAATGGAACAAGAAGCGCCAGAGTGGAGCAAAACCCGCCAAGGCGTAAGCCCCGCTGTCGTTGGCCCCGTCTCTTCCGATGTGGAGGAGGCGGGGCTTTTCTGTGTCCGACGTTGGCTTGACCAGACACCCGGTTTGACCAGACCCACGGTTTGATCAGGACCTGGCTCGATCAGGCAGATCGAGCGCCAGTTCAGTGGCACACTCGGCCCATGCTCCTTGTTGTTCACGCCGCACTGACCTGGGCCTTGGTCGGCCTGATCCTGACCATCCAGCTCGTCCACTATCCGCTGTTCTCCCGCGTGGGTGCAGAGGGGTACGCGGCGTACCAGCGGGAACACGTCACGCGCATCACCTGGCTCGTCGCGCCCCTGATGCTGGCTGAACTGGCGACGGGGGCTGCCCTGGTCCTGCGCCCACCAACTTTCGTGTCGGCGGCCTCTGCTGGACTGGGGTTGGGACTGATCATCCTGATCTGGGTCTCCACCGCCCTGATCCAGTCGCCCGTGCATGGCCGCCTGACCACAGGCTTCGATGCGGCGCTGCATGCGCGTCTGGTCACGACCAACTGGCTGAGGACCGTCCTCTGGCTGTTGCGCGGCGTTCTGGTGAGCGGGTGGCTGCTGCTGGCGCTGGCGTGAGCGCCGGACAGATTTACCCAGCCCAGCCCCCTCCCCTAGCCACTTCCCAATTCACCCAAAGGTTTTCGGGCAGAGTGGGGCGCGTATGAGCCGTCCATCTTCGGAACAACTGACAGTCGCCATCGTGGGGGGCAGCGGGTACGCGGGCGGGGAATTCCTGCGGCTGGCGCTGGGGCACCCCAACCTGAACGTCACGCAGGTAACCAGCGAACGCAGCGCCGGAACCCCGGTCAGCATGGTGCATCCCAACCTGCGCGGGCGCACCACCCTGAAATTCCGCAAACTGGCCGAGCTGGAGGAAGCCGACGTGATCGTGCTGGCCCTGCCGCACAACTCGGCGGCCAAACGGCTGGCCGAATTTGAGGGCAAGGGGCGCATTCTGATCGATCTGTCCGCCGACTTCCGCCTGAAAGACCCGGAGGTGTACCAGAAAGTCTACGGCGAACCCCACCCCGCACCCGAGAAACTGGCTGAATGGGTCTACGGCAACCCCGAGATTCACCGCGAGGAACTCGTCGGCGCGACCCGCATCGCCTGCGCGGGCTGCTTTGCCACCTCCGTGATTCTGGCGCTGTATCCGCTGCTCAAGCTGGGTGTGTTGCTGCCCAAGGACATCATTGCCACTGGGCTGGTGGGCAGCAGTGCGGCGGGGGCCAGCGCCTCGGAATCCTCGCACCATCCGGAGCGGGCGGGCAGTCTGCGGGTCTACAAACCCGTCGGTCACCGGCACACCGCCGAGGCGCAGCAGGAGTTGCCCGGCCACTTTCCGCTGCACCTGACCGCCATCAGCACGCCGCGTGTGCGGGGCATCCTGACCACCGCGCAGGCGTGGATTCCCGACGGCTACAGTGACCGCGACGTCTGGAGCGCCTACCGCGAGGTCTACGCCGCCGAGCCGTTTATCCGCATCGTCAAGGTGGCGAAGGGAATTCACCGATACCCCGATCCGATGCTGCTGGACGGCACCAACTACTGCGACATCGGCTTCGAGATGGATCAGGACACCGGGCGCGTGGTGTTGATGAGCGCCATCGACAATCTGGTCAAGGGCACGGCGGGGCACGCTGTCCAGTCGCTGAACATCGCGCAGGGCTGGGAGGAAACGACGGGGCTGGAGTTTGCAGGGCTGCACCCGGCCTGAGCGAATGAAAGCGAGCGAGGAGAAAACCCTATTGTCAGGGTCTTCTCCTCGCCGCATGTTCTGAAACGGTTACTTCAGGATATTCAGATCCTGCAACAACTGCGCCACATCGGTCCTCTGTACTCGCACAAAGCGGTCAAAAGTCGTGCCGGAAGCGAAGTATGCATCCCACTTGTTCTCGGCCAGTTTCTTCTTCCAGGTGTCCGTGCGGACCATGCGGGTCATCATGACCGTGAGGTCAGAACGCTGGGCAGCACTGATCTTGCCTGTCGCCACGACGCCGCGCCAGTTGGACACGTCCACGTTGTAGCCCTTGGCGATCAATGTGGGCAGGTTGACGCCCACCACCGCTTCGGGGGCCAGGATCGCCAGACCGCGCACCTGCCCGCTCCTGATCATGTCCTCGATCTCGCTGTATCCGGCGCTGACCACGTCCAGTTCGCCGCCCAGCATGGCCTTGGCCGCCTGCGCGCCGCCTGCCGAGGGAATGAATTTGACCTGCGACATGGGAATCTTGAGTTCCTTGGCCAGCTTGCCCACCGCGACGTGCCCGCTGCCGCCCTCGCTGCTGCCACCAAAGCGGATGGCCGAGGGGTTGCTCTTGAAGGCGCTGATCATTTCCTCGACAGTCTTATAGGGCGATTTGGCCGACACGATCAGCACCTCGTAGGAGGTGGTCAGACGGGCGATGGGGGTCACGTCCGAGTTGAGGTCATACGGACTTTTGTTGATGGGAATCCCAGCCACCATGACAAATCCCGTGACCATCAGGTTATTGGGCTGGCCCTTGAGCTTCACGAATTCGGCCAGTCCCAGCGTTCCGGCCTTGCCGGGAATGTTGTACACGCTGACGTTGGGGGCTAGTTTCTCGGCGCGCAGCGTCTCGGCAATCGCCTGCGCGGTGCCGTCCCAGCCGCCGCCCGCCGAGGCCGGGGCCAGAATCTTGAGTTCGGACTGCGCCTGCGCGGAGGCCGTGAACAGCAGGGTAGCAGTGGCGATCAGGGTAAACCGGCGAATACGCGACATGATAGGGCTCCTTTGAGATGACGGATATTGGCATAGAAAAGGACGATCAGTTTTCTTCAGAAACCGATTTAAAATCTTTGGAGTGGGACTCAATTCTTATGGATAGCCTAGATCATACTGTCTCACAGATTCATGACTCCAACCTCGGTAATCCGTCCTGAATCCAGTCTAGCAATACGTGAATTTTCATATATTTCGTCTAAACCATCCCCTTAACAGATATACAAAGATTGTATGAAATGCTAATTTTCCAAATGACTCTCAGATCGTTCAGCATTCCGCCTCCGTCCTCTGTTGAGCAGGGGAATCCTAGCCACTCCAGTCTGGAGGACAGATATTTCTTCGGCCCAGACAGACTGGTGCCCGATGGTCTGCTCGTGAAAAGATTGAGGTCTGTATTTTCATTTGAAAAGTATTAGACAATTATTCTTGACATTTATCAGGTATCTGGGCAGAATGACCCCACAAGAGGCCCCCATGACCCAGCAAATCCCCCTGCCCGCCCAATCCACCGTTCCCCCGATCCCGGCCCGCTCCTGGGCGATCATTGATTCCACCCTGCGGGAGGGCGAGCAGTTCGCGCGCGGCAACTTCAAAAGTGACGACAAGATCGAGGTGGCCCGCGCGCTGGACGCCTTCGGGGCCGAGTACATCGAACTGACCACGCCGATGGTCAGCGCCCAGACGGCATGTGATATCCGCAAACTGGCCGATCTAAACCTGAACGCCAAGCTGCTGACGCATGTGCGCTGCCATATGGAGGACGTGCAGCGGGCGGTGGACACTGGGGTGGACGGCCTGGACCTGCTGTTCGGCACGTCCAGCTTTCTGCGCGAATTTAGCCACGGCAAGAGCATCGGGCAGATCATCGAATCGGCCCAGAAGGTGATCGGCTGGATCAAGACCCACCACCCGAATCTGGAACTGCGTTTCTCTGCCGAGGACACCTTCCGCAGCGAGGAAGCCGATTTGATGGCCGTGTACAAGGCCGTTTCCGATCTGGGTGTTCACCGCGTCGGGCTGGCGGATACGGTGGGCGTGGCGACGCCCCGGCAGGTCTACGCGCTGGTGAGGGAAGTGCGGAACGTGATCCACGAGGGCTGCGGCATCGAGTTCCACGGCCACAACGACACCGGCTGCGCGGTCAGCAACGCCTATGAGGCCATCGAGGCCGGGGCCACCCACATTGACACCACCATCCTGGGCATCGGCGAGCGCAACGGCATCACGCCGCTGGGGGGCTTTCTGGCGCGCATGTTCACCTTCGATCCACAGGGGCTGGTGGACAAGTACAACCTGGAAATGCTGCCCGAACTGGACAACATGATCGCCCGCATGGTGGGCCTGCCGATTCCCTGGAACAACTACCTGACCGGCGAATTCGCCTACAACCACAAGGCCGGGATGCACCTCAAGGCCATCTACCTGAACCCCGGCGCCTACGAGGCCATCCCACCCGGAGCCT
Source organism: Deinococcus marmoris (assembly GCF_001949125.1). Lineage (GTDB taxonomy): Bacteria > Deinococcota > Deinococci > Deinococcales > Deinococcaceae > Deinococcus > Deinococcus marmoris_A. Next base: position 46,432 of record NZ_MSTI01000018.1, read on the forward strand.
TCGGCGTGGGCCGCCGCATTCAGGCCGCCAGCAAGGTGACGGGCAAGCACGCCATTGCCTACAAGGCCCGCGAACTGGGCCTGCACTACGGCGAGGACGCCCTGCGCCGCGTCACCGATCACATCAAGGCGCTGGCCGAGAACGACGATCTGGACGACGCGCACCTTGAAGAACTGCTCCGCAAGTGGGTCAGTGCTTGAGGAGCGGCAGAATGAAGCGGTGAACGTTTCTATTTACCGGGTTCTTTCTGAGGCAGGAGAGGGGGGCAAACTTGTCGCCGTCTTTCCCGATGCGGACGATGATTTGCAGGCCAGGGCAGCCGAGGCCGGCGCACCCCTGAGCGTGTTCGTGCAGTCGGCCAGCCTGTCTGAGATTGCGTTGCGGGTCTTCACGCCAGTCAAGGAGAAAGGCAGCTCGGACAGCGCGGCGATTGCAGCACTGGCGCACTTGCGGACAAACCTGCTGGACGTGGCCGAGGTCCAGATGGGCGGCGAGACCCTGCCCGCCCAACTGTGCGGCAGCGAATGGCTGCTGCGTCAGGGCGTGCCAGACGTGGCGGAGAGAGAGGCGGACCTCTCCCCCATCGGCCTGGGCACGAGGCGGGTCTGGATTTCCAGTCTGGGACGGCCCAATCTGGTGGTGGAGGTTTCCACTCTGGCTGCGCTGGACGCCTTCACGCCAAATGCGGAGGCGATTTCAGCCGTCAACCAAAGCACAGACACGACGGGCCTGATTCTCCTGGCAGCGGGTGGGCTGGGCCGCGCCGATCTGAGTTTCCGGGCTTTTGGACCGCTCAAGGGCTTTCAGGAGGATGCCGCCAGCAGCAACATGCTGGCCTGTACGGTGGGCGTGCTGGGCGCATCGAATCGTCTGCCCGCCGACACCAATCTGCTGCGCGCGGCCCAGCGGATGCCGGGGCAACCCGCGCAGCTGAGTGTGCAATTTGGGGAAGTCGGGACCGGGGTGGAAGTCTGGGTGGGCGGGTCTGCCACACCTCTGACCTGAGCAGTCCAGCGTCACGTTACGCAGCGCGCCGAACCCCTAGACTGCGGGGATGCAGCTCCTTCTCGACCTTCACCCCGACGCTTACCCGCTAGAAGGCTTCCGGCGCACGCAACTGCTGGAATGGGTCTACGTGCAGGGAGCGGGAACCTTTGACGGCATGAGCAACCTGCCCGCCGAGCTGCGGGCCGAGCTGACCGGGCAGTACCACCTCAACCCCTTCCGCGAGATCGAAACGGTTCGCAGCAGCGACGGCAGCGTCAAGTACCTGTTTACCCTGCAAGACGGGCGGCAGATGGAAGCGGTGTATATGCCGTACCTGGACCGCAAAACGGTCTGCGTGTCCACAATGGTGGGTTGCCCGGCCAAATGTTCGTTCTGCGCCACCGGGGCGATGGGTTTCGGGCGCAACCTGACCCCTGGCGAGATCGTGGGGCAGGTGCTGGCGGTGGCCGGGGGCGAGGGTCTGGCCCCGCGTGAGCTACGAAATCTGGTGTTCATGGGCATGGGCGAGGCGATGCTCAACTATGACCACACGATGGCGGCGGCGCGCATTCTGCTGCACCCGCAGGCGCTGGGCATGAGCAAACGCCGCATCACGCTGTCCACCGTGGGCATTGCCAAGGGCATCACCCGACTGGCCGCCGAGGACGATCTGGGCCTCAAGCTGGCGATCAGCCTGCACGCGCCCGACGAGGAAACCCGCCAGCGCATCATCCCCACCGGGGCGGCCAATTCTATTGCCGAGATCATGGCGGCGGCGCGCGAGTACCAGGGCGTGACGGGGCGGCGTATCACCTTTGAATACACCATGCTGCGCGGGGTGAACGACGCGGTGTGGCAGGCCGAACTGCTGGCCGATCTGCTGCGCGGGCTGGTCAGCCACGTCAACCTGATTCCCATGAATCCCTGGGACGGCAGCGGTTTCCAGAGTACCTCCGAGGCCGATATTCAGGCGTTCTACGACACGCTGGAAGCGCGCGGCGTGGATGTCAGCGTGCGCCGTTCACGAGGCAAGGATGCAGGGGCGGCCTGCGGGCAACTGGCCCTCAAGCGGCCCGGCGCGGTCAGCGGGAATCCGGCGGCTGGCCTGGGCGCGGCGCTCTAGTCCTGGCACCACAGGGGGCACCACAGGGCCGCCGGGTCCCCCACTGCCGTAAGAGTTATGGAAAAAGCCGGGTGCTACGCTGAGGGTGTTTTAACGACCTCAGGAGGCTCCCAGGTGAAGCAAAAATTACGTTTCAGCCGTTCCAGACGCGCTGCATTGATGGGCCTGCTGCCCGGCCTGCTGCTGGGTTTCGCAGGCAGCGGTTCGGCCCAGACCATGATCGACACCGTCACGTCTGTCGGCATCCAGAACACTTTGAATTCGGCCACCACCATCCCCAAAATGCCGACACTGCCCACAGCGGGCCAGAATGCGGCGGCCCAGACCACAGCGGCTCAGACGGCGGCCCAGGGTGCCCCGGCACAGGCCACTCCCCCCTCGACAGCTCCGTCATCGGCCACTCCTCCCCCGCCCGTCACTCCCCTGACCCCGGCGCAGCAGGCAGGGCTGGACAAGGCCCAGGTCGCCTACGACGCCAAGAACTACGCGCAGGCCCGCAGCGGCTTCGAGGCGCTGGTGGCGCAGAACTACGGCAACCCGGAGCCGCATTTTGGACTGGCGCTCTCGCTGCTGGCGCTGGGCAACGACAAGGGCGCGGCCTTTGAACTGCGGCAGTTTGTGACGCTAGCCCCGGACCGTTACGAGGGGCCGTACAACCTGGGCGTGATCGCGGGCCGGGGCGGGGACCACGCCGGGGCGCTGCAACTGTACGGACAGGCCGCCACGCTGATGGTGGGCAAGGCCAGCGCCTCTGCCCAGCGGCAGGTGCTGGAGGCGCTGGCCACCGAGCAGACCCGCATGGCCGACTTCACGGCCCTGAGCGCCACCCTGACCCAGATCACGGCGCTGGCCCCGGATGACCTGAACGCCGCCTACCGGCTGGCCCAGGCCCGCACACTGGCTGGGCAGGGAGCCGAGGCATTGCCGGGCCTGTACGCGCTGTTGCAGGCCGACGGCACCCGTATGGACGCCGCCCTGCTGCTGGCCGACATCTACATGGGCCAGGGACTGCCGGACCGCGCGCTGCGCGAGCTGGACGCCGCCGTGAAACGCGTAAAGAAGGCCAGCGAGCGTTCGGCGCTGCTGCTGCGCAAGGCCGACATCCTGGCCGCCGGGAACGATACCCGTGGGGCAGTGCTGGCGGCCAGCGCGGCCACCAAAGCCGACAAGTACAATGCCCGGGCTTTTGCGCGCGAGGGCGAATTGCGGGCACTGCGCAATGACCGGCCCGGCGCACAGGCCGCGTACCTGAACGCCGTGCGGCTGGCCCCCGACAACGCCATGTACCGCACCGCCCTGGCCGGGGTGCGCCTGACCCTGGGCCGCTTCGACGAGGCCGCCGCCGACACCGCACTGGCGCTGAAGCTGAAGCCCGACGCGGCCACTTCGGCACGGGCGCTGTACGTGCGCGGCATTGCTGCCTACCGCCAGAACCGCCTGCTGGACGCCGTGATCGCCCTTAAGGAAAGCCACAAACGCCGCCCCGACGCCGACACCGCGCTGTGGCTGGGCCTGAGCTACTACGCCCAGCAGGACTATGCGGCGGCGGCGGGTGCCCTGGCCGACAGCGTGCGCCTCAGCCCCACGCCCACCGCCCGGCTAAATCTGGCCTCCGCCCTGCTGGCCAGCGCCCGCTACCCCGAGGCCGAGGCCGTGCTGCGCGGTCTGGTGACCGAGGACCCCAAAGCCGCCGACGCTTGGTACATGCTGGGACTGGCGCAAAGGTCACAGCGCCAGGACGATCAGGCCAGGGTGTCACTGAAGACGGCGGCCAACCTGGGCAACAGCAAGGCCAAAGACGCACTGAAATAAAGAAGAGGACGAGTGGCGGCGGGAGGGGGAAATCTGACCCTTCCCGCCGCCGTTTGTCGTCCTGCGCCGCAGACCCCGGCCCTGTCCAGACCCAACGGGCGTCCATGAGCCTGCCGGATGCCCTGCCCACACGCTTTTTCTGTAAGCTGAGGCACGGCATTCACAACTTGGCCGCCGCTGTTTGGGGCAGCCCAGCACGGAAACAGACCAATGCTGGAATTATGAAGAGGGGTTCAAGGGGGTTGTATGCGGGCAAACACGACAGAACACGGTCTCCCACGGGGGAATAAAGACATCACACCGCAGTGTCCTCGGCGCAGGGCAGGGGCCACAGTTGGAATGGGCACGGCTGGAATGAACACGGCTGGGAGACCACTATGAGCAAACCTACCTCTGCCCGCCGCTGGCCCGACATTCTGATCGGGGTGCTGGTGCTGCTGCTGCTGGCCGGATTCGCCGCACTGTTGCTGGGCCAGCGCAAGACCGCTACCACCACCACACCCACCGCCACGGCATCGGCCACTTCCGGCATTCCCGCTGCGCCGGGCACGGCGGAAAGCGCCACCACCCCGAACACGGCAACCACGGGCATCACGCCTCCTACGGCAGACCCCGCACCAGCCGCCGATACGGGCAGCACGGACACGGCTCCTGCTGGCACCACACCTGCCGACACAGCATCTGCTGACACGGCACAGACCACGCCGTCCGCCGACGCCAGCACCGAGGCCCCGATCATTCCCGCCGCCCCTACACCACAGGCGACGCCCGACGCGGCAGCCAGCACGGACACCCCGCCAGCCACGACACCGACGGCTGAGACCCCCACGCCACAGCCGGAAACCCCGCAGGCGCAGATCACCGAGACACCCACGCCTGCCGAGACGCCTGCTGCCACCACCGTCACGCCCCGCAGCGGCGGAGCCATCGCCACCAGCGAGAGCCGCACGCCTCTGCGCAGCGACTACCGTATCAGCCTGGGCAGCTTCGGCAGCGTGGGCACGGCCCAAAGCCGCACCGCGCCGGTCAGCACGCTGGGGTACAGGGTCTATCCCATCGACCTGGGCAGTCAGGTGGTGGCGCAGGTCGGCCCCTTCGCCGACGAGGCCAGCGCCCGTCAGGCCCTGGGTGACATTCAGCGGGCCTACCCCGGGGCGCTGCTGTACCCGCCCCGCGCCAAGGCCAGCAGCACCCCCAGCACGTCTGAGAGCAGCACTTCCACTTCTGACAGCAACAGCAGCTCCAGCAGCGCCCCTGCCGCCAGCCCGGCTCCGGCCAGCAGCGCCCCGACGGCAACTGATGCGCCCGCCTCTCCTGCTGGCCCGATCTACCTGCAAGTGGGGGCCTTTGACCGGGTGGAAAGCGCACAGAAGATGGTGCAGCAATTGCGCGACCTGGGCTACGTGCCCACCGTCAATGCCCCGGATGGCCGCAAGGTCACGGTGGCTGTCGGCCCCTACACCGGCGACGCGCTGACCCGTACCGAGAAGCGGCTGGACGACAACAATCTGGACCACTTCCGGGTGCGCTGATGGCCGAGGTCCCCACTGCCGCCATCAGCCGTCTGGTCACCTACCTGCGGATTCTGGAAGAACTGGAGACGCGCGACATCAGCCGCACCAGCAGCACCGATCTGGCCGAACGCGCCGGGGTCAGCGCTTTTCAGGTCCGCAAGGATCTGGCCTACTTCGGACGCTTCGGCACGCGCGGCATGGGCTACACCGTGCCGATCCTCAAGCGTGAGCTGATGCGGGTGCTAGGCCTGAACCAGACCTGGAACGTGGTGATCGTGGGCGTGGGACGGCTGGGGCAGGCCATCGCCAACTATCCGGGGGCCAGCGATTACCAGTTTCAGTACGTGGGCCTGTTCGATGTCAGTCCTGAACTGGTGGGGCGGCAGGTCCGGGACCTGACCGTGCGCCACATCGGGGAACTGCGCGACTTCGTGCGGGAGAACAAGGTGGATATGGGCTTTCTGGCCGTGCCACCCGAACGCGCCCAGGACGCCGCGCAGGCGATGGTCACCGCCGGGGTACGCGGCATCCTCAATTTCGCTCCAGTGGTGATCGGGCCGCGTCCACCGGAAGGCCGGGCCGAGAGCAACGCTCAGCAAGAAATTGGTGATGATTGGCGTGGTGTAATCGTCGAGAACGTCGATTTCCTGGCCGGGATGAAACGCCTGGCCTTTTACACCCTCAACCCCCACCTGAAAGATTCACCCGTCCCGGAGGACACTTGATGAAGAAATACGCCCTTCTGCTATTGGCTGGCCTGACCCTGAGTGCTTGCGGCAGCGCGCCCGGACAGGTCTCGGGCAGCAAGGTTTCTGTTGGTGTCTCGGTGAACGATGCCCGGTCCGTTGAAGTCGCCACCAAGACCGTCACACCGGCAACGGAGAAAGACCCGGCTAAAGTGTCATGGGCCGTGACGCCAGGTAGCGGGGTGACCTTCACCTTTATGACCCGGCCCGGATCGGATGCCGTGTATTTGAGGGGATACCGGATTCTAAGCAGCACTCTCAGTGCTGGTGGCACAACCGTGACCCGCAATACCGGTAGCGACGTCAACAAGATCGATGTATATCTGACTTCAGGCTACAGTTGCCCCACCCGAACTGCTCTTGATTCCTGTTCCTTCAGTGACGGTGCCACAGTGGCCGCCAACGGCCTTCCCGCCTCAACCAGTATTTATTTGGAAGGCGGCCTGGGTGATCTAGTAGTCAGCACCAATGCCAGCGCAACCCTGGTTACAAATATTGAGTTCTTTGGCCAGAGTAGCAATGGTCAGGTTGTGACAGTCCAGGCAAATGGCATCGTCAGCGCAGGCAGCAAGCAGGGCGATAACTGAAGGAAAGCATCTGGCACAAAAGGGGAAGGGGGAAGCCAACTCTGGTTTCCCCCTTCCCTTCATTAACCCTAGTCAGAACTTGATCGTGTACTCCGCAAAACCGTCGTCGCGCGTCTTGAGCAGCGTGGCTCCCGCCGGGGCGAACTTCTGGGCGTTGGGGCTGCTGACGTACAGCAGCGTCGCGCCGGGGATGGGCGTCAGTTTCCAGTTGCCGTCGGCGGTGGGGTTGACCGTCTTCTGCTCGGTGAAGTAGGCGATCAGGGCCTGCCGGGTCTCGTCGGGCGACTCAAGCACGATGTTCTTGCCATCCAGACCGGGGAACTTGCCACCGCCACTGGCGCGGTAATTATTGGTGGCGACGACGAACTTCTGGGCCGGGTCAATGGCCTTACCGCCAAACATCAGATTCTTGATGCGGTGGGCGTCCGGGTTCACCAGTTTGGCGTCCATATCGTAACGGCTGGGCTGGGACACGTCGATCTCGTAGGTCACGCCGTCGATCACGTCGAAGTTGTAGGTGGGGAAGGCGTCGTTGACCAGCGGCTGCGGCTCGGTCTTCTTGGGGTCAATCTGGTTGAACTGCCCGGCGCTGCGTTCCAGCCATTCCTGAAGCTGCGCGCCCGTGACCTCCACGGCCTGCACGGTGTTGGGGTACACATACAGGTCGGCCACGTTCTTGATCGCCAGCGTTCCAGCGGGAATGTCGGTGTAATAGCTGGCCCCACCGCGCCCGCCCGCTTTGAAGGGGGCAGCAGCGCTCAGCACGGGCAGGTCCTTGTACTGGGTGTCGGCCAGCGCAGCCTTGACATAGGCGATCTGGGCGCTCGCCACCAGTTGCACGCTGGGATCGTCCTGCACCAGCGCCCAGTAGGAGTTGATGGGCGTGGCCAGTTCAGCCACCTTGCCGCGCACGTAGGCCAGCGTGCCCTCGTGGGCAGCCTTGACGGCCTCCGCGATGGCGGGGTCCGGCGTGACCAGATTTTTCTTCGCGGCCTTGTCCCAGATGGGGCGCACGGCGGCCTTGCCTCCGGTCACCTTCCAGTTGTTGCCCTGGCGGGCCAGGGTCAGGTCCACGATACCCAGGTCGCTGCCCCAGAAGCTGGCCATCACGACGGGCTTGCCGTTGATGGTGCCGTTGGTGATGTCCGCGCCGGGGATGTCCTTGTAGACCGGGCCGGGGAATTCCTGGTGGCTGTGGCCGCTGAGGACCACGTCGATGCCGTCGATCTTGGTCAGCTCGGTGGCGGCGTTCTCCTGGCCCGGCTGGTAGTCGGCGGCAATCCCGCTGTGCGCCACCGCCACGATGATGTCCGCGCCGCGCGCCTTCATCTCGGGGACGAATTTGCGGGCGGTTTCCACGATGTCGCGGGTGGTGAGCTTGCCGTCCAGGTTGACCTTGTCCCAATCGACGATCTGCGGGGGCACCAGACCGATCACGCCCACGTTCAGGTAGTACGGGCGGCCATAGGTGTCGTAGACCAGCTTGCGCTGGATCAGGTACGGCGTGAAGGCGTTCTTGTCGTTGGCGGGGTTGCCGTCGCCGTCTTCCAGATAGGTATTGGCGCTGACGATAGGCATGGGCGCGGCGGCGATCACCTGCTTCAGAAAGGGCAGGCCGTAGTTGAATTCGTGGTTGCCCAGGTTGCCCGCGTCGTACTTCAGCAGGGCCATCGCAGCGTGCATCGGGTGCATCTGCCCCGGCTCCAGCGGCTTGACCTTGGCCACGTAATCGCCCAGCGGCGTGCCCTGGATCAGATCGCCGTTGTCGTAGAGCAGCGTGTTGCGCATTTCCTCGCGCGCCTGCTTGATCAGGGTGGCGGTGTACTCGAAGCCGAACTCGCCGGTGGGCTTGTCCTGGTAGTAGTCGTAGCCCAGCGCGTTGGCGTGCAGATCGGTGGTTTCCAGAATACGGAGGTTGACCGTCTGAGCGCCCGCCGCACCCAGACCGCCCAGCAGCAACGCCGCCATCAGAGCCAGAGAATTGTGTTTTTTCACGCTGTCCAGAATACGCCTCCCGGTCAGGGGCGTGTCTGTGACATGACGCGCGTGCCTGGATGCCTCATGCCAGATGCTGCGGCCCCAGCTCCCGCGCCGAGTGCGCCCCCAGCAGGCCCAGCGTCAGGTCAAATTCAGCCACCACGTTGCGGATGACCTCCTGCACGCCCGCCTGTCCGGCCAGGGCCAGCCCGTAGGCATAGGGGCGGCCCAGCAGCACGGCCCGCGCGCCCAGCGCCATCGCCTTGGCCACATCCGCGCCCGTGCGAACACCGCTGTCGAGCAGCACGGGCAAATCGCCCGCAGCCTCCACCACGCGCGGGAGCATGGTCAGGCTGCCCACCTCGCCGTCGATCTGGCGGCCCCCGTGGTTGCTGACGATGATTCCGTCCATGCCGCGCTGGGCGGCCTCACGGGCGTCGTCGGGGTGCAGGATGCCCTTGAGGAGAATGGGCAGGGTGGTCCATTCCCGTAGCCGCGAGAGGTCATCCCACTGCAAATCGGGGCGGGTGTAGCTGGCGGTGAAGTGGGCCGCCGCCGTCCGCATCTGCGCCAGTGAGAGGCCGAATTTGCGGCCATGCGCGGCGAGGCTGGCCGCCGTTTTCAGCAGCGCGGGCGAGGGGCGGGGCGTGCCAGCGGGCAGTTGCACGGTATCCAGGCGGGAGCGAAAGTGCGCGTCCGTCAGGTACTGCGCCAGTCCCTGCCCGCGCAGAAACGGCAGGTTGCCCAGGTCCAGATCGCGGGGCCGCCAGCCCAGCAGCGTGGTGTCCAGCGTCAGGACGATGGCCTGCGCGCCGCACGCCTCCACCCGGCGCACGAAAGAGCGTGTGACTTCCTCGTCGGTCCCCCAGTACAACTGGAACCAGCGTGGCGAGTCGCCCATCGCGGCGGCCACATCCTCCATCGGCTCGGACGCCTGGGAGGAAAAGATGAACGGCACGCCCAGCGCGGCGGCGGCACGGCCCACCGCCAGATCGGCCTCCGCGTGCGCCAGTTCCAGCACGCCCAATGGGGCCAGCAGCACGGGCGCGGGGTAGGTGTGCCCGAACAGTTCCACGCTCAGGTCCCGCGACGCCGAACCGCACAGACGGCGGGGCAGCAACTTTACGCCCGAGAAGGCGTCCAGATTGGCCTGCATGGTGCGTTCCATCCCCGCACCCCCTGCCAGATATGCAAAAGCCGGGGCGTCCAGCTTGCGCCGCGCGGCCTTTCGCAGACCTTCGGGGTCCACCGGAACCAGAGGGCGCGTGCCGCCCAGCCCGTCCACGAAAATCTGCGTCTGACGGCTGCGGCCAGGACCGGGGCCGGAAGATTTGGGTTGTGACATGGGTGGAGTGTAGTGGGTGGGGGCCGTGGATCAACCTGCCAAGCGGTTAAACAGTCCTCACAGACTCGCCGCCACCCGCGCGAACAGCTCTGGCACAGGCGGCACGGCCCCACCATCCACCCAGCCGAAGCGGCGGTCCTTGACGCTGCCGCCTGCGCCCACGCCCATGCCACCGGGAAAATGCGGGGTCAGGTCCACGGGTTCGGTGATTTCCACCGCGTCAGACAACACATCCAGCGCACGGTCCACCTGCCTCCCATGCCCGAAGTGCATCAGGTGAACCTGCCCGTCCACTTCCCAGGCGAAACGGGCGGATAAATCGGGCAAGTCATCCAGCGAGCCGGAGGCCGAAATGTGGCGGGCGCTCAGGCCGGGGCGCAGGCGCAGTGTGATTTCCAGCGCCTCGCCCAGCGCACCGAAGCTCCCCACAAAGGGGCGGGTCAGGTCATAGCCCTGCACGTTCTTGACGGTTCGCCCGCCTGCCCGCACCACCCGCCCGGACGGCGCACGAAAATTCACGCCCAGCACCTCTGCCCCGAAGAAGAAAGTCTGGCCGAAGCCACCACGCGAGACCAGACCGCCGACGCCGCCGGGCAATTCCACCGGGGGAAATGGCGGGTAGAGGCCAGCGGGCAGCGCCGCGTAAACCTCCAGCAGCCCGACTTCGCTGGAAACGATCAGGGTCTGATCGCCGGGAGAGATCTCAAGCATGCTGCTCCTCTGGAGCGTCGATGGGTGAAGGTTGAAAGTTGATGGAGAACTGCTTTTGTCCATCAGCCATCAACCATCTACTATCAACCCTCACGCTTCCTCCGGCAGAATCTTGCCTGGGTTCAAAGCGCCCGACGGGTCCAGCGCACGTTTGACATTTCGCAGGGCGGTCATGGTTTCAGCGTCCACCGCATCCCGCATAAAGGCGCGTTTCATGGTGCCGATGCCGTGTTCGCCGCTGAGGACGCCGCCGTGTCGCAGGGCGACGAGGGCGATCTCGTGGGCCAGCGCATGGACGGCTTCTTCCGATTCCTTGCGGGGATCGAACAGGATATTCGGGTGCAGGTTGCCATCCCCGATATGACCAAACTGCACCAGCTTGAAGCCGCTGGCATCGCCCAGCGCGCGAATCTGGCGCACCACCTCGGGCAGCACGCTGCGCGGCACCACGATGTCCTCGTTCATGCGCTGCGGGCGAATGCGGCCCAGCGCGGGCGAAACGCTGCGGCGGGCCTGCCACAGCGCGGCGGCCTCGGCCTCGCCCTCGGCGCGACGCACTTGGCCGCCAGCTTCCAGACAGGCCGCTTCCACCAATGCACGTTCCTCTTCCACGGTGTCCAGATCGTCGCCGTCGGTGTCCACCAACAGCACCGCCCCAGCGTCGCGCGGGAGGCCCAGATTCAGGTAGTCCTCCACGGCATTCGTACACGCCTGATCCATGAATTCCAGCTTCCCTGGCACGGCCCCGGCGGCAATCGCGGCACTCACGGCCTCGGCAGCCTGCCCGACTTCGGCAAAGTGGGCCATCAGCGTGCGGGTAAACTTCGGCGGGGGCGTCAGGCGCAGGGTGGCGGAGGTGATCAGGCCCAGCGTGCCCTCCGAGCCGATCAGCAGACCCGCCAGATCGTAGGCATCCCGCTTGAGGGTATGGAGTTCGCCCTCTGCATCCACAAAGTCCAGCGCGGTCACGTAATCGCCGGTCACACCGTATTTGAAGCACAGCGGGCCACCCGCGTTCTCGCCCAGGTTGCCGCCAATCGTGCTGGTGCGGAAAGATGCCGGGTCCGGCGGGTAGATCAGGCCGTGGGGTCTGGCCGCATCGGTCACAGCCAGAGTAATTACGCCGGGCTGGGCAATGGCCTCACGGCGTTCGGGGAAAATCTGAAGATCGGTCATACGGGTGAACGAGATCACCACACTAGGCTGCATGGGGGCTGCGCCGCCGCTCAGGCCACTGGCCGCCCCGCGTCCGACGATGCTCACGCCCGCCCGCCTCGCCGCCTTAACCGTGGCGATGACATCTTCGGTGCCTTCGGGCAACACCACTGCCAAAGGCGTAACCCCGAACTGAATCGCGTCAAAACGGTAACTCAGTCGCTCGGCAAAACTGAACAGCACTTTCTTTGGCCCCAGCAGGCGGGTGAGTTCGGCGACCAGGGCGTTGTCGGCCCCGCCTTCCGATCTGGGTTTACGTGCGGGGGAGGTGGTGGTCAGGGCCAGTTTCTCTACCGTCATGCTGCGCCTCCGGCGCGTCTAAGAGTCTGAGGGCCTAAAGGTCTAAGAACCGCCCTCCTTGGACCCCTAGACTCTTTGACCCTTAGACCTTTCACAATTCCCCCCGGTACGCCAGATCCAGCACTTCCACCGTGTGCATCACCGGAACCGGGCTGCCCTGACGGCGCACATGGCTCTGAATCTGGGTGTGGCAGCCGATGTTGCCGCTGGCGATCAGGTCCGGCGTGGTGGACAGGATGTGTCCGGCCTTGCGTGCGCCCAGTTGCCCAGCTAGTTCAGGTTGTTCCAGATTGTACGTCCCTGCCGAGCCGCAGCACAGGTCACCCTCGGGAATTTCCACGATGCTCACGCCAGGAATCATTCGCAGCAGTTCGCGCGGCGCAGAGCGGACCTTCTGCGCGTGGGCCAGATGGCAGGCGTCGTGGTACGCGATTTTGAGGGGGCGCGAGGCGGGCATGAACGGTTCCAGCCCCTCCTCCCGCGCCAGCGCTCCCAGATACTCGCTGATGTCCTGCACTTTGGCGGAGAAGGCTTTCGCCCGCCCCTCGTCGTGCAGGCCGTGCAGGATGATCGGATATTCCTTGAGGCCCGCACCGCAGCCCGCCGCGTTGGAGAGGATGGCGTCGTAATCGTCGGGGTTGAAGGCATCCAGATTGGCGCGGACCAGCCGCAACGCCTCATCCCGCGCCCCGGTGTGGAGCGCGGCGGCCCCACAACAACCCTGGCCATCTGGAATCACGACTTCAATCCCGTTGCGGGCCAGCACGCGCAGGGTGGCGGCGTTGAAGTTGGGCGCGAGGGCCTGCTGGGCGCAGCCGGTCAGAAAGGCCACCCGGCCCCGGCGCTGGCCCTGCGCGGGCGTGACCCTGGGGCTAGGCTGCATGGCGGGAACGTGTTCGGGCAGCAGGTCCAGCGGTCCACGCAACGCGGCGGGCAGCACGGGCGCAAGCGGCTTGGCGTACTGACCGACGCGAGCAGCCACACTGAACAGCTTTGGGGCGGGCAGCGCCTTGAGAATGGCGTAACGCTTGGCCCTGTCCAGCGGCGAGCGCTGGCGCTGCGGCTCGCTCCAGCCGCGAAAACTGGTGATCAGTTCGCCGTAGGGCACGCCGCTGGGGCAGGCGGTCACGCACGCCTGACAGCCCAGGCAGCGGTCCAGATGCGGCGCGGCGTCCAGCAGGTCCAGACCGCCCTCCAGCACCTCCTTCATCAGCACGATGCGCCCGCGTGGGCTGTCCATCTCGTCGCCCAGCAGCGCGTAGGTGGGGCAGGCGGGCAGACAGAAGCCGCAATGCACGCAGGCGTCCACGGCGTGCGCCATCACCTCGCCCTGCGGCCCCAGCGCCTGCACGGGAATCTCGTTGTTCACCGGAATTGCCTCACGGGCACAGCATAGAGGCATGGGCTGGGGGCGAAGGTCATACAGAACGCGAAAGGGCTAGAGGGGAGGCCGAACGATGCCCCTCAATTGCTCAGAAATCCCCCGTCCACCGGCAGCATCACCCCGTTGACCATGCCCGCCGCGTCGCTCAGGAGGTAGGCCACCGCCTGCGCCACGTCGCGCGGCTGGGCAAAACGGCCCAGCGGAATACGGGCCAGCATCGGGGCACTTTTCGCCGGGTCACCCCAGGCCATCGCGCCCATCGGCGTCAGGGTCACGGTGGGATTCACGGCGTTCACGCGGATGCCCTGTGGCCCCAGTTCCACCGCCATCACGCGGGTCAGTTGGTCCAGTGCCCCCTTGGAAGCGCAGTAGGCAGCGTGGTTGGGCAGGCCCACGGAAGACGACTGGCTGGACACATTGACGATTGCCCCTGCCGCCCCACGCCCGATCAATCCGCGCGCCACCACCTGCCCCACGATCATGGCCGCGCGAACGTTGACCGCCTGCGTCTGGTCAAAAGCTTCCGGCGTGGTGTCCAGAAAAGATTGCAGGATAGAGATACCCGCGTTGTTCACCAGCAGATCAACTGGCCCGGCCTGTTCGGCAGCCTGCCGGGCGGCATTCGCGTCCGCCAGATCGGCGGCAATGACCTCGCAGCCGGTTTCCCCGCGCAGACTGTCCAGATCGCCCGCATCCCGGCTGATGGCCACCACCTGCGCGCCGCACGCCGACAGCAACGCCACGATTTCGCGGCCAATGCCCTTGCCTGCGCCCGTGACCAGCGCGCGGCGGCCAGAGAAATCAAAGTGCGCCGATGGCTGTTCGGAAGAAGACATACCGCCATTGTGCCGCCCCCAGCATTCAAGCCAGCTTAAGACGGTTTGTGAATCACTTCAAGATATAAAGCATCAGGAAGGCGCAGACTGGGAGGTATGAACTCCTCTCCCCTGCCCCTCTCTGTCCTTGATCTGGTGCCGATTCCCTCTGGTTCGGACGCCACCACGGCATTGCGCGAATCCCTGCGGCTGGCACAACACGCCGAGGACCTGGGTTACGAACGCTACTGGGTGGCCGAACACCACAACATGGGCGCGGTGGCCTCGTCCGTGCCACTGGCGGTCTTAGCGGCAGCCTCGCAGGTGACCCGGCGCATTCGGCTGGGGTCCGGCGGCGTGATGCTGCCCAACCACGCGCCACTGGCCGTGGCCGAGGGCTACCGCCTGCTTTCGGCGCTGGCCCCGGACCGGGTGGACCTGGGATTGGGCCGTGCGCCAGGAACGGATGGCCGCACCGCCAGAGCGCTCCGGGGCGCATCTGGGTTGATGGAGGAATCCTTTGAAAGGCAACTCTCGGAGCTGATGGCGTTTGGCACAGGCAACTTCCCGGCAGGCCATCCCTTCGCGGGAACGGTGGCGGCCCCTGCGGGGGATGGCCTGTTCCCGCCACTGTGGCTCCTGTCCAGCAGCGGCTACGGCGCGCATGTGGCGGCGCAGATCGGCGCGGGGCTGGCCTTCGCGTGGCACATCAATCCCGATACGGCGGGGGCGGCAGCAGCAGTCCAGGCATACCGTGCGGCGTTCCAGCCGTCGGCCACCTTCCCAAAACCCCAGGTGATCGTGGCTGCCAACGTGATCTGCGCCCCCACCCATGCCGAGGCCGAGGAACTGAGCCTGCCCCTGGGCCTGATGTTCCTGCGCCTGACACGCGGCGAGGTGGCCTCCTTCCCCAGCGTGCAGGAAGCCCGTGATTATCCTTACACCCCACAGGAACGCGCGGTGGCCGAAGCGTCCCGCGCCCGCGCCATCGTGGGCGATCCGGCAGAGGTGGCCGCCCGCCTGCACCGTCTGGCCGACGACGTTGGGGCCGACGAACTGATCCTGACCACCATGACCCACGATCCGGCAGCGCGGCGGCGTTCCTACGCGCTGGTCATGGAAGCCATGCGCGAGGGTGTAGCAGTGGCAGCGGACTGACCGAACAGCCCACTCTGCCCCCTATCAACCATGAAAAATCCCCCGCCCACATCAGGACGGGGGATTGAATTTGGGAAGCTTTATACGGACTCCGATTGAAAGGTGTTGAAAACACCTGAAAATCTGAGCGGAGCGAGAGGGAGAAAAACGGGTTCCGGGCGTGGAGTGGAGGGATCGGCGCTGTTCCGATTCCTGCACGAAACAAACGGAATCCGTATTACTTCACGAACAGCATCTGGCGGTAGGTGGGCAGCGGCCACAGCTTGAAGTCGATCAGGTTCTCCAGCTTGTCGGCAGCGGCGCGAACCTCGTTCATGGCAGGCAAGACCTGATCGCGCATGTGATGGGCCTTTTCGTGGACTTCCTCGCCGCCCTGCGCCGCGTTCTGCTCGCGCAGGACTTGCAGGGCGTCGTAGAGCTTATCCGTGACCTCGCTGACTTCCCTGCTCACGCCATCGGCGGCGCGGCTGCCGTCCGGCACGTCCTTCAGGGCGGCCAGATAGCTCAGGGCAGCAGGGAGAATCTGACGCTGGGCCATGTACTCGGTGGTCTCGCCCTCGATGTTAACGGTCTTGAAGTAGATGTCGTACATGATTTCCTGACGAGCCGCCAGCTCGCGGTCATTCAGGATTTCCAGCTTGCCGAACAGCTCGATGTTCTTGGGGCTGTGCAACTGCTCCACGGCGTCCAGAGCCGTTCGCAGATTCAGCAGGCCGCGCTCGTGTTCGGCTTCATGGTGCCACTCGTCGCTGTAGCCGTCGCCGTCGAACACGATGCGCTTGTGGGCCGCGTAGGTTTCGCGCACGATCTCGGCCACGGCGGCGTCCATCTTCTTGCCGCCGTCCAGTTTGGCCTGAAGGTCCACCACCAGATCACCCACCGAGTCGGCCACGATGGCGTTCATCACGGTAATGGGAAAGGAGATGCTCTGGGAGCTGCCCACCGCGCGGAACTCGAACTTGTTGCCCGTGAAGGCAAACGGGCTGGTGCGGTTGCGGTCCCCGGCATGAATCGGGATTTCCGGCAGCACGCGGCTGCCCAGGCCCATCAGGCCCGCCGCCTTGCCGCGTCCGCCCTGCCCGCTGGCGAGGCGCTCAAAGATGTCGCTCAGCTCGCTGCCCAAAAAGATGCTGATGATCGCGGGCGGAGCCTCGGCAGCGCCCAGACGGTGATCGTTGCTGGCGCTTGCCACGCAGGCACGCAGCAGGTCCTGATGCTCGTCCACGGCTTTTAACACGGCAGAGGTGAAGAACAGGAACTGCATGTTCTCGTCGGGGGTGTCGCCGGGGTCCAGCAGGTTCTCGCCCGCGTCGGTGGCCATGCTCCAGTTGCAGTGCTTGCCGCTGCCGTTGATTCCGGCAAAGGGTTTCTCGTGCATCAGGCAGACCAGACCGTACTTGCGCGCCGTGGTCCGCAGC
Source organism: Deinococcus marmoris (assembly GCF_001949125.1). Lineage (GTDB taxonomy): Bacteria > Deinococcota > Deinococci > Deinococcales > Deinococcaceae > Deinococcus > Deinococcus marmoris_A. The sequence goes on from NZ_MSTI01000018.1 coordinate 63,524, forward strand.
ACCTGCATCATCAGTTGCTGGTGATCGGCGGCGATGTTGCTGTTCTCGAAGATCGGGGCCACCTCGAACTGACCGGGAGCCACCTCGTTGTGGCGGGTCTTGACCGGAATGCCCAGCGCGTACAGTTGCATCTCGGCGTCGGTCATGAAGCTCAGGATGCGGTCCGGGATCGCGCCGAAGTAGTGGTCCTCCAGTTCCTGCCCGCGCGGGGGCTTCGCGCCAAACAGCGTGCGTCCGCTCATGACCAGATCGGGGCGGCGGTAGTAGTACTCCTCGGCAATCAGGAAGTATTCCTGCTCCGCGCCCAGGCTGCTGGTCACGCGGGTGCCCTCCGACGCGCCGAACAGCTTGAGGGCCGGGGTGACCGCCTTGTTCAGCGCCTCGATGGAGCGCAGCAGCGGAATCTTGAGGTCCAGCGCCTCACCCTTCCAGGACGCGAACACGCTGGGGATGCACAGCGTCGCCCCGTTGGCGTGCCGGACCACAAAGGCCGGTGACGAGGGGTCCCAGGCGGTGTAGCCGCGCGCCTCGAAGGTGGCCCGCAGGCCCCCGGACGGGAAGCTGGAGGCGTCCGGCTCGGCCTGGATCAGCTCCTTGCCCGAGAAGGACATGATCGCCACGCCGTCCCCGGCAGGGTTCAGGAACGAGTCGTGCTTTTCGGCGGTGCCGCCGGTCAGGGGCTGAAACCAGTGGGTGTAGTGCGTCGCGCCCATTTCCATCGCCCAGGTCTTCATCGCCAGCGCCACGGTGTCGGCGATGCTGGGGTCCAGCGTCTCGCCGCGCTCGGCGGTGGCCTGCAAACTCTTGTACGCGCTCTTGCTCATGCGGGTCTTGAGCTGGTCCACGGTCAGCACGTCGCTGGCGAACTTCTCGGTCACCAGTTCGCTGGGCGTGGGCTGCGCGGTGGCCTCCACACGCCAGTTGCGGGCCGCCGAGTTGACATCGAAATCCTGGTTGTTGCCGGTCTGAGTCATAGTCGCTCTCCCTGGTGCAGGCACGGGGCGGCGCACGGAGTCTGGTCGCACCCCGACTCCGCAATCGTCCACCGCCGACCTGTCATCGGGGGTGAGTATAGAGGGAAGCCGGAAAGTCGGTCAACGCACTTCTCTGAACAAGTGGGACGGAAAGCTGGACAGACGCATCTGGAAGTGGACGGCTTCTGCAATCTGTCCCAGTAGGAGTGACAGTTTGTTCAGAATAGAGGTCACATCTCGCAATTTGTGGGCGGTGCGTGTTTCATTTTGGATCAGAGGAACTGCGCCGTCAGACTCCGCACACAGTCTTTCAGGCTCTGCGGCGGCCCCTCGTACAGCACCTCACCGCCAGCACTGCCCCCTTCCGGCCCCAGATCGATGATCCAGTCGGCCTGCCGGATCACGTCCAGATGGTGTTCGATCAACAGGACGGTGTTGCCTCCCTCCACCAGCCGGTCAATCAGGCGCATCAGCATCCCGATGTCCGAGAGATGCAGCCCGGTGGTGGGTTCGTCCATCACGTAGACGCTGCCCTTCTTGTGCAGTTCGGTGGCGAGTTTGAGGCGCTGGCCCTCGCCGCCCGACACGGTGCTGAGCGGCTGCCCCAGTTTCAGGTAGCCCAGCCCCACATCGTTCATGGCCTGCAACACCGCACGCACTTTCTTCTCGGTGAAGAAGGCCAGTGCGCCCTCTGCGGTCATGTCCAGCACATCCGCAATGGACTTTTCGCGCAGGTGGTACGCCAGCACTTCCTCCTTGAAGCGTTTGCCCCCGCAGACCTCGCACACGGAGGTCATGCCCTCCATGAAGGCCAGATCGGTGTAAATGACGCCCAGACCGTTGCACTCGGGGCAACTGCCCTCACTGTTAAAGCTGAACAGCGAGGCGCTCACGCCGTTGGCTTTGGCAAACGCCTTGCGGATGTCGTCCATGATGCCCGTGTAGGTGGCTGGGGCCGAGCGACTGTTGGCGGTCACGCGGGACTGATCGATCACGATTGAGCCGGGGTGCTGCGCCAGAAACACGTCGTTGATCAGCGAACTCTTGCCCGAACCCGCCACGCCCGTCACCACCGTCAGCACTCCGGTTGGAATGTCCACGGTCACGTTCTTGAGGTTATGCAGGCTGGCGTTCTTGACAGTCAGATGGCCGGTTGCCTTCCGCACCTTCTCCTTGATCGGCAGGTGCTGACTCAGGAATTTCCCGGTCAACGTGTCGGCGTGCTGAAGATCAGCGTAACTGCCCTCAAAGATCACCCGCCCGCCGTGTGTCCCGGCTCCTGGCCCGATGTCCACGACATGGTCAGCCACCGCGATCACGTCCGGGTCATGCTCCACCACCAGCACGGTGTTGCCCTTGTCGCGCAGTTTGAAGAGCAGCCCCGTCAGGCGGGCCACGTCGCGGGCGTGCAGGCCCACGCTGGGTTCGTCGAGGATGTACAGCATCTCGGTCAGGCTGTTGCCCAGATGCCGGATCATCTTGAGGCGCTGCGATTCGCCCCCCGACAGCGTGGCCGTCTCGCGCCCCAGGCTCAGGTAGCCCAGGCCGATGTCCACCAAATGTTGCAGGCGTTCGGTCAGTCTGGCGGCCACCCGCACGGCCAGCGGATCGGTCATTCGGCCCAGAAAGGCGATCAATGCGCCGATCTCCAGATTCGACGCCTCGGCAATGTTCAGGCCGTCGATGCGGCTATCCAGCGCCGCCGCGTTCAGCCGCGCGCCGTGGCACAGCGGGCAAATCTGGGACGTGGTGAACTCCTCGAAGACCTTGCGGTTGCGCTCGGACATGGCCGCCGCGTCCTTGCTGAGATACATGCGAGTGAAGCGCTCGATCAGGCCCTCGTAGGTCATGTTGATCTCGCCCAGCGACACCTTCAGATCGCGGCCATACAGCAGTTGGTGCAGTTCCTCGTCGGTGTAATCCTGCACGGGTTTGTCGTTGTCGAACAGCCCCGAAAGCGCGTAGATCTTCCAGACCCACTTGCCCACTTTGAATTCGGGATGCAGCATGGCCCCGCCGTTCAGCGACAGGCGGCGGTCCAGCAGGCGGTCCAGATCCAGTTGCGTGGTCCTGCCGATGCCCTCGCACTCGGAACACATCCCCTGCGGCGTGTTGAAGGAATAGTGAAAGCCCGGCCCGGCGGAGGGTTGGCCGAAGCGCGAGAACAGCAGGCGCAGCGGCGCGGCGATGTCGGTGTACGTTCCCGCCGTGGAGCGTGCGCCGCCGCCCACCCGCTTCTGATCGATGATGATCGGCGCGTTCAGGTGTTCGATACGGTCCACGTCCGGCTGCCCGTAATGCGGCAGAAAGCCCTGCACAAAGGCAGTAAACGTTTCGTTGAGCTGCCGCTGCGCCTCGGCAGCAATGGTGTCGAACACCAGCGAGGATTTGCCGGAGCCGGAGACGCCAGTAAAGACAGTGATCTGCCCTTTGGGAATCTTGATCGAAACGTCCTGAAGATTGTTCTCGCGTGCGCCGTGGACCTCGATGTACTGCCGCTGGGTGCTGTTCTGGCTCATGGGTGGGCCTCCTGAATGCCTCCAGCCTGTCTGAGATTTATGTGTAAACGGTTCCACAACAAGTTCATCCAATCTTAATTTTCACAAGCATGTTCAGCCGCCAGATTGCCGCAGAAGGTTGCCCCTCCTTCCCCTTGAGCTGCCGGGCCGTTACCCTGAGACACCGTTCTTTTGGAGGGAACCCCATGACCCCAGCGCCCACACCCACCCCTGACCGGGCCGAGATTCTTTCGCGGCTGCGAGACGGGCAGATCAAATTTCTGCGCCTGCAATTCACCGATATTCTGGGCACCACCAAGAACGTGGAGGTGCCGCCCTCGCAGTTTGAAAAGGCCCTGAGCGGCGACGTGACCTTCGACGGCAGCGCCGTGGAGGGCTTCACGCGCGTCGAGGAATCCGACATGCTGCTGCGCCCGGACCTGGGCACGTTCCTGATCTACCCGCCGTTTTCGCGTGAAGAAGGCGAGCGCGGCGCGGTGGCTCGGCTGATCTGCGACGTGACCCTCCCGGACGGCACGCCATTCGAGGGCGATCCCCGGCTGGTTCTCAAGCGCCAGATCGAGCGGGCACAGGAGAAAGGCTACGAGATGTTCGTCGGCACCGAGCCGGAATTTTTCCTGTTCGAGCGCACGCCCGCTGGCCTGGGCAGCACCGTCACGCACGACCGGGCCGGATATTTTGACCTCGCTCCTATCGACAAGGGCGAGCGCATCCGGCGCGAGATTGCCAACAAACTGGTCGAGATGGGCTTCGAGATCGAGGCCGCGCACCATGAAGTCGCGCCCGGCCAGCACGAGATCGACTTCCGCTACGCCCCGGCGCTGGAAACGGCGGACCGCATCGCCACCTTTAAATTCGTGGTCAAGCGGGTGGCGCTGGAATACGGCCTGCTGGCCAGCTTTCTGCCCAAGCCACTGGCAGGCGTCAGCGGCAGCGGGATGCACTGCCACCTGAGCCTGTTCAAGGGCGGCCAGAATGCCTTTGCCGACGAAAAAGGCGAGTACGGCCTCTCGAAAATTGCCGAGGGTTTTATCGCCGGGCTGCTGGACCACGCCGAGGGCATGACCGCCATCACCAACCCGCTGGTCAACAGCTACAAGCGGCTGGTGCCGGGCTTCGAGGCCCCGGTGAACATCGCCTGGAGCACCAGCAATCGCAGCGCTCTGGTCCGCATTCCGGCCAAGCGCGGCAATTCCACCCGCGCCGAGCTGCGGATGCCGGACCCCAGTTGCAACCCGTATCTGGCGCTGGCGCTGATGCTGGCCGCCGGCCTGGACGGCATCGAGCGCGAGCTGGAGCCGCCGCCCGCGATTGCCCGCAACATCTTCAGGATGACCGTGCGCGAGAAACGCCACCACCGCGTCAAGGAGCTGCCCACCGACCTGCGTGAGGCCGTCGATGAGCTGGGCAAGGACGAGGTGCTGAAACAGGCACTGGGGGAACATGTCCTGGATCATTTCGTGGCCGCCAAAAGGGCCGAGTGGCGCGAATACAGCACTGCCGTGCATGCCTGGGAACTGGAACGCTATCTGGATCTGGTGTAAGGCGCGGTGGGTGCCCTCCCCTGCCACAGCAGGGGCATTTTCCGCACTGCCGGAGTTTTTAATCGGGCCAGCCACTGCACAGCGGTAGATGCTTCTCAGTAGAAGGATTGCACTTAGGCAGTCCGCATCTGAACTGGAGCGCAATAGGCGCCCCACCGCCATTAAGGCCATCTGGCAGGCATTCCCCCCTATCGGCCAGCCCAATCCCCACCCCATTGGACCCCCAACTTGATTAAGACGGTGGGGTGAAGAACCGCACAGGCAGATCCAAATACACGTTTATTGCTCAGATCGAGCCATAAGGCGCAATTATTCTCCGGTTTGCACGCCAGTTCCAGTCCGACGTTCCAAAGGTGAGATGAGGGACGCATTGACTTCATCTTAATTCGTCCCTAGAATCCTGCTATCGCAACCACAGCGCATCCAGGCCCCAGGGTCCGGCGGCGCATCAATACCCGGAGGAATTATGAAGAAGACTGCATTGAGCCTTTCTGTACTTGCCGCATTGGCGCTTGGCACCGCCAGCGCGCAGACCACCATCAAGATCGCCAGCATCAGCCCGCTGTCCGGCGGCCAGAGCAACCTGGGCACCCAGATCCGCAACGGCGTGCAACTGGCCGTCAACGAGTACGCCGCGCAGTTCAAGAAGGCGGGCTTTAACCTGCAACTCGTTCCCTACGACGATCAGGCCGATCCCGCGACTGGCACCGCTGCCGCCCGCAAGATTGCCGCCGACAACCAGATCCTGGCCGTGGTGGGCACCCTGAACAGCGGCGTGGCGATTCCTGCCAGCGCCGCCCTGGCCCCCAGCAACCTGGTGATGGTCAGCCCGGCCAACACCGCCAACCAGGTCACCGACCGTGGTCTGGCCAACATGAACCGCATCGTGGCCCGCGACGATTCGCAGGGTCCGGCAGGCGCAAACTTCATCACCGACACCCTGAAAGCCAAGAAAGTCTACGTCCTGAACGACAAGACCGCCTACGGCGAAGGTCTGGCGGGCGAAGTCGAGAAGGCCCTGAAAGCCAAGGGCGTGACCATCTCCGGCAACGAAGGCACCGAGGAAAAGAGCGACTTTTCCAGCATCGTCGCCAAGATCAAGCTGACCAAGCCTGACGCCATCTACTTCGGCGGCATCTACAACCAGATCGGCGTGTTCATCAAGCAGTTGCGCGGCGCGGGCATCGATACCCCCGTCGTCGGCGGCGACGGCCTGGACAGCAGCGAACTGCCCGTGATCATCGGCAAGGCTGGAGCCAACAACGTCTACTACACCACCGTGGCCGCGCCGCTGGAAGCGCTGCCCGCCGCCAAGACCTTTGCGGCCAACTTCCAGAAGACCTTCAACACCCCTGCCCAGGGCTTCGGCGCTTTCGGTTACGACGCCGCCAAGGTCACCTTGCAGGGCATCCTGGACGCCGCCCGCGCCAACGGCGGCAAGGCCCCCAGCCGCAAGCAGGTGCTGGACACCATCCGCAAGGGCACCTACAAGGGCCTGCTCTCGGGCGAAGTCAGCTTCAACAGCGTCGGGGACCGCAAGGCCGCCACGCTGTACGTGATCAAGCTCACGGACGGTAAGGCCGCGCTGGAAACCAGCCTGGCCGTCAAGCCCCCCAAGAACTGAACCCCATTCCTTGTTGACCGTGGGGCCGGGCTACGTGCCTGGCCCCCTTCTTTTTGTAGACACTGCTTGTCAGTACCAGCTTTTTGAGATATCGGGGACCGAGAGGGAGGTTCTGGAAGTGATTCCACATTCAACCCGCGCCCCACCCAAGAGTAGAATGCAGCCGATTTCACCATCATTCCGGTTTTTGCGTCCCATCACATCCCCTTCATTCACCAAGAGGAGCTGATTTCATTGGAACTTTCTGTCCTGCTGCCCTTTATTGTCAACGTGATCATCGGCGGCCTGGTTTTAGGCTTCGTCTACGCCATCATCGCGCTGGGCTACACCATGGTGTACGGCGTGCTGCAACTGATCAACTTTGCCCACTCGGAAGTCTTCATCACCGGAGCGGTGGTGGGGTTCGAGGTCTTCCGCATCCTTCAGAACTCGGCCATGAACGGCTACCTGAAGTTGCTGATCGCGCTGGTGGCCGCCATGATCGTCTCGGGGCTGCTCAATGTGCTGATCGAGCGGCTGGCCTACCGCCCGTTGCGCGGCGCACCACGTCTGGTGCCGCTGATCACCGCGATCGGTGTCTCGCTGATCCTGCAAGACACGCTGCGCTTTCTGGAAGGGTTGCAGGGCCGATTTGACCTGACCTACACGCTGCCCACCGGTTTTGCCGACAAGTTCTGCGCCACCACGAGTAGCTGCGCCCCCCTGGGCAATTTCCTGCGGACCATCGGTGTGGACGTGCAGCTTAAAGACGTGATTCTGGTGATCGTGGCGCTGGTCAGCCTGGGCCTGCTGAATTACGTGGTCAACCGTACCCGGCTGGGCAAGGCCATTCGCGCCGTGTCCCAGGACCGCGTGACCGCTGGCCTGATGGGCATCGACTCGAACCTGATGATCAGCGCCACCTTCCTGATCGGTGGAGCGCTGGGCGGCGTCAGCGGCGTGCTGTTCGGCATGAAGTTCGGCACGATCAACGCCTACAGCGGCTTCGATCCGGGCATCATCGCCTTCACGGCAGCGGTGCTGGGCGGCATCGGCAGCATTCCCGGCGCGGTGCTGGGTGGCCTGCTGCTCGGGGTGATCCAGAACCTGATCGGCGTGACGAACATCTTCGGCAACCTGCTGGGCCTCGCCAACCTGGGCACCATCGATGCCAGTTATTCCAAGATCGGGCCGTTTATCGTGCTGGTGCTGATCCTGATCTTCAAGCCCACTGGCCTGCTCGGCAAGAGCAACGTGGAGAAGGTATGACGGTTGCCAATCCCGCGAAACCCGCTGTCCGCCGTCCCCTGGTCAAACCGGACCGAACCGTCTGGCTGGTGCTGTTCTTCGTCGTCACCTCCATTCTGCTGCTGGTCTCACACGAAACCGACGTCATGAAAAACCTGGGGGCACTGGGCGACGTTCTGCGCAACAAGGTGGTGGAGGCGCTGGTCGTCTCGCTGTTCCTGGCAAACGTGCTGTTCGCCTACCTGTGGAAGGCCGCCAACTGGGCCAAGCTGCTGGTGGGCATCGGCAGCCTGCTATTCGTGTTGCCGCTGGCCGGACAGGCCGACACCAGCCTGCTGGACCTGAGCATCCAGATCATGATCTTCGCCGCGCTGGCACTGGGCCTGAACATCGTGGTGGGCCTGGCGGGTCTGCTCGATCTGGGCTACGTGGCCTTCTTCGCGGTGGGCGCGTACACCTGGAGCATCTTCGGCAGCCCCCGCTTCAGCGAGGTCCTGAAGTATTACGGCGCGAACGCGGGCAGCACCGGCAGCGGCACCCTGGTCATCGGGCTGGTGCTGACGGCGGTGGCGGCGGGCAGCATGCTGTACATCCGGGGGATGCATGGGCGCGTGGCCCCCACCACCCTGAGCAACCTGAGCTTTCTGCTGGCGGGCTTTGGGCTGCTCTCGGGCATCATTCTGGTGGGCCGCTCGATCCTGGTGCTGGCTTCCGGGTCGGCGGAGGCACTGGCGAACGGCATCAACCCCGGTTTCTTCTGGCTCTTTCTGGCGCTGAGCGTCATGACTGCCGCCCTGGTGGGCGTGCTGATCGGTCTGCCGGTGCTGAAGCTCAAGGGCGATTACCTGGCGATCATCACCCTGGGCCTGGGCGAAGTGATCCGGGTGCTGGCCAACAACCTCGGCCTGTACACGGCGGGTTCGCAGGGCATCACCCCCATCGCCTCGGCGTCGGTGCCGTGGTTCAACTCGCTGGCCGGGGCGCTGGGCTTCCGGCCAGAGCAGTACTACCTGCTGTTCCTGTACGTGCTGGTGCTGATCGTGATCGCCGTGATCCTGCTGGTCAACGTCAGGTTGGACAACAGCCGTATCGGACGCGCGTGGATCGCCATCCGTGACGACGAGATCGCGGCGCAGGCGATGGGCGTGCCCCTGATGCAGACCAAGCTGATCGCCTTTGCCACCGGGGCCAGCTTTGCCGGGGTGATGGGCATGATCTTCGCGGCCAAGCAGACCTTTATCAGCCCCGAGAGCTTCAACCTGCTGCAAAGCATCACGGTACTGAGCATGGTGGTGCTGGGCGGCATGGGATCGTTCAGCGGCGTGATCCTGGGCGCGGCAGTGGTCACCCTGCTGAACCTGCGAATCTTGCCGGGTCTGGGCGAGGCCAGCGCCAACGTGTCCTGGATTCCGCAGGAGGTCAACCCGGCCAACTTCAACCGCTTCATCTTCGGCTCGATTCTGGTGGCGATGATGCTGCTGCGCCCCGAGGGGCTGCTGCCCAACGCACGCCGCACGCGTGAGCTGCACCACGAGGACGATCAGGAAGACGAGAGCGCCGACGGCAACGCCAGTGGGCTGAAGGCAGGCGGCGACGTGTACAGCGCCGGACTGGCGACCACCAAAGAAGACGACAAGACCGGAGGCGACCGATGATCAAAACCACCGTTCATCCTGGCCCCACGGCACCAGCCAGCGGCGGCAGCATTCTGGAAGTGGACGCGCTGACCAAGGAATTCGGCGGGCTGACCGCCGTGAACTCGGTGACCATGCACGTCCCGGACCGCAGCATCGTCAGCGTGATCGGTCCCAACGGCGCGGGCAAGACCACCTTCTTCAACATGATCACCGGCATCTACGCGCCCACGCGCGGCAGCATCAAGCTGGCCGGACGTGAGCTGGTGGGCCTGCGCCCCGATCAGGTGACGGAAGCCGGAATTGCGCGCACCTTCCAGAACATCCGGCTGTTCTCCAGCATGACCAGCGAGGAAAACATCATGGTGGGGCGCAACTCCCGCCTGAAGAGCACCTTCGTGGACGCCGTGCTGCGGACCCGCCGCTTTCACGAGTCCGAACACGAGGCGCGTGAGGCCGCCCGCATCATGCTGGACTTCGTGGGCCTGAGCAAATGGCGCAACGAGATCGCCACCAATCTGCCCTACGGCGATCAGCGCAAGCTGGAAATCGCCCGCGCGCTGGCCACCACGCCCAAGCTGATCCTGCTGGACGAACCCGCCGCCGGGATGAACCCCCGCGAGACCGAGGACCTGAAAGCCCTGATCCGCCGCATCCGTGACGAGCTGGGCGTGACCATCTGCCTGATCGAACACGACATGCGGCTGGTCATGACCCTCAGCGAATACATCACCGTGCTGGATTACGGCACCAAGATCAGCGAGGGCCTGCCGCATCAGGTCCGCAACGACCCCGCCGTGATGGAAGCGTACCTGGGACGCGGGGCCGCCGCCGGGGAATACGGCAAGGAGGAAGCCTCACAATGAGCCATCTCAGCACCCACCTGACCACGGCACCCACGCCCGCAGCGGCCCCCGACACCACCGGAACGCCCATGCTGGCCCTGACCGACATCCACTCGTACTACGACCACATCCACGCCCTCAAGGGGATTACCCTGAACGCCTACGAGGGCGAGATCGTGGCGCTGATCGGCGGCAACGGCGCGGGCAAGACCACCACGCTGCGCACGGTGAGCGGCATGATGAAACCGCGCACCGGCACGCTGAGCTACCTGGGCGAGGACGTCGCCGGGAAACCCGCCCACCAGACCATGCAGATGGGCATGAGCCATGTGCCGGAAGGCCGCCGGATCTTCGCCCAACTGACCGTCCGCGAGAATCTGGAGGTGGGCGCGTACACCATTACCGATAAGAAACTGATCGAGGAGCGCGTACAGGAGGGCTTCGCCTACTTCCCCCGCCTGAAAGAGCGCGAGAACCAGTTGGGCGGCACCATGTCCGGCGGCGAGCAGCAGATGCTGGCGATTGCCCGCGCCCTGATGGTCAACCCACGCCTGCTGCTGCTGGACGAGCCGAGCATGGGCCTGTCGCCGCTGTTCGTGGAGGCGATCTTCGACATCATCGTCAAGCTGAACAAGGAACACAACACCACCGTGCTGCTGGTGGAACAGAACGCCAACATGGCCCTGGCGATTGCCCACCGCGCCTACGTGCTGCAAACCGGCGAGATGAAGCTGAGCGGCAAGGCCAGCGACATCGCCAAGGACGAGAGCGTGCGTAAGGCGTACCTGGGCGACGAGTAGGTCGATAGTTGAAAGTTGATGGTTGATGAAACAAGGCCGGGGCGAACGCTCCGGCCTTTGCTTTTGCGTCAAATCTCCAAGTCACCCCCAACACCAACCGTTACCCTGACAACATGCACAACCTGCGCCTCGCCGCCGCCCTGATCACGGGCAGCCTACTGTTCACCGCCTGCGTGCCTGCGCCGATGGCCTTCGATCCGGCGAACATGCCAGCGGCGGGCGATCTGGGGGCCAGAAATGCCGCAACCGAGTGGTGGTACGTGTCCGGCGTGCTGCCCGACTCCGGGCCGGCCTTTCACTGGGCACAGTTCAAGGTGAATTACAGAGGGCTGCCGTATCACGCCTCGCACATCGCCATTACCGATCTGAGGAACAACAAACTGTATTTCGTGGAGAACGGCGATCAATCGGCCACCTTCGGCTTCCCGCCCCTGAGTCTGTCGCAGGGCGACTGGAAACTGGTGCAGGAGGCCGGAAACAACGGCCCCTTCAAGCTGACGGCTGGTCCGCTGAACCTGACCCTGACGCCCGCCAAAAACCCGGTGGTGCATCCGCCCGGCTACTCCGGCAACGCCGAGACAGGCCGGATGTACTACCAGAGCATTACCCGCCTGGACGTGGGCGGCACAATTCAGGTGGGCGAGGACACCCGGCAGGCCAGCGGGCAGGCATGGCTGGACCACCAGTGGGGCGATCAGCAGCCCGGCGCGGCAGTCAAATGGGACTGGTTCGGCCTGCATCTCTCGGACGGCTCCGACCTGATGCTGTACCGGGTCAGGAACGCCAGAGATGAAGTGGTGCAGGTAGCCGCCTCGCTGGTCAGTCCCGAGGGCGTGGCGCGTGAAGTGAAAGACGTGACCATGACGCCGGGCCGCGTGTGGAAAAGCCCCAGCGGACGCGACTACACCCTGAGCTGGCAGGTGAGCGGCGAGAATCTGGCACTGGACCTGAACCCCCTGCGCGACGATCAGGAACTGCTGAGCAAGACGACTTCCGTGGCGTACTGGGAAGGGCCGGTGAACGGCACGGGCACGCTGAACGGGCAGGCCATCACCGCCTCGGGCATGGGCGAGTTCGTGGGCGGCGTGCTGACCAAAGACGAGGGCGGGATGTTTACCATTCCAGCCAAATAGCGCGGCGCAGCGGCCATCACCGCCGAAGTTGGGCCAGGGACCGGAACGCCAGCGGCAGAACGCCCAGCCACAGGATCACGGCGCAGCCCAGGCCCAGCACGGGCGTCCTCAGCTCGGCGGGCAGCAGCAGGGACACGCCGCCCAGCAGGCAGAAGGCCCCGGCGACCCAGGCGAAGATGCCGTTGCGGAACGCCGAGACGAGACCGAGAAAATGCAGGCCCACGATGATCACGATGACGGGCATGATGGCGTCTTCCCGGCCACTGGCAGTCAGCAGTCTGGCCGCCACGGGAAAGGCCACGAGCATGGCGATCAGCGAAATTCGGTAGGCGGGGGTCATGAATGGATTGGGCGGCGGAGCGCCAGTGCCTGACGGGGCCGGGGCGTGGGCCGCCTCGCGGCTGAATTTCAGGGCCAGAAACGCCAGAACCCCGCTGATCAGCACCACCACCGCCAGCGCCAGGAATCGCCAGCCAGCCGTCAGGGCCAGACTGCCGTTCAGGCCCCAGACCAGCGCGAAAACTGCGCTGATCGAAATGGACGCTGCCGCACCGCGAAGGTGGGCTGAGGTCAGAGGTGTCGTGGACATGGTGTGCCACGTTACCAAGTCCTGGCTGTGCCTGATGAGTTGCTCGGCGGGGCGAAACTTCATTAAGCCTGGCACTCCCGCCCGAACAGACGCGCGAGGAGTCCGGTTCCGGCAAAGACCTCTACGCTTTCTTCCCCACCCCGAACAGGCCCAGGCCCCAGCCCATCGCCGGACCCACCGTCAGGGCGAAGACCAGCGTGCCCCAGCCTAGCGGCCCGCCCAGCGCCCAGCCGACGAGCAGCACCGCCACTTCTACCGCACTGCGGATGCGCGGCACGGGCCAGCCGCTCAGGCGGTTCAGCGCCAGCGTCAGGCCGTCGCGCGGGCCAGCGCCCAGACCCGCCGCCACGTAGGCCCCGGTGGCGAAGCCCAGCAACCCCACACCTAGCAGAAACTGCGCCCAGCGCCAGCCCAACGCCACGGGATTGGGAATCAATGGGGCCAGCAGGTCCAGAAAGACGCCGATCAACACCACGTTCAGCACGGTGCCCAGGCCAATGCGCTCCTTCAGGCGCAGGGCCGTGAAGGTCACGATCACCGCTCCGGTCAGGATACTGACCACGCCCACCGTCAGCGGCAGGTGCCGGGTCACGCCGACATGCAGCACTTCCCAGGGGGCGGTGCCCACGTTGGCGTCGAGCATCATCCGCAGGCTCAGGCCGTACAGAAACAGGCCCGTGAGGAGCAGGACAAAGCGGGCCAGCCGCGAGGGACGAACCAGCCGGGCCAGCGGCGCGGAGGCCGTCACCCGAGCTTCATCGGGCGCGGACCATTCAGCGGGCGCGTAACGTCGCCTGGTTTCCGGCGGTATCGATCACCGTGATGTCCGCCCAGATGCCGGTGGTCTCGGCAAAGAATTCCACGCGGGGGCCGGGGGTGATGTTCAGGCGGTTGCCGTCCACCAGCACCTGCGCCACCCCGCTGTTGTCTCCGGCCACCCCCGACACCCGGATGGCGTTGCCGCTCTTTTCAAAGCGCGTGATCTGAATGGTGGGTTTGACCGCGTCCACGCTGATCGGCAGCACCAGCACGCCCACATTTCCGGCGGCGTCGAACGCCTTGATGGTGTACTTGCCCTGCGTTCCCTCGATCAGGGTCTTGAACTGAAAGTGCGCCAGTTTGCGGCTGCCCGGCAGAATGGGAATGGCCTTGCCGTCCACCGTGATCTGGGTCACGCCCATATCGTCGAGCGCGTAGCCGTCCACCAGAAACGACTTCTCGCGCGCGACTCCCACGGCGCTGCTGATGCTGATGCGCGGCTTGAAGGTATCGGTGGTGCGGGCGCAGCCACTCAGGAGCAGCAGCCCCAGCACGGGCAGGAACGCCACGGCAGGCGGGGAAGACGGACGGCGCATGGCCCGGAGTATAGCGGGTGGGTGAGGCAGAAAATGCGCTGGAGATGATGCAGGACTGGCGAACAGGCCGGACAGCAGGCGCGGGAGAGACCCAGTCCGTTCCCCTGGAACCTGGAAAGTGGAACCCTGGCAAACAGCCTCGCCACTCTCCCCTGTCGGCCCATCCCAGCCGCCCAGCCCCTACAATGCCTCCCGTGAGTTCGCCTGCCCGCCTGCCGTCTGCCCCACCGTCCGCCTCCATTCCCGAGGGCACACGCGACGTGCTGCCCCCCGAATGGGAACAGCGCGAGGCCCTGCGCGTCCGCCTTTCGGGGTTGTTCGGAAGCTGGGGCTACCGGGGCGTGGAAGTTCCGGCGCTGGAATACGCCGACGCCCGCCACCCGCAGGACGCCCGCGCCTTCAAACTGATCGATTCGGGCGGGCAGGTGCTGGCGCTGCGTAGCGAGTTCACCACCGCGATTGGCCGGATGGTGCGCTCGCGCTTTGTGGCTGGGCCGTTTCCACTGCGGCTGCATTACAGCGGGCGGCTGTGGCTGCGCGCCCTGACCAGCGAACTGGGCCGCCTGCGTGAATTCGGGCAGACGGGGGTGGAACTGATCGGGATCGAGGGCGCGCGGGCCGACGCCGAGTTGCTGCATCTGGCGGCGGCAGCGCTGAAAACGGTGGGCGTGAGCGCCGAGCTGGAAGTCGGCTTTCCCGGCTTCGTGGACGCCGTGCTGGAAGACGCGGCCCTGCACGGCCCCGCCCGCGAGGCGCTGCACGGCGCGGTGGACCGCAAGAGCGGCGCGGACATCGATCTGCTGTCATCCCAGCACGGCCTGTCGGGCGAGGTCACACGCACCCTGCACGCCCTGACCGATCTGTACGGCGGCCCGGAAGTGCTGGACGCCGCCTCGAAGATGGCGCAGGGTACGCGGGCGCGGGCAGCGGTGGCACACCTGCAAGAGGTCTCGGCGCTGTATGACGGCACGCTGCTGTATGACCTGGGGGCCAGCCGCCGCTACGACTACTACACCGGCCTGACCTTCCGGGCCTACGCGGCAGGGCTGAATCAGCCGGTGCTGGGCGGGGGCCGTTACACGCTGGACGGTGGGTTACCGGGCGCGGGGTTCGCGGTGGGCCTGGAACGCCTGCTGCGTGCCGCCGCGCCGCAGTTGCCCCCGCAGCCGGAAGTGGTCCTGGCGCTGGACGCGGCTGGGGCCGAGGCCGCACGTGACGCTGGCCTGTGCGCCGAACTGGCCTGGACCGACGATCTGGACGGGTTGCGGCGCTATTCGGCAGAACGGGGCATTCGCCGCTGGGCACGAGATTCTGAGCTGTTTGATGCGGAGGTGCAGTCATGACCCCCGCCCCCCAGCGCGCCCCCGATCACCTGACACTGGCGCTGCCCAAGGGCCGCATTCTGGAGGAAGCCATCGCGCTGCTGTCCAGGGCAGGTCTTCCCCTGACGCTGCCAGAGAAGTCCCGCGCCCTGCGCCATGAATTTCCTGGCGTGACCGTGCTGGAACTGCGAAATCAGGACGTGCCGGTGTACGTCGATCTGGGCGTGGCCGACGCCGGGATTGTGGGCAAGGACGTGCTGACCGAGTCCGGGCGCGAGGTCTACGAACCCGTCGATCTGCGCTTCGCCGCCTGCCGCCTGTCGCTGATCCGCGAGGTGGGGGCAACTGCGCCCCTGGTGCGCGTGGGCACCAAGTACCCGCGCATCGCCCGCGCCTACCTGAACGCGCGCGGCATTCCCGCCGAGGTGGTCAAGCTGGGCGGCAACATCGAACTGGCCGCCCTGACCGGACTGGCCGAGGCCGTGATCGATCTGGTGCAGACCGGCAGCACGTTGCAGGCCAACAACCTGGAGGAACAGGATGTGCTGTTCGAGTCCAGCGCCCGCCTGATCGTCAACCGCGCGGCGCTGAAGCTGCGGCGGGCGCGGCTGCGGCCATTGATCGAGCGGCTGCGCGAACTGGTGGGAGATCAGCCCCTCTCCTGAGCCTCTTGGCAAAATTCAGCGCATCTGTACACTGTCTTTACACGCCCGGCATGAACAGAGGCTCTCGCCCCCACCCTGACCCGGAGGCGCGTACCGGGCCACAGGGAGGAGGCATATGAACGATCTGCGGCGGACAGTGTTGTGGACGGTGACGGCGGCAGGACTCCTGATGGGCAGCGGCCAGGCCCAGTTTTTCACGCCCTCGTTTCAGAATTATCAGACCTTCGCGCAGCGTTCGGTGGGGTATGTGGCCGCCACCGTCAAACCTGACTTCGCGGCCCTGGCAGTTCAGCAGGCGCTGAAGCCCCCGGCCACGCCCGTCAAGTACAAGTATGACCTTGCCCGGAGCGATTTCGCCTTCAAGGGCCAGCCCACCCAGCAAAAGAACTGCGCCGCAATGGTGCAAAAGCCCGCCGATCAGCAGGTGATGGCCAAGCTGTGCCTCGATCTGTTCAACGCGGCCCAGACCATTCCCGACCTCCGCAAGAACAATCTGGCCGCTGGCCTGACGCTCCTGCTCAGCATCAGCCTTCAGGCGCAGACCGGGAGCGAACTCAGCGACGCCGAAACCAACGCCCTCCAGCGCGGACTCAATGACATTCTGGTGGACTCCGGCGTCATGAAGGGCAAACAGGCCGACCTTCAGGCCATGTACGAGACCTCGGTGATGACCGGCGCGCTGATCGCCGGAATCGCCCAGACCGGCGCAGAGGACGGCCAGCCGGAACTGACCGATCTGGCCAAGGTTCTGGCCGCCGTGGTTCTGAAAGGCATGAAACTGAATTAGCCCAGTAAGGAGGCTGAAACCTAACCGAGCGCCCGGCGCATCCGCTCCAGCGCTTCGGTCAGGATTTCGCGGCTGGTGGCAAAATTTAATCGGATGAAGCCCTGCGTCTGCGGCTTAAATTCCTCGGGGGCAAAGGTGGGACCGTCGTGCAAGGCGACCCTCGCTTCCTCCAGCAGAAATTTCTGGATGTCATCGGCGTGCGGGCAGTCGCGCAGGTCCAGCCACGCCAGATAAGTACTCTCTACCGGGTGAAACTTGACGGCAGGCAGATGCTGGCGCAGGTAGTCGGTCAGGAAGTCGCGGTTGGCGCGCAGGTAGGCCACCGTATCGGCCAGCCAGGGGCCGCCATCACGCAGGGCCGCCTGCCACATGGTCACGCTCAGGGCACCCTCATGGCCCATCAGGCCCCCGGCGGCGGCACGAACCCGCTTGACCAGTTCGGCGTCGTGGCCGATCATCACGCCAATGCCCAGGCCAGCGGTGTTGAACGCCTTACACGGCCCAGTCACGGTGATGGTGCGGCCCTGAACACGTTGATCGGCGGCGAAGGACTCGAACGCGCCGTCCGTGAAACGCAGATCGGCGTGCAATTCGTCGCTCAGCACGTACAGGTCATGCCTGACGGCCAGATCGCGCAACTTCTCCAGTTCGTCATGTGTCCAGACGCGCCCGGTGGGATTGTGCGGGTGGCACAGCAGCATCAGCTTCGAGTCCTTCGCGGCAGCCTCCATGCCCTCCCAGTCGATCTGATACCCGTCGGGACTGTCCAGCAGCGCCACTGCCGCAACCTCGCGCCCCTGCGTGGTGATGCTCAGGTGGAAGGGGTGATAGACGGGGGTCATGGTCAGCACCTTCTCGCCGGGCTGCGTCAGCGCCGCCACCGTCGCGTAGATGCCCGGCACCACCCCTGGCAGCATGGCAATACCGCCCTCGGGTAAGTCCTTCAGACCATGCGTGTCCAGCTTGGCGCACAGCAGACTGAGCAGCGCCTGGTCACCCATCATCTGGTGGTAGCCCAGGCCACGCTCCAGGCGCTCACGCAGGGCCGACAGGATCGCGGGGGCCACCGGGAAATCCATGTCGGCGATCCACATGGGAATCACGTCCTCGCCGTACAGTGTCCATTTCAGCGAATCCGGGTGACGCAGCTCCAAGGCGCTGAGGGTGGGGTACGCGGGCGGATTTTGCGTCTGGGTCATGGGGGCAGGATACGCCGTGGCGGGGTTGGAGAAAGGATCTGACGCCAGTGGTTGCTGGCACGCTCCTACGGCTTAACCCCTCTGCTGCGCAGCTCTGCGAGTCCGCCCCTCCGGGGCACCTCCCCTCAAGGGGAGGCAAGGCGATTCCTGCATGGCACGATCAACTGTCACTCTTGGCTCCCCTTGAGGGGAGCTGGCAGCGAAGCTGACTGAGGGGTTTCCCTGCCCCTACTGCCGCTCCCCTTTTCGCAGCGTCGTGCTGACCTCGCCGCTGCGCCCGCCGGATGCGCCGCCGTGTTCGGAGCTGCCCGTCATCAACAGACCCAGACCCGTCTCGGTGGCCTTGCTCGCCTCGACCTCGCCCACCACCTTGCCCTCGTACATCACCAGGATGCGGTCCGCCAGATTCATGACCTCGCCCAGATCGGCGCTGATCAGCAGCACGGCCAGACCCTGATCGCGGGCCTCCACGATGCGGGCGTGGATGAATTCGATTGCGCCGATGTCCACCCCACGCGTGGGCTGGCTGGCCACCAGAATCTTGGGGCCTTTGCGCATCTCGCGGGCCACGATCAGCTTCTGGGCATTGCCGCCGCTGTACTGCCCGGCGCGCAGGCTGGCGCTGCGGGGGCGCACATCGTACTTCTCACTGAGGTCACGGGCGTTCTTCTGGATCACGTCCAGATTGAGAAAACCGAAACGCCCGGCGAAGGGCGGACGGTCCTGTTCACCCAGGATGTAATTTTCGGCGGTGGTCATGTCCAGCACCAGCCCGCGCTCATTGCGGTCCTCGGGAACATGCGACAGGCCCGACGCCTCCACCTCGCGCACACCCTTGGCCGTCTTGCCCAGATAGGTGATAGTGCCGCTGTACGGCGTCAGGCCGGTGATGGCCTCCACCAGTTCACTCTGGCCGTTGCCCTCCACGCCCGCAATGCCCACGATTTCCCCGGCACGCACCTGGAAACTCACGCCGTCCACGGCGTTGCGGTGTTCGCCCTTGACCACCACGTTCTGAATATCCAGGGCAACCTCGCCGGGCGTGGCGGCTTCCTTTTCCACCTTCAGCGTGACCTCGCGGCCCACCATCATCTGCGCCAGCGTCTCGGTGGTGGCCCCCTCGGCGGGAATGGTGCCGATCATGCGCCCGTCGCGGATCACGCTGATGCGGTCACTGATCTGCAAGACCTCATGCAGCTTGTGAGAGATGAAAACCACTGCGTTACCGCTGGCAGCGTACTGGCCCACCAGAAACTCGAACAGTTCGTCGGTCTCACTGGGGGTCAGCACCGCCGTCGGCTCGTCCAGAATCAGGATGCGTGCGCCCCGGTACAGCGTTTTAAGGATTTCCACCTTCTGCTGCAACCCCACGGGCAACTCACCCACGATGGCGTCGGGGTCCAGCGCGAAGTTGAACTGCTTGATCAGCTCGGCCACCTTCCGGCGCGAGGTGGCGTAGTCGATGGCCCCGCCTTTGGTCGGTTCCGCGCCTAGGATGACGTTCTCGGTCACGGTCAGCGTTTCCACCAGCATGAAGTGCTGAAAGACCATGCCGATGCCGCGTTTGATGGCGTCGGCGGGATCGTTGAAGTTGACCACTTCGCCGTCCACCACGATCTGCCCGGAGGTGGGCGGCTGGATGCCGTAGACGATTTTCATCAGCGTACTCTTGCCCGCGCCGTTCTCGCCGCATAGTGCGTGGACGCTGCCCCACTTGACCTGCATGGAAATGTCGTCGTTGGCCAGCACCAGCGGAAAGCGTTTGGTGATGCCGCGCAGTTCCAGCGCATTCTCGGACTGGTGCCGGACCTGTTGCAGCACGTCGGGGGCCGGCGCGTTCGGGTTGGGGGCGGTCATGGGCAAAGTGTAGAGCAGAGGGCGGGTTGAAAGATGGATGCAGGCGCGGCGCCTCTGCCGCCTGCCCAGCCGTCATGCCGCAGCCGCTTGGGGAGCCAGCCCCTTTCACCAAATGTCAGCCATGCCCCAAAATGCCGTCATGGAATCTTTCTGGCTGGCGGTCACCAATCTGGGGCGCGACGAGGTCTTTATCGTCGTGCTGGCGCTGTACACCTGGCTGTGGAATCCGGGGGGCGGGCGAAATCTGGGCGTGGTCTTCGCGGGCAGCTATCTGGTCAACAGCGCCTTAAAGTACGGGCTTGATTTGCCGCGTCCCTTCGCCAGCGATCCCAGCCTCGTCTCGGAGGCCGCGCGGGCCACGGCGGGCGGGCCGAGTCTTCCCAGCGGCCACGCACAGATGTCGGCCACGCTCTGGGCGGGCATTGCCGCGCAGGTACGTCGGCCCGGCCTGTGGATTGCAGCAGTCGTCCTGATCGCCCTGATCGCGGGTTCGCGGCTGGCGCTGGGCGTGCATACCCCGCTAGATGTGATCGTGGGTCTGCTGCTGGGCGGCGTCGCGGCGGCGCTGGCCGGACGCGTGGCCTTCCCCGATGCCGGGACGTGGCGCTGGGCAGTGCCCGTGGTGGCGCTGCTGATCGCCACGTTTCTGCCCGCCGGAACGCCGCGTGAGTTCGGCACTGGTCTGGGCCTGTTCGCCGGATTCTGGTACGCACGCCCCAACTTCGCACCGCCGCGTGATCTGGCCGGGCGGCTGATCGTGGGCGTGGTGGGGCTGCTGATCGTGTTCGTGGTGTTCTTCGGGCTGGGGGCGCTCCCAAGCGCAGTCAAAGACATCGGGCTGGTGCGGGCGCTGCGTTACGCCGTGCTGGTGGTGGTGGCCGTGGAGGTGGTCCCCGCTGTGCTGCGCCGCTGGCTGCCACATGTGACGCCCCCCACCGTGGTCCAGCCTCGCCCCGAAACTGTGCCGCCCCGCTGACAGACGCCTGCCTGAACGTGAAGTCGGTGTCATTGCAGTTTCAGCGTAACGGGGACTACACTTGAGTGCAGATCAAAAGATGTTCCGACTCAAGGAGGCTGTATGCAGCGCACCATCCGATTGTCGTTGTGGCTCGCCGTTCCGCTCGCCCTCTTCATCCCCGCCATCTCGGCGCTGGCGCAGTCGGGTGGAGGGGCTGCGCCGCCTGCCGGAAATCCCCTGGCCCTGAACTTCAAGACCCCCGATCCAGCCCACGGCAAGGAAATCTCGCAGAGCTGCCAGGGGTGCCACGGGGTAGGGCTGGCAAGTACCAACACGGACATTCCTGGGCTGGCCGGACAGCATTCCAGCTACACCCGGCTGCAACTCGCGGCCTTCCGGGCCAAGTTACGCCCCGGCGAGGTGATGTGGCAGCAGGCCGCCAACCTCTCGGATCAGGACATCGCGGATATCGCCGCCTACGCGGGGGGCCTGCAACCCGGACCCGCCTGGAAAGCGGACGACGAGGCGGTGCGTGCCAAGGGTGAGGCGCTGTTCCACATGGGCGACAGCAAGCGCAACATCATCGCCTGCGCCATCTGCCACGGCGACAATGGCCGGGGCGATGACCGCCTGGGCGTGGCGAGCATCACCAACCTGTCGCCGAAGTACGGAGAGGAAATCCTGCACGAGTTCAAGAATGCGCCCGGCTACGGCATTCCCCACCCCGACGCCATGCGGATCATCCTGCGCCCCATGAACGACGATGACCTCAAGGCCGTCGCCACCTATATCAGCAGCATGCAGAAATAAACCCAGGATTGATCGTTACCGCACCCGCACGCTTCGGCTGGCGGGTTGCTTTTTGATCCAGGCCACGAAACGGCGCACGTCCTCATGCTCCAGCAGAGCATCCACGGCGCTGTATTCCTGCGCCAGTTCGGCGTTGTTGAAGGTACGGTGCAGAAATTTGTGGCACGGCCCGCACAACATCACCGTGGGCAATTCGGAGATTTTTGCTCCACGCCTGCGCCCCTGCGAACGCGGAATCAGGTGATGCTCGGTCAGGTGCGGGGCGGCCCGCCCGCACAGCGCGCAGGCGGGCGCAGTCTGCGGGGGCGGCGGCCAGTGGGATGGGGGCAGGCGGCGGGCCATCGGGACTGGAGGATAGCCAGCGGGGGCGGGCGCGAGTGTGGTCCAGAGCAAGAAAGACCGGGGAGTCACCTCGCCCGGCCTATTCCCGCCCCACTCCTACAACTTGGTCAGCTTCGGGTACTTCATGATCGCTTCGTCCTCGCTCAGAAATTCGCCCTCCACGTCAGGACTCCAGACCACTTCAGCCCGGATCAGGTCCGAGGCGTTGACGCTGCTGATGGTTTGCAGGGCGGCCCTGGCCTCGGCGGCGTTGGTGACCCCGGCGGGGGGCA
Source organism: Deinococcus marmoris (assembly GCF_001949125.1). GTDB lineage: Bacteria > Deinococcota > Deinococci > Deinococcales > Deinococcaceae > Deinococcus > Deinococcus marmoris_A. The sequence goes on from NZ_MSTI01000018.1 coordinate 85,980, forward strand.
GGTTCCCCAGTGCGTGGGCGGCCACGGCGATGGTCACGGCCAGATACATGTCGCCCGCGTCGCCCTTGTATTTGTAGCCGTCCTGCTGGGCAAAGCCCGTCTTGGGGTCCTTGTTCTGGTAGTTGCTGGTGGTCTGATCGGTGAAGGCCGAGCGGGCCTCGGTGGCCCAGGCCCCCACCTGACTGTCGGCAGAGTTGGGCGCACCCTGGGCGCGTTCCACGTTGCCGTAGACCCAGCGTTCGGGGTGGCGCAGGGCCACCAGCGCGGCTTCCTGAAGCATGCGGGCCAGCCCGGCGTTGGTGTCGGGGTCTCCATTCTGCGCCACCTTTTGCAGCGCCTTCTTGACCTCGTCGCCCTCGGCCAGCAGCAGTTGCACGCTGACAGCCTGGGCGGTGCCGCTCAGCGATCCCAGCGCGCCGCCCAGACCCCGCGCGCCGCCTGTCCCACCTGCGCTCAGGCTGTTTCGCATGTAGCCCACCACCATGAACACCAGCACGCCCACGATAATGATTCCGATCAGGCCGGAGCCGCCGCCCCCACCACCGTACCCGTAGCCACCGCCGCCGTTGATGATGATCGGGCCGGAGTAACCGCCGCCCCGGTAGCTGCCGCCGCCCGTGGAAAAGCCGCCCCCCGAACTGCCCCCGAAACTGCCGCCGCCCCCACCGCCACCCGAACTGCTGCCGCCGAAGCCGCCGCCAGACTGCGCCATAACGGCCCCCGAGAGGCCCAGAGCGCCCAGAGACAGCACCAGGGCAGCCAGCCAGATCAACAGGCCACGCGATTGAGAACGGCGGGCAGAGGGTCCAGGGACGTTCATACCCGCAGTCTACGGCCCAGACGCGTCAGGCGTTCCCACACCCCCGCCGCCCGGGGACGGGTAGACTCGGCTGTGACCTCCGAACCCCGACAGAACATCACGCTGACTCCCGAGGAGTGGCAAGCCTTTCAGGACCGCCTGTACGAGCGGGATGACCGCCTGGAACTCCGCACGCCCGAGACCGTGGTGCGGCGCGACGAGACCGTGGACCCCTATGTCCTGAGCGCCCACGCCGAGGCCCTGCAAAGCGGCGAGGTGGAAGGCGACGTGTGGGGCACGCTGGAAGACATTGACGAGAGCGCCACCGATGAGCAGGAAGCGTGGGAAAAGATCACGGCCTTCTACCTGGGCCGGGGCGGCGTGCTGGTGCGCGTCACGGGTCTGGACGAGCCGGAAGAGTGGATCTTCACCGAGGAACTGGCCCGTCGCCTGGGCCTGATGGACGGAGCGGCACAGGGGTAAGACGGATTCCGCTTCATTCCTTAACATTGCGGGAAAGTGCCGGAATGTTAGTCCATACGCGAGACCCGTATTTGCTCCTTCTCGCGTCCGCTCGGATTTCAGGATTTATGCAAACCTTCCAATCGGAATCCGTATAAACCTGTTCTGAAGTGTGGCTCATCCCGCACAGATGAGGGACGCGTAAGCTGCCTCTCATGTCTAACAACAAACCTCATTTCCCCATCAAACGTCTGCTGGCCGTGGGCGCGCTGATCGGTGCGGGCGCGTACTACTTCAGCCGCGAGCAAAACCGCAAGGCGCTGGACGCCAAACTCGCCGAACTGGGCCTGAAAGACGCCGCCCAGGATGTGGGCAACAGTGTGACCAAGGGCTGGGAGAAGACCAAGGACGCCGCCGCCCAGGCTGGAACCGTGATCGCCGACAAGGCAGGCGAGGTCAAGGACGCCGCTGCCGAGGGTGGAGCCGGGGCCGCCCTGGACAAGGCGAAGGAAGTCGCTGGAGACGTGAAATCGGCAGTGGGTCAGGCCGCCGGACAGGTGGGCGAAGCGGCGAGCGATGTGGGGAAGACGGCCCAGGCCAATGCTCAGGACGTAGGCAAGGAAGCTAAAAAGGAAGGCCAGGACGCCGCTGCACAGGCCCAAGACAAAGCCGAGCAGTTAAAAGCCAAAGCTTCGGACGCCGTAGACGGTGCCAAAGACAAGGCGCAAGATGTGGCCGCGCAGGCGCAGGAGAAGGCCAAGGATCTGGGTAATCAGGCACAGGACAAGGCCCAGGACGCCGCAGCCGATGCGAAAGATAAGGCCCAGGCCACTGCCGATCAGGCAAAGAGCAAGGTGTCGGATGCCGCAGAGCAGGCAAAGGCCACGGCACAGAATGCCGGTGCTGCCGTGCAGAACAAGGCTGCCGAGGCCCAGGGCGGCACACGCGACTTCATTGCCGAAGCCCGCGCACAGGCCGAGAAGCAGGCTGCCAAGGCCGCCGATGACGCCACCCACCACCAGGGCAGCGATCTGAGCAGCAGCGCCCGCAATGCCGCACAGGGCGTCAAGACCAATATGCAGAATACCGCCCAGGATGTTAAGGACGGCGCGCAGAAGACCGCCAACGACGTGAAGAACGCGGCCAACGACACCAAGCGCAACACCTGAGTCACAGCAAAAAGAAAGCCTCCCCATGTGGGAGGTTTTTTCATGTCTATAAAATTGACGTTCAACCCTGGCCCCGTTGGCTGGTCAGAAGTCCACATCCAAGACAGCAGAAGCGGCTATGGGCGTTGGGCCAAGCCATGACAAGGTGTCACGAATGCGACTTCTGTACAGCGAACTATCCAGACTCTCAGGGTATGAGCCGAAAGATCAGGAGCGTAGAAGCAGCATTCTCAACTCCAATATTTAACTGAGCGCCTGAAGCCGGGGCGGCGTGCGATCGCCTTACCCCGAGAACGCTCAGTCCCAGTCGGGCGCGACGCTGGCCGGATTGGCAAGGCGTTCGCCCTGGCCGTCCAGCGCGGCGATTCTCTGCATGTCCTCTTCCGAGAGCTTGAGGTCCAGCGCCTTCATGTTGCTTTCCAGGTGTTCGCGTTTGGTGGAAGACGGAATGACCGAGTAGCCCAGCCCCATCGCCCAGGCCAGCGCCACCTGCGCGGGCGTGGCGTCGTGCGCCCCGGCGATGTCCTTCATCACGTCGTCCTCCATGACCTTGCCCACCGACAGCGTCATGTACGAGGTCAGGTGGATGCCTTCCTGGCGGGCAAAGTCGGCCAGCTTGCGGTTTTGCAGGTAGGGGTGAATTTCCACCTGATTGGTGGCGATGGGCAGATCGCCCAGCACTTCGCGGGCCTGCTTCAACAGGGCGATGGTGAAGTTGGAGACGCCGATCTGGCGGGTCAGGCCCTGCGAGTGGGCGTCGGCCAACGCACCCAAGTACTCCTCGGCACTGACCGGGCCACGCGGGGCAGGCCAGTGGATCAGGGTCAGGTCGACGGCGTCCACCCCCAGCTTGTCCAGGCTCTCGCGCAGGCTGGGCACCAGCTTATCGGCACTGTAGTTGTCGGGCTTGATCTTGGTGGTGATAAACAGCTCGTCACGCTTCACGCCGCTGTCGGCGATGGTCTTCCCGATCTCGCCCTCGTTGTCGTAGCCCTGCGCGGTGTCGATCACGCGGTAGCCCAGTTCCAGCGCGTTCCGCACGGAATCCCGGACCACCTGATCTTTCAGGCGAAAGGTTCCCAGTCCGAAGGGCGGCACAGTCCAGTTTGATGCAGTCATCCCGGTATGATGCCGTCCCAGAAGGTAAGGGACAAGAACCGTTTTTCTTTATCTGGGTCTTTCTATTGGGCCTGGGCTGAGGCTGGGGTCCACAGATCGAACCCCATCCCCGCCCTGATACCCGCTGAGGTGGCCCAGGTCTGAGCAGGTTGGGCGCGGCGGGCTTCGGGCTGAACCGTCTGCACACGTACCGCACCGTTTCCACAGGCGATCAACAGTCCGCTGGCGTCCAGGCCCAGAATCTCACCGGGCTGGCCCTCACCCTCCTCCACGCTCAGGCCACCCAGCTTGAGGCGTGCGCCGCCCAGAAACGCGGTGGTCTGCGGCCAGGCCGCCACACCCCGGTAACGGTTGACCACGGCCTGTGCGAGGTCCATCCAGCGCACGAAGCCGTCCTCCTTGACCAGCATGGGCGCGTGGGTGGCCGCCGCATCGTCCTGCGGTGTGGGCACGAGGTCTCCCCTGCCCAGCCGCTCCAGCGCCGTCACGATCAGCCGCGACGCCTGCTCCGCCAGCGCGTCCGAGAGGTCCAGACTGGTCCACTGCGGGGCAATCGGCAGTTCCTCCTGAAGCAGAATCGGCCCCGTGTCCATGCCAGGATCGGTCTGCATGATGGTGGTCCCCGTGACGCCCTCGCCGCCGATCAGCGCCCACTGGATCGGCGCGGCCCCCCGGTAAGCGGGCAGCAGGCTGGTGTGGGTGTTCAGGAAACCGTATCTGGGAATGTCCAGAACAGAGGCGGGCAGAATCTTGCCGTAGGCGCAGGTGACGGCCACATCCGCACCGGAATCTCCTAGAACGGTCTCAAACCCGGCGTTGCGCCGGAGTTTAGTGGGCTGGGCCAGCGGCACCCCCAACTCAGCGGCCCGCGCGGCAATGGGTGGCGGCGTCAGCTTCAGGCCGCGTCCCACGGGCTTATCCGGCTGGGCCACCACCAGCACGACTTCAAACTGTGCGCGAATGGCCTCCAACACGGGCAGCGCGAAGGCCGGAGAGCCGAAGAAGGCCACCTTCATATCCTGCAAATCACGCACCGCCACGCTCGCGGCGCAGGCGGTCTGCCTGAGCCAGATCACCAATCAATGTCCTAGACTTCTGCTGCAACGCCAGCAGTTCCTTGCGGTAATCGTCGGTCACCTCGGGGGGCAGACGGTCCAGAAACAGCACGCCGTCCAGGTGATCCAGCTCGTGCTGAAAAACGCGGGCCAGATAATCCTCGGCCTCCAGAATCTGCTGATGCCCCTCCAGATCGGTGTATTTGACCGATACGGCGCGGGCACGAGGCACACCTTCCTCGTAGATGCCGGGGATGCTCAGGCAGCCCTCCTGATAGGACCTGTCCTTTTTCTTATTCAACACGCTGACCACCGGGTTGATCATCACGAAGTCGCGCAGCACCCGCGAGCGCAGCGGCGAGTCCTGGCCCTCGTTCTCCTCCTCGTCGTCCTCATACTCCACGGCCACGAACATGCGTACTGGCAAGCCCACCTGCGGCGCGGCGAGGCCCACCCCACGCGCCTCGAACATGGTTTCCAGCATGGTCTGGGCCACCTGCCGCACATTCTGCGGCCCCACCCCCGGCACATTGAACGTGTCGGTCAGGGTCAGGGGTTTGGCCTTGCGGCGCAGGATCGGATCGCCGTACAGGCGCAGCGGATACACGCGCGCCTCGGCAGGGGTCCAGGTGGGAGTCGTTTGCCCGGTCATAGTGCTGTCTGTTTTACCAGACGGACGGGAGGAAGACAGAGGTATGGGTCAACTTGTTCGGAGGCGGGCGGTCCATCACCCAGCCCAGCTCACGGCCCATCCCGTTTGCTGAAGACTGCCAGGGTGGCCGCGCCCAGTGCCCCGGTCAGGCCCAGCCCCAGCGGCAGATCGTGGCCGCGCAGGAAAGCGTCGGTGGTCAGGGCCAGCCCCGTGACACTGGCGATCAGGATCACGGCCAGCGCCGCCCATGTCACCCCGTGGCGCGACACCTGAAAGCCCCAGCCCGCGCCTGCCAGCAACAGACACAGCAGGCCCAGCCAGCCACGCAGATCGTCCATGCTGCTGAGCATAGCCGCTGGGTCTGTATGGCTGCTGGTATGGCTGATCGGCAGAAATAAGACAATTCAGGGGCCGACTCTGGTTTTAGGGGCGAGAAGAATGGTCTGGCGATAGAACCTCACATCATTCGTCGGCCCACATTTTATCAGACTCTCCTCACAACTTCAGAAACGCCATCTCTCTCAGAAGACTCGGCATGCGAATGGTCCAGACCACAGCAATTCATTCCGTTTCATGAAGTGGTGGAATAGGATGGGTCAATCATGGGGGGCTTTACAAAGCTTGTCTATTTCCTCCATACTCCCGAATTGGAGGCAACAACATGACCTATAAGAAACTCAGTGAGCAGGTTCACGAACTCAGCAATCCCCAGCGCAGCGATACTTTCGTCAAGATGTTCCGCGACGCGGTGCGTGACGGTAAATTCGAGGCCGCTTACATGCCCGAACGCTTCACCATGCCCAAACAGTTCACGCGCCGGGGCAGCGAAGGCACCTATCAGCGCGACACCAAGGAAATGCTCTTTGAGACCACGCCCAAGTTCGATAAGTGGTTCGATGAAGTCAACCGCGAACTGGCCGCCGCGCGCAAGGGCGGGACCATCAAGCCTTCCGTCGAGGCCATCGAAGCCGGACTGGTGGATTTCAAGCAGATGGCCGCCGAAACCCGCAAGAAGATGCAGGCCAGCTACGAGAAGGGTCAGGCTCTGGGACAGACCCGCTCCAAGAACAAGCGCAAGTAAGTTCTTACAAGTTCTTAAAAAACTCTGACAGCCCCGAAGATAAATTCCTGGGCCGTCAATCTAGAAGCGCTGCCCGGAACTGATCTTCCCGGCAGCGTTTTAAGTGTTCATCCAGCAGTCTGCACCAAAAAACGGTTATTTAGAATACAGGTCCGCGAAATACGGTGATCCGACGTTTGCCCCACGCCTGAGCTGCCCGTAGGGAATGACCACGCTCTCTGCACAGGCCGACACGACGTGAGGCAGCGTATCGGGCGTCAGGGTCAGCCCGCCGCTGCTCAGCGACACGGCGAAACTGTTATCCATGTCACGCAGCACGTCGTCGCACTCGGAGGCCGGATCAGACGCCGAGGCGGCCAGATACAGCGCTTTCAGGCGGGCAGACGTCAGGCTGGGCCACAGATTCAGCAGGGGCACCGGACGGCCCTTGACGCGGTCCAGGATCAGGCCCACCGTGGAATTGTCGGGGTGCGCGCCGCCGCAGTAATAGTCGGTGTTCTCGCGCAGGCTGATCAGCCGGGGCGTCAGCAGGGTCACGTCTGCATGCAGGTTGTAGCCGTCTCCCTGGCTGTCCTCGGGCAGGCTTGAGGCGCATTCAAGCGCGTTCACGGCGTTGAACAACAGGCGGTCCTGCAACGCGGCCCCAAGCGCAGCGCTGGCATCCGGCAGGCGGGGATACTCCAGGCCAGACAGCGGTTCCCGCACGCTCTGGCCATCGGCGGCCACGACCCAGGCACGGTTCAGCTTGACGAAGGCCAGCGGATCGCTGATGCGGAGCTTTTGCAGTCCGGGTGAGGGGGGCAGTTTCAGGGGCAGCTTGGCCACGTTGAGCGGCTCCAGACTGACCTTGAGCGCTTTCACCGCGCCCGGTGCTTTCCAGCTTCCACGCAGACCGCCGTCGGTGCGGGTCAGCGTGAAACAGCCGGTGACGACGGGGGCCGATCCCAGCGACCTGCGAACCTCTTCCTGAAAGATCAGGGTCTCGCCGGAGTGGAAGGCCGTCAGTTGCAGGTCCAGGGGACGGCCCACGTAGAAATAACGGCTGGAATCGGTGTCCTGGATGTCCAGCCCCAGCGTGATCGCCCTGGTGCCCAGCAAGCCCGAATACACCCCGGAACGCGTCCACTCCGGGGGATTCAGGACGCCGCCGCATTTTTGTGAGTCCTGCGTTCCCACCGCCTGCGCCCCCGCCGAAGCGGCCACCGCCAGAACCCACAGACACAGCCACCGTTGCATGCCGACAGCGTAAGCCTCTGGAGAGGTCAGGCGATAGAGACCGCGTCTCATTTTCCCTGGAGGGCAGCAGCAGTGGAGACAGTAGAAAAGGCCCCCTCTGGCAAAGTGGGAGCCTTTAAGTCTGTAAGGATAAGAATTTAAGAACGGTTGCGCGGGCTTATGCCGTTTTCAACGCGTAACCGATACCGCGCACGGTGCGGATGATGCCGTAGCCGTCCAGATCGCGCAGTTTGGCGCGCATGTTGGCCATATGCACGTCCACCACGTTGCTGTTGCTGGGCAGCTCACCGTTCCAGACCTCGCGCTCGATTTCCTGGCGGGAGTACACCCGGCCCGGCTGGCGGGACAGGAAGGTCAGCAGATCGAATTCCTTGGGCGACAGACGGACTTCATGACCGTTGTAGTGGCACAGGCGTTTTTGCGGGTGAATCTCCAGCGCCCCGATGGTAATGACCTCGCCGTGCTGCTGGTGGCGCAGTTGCACCTTGACGCGGGCCACCAGTTCCTCGGGGTGAAAGGGCTTGGTCATGTAGTCGTCCGCGCCCGCTTCCAGCAGGTTGACCTTGCGGTCCACGGCGTCCATCGCGGTCAGGATGATGATCGGCACGCTGCTGGTCTTGCGCAGGCGGCGGGCGATCTCTGCGCCATCGAAATCGGGCAGGCCCAGGTCCAAAATTACCAGATCGGGATTGCTCTCACGGGCCGAGGTCAGGCCGCTCACACCGTCCGAGGCGCTGAGAACCCGGTAGCCCGCCTGCTCCAGCTCATATTCCACGACGCGGGTGATGTCGGGATTGTCTTCGATCAGTAAAATGCGTTGCTCCATAGTCACCCTCTTGTACAGCCCTCTCTGGTTGGCCCCGAGAAAAGCACGTCCTCAGCGAGAGGGAAATCCCTTTCTGTCCTCAAGACTCCGCGCCGTGGGTTAGAGGTTTCCTCTGCTTAGCAACATGGTAGGGGGAAGGGCAGCGCTGGGCGCGCAAAAACGGTTTACGCGTTCTTAACGGCCCCTTGCACTTTCTTCAGGAACAGCAGCCACCTTCAGGAACAGGCCATCTTCAGAAACAGAAACAGTGCCTATGGAAAGAAGCAAAGCCCTCACACCGCCTCATCCGGGCCGGGCACCCTGACCGAGTCCACCTGCACGCCGTGGCGCAGCAGCAGCGTTTTCAGGCGCTGCATGGCCGCCACCGCCCGTGTCCGGTCCTGCCGCCGAAAGGCCACGGTCAGCCGGGCGCTGAGGCCGGGGCGCGGCTCCTGCGCCTGGATTTGCAGCGGCTTGCCAAAGGCGGCGTCACTCATCACGTCCCGCAGAATGCGCGCAAAGGTCAGTTCGTCCACGCCGTCCAGCGTGAAGGCGATGCCCTGCACGTCGCCAGGGTTTGGGGTGGGGTTGGATGGGATGTCCATTTCCAGTCAGGGTAACGCGGCTGCTTTACACTGCCCCCATGACCGGCGACCTCCCACAAGACGATTTTCCCCTGGATGAACTGGATACGGACGGACTGGACGAGGGCGCGTACACCGAGCGCCTGAACGGGGCCGACCTGTATTTCGAGGTCTCGGGCGATCTGGAATCCGGCGAGACCCCACTGGTCTTTCTGCACGGCGGCCCCGGCTACAACAGTTACTCGTTCCGGGAACTGTTCGGGGAATCGCTGGAGCGCCCGGTGATCTATCTGGACGGGCGCGGCAGTGGGCGGAGTGGCCCGCTGGAGGACACCGAACAGGGCCATGACACGCTGGATCTGGATACCCTGGTGGCCGACCTGGAAGCGGTGCGCGATTATCTGGAACTGGACAAAATCGTGCCGCTGGGCCACGGCTTTGGCGCACTCGTGGCGCTGGAATATGCCCGCCGCCACCCGGCCCAGACCGAGCGGGTGATCGTCGTCGGCCCCTGGATTCACTTTCCGGCGCTGGCTCTGACCCTGCTCACGGAGGCCAGCGCCCTACGCGGCGTGGAACTGGAAGACCCCGCCGGGGCGATCCGCGCCAGCACCCCTGAAGGCCAGCACCCACAGGTGGGCGACGCGCGGGTGGAGGCGGCCTTTACCCTGCTGAACGCCCGCGATCTGCTGAACGCCCTGGAATTCGTGGACGCTCCCAGCCGCATGAGACTGGAATTCGTGGACGTGGAAAGCCAACTGGTGGGCGGCGGCGAGGTGCAGGAGGCGCTGGTCAACCAGGGCATGTGGGAGTTTGAATACCTGCCCTTTCTGGCCGAGGTTCGCCGCCCGGTCTACGTGATCGCGGGCGTGCAGGACCGCACCAGTTACCCCGAACAGGTGCAGTATCTGGCTGATCTGGCCGACGCCGACGTGACCGTGCTGGACACCGGCCATTACCCCTGGCTGGACGACGAGGACGGGTTTGCCGAAGCGCTGGAAGACGCGCTGAGACGCTAGGCTTTCCGGCGTGTCCATCCTCGAACTCCGCAAACTCTGGGGCAATCAGCCGTTGATTGCGGCGGCTGTCGGCGTGCTGATTCAGGACGAAACGGGCCGCGTGCTGCTTCAGCGCCGGGGCGACGACGGTCTGTGGGGCGAACCCGGCGGCGCACTGGAACCCGGCGAGGACTTTCTGACCGGGGCACGCCGCGAACTGCTGGAGGAAACCGGGCTGGTCTGCCCCGATCTGGCCTTGATGCCGCTGCCCGACGGCCTCCAGAGCGGCCCTGAACTATTTCACCGCTACCCCAACGGCCACGAAATCTACATCGTGGGAATGCGGGCGCAGGGCACGCTTCCGGCCTCCGCGCTGCTGGATGCCCAGCCCGACGACAGCGGCGAGACGCTGGAGTTGCGCTGGTTCGCGCTGGATGACCTGCCCCCGCTGAGCAACAACGCCAACCGCCAGAGCCTGAGCGTGTTGCGGGCACGCGTGGGGTTGCCACCGCTGCCGTTGGAACCCACACCGCCCCCACCGCCTGTCGGAAACTACCTGATGGAACTGCGGAAGCTGGTGGGTGCCCGTCCCCTGTTTGCCCCTGGCGCGAACGTGCTGGTGACAGATGCTCAGAACAGGTTGCTGTTGCTGCGGCATGGCGGAACGGGAAAGTGGACGGTCCCAGGGGGCAGCCTGGAACCCAGCGAGAGCTTTGAGGACTGCGCGCGGAGGGAGCTGTTAGAGGAAACCGGACTCACTGCCGAAACACTGGAACCGCTGGACATGTTCTGCGGACCGGAATACCGCTTCATGTATCTGCACGGAGATGTGGTGGACAATGTTTCGGTGCTGTACCGGGCAGAGGGCGTGACAGGCCGACTGACCCTACAGGACGGCGAGGTACTGGAAGTCGGCTGGTTTGAGGTAGATGAGCTACCAGAAGATGAGGAACTGAGCGGAACGTTGATTCAGGACAACTTGAAGGTATGGAAGAGGGGCCAGGACATCTAGCCCCGGCCCCCTATCCACCCTCTCGTCTACTTCTCCCGAATGCTCCAGCCCTGCGCCCGCACCGCGCCCATCAGACGGTCCATCACAGGATCGACTTCCGCGTCGGTCAGGGTCTTTGCGCCCCGGAAGACCAGCCGCACGGCCACACTGCGGTTGCCCTCCCCGATCTGATCCCCGGTGTACACGTCGAACGGCTCCACGCTTTCCAGCCCCTCGCCCGCCTCCGCCCGGAGCAGCGCGGCCACCTCGCCGTAAGCCACGTCCTGCGGGGCAATGACAGCCAGATCGCGCCACGCGACAGGGGCGCGGCTGGGATCGCGGAAGCCCCAGGCCCGGCCTGGCAGCGGCAGGGCGACTTCCAGCAGGAACGTCTCGCCCTTCAGCCCGAATTCCTGGGCAATTTCGGGATGCACCGCGCCGATCCAGCCGATGGCCTGCCCATTCCAGACCACCTCGCCCGCGATGCCGGGATGGAGGGCGCTGGGAACCGCCTCGCCGCGCAACTGACGAATCTCCAGCGCCGCACCCTGACTGGCGGCCAGCGTTTCCAGCAGGCCCCGGAAGGCGCTGTAGCCGCCCGCCACGCCGCCCTGATGGGTGTTCGGCGCGAGTGGCCCGCGCATCAGCAGGCCCAGACGCTCGGCCTCGCCACTCTTGGGGAAAATACGGCCCTGTTCGGACAGCAGCACGCGTTCGCCCTTGGGGTGGGCCAACGCGGCGCGCAGCAGGCTGGGGTACAGCGCCGTCCGCAACGCCGTGCGGTCTACCGTCATTGGATTCCGCAGACGCACGCCGGGAGCTTCCGCCCGCGCTTTCTGCGCTTCATCGTCGCTGGTGAAGGTGTAGGTCACCACCTCCTGAAAGCCCAGCCCGGCCAGCGTGCGGCGCAGGTTCTGGCGGCTGTCGTTGTCGGCAGATGCGCCGATGTTACTGGCATGGATTCGCAGCGTGGGCAGCGTTTCGGGCAGTTCGGCGTACCCGTGCAGGCGGGCGACTTCCTCGGCCACGTCCTGCCAGATGATCATGTCGATGTGCCAGGACGGCGGCGTGACGAGCAGCGTGTCGCCCTCGCCTGCCACCTCGCAGCCCAGGCGGACGAGGATGGCGCGCATCTCCGCCGTGTCGATCTGCATGCCCAGCAGCGCACGAATGGCGTCGGCAGAGGCGGTGATCTCGCCGGGGATTTCCGGTTCCCCCACCACCGTCGCGCCCGGCTCGATCTGGCCGCCGCCGTATTCGGCCAGCAGTCCAGCCACGCGGTCCGCAGCTTTTGGCGAGAGCAGTGGATCGACGCCGCGTTCGTAACGGTAAACGGCGTCGGTCTTGAGGCCCAATCTTGTGCTGGTGCGCCGCAGCAATACCGGGTCAAAGTGCGCGGACTCGATCACCACGTCCGTCGTGTCGGCCCGCACCCGTCCGTGATCGCCGCCCATGATCCCGGCGATGCCCAGCACCCCCGCCCCCGGCTGGGGCTGTCCGGCGTTGGCGAAGGCCTCGGCCACCGTGGAAACGCCACGTTCGCGTCCGTCCAGAATCAGCAGGTCCTCGGGGCCAACGGTATGGGTGCCGCCCATCAGATCAGCGACTTCCTCGCCCTGCCGCAGCCCGAAGGCCACCAGAATCCCATCGCCGGTCACGTCGCGGCGGTCATACAGCGCGGTGGGCTGGCCCAGTTCCAGCATCACATAATTGCTGGTGTCCACGATCAGGTCAATCGGGCGCATTCCCGCCAGAGACAGGCGGCGTTGCATCCACAGCGGCGAGGGGCCGTTCTGCACGCCGCCCACCGTCCGCGCCGCGAAGTGATCGCAGCCGAAGCGCAGCTTTTTGGATGGATCGCGTTCGATGGTCAATCCTTTCGGCGGCAGGCTGACCCGGATTTCGCCATCGCCGTGCGCGGCGGGGCCAGCGGGGGGCAACTTCAGCCCCAGCTTGAGGAAGGCGGCCAGATCGCGCGCCACCCCCAGCGCGCTCAGGGCGTCGGCGCGGTTGGGCGTGACCTCGATATCCAGGACGTGGTCGGTGGGCCACAGTTCATGCATGGGCGTGCCGGGTTTCGCCGTACCAGCCGGGAAGGTCAGGATTCCGGCGCTGCTCTCGCCGATGCCCAGCTCCTTGGCGCTGGCGGCCATGCCCCAGGATTCGACGCCCTGCAACATGCGGACGCCGTATTCGGTGTCGCCCAGCGCCGTTCCGGGCGTGACCAGCGCCACCACCGTTCCGGCAGGCAGACTCGCCGCACCCGGCGCACCCGTAGCGATCACGCGCTCACCGTGCGGCCCGGTGTCCAGCGTGAGCCTCGCCAGTTGCGTGCCTTCCATCGCCTCGGCCCGCGTGATGACGGAGAGCAGCACGCCCCCCGGCGGTGTGGGCGTGTCCTCTATGCCTTCCAGCGGGAGGCCCAGATTGGCGAAGATGGGTTCCAGCTCGGTGACGGGCGGAAGGTTGGGAATCAATTCTTGGAGCCAGGAATAAGGGAGTTTCATGGTGGAACCTCTTGATGGGGATGGAGAGGGGAAAAGCAGTATCAGCCAGCGTTTTGGGCGAGGGTTCGAACCACCCCGCGTACCTGTTCCGGCACCAGATTCACGGTGTCCAGTTCCGACACATTCACCCACTGGGGCGTATACGAGTTCTCGGCGCTGTTGCGGATGCCTTCGGGACCGTCGCCCAGGCGCATTTCGCCGGACACGAGGGCTACGCGGAAGTAGTGTTCGTGGTTGTCCAGATTGTCCAGCACCAGCACTTCCTGGCCCACCGTGACCACCAGATTGACTTCCTCCAGCAGTTCGCGGGCGCAGGCTTCGGCAGGGGTTTCGCCAGATTCAATGCCGCCGCCGGGCAGAGTGGCGTAGGCGCGGCCCGCCTTCTGCCGCAGCATAAGGAGGACTTGAGATTGATCGTTAAGCAGGATGCCGACGGCGCGGGGTCTCATGGATTCTCCTGGCCCAGATACAGGCTGAGCGCGTTGATGTGGAGAGGATAGAAGTCTTCGGGACGATTTTGCAGATAGCTCCAGCACTCGGCCAGTGGCATCCAGCGCAGATTTCTCGTTTCGTCCGTCCGCGTCAGCGGCTCACCCTCGGCCTCGCAGAGAAAGCTGTGGAGAATGATCGAATAGCCACCCGACAGGTTCTGGGTGGTGCAAAACGGCGTATAGCTCATAACGGTGTAGCCGTTCACGGTGCGAGTGATGGCGGTGTCCTCGCCCTCAATTCGGGTCAGGCGCAGGCCCGTTTCCTCGGCCACCTCGCGGCGCAGGGCGTCAAATACGTTTTCGTATTCGCGCACCTTGCCCGCCGCCACTTCCATCATTCCGTTCTCGATACCCGCGCCCGGCTTGCGACGCTCCTGAATCAGCAGGCAGCGCACGCCGCCGACTTCGCGGGCAATGATGGCCCCGACGCAGGGAATGGCGAAGGTTTCAGACAATCTCCCGCTCATACCTTTTCTTCCTCGTCATACATTTTGCGGAGTGATTCAAGTCCAGCCTCTACCCATGCTGAATCAAGGTCTTGATCTGTCCCAGCCATCGCTTTCGCATAGGCAGCAACTTGCATTCTTCTGATCTCACTTGCAGACAGATTGAGTCGTGCCGCAGCACAGTCAAAGTCCTCTAAATCGCTCAATTCATGCACAAACGAGCCATCTGGTCGAAGAATAGAAATCATTCCTCCGTCGGGCAAGATCACAATAAATACAGGGGCCGAGACCAGAGCGGTAGGAATCTCTAGAACTAGAAATTGATCGTTGACGATTTCATTGGGCTTAAGTTCACTAGCCTCTCCAATGAGAGAGACACGCCCAGAAAATTCAGGGACAGGCTCCCCCTCCCAAATCTCTAGCAATAACTGAACGCTGAGAGGCTCATGCAGTTTTGCCACTTTCTGTATTCCCTCAATGAAGATGGCTTGAGTGGCCTCATCGGCTTCCTTCCTATAGGCGAAAGTTGGACTAGAATGAACAATTTCTTTCGCTTCAGGCAGACGCAGGGCGAAGAGTTTCGTGACCGCAATAATGCATTCCATTTTGGAATACGCGTGGCTGCCAAGGTATTGAATGACCTGAGAGACGTCCATCTCTGAACCTCTGTTTTTTTGCTCCAGAATAGCCTCGCAAGCCTCCTCAACCCTTTCATTCACCCCAATTCCCCCCGGAACTGCCCCAGCACGCGCGGATCGTTGGCGTAGAAGTAGCGAATATCGGGGATGCCGTACTTGAGCATGGCGATCCGCTCTGGCCCCAGCCCGAAGGCGAAGCCCGTTTTGCCCTCGTACACACGCGGTTTGCCCTCGGCCTCGCGCAAGTCGTCCACGGACTTGAAGACGTTGGGGTGAACCATGCCGCAGCCGCCCAGCTCCAGCCATTTGCTCTCGCCGCGCGGGTTCTCCCACCACACCGCAAAATCCGCGCCGGGTTCGGTGAAGGGGTAATAGCTGGGCTGAAAGCGCACCTTCGCAGACGGCCCGTACAACCCACGCGCCATCTCGGCAATCGTGCCTTTCAGGTCGGCCATGCTGATGCCGTCGCCCACCACCAGGCCCTCCAGTTGATGAAACATAGCCTCGTGGGTGGCGTCGGTGGCCTCGTAGCGGTAGACCTTGCCGCGCACCACGATCTTCAGGGCGGGTTCGTGGTCCACCATGTAGCGAATCTGCATGGGGCTGGTGTGCGTCCGCAGCAGGCGGCCATCCTCCAGCCAGAAGGTGTCCTGGAGGTCACGCGCGGGGTGATACCATGGCACGTTCAGGGCCTCGAAGTTGTGGTGTTCGTCCTCCACTTCCGGCCCCTCGATCACCGCATAGCCCAGCCGCTCGTAAATGCGGGTCAAGTCGTCGTACACGCGGTTGATGGGATGCAGACCGCCAGCGGGCAGCGGCAGGCCGGGGAGGGTCACGTCGATGGCCTCGGAGGCGAGGCGGGCATCCAGCGCGGCGCGTTTGAGGGTGGTCTCGCGTTCAGTCAATGCACCGTCAATGGCCTGCCGCACGGCGTTGATCTGCGCGCCACGCGCCTTGCGTTCCTCGGGCGGCAGCTTGCCCAGCGCGCCCAGTTCCTTGGTGACCAGTCCACTCTTGCCCACGTACTTCGTTTTGACGGCCTGCAAACCCTCCAACGTATCCGCCTGCGCGATGGCTGCCAGTGCTTCTGCTTGCTGGGCTTCCTGATGATGATCGTCTGTCATTCTTCTCCTTTGGACACAAAAAAGCCCCGCCATACATGCAGTAGGCGGGGTGACGCGCTGGACTCTGTTAAGTCAGCGAAACCCCAGCGCGGGTAAACGGCGAAAGTGTACCGGCGTAGGGCGTCATGCGGTTTAGGGTAGCAGAATTGGGATGCTGCGGTGGGTGCCACGGCTTAACCCCTCCGGCCCTCCGCGCCACCTCCCCTTAGAAGGGAGGCAAGGAGATTGCTGCGTGGCACGATGAATGACCACTCTTGGCTCACCTTGAGGGGAGCTGGCTGCGAAGCAGACTGAGGGGTTAAACCGCAAGCAGCCACCCGCAAAACCGCCAGCCAAAATCTCTTCCCCAGCCTTCAGACGTTCAGCTCCTCAGATCCGCCCCTCCCCCCGTCTGTGCTGCCAAGACAGACGCCCATATTCGCACTGGCGGCAGTGTTACCGTGAGGTCATGACGACTGCCGAGCGCCCCCAGATCCCGTCCGCCCCGCGTGACACGGCCATCTTTGACCTGATCGCGCAGGAGGGCGAGCGCCAGCGCACCGGGCTGGAACTGATCGCCTCCGAGAACTTCACCAGCGCCGCCGTGCGCGAGGCGGCGGGTAGCGTGCTGACCAACAAATACGCCGAGGGCTACCCCGGCAAGCGCTGGTACGGCGGCTGCGAAGTGGTGGATCAGGTGGAACTGCTGGCCATCGAGCGGGCCAAGGAACTGTTTGGAGCAACCTGGGCCAACGTGCAGCCCCACAGCGGCAGCAGCGCCAATATTGCGGTGTACGGCGCACTCCTCAAGCCCGGCGACATCGTGCTGGGCATGGACCTGTCGCACGGCGGGCACCTGACGCACGGCAGCCCGGTCAACTTCAGCGGCAAGAATTACACGGTGGTCAGCTACAAAGTCAGCCCCGAAACTGAACTGATCAACATGGATGAGGTTCGCCGCCTGGCGCACGAACACAAGCCGCAGATGATCATCGCCGGGGCCAGCGCCTACAGCCGCATCATCGACTTTGAGGCATTCCGCACCATCGCCGATGAAGTGGGTGCAATCCTGTTCGCCGATATCGCGCACATTGCCGGCCTAGTGGCCGCCGGGGTGCATCCCAGCCCACTGCCGCACGCACACATCGTCGCCACCACCACGCACAAGACCCTGCGCGGCCCCCGCAGCGGTCTGCTGCTGAGCAGTGACCCCGACATTGCGGCCAAGATGGACCGCTCGGTCTTCCCCGGTCATCAGGGTGGGCCACTGGAACACATCATCGCGGCCAAGGCGATTGCTTTTGGCGAGGCGTTACAACCGGAATTCAAGGCGTATGCCGCTCAGATCATCAAGAACGCTCAGGCGCTGGCCGCCGCGTTTCAGGCCAAGGGCTACCGCGTCGTGTCCGGCGGCACCGACAACCACCTGTTCCTGCTGGACCTGCGCCCACAGGGGCTGAACGGCACCAAGGCCACCAAGGCGCTGGACGCCAACCACATCACCATCAGCAAGTCCACGCTGCCCTACGACACCGAGAAGATCCTGCACGGCGGCGGCATCCGCATCGGCACGCCCGCCGTGACCACGCGCGGCATGGTGGAAAGCGACATGCCAAAAATTGCCGACCTGATCGACCGGGCGCTGAAAGGCGAGAACGTGAAGGACGAGGTCCATGCCTTCGCCGGGGGCTTCCCGCTGCCCTGAAGTTCCAGCAGGATTTTTCAGGCCCATTCCCCTCTTCACGGAGGGGTTTTTGCTGGCCTGGAGACGGAATGCCGTGCCACTCTCGCCTCATTCTCAAGTTCTGTGAGAACACTGTCAGTTTGGCGGGACTAGGCTTGCTGTCATGAGTCTCGCTTCCGTCCCAGCGCCGACAGGGTTCCAAGGCCCACACGAACCCGGAGTGCTGGAACTGACCTTGCAGCTCACACGGCTGGGCCTGAACGCGCCCGACCTGGGCAGCGCCATGACCCCGGTGCTGGACGCGCTGGTGGCCCAGACCTCGGCGGTGGGGGCGGGGTATTTTCAGCTCGCGGATCAGACGCTGGCCTACCATGCCCGCGCGGCCAGCGGCGTGATGCCCGAGGGACCGGCGATGGACGCGCTGCTGGCGCACGGTCTGCCGCGCCATCTGCCGCTGATCGGCGCGCTGGAAGCCTCGCCAGACATCCTGTATTTTCAGGACACGGACGGCGAACCTGCCGCCAGCGGATTCCCGGAACTGGGCGTGTGCGCGTTGATTGCCGCGCCGATCCATGACCGCGCCGGGCGACTGGTCGGCGCGCTGCTGGCCCACGTCTTTCAGCCCCACGACTGGTCTGGACCCGAGCGGCATCTGATCGACAGTGTGACCGGCCTGCTGACCCTGCTGGCTGCCCGCCTGGACGCTGAGGAACGCGAACACGCCGCCCACGAGGGTGCCCTGCGCGCGATGGGCCTGTCGCTGGAGGCCCGCGACGCCGAGACGCAGGGCCACACGGACCGGGTCACGGCGCTGGCCTTGCGGCTGGGCCAGCATTTCGGGCTGGAGGCGAGCGCGTTGCGGGCGCTGCGCTGGGGCGCGTACCTGCACGACATCGGCAAGGTGGCGGTGCCCGACTCGATCCTGCTGCACGGTGGTCCACTGACCCCGCCCATGCGCGCCCGTATGGAAATGCACGTCACCGACGGCGTGACCCTGGCGCGGCACCTGCCCTTCCTGCCCGCCGCCACCCTGGACGTGATCGCCGGACACCACGAACGCTGGGACGGCGCAGGCTACCCGCAACAGCTCTGCGGCGAGCAGATTCCCCTGCTGTCCCGGATTTTTGCCGTCTGCGACGTATTCGACGCCCTGACCAACGTGCGGCCCTACAAGCGGGCCTGGACGGTCACCGAAACCCTGACCCATATTCAGGCTGCCAGCGGCCAGCATTTCGATCCGCAGGTAGTGGCCGCGCTGCTGGACGTGCTGGCCGACGCCAGTGGTTTGCCGGAATCCGCCTGACCAGCGGGAAAACTCAGGCCAGCGCCAGCACATCCCGCAGATCGCCCAGAACGGCGTCCGGCCTCTCCCCTGCCAGCGCGTGTCCGGTGCAAAGGAAGGCCGCCCGCAGCCCCACCGCCTGCGGCCCCGTGATGTCGTTGCGCGGCGAGTCGCCCACGAACCAGGCGTCGGCGGCATCTACACCCAGCCGCTCCAGCGCCAGCCGGTAGATCGCCGGATCGGGCTTACTGAGGCCCACGGCTTTGCTGATCACCACATCGTCCACCCGCCGGGTCAGGTCCAGCCCGTGCAGCGTCTGCCGCTGCTTAAGCTCCCAGCCGTTGGTCACGATGCCCAGCAGGACGCCGCGCTGTCGCAGCTCAGCCAGAACAGCGTGGGTGTGCGGCACGGGGACGGGCTGGCCGAAGGCGTGATCGGAAAAATCGTCCAGCAACGCCTGTGCCGGATGCGCCAGCCCAAATTCCCGCACCAGCAGAGGCATCACCTCGGACTTGGGGCGGTAGCCGAAATCGTCCAGTTTCAGAAAGCGGGCGGCGTAAGCTGCGGGCAGATCAAACCGCCGGGTGTGGCCCTTGAGCCACTGGAAAATGGTGGCGTTGCGGTCATGCAGCGTGCCGTCCAGATCGAACAGCACCGCCTTCAACATCTGGCCCTCAAGCCACGCCCACCTGCGGGTCCTCGTGCGGCGATTTGTGGAAGGCCGCACCCCGCGCCCGCACGTCCTCGTGGATCAGGGTGGTATTCAGGCTGACTGCCGCCGTCATTCCGCTGGCGGCGGCGTTGGTGACGTACTGCGGCGCTCCGGCCATGTCCCCGGCGGCCCAGATGCCACGCACGCTGGTCATGCCATTCTCGCTGACCGTCACGCGGCTCTTGGCGTCCAGCTCACAGCCCAGCGTAGCGGGCAGGCCACTGTTCTGCACCTGGGTGGGATTGAGGAACAGCCCTTCCAGGTCCAGACACTTGCCATTGCGGAAATGCACGGTCACGCCGTCTTTCCCGCTGATCCGCACGACGGGCTGGGTGTAGAGGGGCACATCGATACGCTGCAAATCCTCGCGCTGCTCTTCAGTCAGTTCGTCGGGGCCGTCGGCGAGCAGACTGACTTCCTCGACCCAGGCACGCACATTCAGCGCCAGATGATGGCCCTCCTGATGGCTGCCCAGCACGCCCAGCTTCGCGTCGCGGTTGGGCCAGCCGTCGCAGTACGGGCAGTGGTGGACACTCAGGCCCCAGCGTTCGCGCAGACCGGGAATATGCGGCAGTTTGTCGCGCACGCCGCTGGCAAACAGCAGCCGCCTCGCCCTGGCCCAGCCGCCATCGTGACGGACGGCAAATCCATCCTCGAAAGGTTTGGCCTCACGGGCAGGTGTGTGCAGCACGGTCACGTCATACGGCTTCAGATCGTGTAAACCCAGGGTTTTGAGGTCCGTGGGCGCGCAGCCGTCGCGGGTGAAGACGTTGTGGGCTGCCGTGGCACGGGCGTTGCGTGGGGGGCCGCCGTCCAGCAGCAGCACGCGCCGTTCCGCGCCGCCCAGGGTCAGGGCCGCCGTCAGTCCAGCGGGGCCAGCGCCGACGATGACCACATCATAATCTCGCGTCACTGGGGGCCGGGCCGGACGGTCAGGTCCGTGAGGGTGGCGTCACGCGGGGCGTTCAGGACGAAGGCGATGGTGGCCGCCAGCGTCTGCGGATCGATAAAAGCTTCCGGCGTGTACTCGGCCCCCTCCTGGGAGCGCACCTTGCGCTGCATCTCGGTGGCGGTGCGCCCTGGATACAGCGAGGTGACGCGCACGCCGTTCGCCTCTTCCTCGCCGCGCAGGGCATCGGCCAGAGCCTTCAGGGCAAACTTGCTGGCCGCGTAGCTGCCCCAGCCCGCATTGGCGCTGAGGCCCGCGCCGCTGTTGACGAAGACGAAGGTTCCGCGCTCCTGGCGCACCGTGGGCAGCAGCAGACGGGTCAGCTCGGCAGGCGCAACCGTGTTCACCGCCAGCGTATGGGTCCAGACCGCGTAGTCCTGTTCGGCCACCGCGCCCAGCTCCACCACTCCAGCGTTGTGGACGACGTTGGACACCCGGCCCAGTCCGGCCAGCACACCCGCAAACGTTTCCGGGCGCGTCAGATCGAGGACCAGCGGGTGCCCACCGACTTCGGCACACAGGGCGTTCAAGGCCGCGCCACCGCGCCCGCCCAGGATCAGTTCGTGGGTGCCCGCCAGCGCGCGGGCCAGGGCGCTGCCGATGCCGCCGGACGCCCCGGTGATCAGGGTGACGGGCTTTGCGGCGCTGCTTTTTTCTGGATTGCTCAAACTCATGACGGGGAGGCTAGCGCGCCAGGGCCATCTGGAAATATCGCTCCTGAAACCGAGTGGCGTTGATGATCTCTTTATCTGTGATGCGGGTGCTGGAGTCTGGTTGCTGGCACGCTCCCACGGTTAACCCCTCTGCCTCCTACGGGAGCACCTCAAAGGGAGGCAAGGGTTTTCTGCGTAGCAAGATCAATTGCAACTCTTGGCTCCCTTTTGAGGGGAGTTGGCGGCGAAGCCGACTGGCCGGCACAGCTCCGCAGGAGAGGGGTTTCTTTTGCCCCAGCGTCAGCTTTTCAGAAGCCCGGCATAGAAACCCGCCGGAGCATCAGCGCTCCAGCGGCTGGCAAAACACTCGCTTTACTTGACGGTGATTCGCATGGGCGCGGCGGGCACCTTGACCAGCAGATCGTCCGCAAAACCCGTCAGCCAGCTTTCCACCATGTACTCGCCGGGGGCCAGTTCCAGCTCGCGCGTGAAGGTCACGTTGCCTTTTGCGGCGGCGGTCTTGGTCTCCAGATCCTGGGCGCACAGGCGGGGGGACACGCCGGACAGCGGATATACCACGGCGCGCGTTCCCACCTCCAGCACGCGCACCTGCGGGGCGGTAGAGCAGTTCTGCTCGTTGTCGCGCCGCACGCTGAAGGTGATCGGCGTGGCGCGGCTGCTGCGGACGGTGAAGGTCAGGGCCACCTTGCCGGTCACGGTGCGCGGCACGAACAGGTTGGCCTGCACGTCCGGCAGCGCCACGGCGGCGGGCGCGGGGGTAGACGGCGCGGTGAGCATCGCCGGGGCGGGCGGTGTCGGCACTGAAGGCGGCGAAACTGGCAGCGGGGTCATCACCGGGGGAATCTCGGGCAGGGTAGCGGGGGCGGTGTCCTGCGCGGCAGCCAGAACGGGCAGGGTCAGCAGGGCGGTCAGCAACAGGGCGCGGGGCTTCATGCGCCCCAGCTTAGCGGGCCGGGTTGATGAGAGTCTGAAGGCGGGCAGGAGAGGGAATGTCAAATCGTCTGAAATTGAACCTCACACGACTGAAGTCGCGTGATTCTCACTTCGCAGACCGCAGACTTCACGGCCTCCATGAGCGTTTTGGGTGTCCGGCATCCCGACGGCCACCAGTCCCTCACGCCGGATGTTCAGTGCGGCGTTCTCATCACGGTCATGGGTCTCGCCGCAGTTTGGGCAAATCCATTCTCGGACGGCAAGATTCTTCACTGCGGGATTCTTAAATCCGCAGTCATGACACATCTGACTGGAGGGGAAGTAGGGGCTGATCTTGGAGACCAGCCGTCCATACCACGTCGCCTTGTACTCCAGTTGCCGGATGAACTCGCCCCAGCCTGCGTCGCTGATGCTCAGCGCGAGACGGTGGTTCTTGACCATATTGCTTGGTTTGAGGTGTTCGGTGCAGATGATTTCGTACTTCCGCACGAGGGAGGTGGTGAGTTTGTGGAGGAAGTCCTGACGCTTGTTGGCGGTACGCTTGTGGACACGGGCCAGCTTGGTTTTCGCTTTCCCGTAACGAGCGCTGCCCTTTTTACGTCTGGACAGAGTTTTCTGAGCCTTGCGGAGCTGTCTCATGGCAGCGCGGTAGAACTTTGGGTTGGCATGGTGCTTGAACTTCGCGCCATCGGTGACGATGGCGAAATCTTTGATCCCGACATCTACCCCCGCCGCGTACTTTGGGGCAGCGCTCAGGTAGGCGATCTCGGTCTCGCACAGAACGGACGCCTCAAAATGGCCTTCGTGGACGCGGCGCACCGTCACATTCAGAATCTTGCCCTGAATGTTCGGCTGGCCCCTGGTCTTGATCCATCCCAGCTTGGGGAGCTTGATGCGCCCCTCGCCAATCTGGATGTTGTTGTTCGTGAACTGGGTGCGGTACGTCTCGCTGGATTGTTTTTTCTTAAACTTCGGGAACCCCACCAACTTCTTCCCGGACTGCTTCGCAGTTCGGAAGAAGTTCTGATAGGCCCGCTCAAGGTCACGCAGGGACTGTTGCAATGCGAACTTGTCCACTTCAGCCAGCCAGACCGTACCTTCATTAGACCTCTTGCGAAAGTCGTGCGCTAAGGTAGGGGATGGTTGGCACGCTAAAATATCATCAGGCCCTGAAGCTGAATCGCACGAGTTTTCGCCGTCGCACTGGTGTGTACCCTGAAACATTTCTAGAGATGGAGACCGTGTTGCAAGAACGCCATGCCAACAAAGTCAAATCTGGACGGCCACCTGCACTCTCTTTGGGAGCGCAACTCCTGATGACGCTGGAGTTCTGGCGCGAGTACCGCACGTTGTTTCACATCGGCCAGGACTGGGGTGTCCATGAGGCCACGGTTCAGCGAACCGTGGTGCGTGTTGAAGATGCCCTGATACAAAGCGGGAAATT
>NZ_MSTI01000049.1 GCF_001949125.1 Deinococcus marmoris
CTCTCATAAAATCTGTCAGGCCGCCAGCTGCAAGATGTCAGTTAAGCTTAGTGAGATGAAGTCCTTACTCATTGAATCTGAAAAGGGACATAAAGCTTTTCACGATGCATATAATAAAGTGAAATCTCCATATTATTTAAGTAATATGTCCGAAACAGAAGAAGAATCATATTATATGATGAGTGATGGTGTTAATTCGTCTCTTGATGGCAGTATTAAGCTACGTGACGGTTTAATTCAAGTAATTAATAGTTTCAGGGAAGCTCAAGATCTTCCACCTTTGGACGGAGGCTTAAGTTCTTTAAATTAACTTATGCTTTATATAATTGTGGCCTTAGTACCAAGAAATAGGGCGGTGAATCCACTAGCCCAGAAATTGGCAAACACATCTTTAGATTTTAGAGCAGATTTTACCCTGATAGAACCCGGCTATTTCCTCTTGCCTAACTGGTCTTAGGCAAAAGAGGAAGGCGACCCGGAGGCCGCCTTTGATGTTGAACATGATCGCCCGCTACGCAGTGGAAGTCGAGCTGATGCGCCAGAAGTGGAGCTTCTGGTCGGGTGGGGTCGTTGGAAGGGGCGTCAATGAGGGTACAGGCAACCTTCATTCTGCCTGAGTAGCAGAACTCGGGTGGGGTGAAGCGGGCGGCTGATTCACGTTTGGCGGGGACGTAGGGCAGGTAAATGGTCACTAGGGCCGTGCTGGGTTGGGCTTGGGAGAGAGGCATCGGGCCACTGGCGCTCGGAGTGGTGGCTGCGAAGGCGGAGAAGGAGAGGGCGGCACTTGCAGCGAGGGTGGCGATCATCAGTCGGGTCTTGGTGTTCATGGTGTTCTCCTCGGGTGGTCAGAGGCGGGAGGCGTTCGTTTCCCCTGGGCGTGTGCCGCCTGCCCTCTGCCTGAGAGAACAGTAGAAAAACAGCCGTGAGCGCCCCATGATCAGCAGTGGACGCCCCATGATCAGCGGATGAACCGCAGTGAACCTGCGGGTGCTGAACAGCCCTGGGCAAGCCACCAGGAGATCCCGGACTGTCGTCTTCTCTGATCTCATTGCTGTTAGACAAGAAAAAATACAGGAATTTTATCCGGGTAAATTAGGGGGATCAAAGGTAACTGACCCGCTAGATACTCAAGTTTCCTGATCGTAAAATTAAGCCATGCCACAACTTGGAGCAGCAGCACAGTTCGCCCGGCCTGACCTGAATCTCGCTCTCACGGCTGACCAGTACCGATTCCTGGCCGACCTGCTCCTGGATCACATCGCAGCTCACCCGGAACAAAATAACACTCTTAGCTCGCTTGCTCGGAGTCTTTTCGTCCTGGCTGTTCGAGCCGATCATGTTGCTGGGCCAAGCACCGCCGCTTAGCGCAGCACCTCCAGGCTCGGACGGGCGTGAAGCCGGGGACCAGCGAGAAGATCCAGATTCCTGCCGGCAAGAAAGTGTCTTTCAAAGTAGCCAGCACGCTGAAGGGCGAGTTGTAAACGCAGTTCTAATACGGACTCCGATTAATTCGTACAGAGAGGCCACCAGTGGAACAGGGTGTGCTGCGTGATGAGATCGGGTTGGGTTTCCAGCCAGGCGCACCGTTCTCCGAGCGCTTCCTGGAGTTCGGCGAGTGATTCAAAACATCGGTTGGCCAGTGGCTCGTCCGTCAAGTTCCAGGCGCGTTCTACCGGCTGCAATTCTGGCGAATAGGGTGGCAGGGTCACCGTCTCCAGGCCAGGGGGATGTCCCTCCAGTGGAGGGACATGAAATCCCGCGCCATCTTCAACGAGCAATATGTGATGGTCTGGTCCCGCCCCCAGACTGGCTGCAAATGCGGCAGTCACGAGTTGGTAAGCGCGTTTGGTGACCTCTGGGACCAGCCAGAACTGGCTGGCTCCGCTCTCAGGGCAGACGAAGGCATACAGATACAGCCATTCATAGCGTGGCTGGACGGGCCGGGTGACTGGGTGACCCGTGGGTGTCCAGACGGGCCGCGTGATGGGTTGGAGGCCAATGCGATGTTCATCCATGGCCCACAACGAGACGTGATGGTGGAGCCGCTCCGCTGTGCGAAGCCGCTCCACTAGGATTTTGATTTGAACACTTCCTGGTCGGCCTCGTTGCCCCCGACATGTCGGGGGCGTGGACGCTGGGGCGAGAACCCGGCCAGTCGCATGAACTCATAGGTGCGGCCCAGGTACACCGTTTTGCCAAAGTGCTCCTGAATCCAGTCCTGAACCATTTTGCCGTTCCAGACGATGCCCTGGTCAAAATCTTCGCGCAGACGGGCGGCGAACTGTTGCTGCTCCGCCTCGGTCAAGACCGAGGGTGCGCCTGGATTGTCGGCGCGGCCATCCCCCAGACTGTCCAACCCCAGAGTGTGATACCGATGCAGGACTTTGCGCGCACCCGAGACGGAATATTGAGTCAACGCCAGCAGTTCGTGTTCACTCTTGCCTTCGGCAAGAAGCGCGAAAAACTGTGCCCTGCGCCGCTGCACGGCGCAGGTGCTGGCCCGGAAGATGCCCCAGAAGTCGGCAGCGGAGTGCTGAAGTTCAACGGAAGAATGAAAGTATTTGATCCTCAGATTCTACACTTTTTAATCGGAGTCCGTATAAGACATGAACCGCCCACAGCTGTGGGCGGTTCTTTTATGATGATCTCACGCGTTCAGTCGAACAAGGAAGGCAAAGCTGCTGGAGCTGGCGCGTCTGGCCACGCCCCCATCTCGCGGAACTCCAACCCCCTGACACGCAATTCCTTGAGCGCGGGCGCAGTAATCGACGGTGCAGCCAGAATGCCCCGCACCGCAGCCACGCCAGACTTTTGTACGGTAGCGACGTAGCGGCCCAGTTGGCTGACGGCGTCCTGGGTGGCCCGGCCCCGTTTGAGTTCCACCACCACATACTTTCCGTTCATATCGCGTGCGTAGAGGTCAATACCACCCGAATCAATGAGCAACTCGCGGTCCAGCACGGTGAGTCCTGGTTCGATTAGTTCCGGGTGACGAGCCAGTGCGTCCTGCATTTGTTTCTCTGAGCCAGAGAGTGTAAATGACGCTTCCTCGTATAAGTTCAGCGCGAGCGCGAGGTGTGGATGCAGGAAGGTTACGCGCACGAGTTCTTCCGGACTGCGGCGAGAAGCATGCAGGACGCAGCGGCCGTGTTCGACGCGGGCGGTGAGTTCGTCGGTGCGGGGTTGCCAGTTCATGGGCTTGATGCCGGTGGGCGCGTGGATCTGGAGGCTGCCGTCGCGTTTGATCAGGACGAGGTACGCGCCCACTTCGGCGGTGCTGGCCGCGCGGCCGTGATAGGTGACTTCAGCGAGGCCAGCGATCTGGATCAGGCAATCGCGGGTGCGGGTGTGGGTGTTGAGGAAGGTGGTCAGACTGGGTGGGTCTGGGGTGAGGAGTTGTGCGCGGATCATGCCGGTATGGTGGCATGGGTTGTGGCAAGTTGTTGCCTTCAAGAAAGCAGCGGAGCGTCGTGAAGGTCAGCGGCCTGAATGTCAGACTGTTGGCTACACAGTCTCTTGCCACATCTTGAACGCGGCTTGCTGGTGATGACGACGGTGGCGAGCGGGAATGGTGGAGCGAGCAGGGTGGTGAGGAGTCGCGATCCGGGCGTACAGGCTGAGAAAACCCTGTGTTTGTTGGCGTGAGCTGAATCCCCGCTGTTGCCGAACACGGCGCTGTGTGGGGCGGTGAGACTGCTCGTCCAGATTGTTACAACGGGCGGTAGGCACGACCTGAACGTACTCCATATTGTGGAGTACGGAAAGTTCCCGAAGCGCTACACCGTAACTCCACAGTTTGTCCGTACGGACGGCCTCTGGCACGTCAAATTTACCTGGCGGGTCACTTGTTACAGGCGTAAGCTTTTAGGATGGTGCGATTCCAGAAGAACCCCTTGCGAGCGTTTACGATGGATGAGCAGATGCGTCTGGAACAGCTTGTGTGATCTTTCCAAACAGCAATGGTTGTGGTTGCCTGG
>NZ_MSTI01000006.1 GCF_001949125.1 Deinococcus marmoris
TCCTCGTACCTGTCCAGGACGCAGATTCTTGTACTGTTCACGCACCAGCAGTTCATCCATGCGGGTGGTCTCCTTGATGCGGATGCACCGCTTGATCCGTTTCTGGTGCAGAAACTCGAACCACGCTTTGCCCACGAACTCACGGTCAGCGATCAAAACACGCCACCGCCCCGCTGGGACGGACTTCAGCAATCTGCTCACCAGGGCGATACGCAGCTCACTGTGACTGTTGCCGCCGTGCGGCAACACCTCATGGACGAGCGGGATCACGACATCACCGAGCAGCACGCCCAGCGCCAGGATGTTGATGTCGGCCTGTCCATGCTTCCAATTGGTGCGGTCCATGACGAAGATCAATTTGCCGTCTGGAAGCAGCGGCAGCAGGATGTCCAGTACATCCTGCTCAGAGAGTCCAGCGTCATGGAAGGTTCGGGCGACGGTCTTCGTTCTGGAATCCAGCGTTGCCGTGCTGCGAAGGTGGATGGCAATCTTGCGGTGCCGCGTGGTTTCGGCCTGAACGATGCCAAAGACCACGGCGGCGACTCGGCGCAGCAGGTCAATCCGGTGGTGAGGAAGTCGCTCTTTCAGGAAGGCGACGAAGGTGTCAAGATCAGTCAGGGCGGCGTTGGTGTGCATCACACACCCATCAGCCGCCCGTTGGCATTTTTTTCTGTGTCCCAGTCGGGATTTACCTCAAAGTGTCAGGTACTGAGAAGGGCCTAAAGACTGTCCCAGTCGTTATTCCCGTGCACGACTTCGAGTATGTTGGAAGGCGAAGCCAAAGTTTGTACTTTCGATCTGACGCCGAACTCCAGCCCCTTTAGAGCCTGTCGAGCTTGCTTTCTAACAGCAAATTAGCAGCAAAAGTGCGCAGTATGGGCATTGGGTAAACTTACTGGATTACGCCTTGCAATCTTAACGGGGGTTTCGGGCGATTGAGGCTACAATGCGAAAGCCTCTTTAATTTGGAGACTATAAATGAAAAAATGGGAAGACTTATATATAAAAGTCCAAGAGACAGAAGCAATTAACTCTAATATTAGTCATCTTCTTAATGTCTTAGAGCATGATAATTTTTGGATAGATCGTCATAAACTTACTGGAAAAGCAAGAAATCAGATAGAAGCATTTGAAGTTAACTGACATCTTGCAGTTTAGACAATGAGGGCAGGGGATGCGTGCTGGAAGGCATCGAGCGCGTCTAGCTCCAATTGAAGCGCACGACGATGCACGTCGGGGACGAACGAGAACCTCACGGTTCTCGCCAGGTCGCCCCAGTCAGGCCATATGCCCGGCAGGCGAAGAGGGAGGTCAAGGTCCTGGAGATGACAGAGCAGGAAGGCCAAGCCGGAGAGGCACCACCAGCGCAAGACACCCTGTTTGCTGTGCTGCGCAAAGCGTTCAAGTCCGAAGCGGCCCTTGATCGTTTTGAAAAAGGCTTCGATTCGCCAGCGGCGTTTCCCT
>NZ_MSTI01000122.1 GCF_001949125.1 Deinococcus marmoris
CATGGGCCGCTGTTTCAGGCGCAGAAGAACGGGCGTGGTGGGCCGTTGCGGTATCAGAGCGTGCAGGAGCGCTGGCAACGCTATGCGGCTCTCGCTGGTGTGACCTGCACCCTGCATCAGTTGCGCCATAGCCACGCGACGGAATTGGTCAATGGGGGCGTGAGCCTGGGAACCATCCGCAAACGGCTGGGCCACCGCCACATTCAGACCACGTTGCGGTATGCCGAGATCAGCGACGCTTCAGCAGATGCCGAACTCCGAATCTGGCGGCGCAAACAGCGCTGAATTCCTTAGCGCAGGTTTCGGTTCCTAGTCTCAGGTCACCCCTACCTAAAGATCAGCGAGGATGGGCGGCCCCTTCAGTCCCGCGAGCAGGTGGTGCAGATGGTGGGCGGGCGCTTTTGCTTTGCGCGCGAGTGTGGGATGAGCGAGGCCACTTTCTACCGTGCCCTGAAGCACCCGCTGGCGCACTTGTGGCTCAGGAGCCAGAAGGTGCAGCGACTGGACCGGGAGACAGCAGCCCGGCGCAACGCGGCCACGTTGTTCAGCGTCACGCTGTACGAGCCGGTCATCCCGGAGGACCTGGAAGCGGCCTTCTTTGCCGAGTCGGTCCAGGAGACCGAGATTTTCGTCGTGCCAGACTTTAACTCTCAAGGTGAGACGATTAAAGGAAGCTCAACTACTACCCAAAAACAAAGGGATTGTGGAAAACCTGAAGGGGGCGTTGGAGCTTCATCGGTGGGAAATGCAAGGGAAGACCTGCTGCGCTGCCTGGACAGTGCGGCACTGATCACGCGCGCTGGAGAGCGAGGAACCTCTTCCCCCACCCTTGATCAAGTGACAGACAGCTTAGAGGGTTGTCTAGACAGATTGCGGAACGCCAATCCGCAGCTCTGGGAATTCGCCGTACAGATCGCCATTCACCACGACGATCCGGCCACCCATACGGTGGCGGCCATCGGGTTTTATAAGGCACTGGTCCATCTGGGGGTGAAGGAGGTCCGGCGCTGCATCCAGCGGTTGGAGAAGTGGCGGCTGAAGGGCCAGAAGATTGAAACGCCGGGGCGACTGCTGATGCACCTGCTCAACGAGAAGGCACGGGCGGCGACTGGGTTTAATATCAACGATCTGGGGACGGAGCCGGGGGCGGTCCTGTCGTGATGGCATTTCACGCCATCCGCCACAATGCCAGCCATGAGTGACCTGCATTTCCTGGGACTGGGTGGCACTGACGAGGTGGGGGCCAGTAGCTACCTGTACCGGCTGGCCGAGGGCAACCTGCTGATTGACGCCGGGGCGCGCCCTGGGTCCATCGGGGACGCCGCACTGCCCCAGCTTGGCTTGCTGGCGGAGCATCCACCCACCGCGATGGTATTGACCCACGCCCACCTAGACCATGTTGGCGCGTTGCCCGTGGTCATCAGGCGCTTCCCGAAGCTCAGCATCTACTGCACCGAAGCCACGGCCCGCATCGCCACCCTCGTCCTGGGCGACACCCTTAAAGTCACCACCATGCAGGGCCAGCCGCTGTTCTCAGCAGGGGAGATGAAGCGCACACTCGAACGCCTGCGGCCCGTGCCGTACTTCACGCGGGTCAGTGACCACGGTTTCGCGTTCACGCTCATCTCTCTGCCTCCTTACAACGGAATATTGACCTTGAACTCTTTGCGAAGTGAAGAAAACTCAGGCGGGTGTCAGAACATTTGCCAGGGGTCTACGCTTCCCCTGAAGAGCGCGTCTGATCAATCCCAGTTCAGACCAGTGGGGCAACGTGATCCGCCGCCACTGGACTTGACCAGGCTTCAACCAGTTCCTCCGACAGCTTCCACAGTCGCTCCTGCGCGCCCTCATCGGCGGCCAGGGCATTGGGCTTGCCCAGCTTTTGCTTGACGAAATACTGTCCGCTGATCCCCTTGATCTGCGGTGAGGTGGCGACATACAGGCTGTTCTGTGCGCCCTGCTGCACCGTCAACATGAACGGCTTGAGAACCGTCAGCAATATTTTGCTCAGCCCTGTTGCCGTACTGCCAAAGCTGGAGGCGATCAGGCCGGGATGCAGTGAGTTGCTGGTCACGCCCGTGCCTGCCAGGCGGCGCGCGAGGGCGTTAGAGAACAGAACGTTCATCAGCTTGCTCTGGCCGTAAGCAGGCCAGATGGAATAACCGGATTTGTATTGCAGATCGTCCCAGCGCATCCGCCCGTTGTTGTTGGCGGTGGATGACACGCTGACCACGCGGGCCTCGCCTCTCTCCTGGGCCGCCGCCTTCAGCCCTGGCAGCAGCAAATTGGTGAGCAGAAAATAGGCCAGATGATTGAAGGCAAACGTATATTCAAAGCCGTCCACTGTCTCGCGGCGCTCGTCGATCAAACCGCCCGCATTGTTGACTAGGACGTCCAGCGTGGGATGTTCGGCCAGCACTTCCAGCGCGATGCGGCGCACGTCGGCCATGCTGGACAAGTCGCCCACATACACCTCCAGCGCATCGTTTCCCGTCTGCACCCTGATCTCGTCCAGAACCTGTTGACCCTTGGCGG
>NZ_MSTI01000111.1 GCF_001949125.1 Deinococcus marmoris
TAAGGCAGCGGAAACTGTCGAGTGAGGGTGATTGCATACGTCCGGGGATACGCCCCGGACGCCCCTCATGTCAGGCATGTCGGTCATGATTCCAGCCTTCTACCCAATTTTCTGTACAAGAGTTTTTTCGTGGAAGCCATCCTGACGCACAAAGAATATGACGCCTGGACAGATCAGCTCAGGAGGAACCGATGACACTGAATCTTCCCGCCCTCACAGAAGCCTGGCGAAAAGTGGGCGTATTGGCCCCCGCCGCCATCACGCCCATTGAAAACGACGAGCAGCTCGTCCAGGCAACTGCCGACTTGAAAGATATCCTCTCGGAAATCGGCGAAGACCCCACACACCCGTTGGATAGTCTGGCCCGCTCGCTTATTGATCGCATCGTCGCCTACGAGGCTATCCATTACCCCATTCCCGATGTGGACGCTGCTACCGTCCTCAAAGTGTTTATGCAGGAACGCCACCTGACGCAGCAGCAACTCGCCAAAGCGGTGGGCATCAGCCAAAGCACCATCAGCCAACTGCTGGGGCGCAGGCGGGCGTTCACGCTGGAGCATGTGCGGAAGCTGGCCGGATACTTTGGGGTGAAGGCGGGGCTGTTTTTGCCAGACTGAGCCGTTTTCAGCCAGGATGGGCCGACAACCAGACCTGAGCCAGCGTGAGCGCCCCAAAAATCAGGAACATGATCACGGGCATCCAACGCCGGAGCCACATGCGGGTGCTTTCTTTCATCCTCAGTCCATTTTACAGCCAGACAAAGCGGCGGGCCAGGGAATGAAGCTCAAGGCTGGCGAGGCTGAACCGGACGGCCATCCGGCCCGCGTGGGGTGGGTGGCCCCAGCGAACTGCGAATGGCCCGCACCGTTTCTGGCAAGACCTGACCCGTATAGCAGCCCAGAGTGTACGGATATTCCCGGGTCAGGTGGTAGGCGTAGTCATAGCTTCGGCCATCTGCACTGACATTCTCGGCGCGTCCGTGGCAGACGTCCAGATCGGCGTTGGTGATCAGTTCTCCCTTTGCGTCACGCATCCCGAAAATGGGATAGCCGTCCAGCGCCCAGCCCACCAGCGAATTGCTCTCGGCTCCGGGCAGACACGGTGAACTGCTGTGGTAGTGATACTGGCCCTTCCCCTGCGGATGGCCGTTGCACAAGTCCTGAACCTCGTGGGCGGCAGCGTCCAGACCTGCATCGTCCAGCGCGTTATAAAAGGCCACGCCAGTAACTGAGAACCCGATCATGCCCAGGCCCAGGCAGCCCGGCTCGGCGGCCTTGCTGGGACGCAGCGGAATGCTGAAGGCTAGCGTCTGGGCGGTGATTGGGTTGGGGTTGGTGTCGTAGGCGTACACCGGATCGGTGCGGGCAATGGGAAAGAAGCCAGTGGCCTGCTGGACGGGCAGGCCGTTGCCCTGAACGCTGAGCAACTGGTCCGTGACCGACAGGGTCAGGGCGGCGTCCGGCCAGAGGACCTCGCCCTGAACATGCGGTTTTTCCAGCGGGTTCCAGGTGTCGCCGTGAAACCAGTCGCCAACGTGACGTGCGCCGCCCCCACGGAACTCGGTGACACACGAATACACATTGTCCGCCTGCGGATGGTCCGTCACCTGACCGTCTCCGACAGGCAGCTCGGCGGCAGAGGTGGGCTGGGTAGTCGCGGCGCCGTGGGCCTGGGCGCAGGACGCCAGGGCCGTCATCAGCGCCAGCAGAGTGGTCAGCCGTGACTTGCGTGGTGAGAACGTGTGCAGAGAGAACTTGTGCAGAGAGAGGGAACGCATAGTCAACACTCCAGGGTGATCGGGCTGCGTGGGAGAGAGGTGCTGCCCAAAACAAAGCTGCACAGAACAAAGACAGAAGAAAGCTAAAAAAGGGCCGCGCCCGCGAACGGCTGCTCGGAGCCTATGCAGGACGTATGCATATTGTGTTGCGGAATTGTGCAGAAATGAAGAACGGGGCCAACTGCGCCCATTCCTGCTCCCGGCGTATGCTCCGCACATGACCGACATATCGCGCCATCCCCCGGCTGTGGCACGGCTGCTGGTGGGCGCTGGCGTGGGCCTTGTGGCTGGCCTGCTGACTCCGTCCGTCTGGCCCTGGGAAGCACGGGTGCTGGTGGGCTGGGTGCTGTTCTGCGTGACTGTGCTGCTGTGGCTGAGGCTGGCGCTGTGGACCGCTTCCCCCGAACGCACACGGGCGCTGGCCCTGCGCGAGGACGATACGCGGGCGCTGGCGGGCGGCGTGACCCTGGTGGCCTCGCTGGTCAGTCTGGTGGGCGTGATCTTCGCGCTGCATCAGGCCGGGAGCGAGAAGGGGGTGGCGGCGGTGGCCCTGACCGTGCTGGCGGTGCTGACCGTCGCCGTCTCGTGGCTGCTGGTCCACGCCGAGTACACGCTGCACTACGCCCGCAAGTTCTACACCGATGGCGGCGGAGTGACCTTTCCAAAGGAGGACGGCGGCACGCTGGAGGACCCCGACTACCGCGACTTCGCCTACCTGTCGCTGACCATCGGCATGACCTTTCAGGTCAGTGACACCGACATCACCACGCGGGCCTTTCGCCGCCTATTGCTGGGCCACGCGCTGCTGTCGTACCTGTTCGGGGCGGTGATCGTGGCCGTGACCATAAACGGGGTGGCGGGGATTATCGGGTAGGCGTCACTCGCTGAAGAACGCAAAGAAAATCAGGGGCGGGACGACTGCCCACCGCCCCTGACCTTCTAGCTATTGATTACAACGAGGCCGTGCCCTCACCCTTCGCCTGGCCCCACGCCACCGGACCCTGATCGCCCTTGATCAGCAGCACGGGCACCGCCGCATGCTGCGCCACCGCCTGCGCCACGCTGCCCATCAGGGCGCGGCCCAGGCCGCTGCGTCCGTGGGTGGTCATCACGATCATCTGCGCGCCTTCCTCGCGGGCCACGTCCAGAATGGCGCGGGACACATGGCGGCCCTGGGCGCGCTCCACCATGATCCTGGCGTCCGGCACACGCTCGTGCAGGAGATTTTCCAGGCTCGCCTTCATTTCGTCCATGGTTTCGTTGGACGTGGGCATGGCGTAGGCGTATTCGCCGTAGGCGGCCACCAGCGGATCGGTCTGAATGCTCAGCACGATCAGTTCGGCCCCCAGCGCCTTGGCCAGTCCCTGCGCGTGGGAGAGGGCGTGCTGGCCCAGTTCGCTGCCATCGGTGGTCACGAGAATTCGGTTCATCGGTGTGCTGGTCATGGTGGTGCCTCCTGCTGCCCAGCCTCGGCCACGCCCATTACGGGGGCATTACCGCGCAGAACGCTGGGCCGGATAGAAAACACTGGGCCGTGCAGAAAAAGGCAGAAGAAGGCCGCACAGACGCTAGCCTGGGCCGCATGATCAAGCTGCTGTTCGTTGGGGATGTGTTCGGGCAACCGGGCCGCCGGATGCTGGGAAAGACCCTGCCAGACCTTCGCCGGGATGTGGATTTTGCCGTCGTCAATATGGAAAATGCTGCCGGGGGCTTCGGCATGCACCGCGAGGCCGCCGAGGGCGCACTGCGGGCCGGGGCCGACTGCATGACGCTGGGCAACCACGCCTGGCAGCACCGCGACATCAACAAATTGATGCAGGACCCGGAGAACTATCCCATCGTGCGCCCGCTGAATTACGCCGATCCAGCCACCCCCGGCGTCGGCTGGCGCACCTTCGAGGTCCAGACGGCAGGCGGACAGACCGAGCGCCTCACGGTGGTCAATCTGCTGGGGCGCGTGTTCATGGATCAGGTGTCCAATCCGTTCAGCGCCATAGACAGACTGCTGGAACGGGATGATCTGGGCAGTGTGTTCGTGGACTTTCACGCCGAGGCCAGCAGCGAGAAGGCAGGCATGGCGTGGCATCTGGACGGGCGGGTGGCCGCCGTGATCGGCACGCATACGCATGTGCCCACCGCCGACACGCGCATCCTGCCGCACGGGACTGCCTTTCAGACCGACGCCGGATTCACCGGCCCACACGACAGCATCATCGGTTCGGACCCGGCTGGCCCGGTGGCCCGCTTCGTCACCGAGCGCCCCCACCGGTACGCGGTGGCCGAGGGCCGCGCCGAGCTGAACGCCGTGTATGTCCAGATAGAGGCGGGGCGGGCGGTGGGCATAGAACGCTACCGTGCCGTGGAAGAAGGGGTGGAGGAAGACGGGTTATAGAGCTGTACGGGTTGCAGAGCTGTTCTGTCTTCCCGCTCTCAACTCCCCGTTGTCAGACCCCACCCCACCACCGGAGGACCACTATGGGCATCAAGAGTGACGTGAACTTACTGGGCCGCACGCTGGGCCACGTGTTGAAAGAGCAGGAAGGCGAGGCATTTTTTGACCTCGTGGAGCGCACGCGGGCGCTGGTCCGCGAGGTCCGGGCCGGGGGCGACGACACCGAACTGAGGCAGATGCTGGATGGTCTGTCCGGCGAGGACGCGGGACGGCTGGCGCGGGCCTTTACCTGGTATTTCCAACTGGTCAATCTGGCCGAGGAATACGAGCGGGTGCGCTCGCTGCGCGGCGGCGACGGTGTGCGCTCGCAGAGCCTGGAAAGTGCGCTGGCGGCCCTCAAGGAGCAGGGGCTGAGTGCCGCAGACGTGGAAGCCCTGATCGAGCGCGTCAACCTGGGCCTGACCTTCACCGCCCACCCCACCGAGATGCGCCGCCGCACCATCCGCCAGCATCTGGAGGCCGTGGCGCGCGATATTCCGCATCTGGACGACACCGAAGCGCAGGAACGGGTGGCCGCCCATGTGGAGGCGATGTGGTCCACGCCGGAGCTGCGGCACCTGAAACCCACCGTGCTGGACGAGGTCAAGGGCGGCCTGAACTACATCACCGCGATTGCCGGGGCGCTGCCCGAGTTGCAACGTGATCTGGGCCGCGCGTTCGTGAACGTGTACGGACAGGAGTCGGACGCCCGAATCCCGCTGAGTTTCTCTTCGTGGATGGGCGGGGACCGCGACGGCAACCCCTTCGTAACGCCGCAGGCCACCCGCGAGACGCTGGAAGTCCACCGTCAGCGGGCGCAGGAGCTATTGCTGACCGAGTTGAAGCGCACCTACGCCAACCTGTCCCAGGAAGACGGCGATCCGGCGCAGGAAGCGGGCGTTGAGCCGTACCGCGCCGAACTGCGTGCCATGCACAACGCGGTGCGCGACGGCGAGAAGATTGAGCTGCTGTCCCGCCTGGAAGCGCTGGACATTCGCCTGCGCGAGGACGGGCAGCACCGCACCGCCGATCAGTTGCTCACGCCTTTGCTGACGCTGGTGCGTGTCTTTGGGCAGCATCTGGTCAGTCTGGACGTTCGTGAACACTCCGGGCAGACCGGGGCGGCAGTGGCGGAACTGCTGAAACAGGCCGGGGTGGAGGCGGATTATCTGGCCCTTTCGGAAGAGGAACGGCAAAAGCTCCTGACCACCGAACTGCGCTCGCGCCGCCCGCTGTGGCCTGCCGGGGAAGCGCTGACCGACGAACTGGAAACCGTGATCGGTCCCATCCGCGAGGTGCAGGGCGCGATTGCCCAGAGCGGGCCGCGCGCTTTCGGACGCTACATCATCAGCATGGCCGAGAGCGTCAGTGACGTGCTGGAGCCGCTGCTGCTGGCCCGCGAGGTGGGGTTGCGCGTGCTGACCGTGCCGCTGTTCGAGACGCTGGACGACCTGCAACGCGCCCCGCAGGTCATGACCGATCTGCTGGCCCTGCCCGAATACCGCGCGATTCTGGGCGAGGACGTGCAGGAAATCATGCTGGGGTATTCCGACAGCAACAAGGACGCCGGATTCCTGGCTGCCAACTGGGCGCTGCACGAGGCCCAGCGGCAGATCAGCGACGTGTGCCGGGCGGCGAGGGTACGCTGGCGTTTCTTTCACGGGCGCGGCACCAGCATCGGGCGCGGCGGCGGACCCGCTTCACGCGCGATCCTGGGGCAGCCTGCCGGAACCATCGACGCCGGGCTGCGGATCACCGAACAGGGCGAGGCGCTGGCCGACAAGTACAGCCACCCGGTTCTGGCGCGGCGCAATCTGGAACAGGCGCTGTACGGGCTGCTGCTGTCTGCCGCGCGCCCGGCGGATTCGCTGAAACCCGAATGGACGGCGGCGATGGACACGGCTGCCGCTGCCAGTGCCACGGCTTACCGCGCGCTGGTGCATGACGACGGCTTCCTGCCCTTCTTCGAGGCCGCCACGCCCATCCACGAAATCGCCCGTCTGAACATCGCCTCGCGCCCCGTTCGCCGCCCCGGTGCGCCCACGCTGACCAACCTGCGCGCCATCCCGTGGGTGATGAGCTGGACGCAGATACGCAGCAACCTCCCCGGCTGGTACGGCCTGCGGGAGGGATTGCAGAGCATCGGGCCAGACGCGGCGCGGGAGATGTACGCGGCGTGGCCGTTCTTCCGCACGGTGATCGACAACGCGCAGATGAGCCTGGCGAAGAGTGACCCGCTGATCTTCGAGGAATACCTGCGCCTGCTGGGGCCGCACCCGCTGGCCGACGCCCTTCAGGCCGCCTACCGCGAGACCGTGGAACTGGTGGAGGCCGTGGTGGGCGCGGAGTTGCTGGACAATGAACCTCGCCTGCGCGAAAGCATCAGCCTGCGCAACCCATACATCGATCCGATCCACCGCATTCAGGTGGAACTGCTGCGCCGCGCCCGCGCCGAGGAAGGCGGCCTGGACACCTTCGAGCGCCCGCTGATGCTGAGCTTGCAGGGGATCGCGGCGGGGGTGCGGAACACGGGGTAAGGGGCTTGCGCCCCGTCTAAAGATCTAAAAGTCAAACGGTCTGACCGCAAAAAGGAATGCCTATTTTCTTTTCTGCGGCTGGACCGTTTGACCTGTCATTCCTCCCCTTCCTCGAACTGCGCCATGCGCTGCCGCTCACGGTTGACGCGCAATTGCACCACGTCGGGGCGGGCGTAATGGCCTGCCACGTCGAAGTTCTGGCGCTCCTCGCGGACGTGGGAATGACGTAATTCCACGGTGAACAGCCCCTCCGTTTCGGCCACTGGCTCCAGCAGCCAGGAACCGTCGGGGGCGGCGGCGGCAGTTCCACCGTTGGCAAAGAACGGTCTGCCCGCATCCAGCATTTCCTGGCGCAGTGGGAAGTTGTCGGGGATATCCGAGGGGCGCAGCAGGCCCGATACCGACAGCACATACGAGCGGCTTTCCAGCGCGATAAAACGGGTGATGTCGGGGGTATTGTGCATGCCGCCGGGCCACACCGCCACATGCACGTTCTCGCCCTGGGCGTAGAGAGAGGAGCGCAGCAGCGGCACCCAGTTCTCGTAGCAGTTCAGGCCGCCCACCCGGAACGGGCCGCAGTCATGGACGCGCAGGCCGTGGCCGTCGCCCGCACCCCAGACCAGACGTTCCTCGTAGGTGGGCTGGGTCTTGCGGTGAACGCTGGCAACCCTGCCGCGCTGGTCTATGTAGACGAGGGTGCAGTACAGGCTGTGACCTCCACGGTCTGGCGCACGCTCCATCACGCCCAGATAAATGGCGAGCGTGTGTTCGGCAGCCAGGGCGCACACGGTGTCCAGATCGCCACGCTCGATCACCACGCCCTGATCCAGATAATGGGCGTACATCTTCTTCTGGGCCGGGCTGTTGAAGCGTGCGCCGTCCGTCAGTTCTACCCAGAACGGATAGCCCGGCACCAGCGCCTCACCGAAGACCACCAGTTTGCAGCCCTGCCCGGCAGCCTCCTGCACGTAGCCCGCGACTTTTTCCAGGGTGCGGACGCGGTCCAGCCACACCGGGGCCATCTGGACCAGACCGACTTTCAGGATGTCCGTGTTCGCAGGCTCAGTCATCGGGTGAGGTTAGCGCTTCCGACCTGAACTTCCGCTGCCCACACGTCCTACGGCGTCTTGCGGCGGCGAATCAGGGGGCAATCTGTGCCATTCCCCGTTCCCGGTTAATACAGGGCTTCAGCGGGTCTGGAACGGGTCATACGGCCTCCGATTGAATCGTTTGCAAAAACGATAAAATCCGAGCGGGACTCGCAGAGCTGCGCCAGCAGAGGAAGAGCGTCCTCCTGGGGAGGAGTAGCCCCATACGGGTGCTATCTCACGACGACAGTCTGTTCATGACGAGAGCGAGAAGGAGAAGGACGGGTTCCGCTCATGGCCGCGCCATAGGCCCCAGCTTCTCCGGTAGAGAGGAGTTCGCCACGCCTGGGACGGGGCAGTGACATATCGCGAACCAGCAAGTCGCCACTTTCGCAGGCGGGGCCAGCGATGTCCCACGCCTGAACATCCGAACCGGCCCACATCGCCGCTCTTTTCCCTGGCGTGGGCAGCCAGAAAGCAAGATGGAACCCGCCTCCTCCCCACCCGGATTTGTGCCTCAACTCCCGACGCAGCGCCCTCCGGCGTGACATGCTGCGGCCAATGGTTGTCCTTCCTGTCCGCTTCGAGCGCAGTCCGCGCCTCCATCCCATGCTCAGTGAGGACACCTTTGCCGTGGGCACGCAGGTGGTCGTGCAGGGCAAGCGTGGGCCGGAGGTGGCCACCGTGCGCGGCGAGCCGGGGCAGGCCAAGAGCAACGAGCGCTACGGCGCGGTGCTGCGCGCGGCCACCCCCGAAGACCTGGCCCGCTGGGACGAGCTGCACCGCACCGGCAACGACCTGAAATGGCTGCTGCGGGCGCGGGCGCGTGAGCGCGGGCTGGCGGTCAAGCTGGTGGCGGTGGAATTCACGCTGGACGAGAGTCTGGTCACCGTCAGCTACAGCGCCGACGAGCGCATCGAACTGACGGGGCTGATCGGTGAGGTCCGCGCGCAGACCAGTGCCCGTGTTAACTTCGCCGCCATCGGCCCGCGCGAGCAGGCGCAGATGATCGGCGCGCTGGGCGCGTGTGGGCGTGAGAACTGCTCATCCACCCACCTTCAGGATTTTGCCCCGGTCAGCATCCGCATGGCGCGCGATCAGCAGTTGCCGCTGAACCCGGAAAAGCTGTCTGGGCCGTGCGGGCGCTTGCTGTGCTGCCTGCAATTCGAACACAGCCAGTACCAGGATCTGCTGCGCGATCTGCCGCGCAAGAACGCCAAGGTCTGCCATACGGGCAGCGGCGCGTGCGGCAAGGTGACCAAACTGCATCCGTTGACCGGAACCGTGGACGTGTACAGCGATCAGGGCATGCTGCTGGGCGTTCCGGCAGGCGAACTGCGCCGCGCCTCCGAGAACGAGGGCAAGGGCGGGGCGGGCAAACGCGGGGCCGACGCCTCGGAGTGACGCAGTGGGAACTTTCGCCCTCAATTCCTGATGGGTGGGCCGTGAAAACTTCTCGCCGAATCTGAAACTTTCTGCCCCGCTCCTGTAGTCGGCAGTCTGGAAGGTTCCTTGTCAATTGCGTTTGGGACGCCTCTTGTAGCCCCTCCCACTTTAAGGAGAAGGTGAAGAGGGGACGAGACCCCCTCCCAGCACGGCTTAACGGCCAATAATCAAAAAACCAACCGAAAAACCGTCCGGACTATTGCCTGAGCAGATGTCATAAAAAGACCATTTTATGACCGAGTGAAACGAGAAACATTTGCCGAGCAGGATGAAGAATGGAATCACTGGAAGTCTCTTTTTCCAGTGACGTAATTCGGAAACCCGCTCTATGGCGCAAGAATATTCAGAGTCAGGGTAAGAGACGCGCCGTAGTTGCCACCGCGCACCCGCTGACCTGGCGGGAGTTCCAGCGTTGGCGCGATGTCAAAGTTGCTGGAAGTGAAGTTGACGAGTGTGCGTTCAAACTGCACACTTCCGCCCTCACCATCACCCCAGGGTTGGAGTCCCAGAGGACCAGGCAGCGAGATACGGTACGACAAACGATCAGGGCCGCTGCTCAGAGAACGCAGGCCGTCTCCAGTAAAGTCACCCAGGGACAGGCTGAGGCCGATGTCGTCTGGAGTCGGAGAACTGCACGCCAGTGTTGCCACGGTTGGACTGTAAATCAGCGGCTGAGGCGCAGTCCAGTAGTACGGCGGCAGCGTCACATCGTTGGTGGACAGGGTGCAACTTACTGCCCCAGACACGCCACACACGCCAAGCAGCGCAGCAGCAACCAGAGACCTCTTCAGGGTGTACATGTCAAGTCCTTTGCCGCGTCACTGAGCAAGATTGTGCAGCGGCGTTTGCCGTCTTCACTCAGCAGCAGTGCCGTTAGCTCGCCGACGGGCGGCAACAGGATCAGTCCGTCCTCATCAGCATAAAATTGCTGTCCACCTGGGAGTATTAACGTACTGTAGGCTGCTTTTTCACCGTTCTCCCAGCGAACTGTCGCGAAGCGCGAACGAATAAAATTGCTGCTCCAATCGTAAACCGAGACGCCACCTTGGTCCAGACGCAGATTCAGACTGATCTGACGATAACTGATCTCAATCGGCAGCTTTTCCTCGTTGATACGAAGTTCAAGCGGCGTTTGCAGATTCAGGCCTGGCAGGATCAGGTCGCCTGCCGCGTTGGTTTGGCCCCGGTTCACGCCATTAAGCAGGATAGACACCCCGCCGAGACCTGTCCTGAGGAGCAGGGACGCGCTGCCCGTTTGAGAGGTGGCGTTGATGATCTGGCTGCCCACCGTCACCAAGCTCCCGGAGAGCTGACCTGCCAGGATACCAGTGGTACTGGCCGAGACGCTGCCCCGCACGGCGCGGTTGAAGCTGTAGGCCGCCGCCAGTTCATTGGGCGAGTTATAACGCAGGTTCAGGCGGTCTGGCCCAATATTGCGCGTGTAGTCCAACGTGGCGTTGGAGTCAGGCACGGCACCTGCTGTCTGGGGAGTACTCAGGGCCGCCGAGGCACTCAAGCTGCTCATATTGTCCAGTCGATAACTGCCCTGCACGACAAAGCGGGTCCGTCCGGCACTGTTGACTTCGCCAGAGACCGAGGCGCTGAGGCCCTCGCTTTGCCACTGTAAGGTGGCCTGTCCGGCGAGGTTACCCGTTAGGCGGTATTCGGCCTTGCCGAGCAGCGCAAATTGCGGACTCAGCCTCCAGCGTCCATCCAGACCGAGGGCGCTTTGCTCGCTGTATTGCTGGCCATCACCGCCCTGGCGGTAGATACCGTATAGCCCCAACTGGCCCCCACCCTGTACCAGGCCGTAACGGGCGGTATAAAGACTCTGAAGAGGTGAGTCACCGTCTTTGGTGAGGTCGGCGCTGAGGCTGGCGGTCTGGCGAAGCTGGTCGGCATTCAGGTCTACTGGGATGTAATACGCCGCTGCATTGATGTGACCACGCCCACCCCTCAGATCAGCGGCCACCTGGGCTGTG
The DNA here is from genome assembly GCF_001949125.1 of Deinococcus marmoris. Taxonomy (GTDB): domain Bacteria; phylum Deinococcota; class Deinococci; order Deinococcales; family Deinococcaceae; genus Deinococcus; species Deinococcus marmoris_A. The sequence continues at coordinate 11,262 of NZ_MSTI01000111.1, forward strand.
ATTTGCGGCGTGATAAGCACATTGCCGTTGAGGGCCAGTGCCACGCTACCCTGTCGCCAGCCAGCCTGCCCGCTGAGGCTGAAGCTGCCGGGTTGATTCAGGCCCACCAAGCTATAGGGAAAGCGCCGGGACTGACGCTGTCCAGCAGCTCCAATTCGAACTTCCACGCTCCCCTGAAGCGCCTGCGGTTGCAAGCCCTGGAGGGTCAGACGGCCCGCTGGCGCAGTAAAAGACTGCACGGTGCGGCCATCTAACAGCACTTCAATGTCGCTATCGGTGGGCAATTCCAGGGAGAGCGGGGGCAATTCCGCTGGGCGCAGACGGGCATAACTGGCTTGCACGCCAAATGCAGTGGGCTGACCAGTAAGGCCGCCAGTATTGCCAAAGATGCCAGCACTCAGATACGGCGCAAATTGCCAACTGGCGCGGGCATTGAGTTGCTGGTTCAGACTTGAATTATCTGACTCACCGGGCGAGTTGCGGAACACCTCCTGATAACCTAACTGGACGCTCAGCGGCCCCCGCAGATACTGGGCCAGCAACTCGCCCCGTTGATTGAACTGAGCAGTCCTGACGTCGCCATCGACAGTCAGGTTGTAGTCCAGTTGCCACTGCCCCAGCTCGCTGGCAGAGAAAAGTGGATCGGCTGCCGGGCGGTACAGTGAGTTGCCCAGCAGGCCAAAGCTGGGGTCAAGATTGAGGGTCAGGTTAAGCCGGTCCAACTGGCGCGTCACCTCGGGGCGCAGGAGGACGTAGCGTTCACCTTCACAGTCCTGTGCTGCGCCGCCGTAGTTACGCTCCGAGACCGTCAGGCTGCCCAGTGGCAGCCACAATTGCTGCGAGGGCGTCAGGTAAACCACCTGCACCCCCCGGTCCGTGCCACCGATTGTCAGTTGCACCAGCAAGCTCTCGCCCAGAGAGCAGGTGGCCGGGTCAGGGGCTGCGCCGATGGGTGCGGTCAGAGGAGCCTCGGCCTGGGCCAGCGCTGCCGATCCCACGACAGGCAGAAGACTGCCGCCCAGACCCAGGGTCAAGGTCAGGCAGGCACTTTTGCGACGCCACGAGGACATTTGAAATCGCGGCGTCATCAGGGGGCATTCAGGGTCAGTTGCTGGACGCCCCGGTTCTGGCTGAATGTCAGGCCCACCGACGCCGTACTGGGCGCGACATTATTGATCGAAAAACGCAGCGAGCCGCCGCCCAGCAGGTTAAAAGACGGCACCTTGACGTTCTGTCCACCCACGTTCAGTTCCACATCAGTCAGGGTGGTGTAGCGGTTGCCGCTATTGGTCGCCACGACTGCCAGACCGTCACTGCTGCGTTCCAGGGCAAAACCCAGCTTGGATGTGGCCTCTGCCGCGTACATCATCAGTGGCAGGCTGAGACGGTAAAGCGTGGTGATCTTGACCGAACCCTCCGGCCCGTCTGGGGTTTTGGGAGGCAATTCCTGAATGAAGATCCGGTAGGCCTGTTCGTTATCGTTTTTGGCCGCGCCGCGCCGCGCGAACCGGATGGTCTGTGCTTGGCCGGGCATCAGGGTAAATCCGCTGGGATTGACGATCAGGTCGCGGGTCGGGCCGTACTGGTCCTCGCCGCTTTGTGTCCACCGGTTGAGTTCAACCGTGAAGCTGGCCGTTTGATCCGACACGTTTCGCACGATCAGCGAACTGGCCTGCTGGTTGCCCACAAACTTGAGCGAGGTGGGCGCGAACGACAGCGATGTGGCCGCCTGAGCCAGCGGTGCAGCCAGCGCCAGCGCACTCAGGCCAATCAGGCAACGTTTCAGGACAGAGCGGGTGGTAGCGCGTATGACCAACATGACGTCTCCTCAAAAATGAAGTGTTTTGCGAAGTATTTTGAAAACGAAGTCAGCAGCGTGACGGGAGCAGTGTAGGATTGTTTTGCGAGAATGTGCCACAGAACCCGGCTGATCGCGGAGTTGAGCAGGCCGTCCTGGGCAGCATTCAGAAAAGAAAAGCCGCCGATGATCAGGCGGCTTTCTTATTGAATAAAGTCAACAGTAAAGAATTCGGTAGAAGGCTGGAATCATGACCGACATGGGTTCTTCATGACCACGGTGCTGAGCAGGCGCAGCACGCTCCACACCGTGTCCGTGATCCCGATGGCCATTGCTGGCGTCCGTTGCGCATATTGACGACGCCCCACCGGTTCATTCAACTTGACTCGCAGGCTCCGGTTCACCCGACAGAAGTTATAGATCCCATTGACCAGATCACTGACCGTCTGACGGACGTGGGGAAGCCTCGCAAACGCGAGGCTTCTGCGGACTTGGTGCGGATTCATACGCCGGGCCGTCCCGTTGTGCCGTTCCACTGCCGAGGTGTTGGGGGTTTTGTATCCGAGAAAGGCCAGCTCCTGATTG
>NZ_MSTI01000175.1 GCF_001949125.1 Deinococcus marmoris
GCCCCCGCTCCAGCCCAGCCCGTGCCGGTGCTGACGCCGCAGCAGCAGGCCATTGTGGCTGCCGGGGTGGCCCGCGCCGACGGCGGCCAGATCTACCTGCCGCTGGCTGCCAGTGCCGGGGCGCTGGGCCTGAGCGTCAGCAGCGTGACGCCGCGCACCGCCAACCTGATGGTGGACGGCGCGCTGCTGCCCGTGGCCGTGCGGGCCTTCAACAACGTGCCCTTCGTGCTGCTCTCGGCACTGGCCGGGCTGCCCGGCACGGCGGCCCGCCTGGTTCTGGCCCCCGCCCCCGCCGTGACCCTGACCCGCGCGGAACAGGACATCACCTTCCCGATCCGTCTGGCGCAACTGGTGCCGCTGCGCGAGAAGCCCGAATTCCCCGGCGTGCTGCCGAAGTAGGGGCCGAGCAAATCAGGTCAGAGAAAAAACCGCCTGCGATGGCGGGTTTTTCTCTGTGTGGTGGAGCCAAGCAGGATCGAACTGCTGACCCTGAGGTCATGTGCTCAGCCCAGATGATTTGTCGGGGAGAGGTGGCCCTGGGATTTTACCTCTGCGATGCCGTCCAGGACGGTCTTGTTTGAGCTACAACCCCCGGAACCAGTTCGTGGTGGTGTCGATCACCTGGTTGCTCTCGCTCTTGTCGTCCGTCAGCACGTGGTAAATGTGGTCCGCCCCGTCGATCAGCACCAGATTGCGAACCTTGCCCTGAAGGTTGTACAGGAAGTACGGCGCGTTGCCGGAGAGCGGATCGGCGGTGCCGTAGACGATCATCGTGTTGCCCTTAAACCGGCCGATGTCCGCCTCCAGGTTCTGGTTCTGGAGGCTGCTGTAAAACGCCTTGCCCAACTTGATCTTGGTGAAGCCCAGATCGACGTCCACCACACCCTCTTTTTCCGCCGTGGCCCTGGACCCGGCCTCGATGTCTGCCAGACTACGGCTGCTGGTGCTGGACCACAGCGCCAGCGATTTCACCGGATTGGCGGCGTTGGCCGCAAGCTCGATGGCGACGCCGCCCCCCATGCTGAAGCCCAGCAGCCCCAGGCGCGTGGCGTCCACCTCGGGTCGCCCCCGCAGATAGTCGAAGGCGGCCTGCGCATCCGACACCTGGTTGGTGAAGGTCATCTGTTCAAAGGGGATCTTGCTGTCCCCACTGCCCTGGAAGTCGATCCTGAGTGAAGCGACGCCCTGGGCGGCCAGCTTCGCGGCGAGATTCTTGTACATGTCGCCCACCTCGTCCTTCTGGCTGGCGAAACCGTGGAGGAGCAGGACGGCGGGAACCTTGCCACTGGAGTTGTCAGGCAGCGACAGCGTGCCGGGAACATGACCGGCGATGGTCACGCTGGAATCCACGGCCAGTCCAGCAGACGCGAGGGCACAGAACAGCAACCATCCGAGTTTCTTCATCTCCGGAGTGTAAACCTGTTCGCCAGTCGTGGCTGCCTGGCGCAGGTGATCCGGCGACCGCTTTTCCTCTCGCAAGTTCAGTCGGCCGCCCGGCCCAGCGACGACAGTTCACTGCGGTATCCCAGAGCGCGCGACAACTGACGCGCGGCGCTCATGACCAGATGAATAAAGTCACGGCGCTTTTTGGAGTCCAGCCGCATCAAGGGGCCGGCGATGCTCAGCGCCGCAATCACCTGGCCCTGATGGTCGAAGACTGGCGCGGCGATCGAGAAGGTGTCCTCTTCGAGGTCGGCGAGGGCGAGATGGTAACCGTCGGTTCGGATCCGCCGGAGAATGTTTTCCAGATCATCGGCGTCGCTGACCGTGGTGCCGGTGAACTGGTCGAGACTGGAGTGCAGGACCTTCTGAACCACTTCTTCAGGCGCGTAAGCCAGCAGAACTTTGGGGGTGCCGCCCGCGTGCAGCGGCCCGATGCGGCCCACCTGGGCATACATGCGGATGGGCTGGGGCGAGATACGGACATCCAGGACCAGCGAGTGCAGCCCCTCCCGCACGACCAGATGAACATTCTCCAGGGTCAGCGCCGCCAACTCGTCCAGAACCGGTGTGGCCGCCCGCGACAGGGACCACTGCTGCTCGGCGCGCTTGCCCAGCAGATAAGCGCTGCGTCCCAGAACGCTGGCGTGATCCGCGTCCAGATCCACGTAGCCCAGGCTTTCAAGGGTCCGAATGATGCGGAAGACCTTGCTCTTGGTCAAACCGGTCAGTTCGGCCAGTTGCCTGGCCTTCAGCCCAGGATGCTCGCCCACGGCTTCCAGCACCTGGAGGGCGGATTCAAGGGCAGTAATGCCGTATTCCGGCTCGGTTGTCTGGATGGCTTCGCTTGACTTCTTCATGCGCTTCCCACAGACTAGCGGCTTAACCGGCTCATTTAGTGAATCGCCGATTCATACAGTGAACCGATTGAGGGGGAACCATGATCAGCTCCGCAGAGCAGGCCATCCTGGACGCCGTCAACCTCGATACTCCGTGGGAACTGATCGAACGGTTCACCACCCTCAAGCGCGAAGACCCGGAAGACGTGAAGCAGGCGGCCTCGCTGATCGCCGAGCGCCTGGAACGGCACGGCGTTCCGGTGGATATCCACTGCCCCGAACTGTTCCTGAGCATTCCGCGCCAGGCCAGCGTGACCATCGACGGCGTGGCCCTGTTCGCTAAGGCGATGGCGATGAGCGCCGTTTTCCCAGATGGCATCACTGCGCCACTGGTCTATCAACCCAGCGGGTACGCGCTGGACGCCGACGAGCTGTTCTCGCGGCAGGCCCCAGCCGACGAGATCGACGTGCGCGGCAAGATCGTGGTCAGTGAGGGCTTCGGAATGCCCGGCAAGGTCAGCGATCTGGAGCGGCGCGGGGCGCTGGGCATCATCGCTATCAACCCCGGCAAACGCGCCCACTGGGGCGTGTGTACCACCATCTGGGGCAGCCCGGACCTGTACGATCTGCCGCGCAAGCCGGGCGTGGCGGTGGTCAACGTGAACGCCGAGGACGGCCAGCGCCTGATCGAGTGGGCACGTGGCGGTGGCGAGGCCACATTGAAGACCGACTTGAACGAGGGCTGGTTCGAGTCACCCGTTCCGGTCGTGACCATTCCCGGTACGGAAGAGCCGGAGAAGTTCGTGCTGCTCCACGGCCACTACGATTCCTGGGATTACGGCATCGGCGACAACGCGGTGGGCGACGCCACGCTGCTGGAAATCGCGCGGGTGCTGTGGGCGAACAAGGACAAACTGCGGCGCAGCGTGAAGATCGCGTGGTGGCCGGGCCATTCCACCGGGCGCTACGCGGGCAGCACCTGGTACTCGGACGCCTTCGGGCTGGAGCTGGACGAGAACTGTATCGCGCAGATCAACTGCGATTCGCCGGGCTGCCGCTGGGCCACCGAATATCAGGACGTGAGCCTGATGCCCGAAACCGAGCGCTTCGCCGCCGAACTGATCCGCGACGTGACTGGCAAGGAACTGCGCGCCGAGCGACCCCATCAGGCTGGAGACTACTCGTTCAACAACATCGGCCTCAGCGGGTACTTCATGCTGCTGTCCACTATGCCTGACGAGCTGCGCGCTGAGAAGGACTACTACGCCGTGGGGGGCTGCGGCGGCAACATCGCCTGGCATACGGAAGATGACCTGCTGGAGATCGCGGACCGCGACATCCTGCTCAAGGACATCCGCATCTATCTGCTGGCCGCCATGCGAACCGCCAACAGCACCGTGATTCCGTTTGATTTCACGCTCACGCTGGATGATTTCCGTGTCACCGTCGAGCGTTACCAGGCGGCGGCGGGTGACCACTTCAGTTTCGAGCCGCTACGCGCGGAAATCGCCCGCCTGCGTTCCGCCGTGGGGCAGCTTGGAGCGCAGGCCGCCAGCCTGAAAGATCAGCCGCTCACCTCGCCTGGAGCGCGCGCCGTCAACGACGCCCAGATCTGCCTGGCCCGCCAGCTCGTGCGGGTGAACTTCACGCGCGAGGCCGCGTTTTTCCACGACCCTGCCGAGTCGATTCCGCCGCTCCCCGATCTGGCCGTGGCCGAGGACCTGCCCCACGCCTCCCCTGAGCGCATCGGCTTTTACCGCACCCACCTGATGCGCGGTCAGAATCGCGTGATGGCCGCTCTGCGCGAGGCGCACACCGCAGTGGAGCGCGCACTGACTGTACCAGTCCCGAGCTGAAGCGCAAGCTTCTCGCTCAGCCCACGTCCAGCCGAAAGCAAGTTCTGCCTCGCCCTTCACTGGTACGGAAAGGAGAACCCCATGCCCAAGCGACTGTTCAGCGTTGGCCTTCTCACCCTCAGTTTTACCCTGACTTTAAGCGGCGCACAGGCCCAGAGCGGCATCTTGAAGTTGCCCCTGATCAACGACCCGATCATGAATCCGGTGATCGCTCCTGATCTGGGGTCGGTGCTGATCAACAAGGTCATTTTTCCTGGTCTGGTGCGGCCCAACGAGGATCTGCTGCCTGAACCGGACCTCGCAAAATCGTGGACCATCACCAATGGCGGGCTGGTCTACACCTTCACCCTACGAAACGACGTGAAGTGGCACGACGGCAAACCTTTTACCGCTGCCGACGTGGTGTTCACGTTCAAGGCGGCCACCGATCCCAAGTCCGGGTCCCGGCTGGTGTCCGATTTTTCCTCGATCAAGGACGTTGTGGCCGTCAATTCCACAACCGTCAAGTTCACCCTCTCGCGTCCCTTTGCGCCGTTCCTGACGCTGCTGGGCCATAACGCGGGTATCCTGCCCAAGCACCTGCTGGACGGCAAGCCCCTGAACGACGCCACTGCGTTCAACCGCTCGACACCCATCGGCACTGGACCGTTTAGAGTCACACGGGTGGTCCCGGGTGCCAGCATCACGCTGGAAGCCAACAAGGATTACTACGGCACCAAACCCAAGCTGGCTGGGATGGTCTTCAAGGTGGTTCCCGATATCAACGCGCAGGTGGCCCAGCTCCGGTCCGGCGAACTCGACTGGGTCAATGTCGAGCCGAACAACCTGGCCAGCCTGCAAAACGACCCCAACATCACGCTCAAGCAGGCCAATGCGGTGCAGCATTTCCTGGTCTTCTTCAACCAGAAAAACCCGCTGTTTGCTCCGGCCAAGGTCCGCGAGTCCATGCAGTACGCGGTCAACCGCAAGGCGATCATCGACGGCGTGCTGAAGGGCTACGCCGACTACCCCACCGGTACGCTGCCCACCGCGCTGAAAAAGTATTACGACAAGACCATCAAGCCGATCCAGTACGACCCCGCCCGTGCCAAGGCGCTGCTGGCGCAGGCGGGCTGGAAGCCGGACGCCAAGGGGCAACTGGTCAATGCCAAGGGCGAGCCGTTCAAGTTCACCCTGATCGTGGACCGGGGCAATCCCAGCCGCGAACAGGCGGCGCTGGCGGTGCAGCAGGACCTGAAAAAGATCGGCATGGACGTGACGCTCCAGCCGCTTGAATTTGCCACGCTGGTGCGCGACTACCTGCTGCCGGGCAAGTACGACGCCAACCTGATCTGGTGGACCACGCCGCCCGACCCGGACCAGTACTCCTTCTATGCCACCGGTCAGGACAACAACAACGCCTTTTTCTCTAACCCCAAAGCCGATGAACTGCTCAAGCGCGGGCGCGAGACGGCGGACGTGACGCAGCGCCAGAAGATCTACAACGAGTTCCAGCGGCTAGAGATGACCAACCCGCCCGTGCTGGTGCTGTACTACCCCAAGGAACTCCAGGCCATCCGCAAGAACCTGAGTGGCGTGCCAGACCTGGGCATCCGCGACGCGCTGCGCCACAGCGAGGACTTTCAGTTGAAGTGAGGCGGGGGCATAGATTCAGGCACTGAACCGCGAAGGAACTTCTTGGAGGAGGGGAGATGACGCTTTCATACCTGCTTAAGCGGGTGTTCCATGCCCTGATCGTGCTGGTCATGGTTGGCATCATCACTTTCTTCGTGGTGCGCCTCGCCCCCGGCGGGCCGTCGCTGCTGGCAGACCCCAAACTGTCCGCCGTGGAACGTCAGGCCATCGAGGAGCGGCTGGGCCTCAGCGATCCGCTTCCCATCCAGTTCGCCAAGTGGGCAGGCCAGACGGCGCGCGGCAACCTGGGCAACAGCTTTCTGTACGGCGCGCCCACGGTCGATATCATCATGACCCGGCTGCCCAACACGCTGATTCTGGCGGGAACCTCGCTGCTGCTCACGCTGGTCGTGGCGCTGCCGCTGGGACTGGCAAGCGGCATGAGTCCCGGCAGCGCCTTTGACCGGATCACGAGTACCGTCAGTCTGGTCTTCGTGGCCGTGCCCGTCTTCTGGTTCGGGTTGCTGCTGATCATCCTGTTCGCGGTGACCTGGCGTCTCTTGCCTGCGGGCGGCATGAACACCGCCGGCCAGGAGGGCAACCTCGGTGATCTGCTGCGGCACCTGATCTTGCCCGCCGTGGTGTTGTCGGCAGCCAGCATCGCCGAGATCCTGCGCTATACCCGCTCCAGCACGCGCACCGTCAGCACCCAGGACTATGTGCGGACCGCCCGGGCCAAGGGGGTGGGGCAGTGGGCGCTGCGTTACCGCCACATTCTGCGCAACGCCGCCATCCCGATCCTGACGGCGGTGGGGCTGCAACTGCCGCGCCTGATCGGGGGCGCGGCCATCACCGAGACCATCTTCGGCTGGCCGGGCATGGGCCGCCTGAGCGTGGAGGCCGCGCTGGGCCGCGATTACCCGCTGATCATGGGCATCACGCTGTTCGTGGCGCTTGCCGTGGTGACCTTTAACCTTCTGATCGACCTGTTGTACCCCTGGCTCGACCCGCGCGTGCGGGCGGAAGGCTGAGGTGCAGGGGACTGTGCCGCAACCCGTGGCCCTCTCGCCCGCGCGCCGCAGTGCCCAGAAACTGCGGCGTAACCCCTCCGCCGTGTGGTCGCTGGCTGTGCTGCTGCTGATCGTCGCGTTCGCGCTGCTGGGGCCGCTGGTGTACCGCGCCTCGCCGGAGGCCATCGACTTTTCCCGGCAGTTCGCGGGGCCGAGCTGGGACCATCCCTTGGGAACCGACGAGAATGGCCGCGACGTGCTGATTCGCCTGATGCTCGGCGGGCGCGTGTCGCTGGCGGTGGGCTTTTTTGCGGTGGCCGTCTCGCTGGTCTTCGGCGTGTTGATCGGGGGACTGTCCGGTTTCTTCCGGGGAGCCACGGACGCCGTTCTCATGCGCCTGACCGACGGGATGCTGGCGATTCCAGGCTTTTTCATCAGCCTGCTGGCCCTGACCTTTTTTGGGGCGGGGCTGATTCAACTGGTGCTGGTGATCGGACTGACCTCCTGGATGGGCCTGGCGCGGCTGGTGCGCGGCGAGGTGCTGCGTGAGCGCGAGGAACTGAGTGTGGAAGCTGCGCGCGCGCTTGGCGCGTCCGAGTTGCGGGTGCTGTGGCGGCATGTGCTGCCGCAGGTGTACCCCACCATGATCGTCAACGCCACCATCGGCATCTCGTTCGCCATCCTGACCGAATCGGCGCTGTCCTTTCTGGGCGTGGGCATCCAGCCGCCGGATGCCAGTTGGGGAAACATGCTGACCGGCGCGCAGAACTACATGTACTCGTTCCCGTGGCTGGCGGTCTACCCCGGCGCCCTGATCCTGATCACCGTCGTCGCCTTCAATTTGCTCGGTGACGGCCTGCGCGACGCCAGCGATCCTCAGGGGCGTTGAACTTCAGAAGCCAGCGGGTTCCATAACTCAGCTCCACGACAAGGAGGAACATGAACGTCAACGCCATTCACGCCGACTTGAAACAGCATTTCGATCAGGATTTGGAGGACATCCGCCAGTTTCTGCGGCGCCCCAGCATCAGTTACACCGGGGAGGGCATCGCCGAAACGGCGCAGGCCGTGGCTGACCTGATCGCCGGGCTGGGCGGCGAGGCCGAGGTGGTGCAGACGCCCGGCCATCCCATCGTGTACGGCGAGTTGTGGCAGGACGCCCCCAAGACTCTGCTGATCTACGGCATGTACGACGTGATGCCCACCGATGAGGACGGCTGGATCGCGGAGCCGTTCGGGGCCGAGATCCACGACCTGCCGGGACTGGGGCCGAGTGTCATCTGCCGGGGCGCCGTCAACACCAAGGGGCCGCTGGCCGCCTTCTTCACGGCCATGCGCTCCATCGTGCGTGTGGAGGGAAAACTGCCCGTCAACCTGCTGTTCGCCATCGAGGGCGAGGAGGAGATGGGCAGCCGTTCCTTTCCTGCTTTTGCCGAACAGTATGCGGAGAAGCTCAAGCGCGCCGACGCGGTCCTGTTTCCCTTCTTCGAACAGGACGAGGCCGGGATGCCCAGCCTGGTGCTGGGGACCAAGGGCATGCTGTACGTCGAGCTGATCTGTACCGGCGGCGACTGGGGCGGCCCCACTGATCGCGGCATTCATGGCAGCTACAACGCCTGGGTGAAAAGCCCAGTGTGGCGGCTGACACGGGCGCTGGCCAGCTTCGTGGACGACAACGAGAACATCCTGGTGAACGGCTTTTTCGACGACGTGCGCCTACTGTCCCAGCGCGAGGCAGCTCTGCTTGATGAGCAGATCGACGCGGGCCGGTTCGACGCGGGGGTCTTCCGCGATGCCTACGCCGTGCGGCAGCTCAAGGACACCGATGACCGCCAGGCCTGGCACCGCCTGTTCTCTCAGCCGCAGCTCAACATCGACGGGTTGTTTGCGGGGTACACCGGGCCGGAAACCAAGACCGTACTGCCGCACCAGGCGACGGCCAAGGTGGACGTGCGGATGGTGCCGGACATGGACCCCGACAGGGTGCTGGCCGGACTGCGCGCCCACCTGGACCAAGGAGGTTTCACTGACATCGAGATCAAGGTCTACAACAAGTACCCGTGGTCCAAGCTCAGCCTGGACGAGCCCGCCGTGCAGGCCATGATCCGCACCTACCAGGGTTTGCACGGCGAACTGGAGCTGTGGCCGATCAACCCCGGCAGCGCGCCGTACTACGTGTTCGAGCGCCTCCTGGGTCTGCCCTACGTCACGGGTGGGCTGGGCCACGGCTCGCGGCAGCACTCCAGCAACGAGTACTGCACGGTGGCGGGCATCCTGGACTTCGAGCGTTCGATGGTCACCTTTCTGGATGAATTCACGCGGGGGCCAGCGGCCCCACAAGGAGCCGATTATGAATAAGACAGGCATGAATAGAACAAGCATGAGCAAATGGCTTCTGGCGGGACTTCTGATGGCCGGCGGCGCGTCTGCGAAAACCATCGTTTTCGGGCTGAGCGGTGAACCCATTAGCCTTGATCCCAGCGTGACTGCCGATGGCAACACTGCCTATGTGACCACCCAGATCTACAACAGCCTGATCAGCTTCAAGCCCGGCACCGTTGACCTGCAACCGGATCTGGCGCTGCGCTGGACGGTCAGCAACGACAGTCTGACCTGGACCTTTTACCTGCGTCAGAACGTCAAATTTCATGATGGTACGCCACTGAACGCCGAGGCCGTGCGCTTCAACTTCATGCGCTGGTGGGACCCCAGCAACGAATTCGGTGCAAAAAAGCCGTTCCTGGGCTGGAAGAACAATCTGGGCGGCTTCAAGGGCGAGGACGGCTCTCTGGTCAAGGACATCAAGGTTCGTAACCAGTACGCCATCGACATCATTCTGGACAAGCCGTATCCCGCCCTGGGTTCGATCCTGGCGGATTCCGGGCTGTTCGGCATCGCTTCTCCCACGGCCATCAAGAAGAATCCAGCGCAGTACGGCACACCTGCGGGCATCGCTGTGGGCACCGGCCCCTTCATGTTGAAGAAGTGGACCAGCGGCGTCAACGTCGATCTCGTCCGCAACCCCAACTACTTCCGCGCCGGGCTGCCAAAGTCCGAAGCGCTGCTGTTCCGTTTCGTCAAGGATCCCAGCAGCCGTCTCAACGAGCTGTTGACCGGTGGGGTGGACATCGCCGCCGAACTGCTGCCCGATCAGCTCAAGGCGATCCAGAGCAACACCAAGCTGAACGCGGTGCTGCGCCCGGCCCTGAACCTGGGCTATCTGGGCCTGAACACCAGCTACAAGCCACTTGCCGACGTGCGCGTAAGAACCGCGATCGCCAGCGCCCTGAACAAGAAAGCCATCGTGGAGACCTTCTGGAACGGTCTGGGCATCACTGACGGCCACCTGTTGCCGCCGCCACTCGCCAAGAACTATGCCAAGAGCGTGACTGACTACAAATTTGACCCGGCAGCCGCCAAGAAGATGCTGGCCGACGCGGGTTACCCGAATGGCTTCGCGCTGGACCTGTGGTACATGCCGGTGTCCCGTCCGTACTACCCCACGCCCAAGCCCATCGCTGAGGCGATGGCTGCCGACCTGAGCGCCATCGGCATCAAGGTCAATCTCAAAACCGAGGACTGGGCCAAGTACCTGCAAGACCGCCAGGACGGCAAGTTCCAGGCGTTCATGCTGGGCTTCGTGTACGTCACCGATCCCGACAGCGCCTACACCTACCTGATCGCGCCCGGGTCCACCACCGACATCACCTGGAACAGCCCGGAAGCCAACACCGCGCTGGAAAGCGCGCGCAAGCTGTCCAACCCCGCCCAGCGTCTGCCCCTGTACCAGAAGGTAGACGAGATCATGTTCAGGGAAGCCGTGCGGATCCCCATCGTGCATTCCCGCTTGCTCGTCGCCAGCGGCGTGGGCGTCAAGGGCTGGATTCCCAGTCCGACAGGGTCTGAGAAGCTCGACACCGTGGAGAAGTAAGTCACCGCGCAAGCACGTTTCTCTCTCGCTTTCACAGCCAGGAGTCAACATGACCGATCTCAAGGACGTCCAGACCACACAGGCTCCCATGCAACAGAAGAATTACAGCGGCTACAAATCCTTTTCCTACCTGGAGGCAGGCAAGGATTATCCGGACTGGCCGCTGTCGCCGGAGCTGAACCGTGTGCCCAGCCGCTCGCCTGAAGTCACGCCGGAGCAGGAGGCACGGGTGCGGCGGCTCTTCCAGGAAGAACTGATGATCTCGCTGCACGACCACTGCTTCGTGGCTCCGCAGGATCTCTCGCGGTTTCTGGAGTTTCGCCGCTGGGGCCGTGATTTCACCGGCTACGAGGGCCTGAGCGTATCGGGCCTGGACGCCGTGTTCGACAACCTGATGAACGGCACGGCCATGATCACCTCGCGCGGCGGCTGGAAGTGGGACGACACGATCTTCGATCTGGGGATGCGCCTGTCCGACATTGCCCATCAGGAGATGGTGGTGCATTGCAAGACCACTGCGGACATCGTCAATGCCAAGAAGAACGGCCAGATCGCCTTCATCGTTTCGCTGGAAGGCGCGGCCATGATCGAGAACGAGCTGGACCGGCTGGACATCCTGTACGGGCTGGGCGTGCGGTGTATGGGCATCGCCTACAGTGAGGGCAACGCGCTGGGAGCAGGACTCAAGGAGCCGCGCGACGGCGGCCTGACCATGTTCGGGCGGCAGGCGGTGCGGCGCATGAACCAACTGGGCATCGCCATCGACGTCAGCCACAGCGGTGATCAGACTGCGCTGGACACCATCGAGGTCAGCGAGAAGCCCATTTTCATCACGCACGCGGGCGCGCGCGCCCTGTGGAACTCTAATCGCCTCAAGCCTGACGACGTGATCAAAGCCTGCGCCGACAAGGGCGGCGTCATCGGCATTGAGGCCGCACCACACACCACCCTGACCGAGAAGCACCCGCGCCACAGCCTCGAATCGTTCATGGAGCACTTTGAGTACTGCGTGGACCTGGTCGGCATCGACCACGTCGCCTTCGGGCCGGACGTGCTGTTTGGCGACCACGTGGGCCTGCACCACGCACTGTCGGAGGCGCTGTCCATCGGCGCTTCTCGCGGCCACCTTCAGTACGAGGAAGTCGAGTACGTGGACGGCATCGAAAGTCCCGCCGAGGCGTTTCCCAACATCGTCCGCTGGCTGGTCAAGCACGATTACAGCGACGGCGACATCGCCAAGGCGGTGGGCGGCAACGTGATGCGGGTGCTGAAAGAGGCGTGGTTCCGGTGAGCAGCAGCATCGAGGTCAATGGCGTCAACCTCGTTTATGACGATTCCGGAGTCAGCGAAAACCAGAAGGCCACCATCGTCACCCTGCACGGCGGGCCAGGCATGAGCAGCCGCGCCGGGGACTGGGCCGCCTTTCAGCCCCTGACCGACGAGTTCCGCCTGATTTCCTACGATCAGCGCGGCAACGGCCAGTCGGAGGGGGGTGAGCCGTACTCGCACGCGCAGTTCGTGGCCGATCTGGAGGCGCTGCGCGAGACGCTGGGGCTGGGCAAGATCGTGGTGCTGGGCGGCAGTTATGGGGGATTTCTGGCCCTGGAATACGCGCTGGCGCGTCCCCAGAACCTCCAGGCCGTGATCCTGCGCGATACGGCAGCCAGCAACCGCTTCCAGGACACCAGCAAGAAGCGGGCGATGGACAGCGAATTTCCGATGGACGAGGCTTCTCTGGACCGCATGTTTTCCGGCCAGATGCGCGACGACGACGACTTCCGTATCAGCTTCGCTCAGATTCAGCCGCTGTATACCGTGGAACGTGATCCTGCGGCGGAGGCCGAGCGCCTGTCGAAAATCCCCTTTCGCTACCAGACGCACAACTGGGCCTTCTCGCGCAACCAGCCGAACTACGACGTGGTAGACCGACTCAAAGAAATCCAGGTGCCGGTGCTGGTCACGGTGGGCCGTCATGACTGGATTACCCCGCTGGAGGCCAGTGAAGAACTGGCCGCGCATCTGCCGAACAGTGAACTGGTGGTCTTTGACCACAGCGGGCATTCACCGCAGTTGGAAGAGCAGCCCCTTTACCTTAAGACCGTGCGCGAGTTCCTGACCCGTCACCTGTCATCGGTGGGCGCATGACCGCCCAGCCCCGTCAAACTGCTCAGCCGATCAGCCGCGAAGAGCGCGCCACGCGGGCGAAGACGGCCTTTGGTCATCTGGAATCGCCGCAAGACGCCCTGGTGCTGTTCGACGATCAGTTCATCTTTTACTACTGCGGCTTCGCGTTTTTCCCCATCGAGCGGCCGGTGGCCCTGGTCATCACGCGGGAGGGTGAGCGCATCCTGTTCGTTCCCCGCCTGGAACGCGAACACGCCCAGCAGGTCAGCGAGGCCGAGCGCGTGGCCGACTACCCGGAATTTCCCGGCCAGCGTCATCCGCTGCGGCAACTGGCGGATCTGCTGACCGAACTGGGCCTGGAGAAAGCCTCTATCGGCGTGGACCATGACGGCTATCCGCCCGTGATGGGCTATGACGGCCCGGCGCTCAGCGAGGCGCTGCCAGGGGCCACCGTCAGTCGGGTGTCGCGCGCCCTGGACCATCAGATGGCGCTCAAATCGCCCGCCGAGGTGGAGTTGATCCGGGAAAGCGCCCGCTGGGGCGCGTACGCCCACCATCTGCTCCAGGACTACACCCGCGTCGGCGAGAACGAGACCGAGGTCGAAGCCCGCGCCACCAAAGAGGCCACCGCTGCCATGATCGCCGCGCTGGGCGACACTTACCGGGGCCAGAACCGCTGGATGAGCGGCGCGGTGGCGCTGTACCGGGGGCAAATCGGCGTCCACAGTGCCCTGCCGCATGCCATGACCACCGGGGCCACCTTTCAGCACGGCGACACGCTGGTCACCGGGGCCGGGGCCGCCGTCTGGGGCTACATCAGCGAGTTGGAACGCACCATGTTCGTCGGCGAGGCCAGCGGGGAGCAGCAGCGCTTCTTTCAGCACATGCTCAACTTGCAGGACATCGCTTTTGAGGCGTTCAAACCAGGATTGACCTGTGCCCACGTCGACGAGGCGGTGCGGGCGTACTACGAGCGTGAGCAGCTCTGGGACCACTGGCGCCACCATGTAGGCCATAGCCTGGGCCAGCGCATCCACGAAAGTCCATTTCTGGACATCGGCGACAGTCGCCCCCTGGAGCCGGGCATGGTGCTGAGCGTCGAGCCGGGGCTGTACG
This sequence comes from Deinococcus marmoris, assembly GCF_001949125.1. Classification (GTDB taxonomy): domain Bacteria; phylum Deinococcota; class Deinococci; order Deinococcales; family Deinococcaceae; genus Deinococcus; species Deinococcus marmoris_A. The sequence continues at coordinate 13,931 of NZ_MSTI01000175.1, forward strand.
TGCCAGGGCTGGGGGGCTTCCGGCACTCCGATACCATTCTGATCACGGCGTCGGGCATGGAGTTGCTGACCGATTACCCGCGCGATCTGGACAGTCTCACTTTGCCGGGTTGACCTTGCCTGCCTGAGTGCGGACTGTCGTGCCGTTAAAGCGCCATAGTGGAAGCCGCAAACACAAAGGAGGACGTATGGAACGGCTCACCATGAGCGAGAACGTCAACGTTGGAGAGTTCACGGCCCTGCCCGCCCGCGTCGGCATGTTGAGCTTCGCTGCGGGCACCGTCCTGCCACCGGGCAGCCATGAGCAGGACGAGATCTCGTTCATTCACAGCGGCGTGCTGCGCGCCGTCAGCGGCGGTCAGAGCTATACCCTGCGCGGCGGCGACGTGACCCTGATCCCAGCAGGGGAGGTTCACGAGGCCGAGGTGCTGGAGGACGTGACCCTCAGCTACGTGCTGCTGGAAAAACTTTGACCGGAGGCTGGCTGGTCCGGCGCGTGCTGCTGGCCCTGCTGGCCGCCTTCGGTGTGGGGGTGCTGGTCTTTACCCTGCTGCGGCTGATCCCCGGCGACGTGGTCACGCAATTGATCGGCCTGGAGGGCAACGTCAGCGCTGCGCAGCAGGCCGAGATGCGCCGCCTGTTCGGTCTGGATCAACCGATCTGGATGCAGTTCCTGAGCTGGTTCGGGGCGCTGCTGCGCGGCGATTTTGGCGTCAGTCTCCGCACAGACCGGCCCGTCTTCGCCGATCTGCTGCTGCGCTTCCCGGTCACGCTCCAGCTCTCAGCGATGGCCCTGCTGTTCGCCCTGCTGGTGGGCCTGCCGCTGGGCATCCTGGCCGCGCTCAAGCGGGGCAAGGCTGCCGACCTGATTTCCAGCTCCTTTGTCCTTGTCGGCCTGGCCGCGCCGGAGTTCTGGCTGGCGATCCTGCTGATCTTGCTGTTCAGCCTCAACCTGGGCTGGTTCCCGCCCAACGGCTACGTCTCACCGGGCGAGTCGCTGATCGGCAACCTGAGGAGCCTGTTTCTCCCCGCGCTGGCCCTGAGCTTCGGGCTGGCCGCCGCCACCACCCGGATCGTGCGGGCCAGCCTGCTGGACGTGCTGTCGCAGGATTACATCCGTACTGCCCACGCCAAGGGACTCAGTGGCGGCTCTGTGGTGATCCGCCACGCCCTACGCAACGCCCTGATTCCGGTGATCACGGTGATCGGCCTCCAGGTGGGCAACCTGCTGGGCGGGGCGGTGATCATCGAGCAATTGTTCGGCCTGCCTGGGATCGGGCGTTTCGCGCTGGAGGGCATCAACCTGCGCGATTACCCGGTGGTGCAGGGCGCGGTGCTATGGATCGCGGTGAGTTACGTGCTGGTCAATGTGGTGGTGGACGTGCTGTACGGCGTGATCGATAGCCGGGTGCGCTACTCGTGAGCGCCGTTTCTCAGCCCGAGTTTGCCGTTCCGCGTTCGCCCGCCCGCCGCGCCGCGCAGCTCTTTTTCCGCACGCCCAGCGGCGTGGTGGGGCTGGCGCTGGTTTTGCTGGTGGTGATCTGCGCCGTCTTCGCCGCCCAGATTTCCCCGTATGACCCGGTCAAATACCTGCCCGCCGACCGGATGCAGGGGCCATCGGTGCGCCACTGGCTCGGCACGGATCTGTATGGACGCGATCTGCTGTCGCGGGTGATCTACGGCAGCCGCATCAGCCTGTCGGTCAGCATCCTCAGCGTGTCCTTCGCGCTGATCGTCGGCGGGCTGCTGGGCGCGCTGGCGGGCTTTTACCTGAAATGGGTGGACACCCTGATCATGCGCCTGACCGACGTGCTGCTGGCCTTTCCAGCGATTTTGCTGGCCATCGCCCTGCTGGCCTTTTTAGGCGGCGGTTTCTGGAACCTGACGCTGGCCATTGCGGTGGCCTTCACCGCGCCGTTTGCACGGGTGGTGAGGGCCGCAGTTCTGCGCAGCCGCGAGGCCATGTTCGTGGAGGCCAGTACCGCGCTGGGCGCGTCGGACGCCCGGTTGCTGTGGCGGCATGTGCTGCCCAACTCGCTGGGGCCGATCATGGTGGAGGTCACGCTGCGGCTGGCCTACGCCATTCTCGGCGAGGCCGCCCTGAGTTTCCTGGGCCTGGGAACGCAGCCGCCCGCCCCGGCCTGGGGCCAGATGATCGCCGATGGACGGCCTTTCCTGGAACTCAACGCCTGGATCTCGGTGGCCCCGGGACTGGCAATCATGGTCACGGTGCTGGGCTTCAATCTGCTGGGTGACGCCCTGCGCGACGCCCTCGATCCCCGGCTGGGCCGCTAGACTCTCTTCACAGCCACTGCACGTCCCCTACAGGAGGACCCATGTTCAAAAATAAGCACACTGCCCGCATCCTTGGTCTCAGCACCCTGCTCCTGCTCACGGGCGCGGTCACTTCAGCCCAGGCACAGACTTCCGGTGGCATTTTGCGGGCCGGAATGCAGGCCGATCCGGTGGGCCTCGATCCGCACGTCACGCAGGCCACCTCCACGCGCAACCAACTGGAAAACGTCTACGACACCCTGGTGGCCTTCGATCCCAGCGGCAAGATCGTGCCGTCGCTGGCAACCAAATGGACGACGAGCAAGGACGGGCTGACCTGGACCTTTACCCTGCGTAGCGGCGTGAAATTTCACAACGGACGGGCCTTCGAGGCCAGCGACGTGGTGTATTCCATTAACCGCATCAAGGACCCCGCCACCAAGTCCCCCCGCAGCGGCGACTTCGAGCTGATCAAGAGCGTGACCGCACCGAACAAGACCACCGCCGTGATTACCCTGAGCAAGCCCTTCTCGCCGCTGCTGAGCAAGCTGGCCTTCACCCTGAACGTGATCGTGCCGAAGGAGGCGGCGGCCACCCTCAACACCAAGCCTGTCGGCACCGGCCCCTTCTCTTTTGTCGAGTACGTCCCGCAGACCCGCATGGTGCTCAAGAAGAATCCCAACTTCTGGGGCAAGGACGCCAAGGGCAACAAGCTGCCGTACCTCGACGGCATCACCTACTCGTATTTGCCCGACGCCACAGCGCGCGTGACCGCCCTGCGGACCGGTAACGTGGACTGGATCGAGTACGTGCCGTCCACCTCGATCCAGACGCTCAAGGCCGACGCTGGCGTGAATGTGCTGGGTGGCCCCGCTGCCAATTACCGCGCGCTGTTCTTCAATGTGGCCCAGAAGCCGCTGGACAACCCCAAGGTGCGCCGCGCCATCGCCTACGCCCTCAACAACCAGGAGATCGTGGACGTCGCGCTGCTGGGCGTGGGCGGGATCGCCTCGCCTGGCACGGTCTTCCCTGACGGCAACTACTACGCCTCGCCGGACGCCAGCTACGGCAAGCCCAACCTCGACAAGGCCCGCGCCCTGCTCAAGGAGGCAGGCTACCCGAACGGGTTTACCCTGGACCTCAAGGTGACCAGCACCTACGACTTCCTGCGGGTGCCCGCCGAGATCATCCAGGCGCAACTGGCACCTATCGGGATCAAGGTCAATATCAATGCCCTGGAGTGGAGCGTCTTCCTGCCCGACATCCTGGCGAAGAAATACACCGCCACCATCCTGGGCGAGAGCGGCCAGGGCGACCCGGACGACTATCTGTACACGCCGTTTGCGTCCGATTCGGGCGGCAACCTGACCAACTTCAAGGATGCCACCATCGACAAGTGGCTGGATCAGGGCCGGCAGGTGGCCGATCCGGCAGCCCGCAAGAAGCTGTATGTGGACGTGCAAAAACGCCTGGTGGACCTTTCGCCGATGGTCTTCCTCTACTCCAGCACCCAGTACGAGGCGGCGCGCAAATCGGTCCAGGGCTACTCGCATTTTGCCAACACCAGCTATATCGGGCTGCGGACCGCCTGGCTCAAACGCTGAACCCTCAGCAGGCATGACCAAACAGTAGCGGTCTGAACTTTTGGAGGTGGGCACGAGCTGAGCCTCGTGCTGGGGACGCGGCGTGGCGAGGCCTGCGGCCTGGAATGGAAGCACGTCGACTGGGCCGCAGGAGCCGTGCGTCTCGTGCGCGGCGTCAAAGTGGTCACGGGCAAACCCAGTCTTGGGCCGCTGAAAACGGATGGCTCTGAACGCGTGGTCAAGCTTCCGCCGCGCCTGCTCGAGCGTTTGTGGGAGTGGCAGATGGTCCAGGCCGCCGAGCGTGAGGTTTTGGTTGCCTCAGGGGGCGCGTGGACGGACCAGGGGCTAATCTTCAGCACGCGCGTGGGTGGGCGGAAGGGCATCCCGGCGGGTGGCCCCATCGACCCCAACAGCCTCAAGACCGTCTTCGCGAGCGTCTGTGCGGAGGCTGGCGTCCAGACCCTGTCGATCCAAGCGTTGCGCCGAATATTCACCACCCTGCGGCGGAAACGGGGCGTCGCGCTCGAACTCGTTGCCGCAGACCTTGGACACACCGATACCCGGACCCTGCTGGCGTTTTACCGCACCGTCGACAACGAGGAACGCCTGACGCACGGGGAGGACTTGGACGAGACGCTGACGGCGCTGGGTCAGCAGGGATAATACGGACTCCGATTAAAGGGTGTTGAAAACACCTGAAAATCCGAGCGGAGCGAGAAGGAGAAAAACGGGTTCCGGGCGTGGAGTGGAAGGATCGGCGCTGTTCCGATTCCTGCACGAAACAAACGGAGTCCGTATCAGCAATGGTTCGGACAGTTTTCAGCAGGTACGCTGCCAGCAGAACGGTGTTTTTCAACCGTTGCCCGAATTAAACTCAATCCGACACCGACACCCGGATTGATATTATTTATTTGCCCTGCCAGACAGCCCTGTTGATCAATCGGAGACACATCACCTGAATACAGAGCATTCTGTGTCCAGCAGAGCCTTGGACGTCTCGCGACACCCCACTTTTTCTCCTCTCCATCCAGCACGCGACGCCACCCAAAACTGTCCGAACCATTGATAAGACCACACGGTGGGGTCAGGTCCTCTCCGATATGAGCGCATTTCCGGGATCATTCTTCCTGGGCGAGAGGCGCATTCTTGACTGGGTTTGCCTGGACCACGGCGACTCTGGCGGTTCCATGAGATGGAGATGGGTTCGCTGCTGGACCGACTGGGCACCTCTGTTCTTTCACTCGCCTGCGAGGAGCGTTATCACTTGGTATGGCCTGATGGTTTGCTCCGTCTCTGCGGAGTCTGAAACCACTTCCTCCAGGAGATTCACAACCTTCCAGCGGTGAATCTCCAGCGCACTCAGGCCGTCCAGCGAGGTCTGCTGGCCGTGGGCCTCATAGACGCGCAGGATGACGGCGTCTGAGTCCTCGGCCAGCTTGAGGGCGCTCAGGCGCAGACCAGCGGGCAGGCTGATCAAGCGCGACTGGGCCAGAAGTGTGCCTTCCGTTGCCGCGCTGTGAAGGGCGGTCAGGGGGGCGTTGAGGTCCTGGGCTTCCCTCAGGGTGCCCCCGCGCCAGTCCCCCGCGTGCGGGTAAAGCGCGTAGGTGAACTGGTGGTGCCCCTCATCCGCCGTGGGATCAGGATAGACCGGCGATCTGAGCAAGCTCAGGCCCAGCACGTTGCCCCGGCACGAATACCCATACTTGCTGTCATTGAGCAGGCTGACCCCACAGGCCCCATCATTCAGGTCAGCCCAGCGGTGGGCGGGCACCTCGAATTGCGCGGCGTCCCAACTGGTGTTGGTGTGGGTGGTGCGAACGACGCTGCCGTAGGCCGTTTCGTAGGTGGCGTGTGGGCTGCGAATATTCACAGGCGTCAGCGAGCGCAAGAAGGTGTGGCGGCCACGCCAGTCCACTTCCGTTTCGATGTCCAGCCGGGCACTGCCGGGCCGCAGCTCATAGACCTGGGTGATGGTGCTGTCGCCGTGCTTGCGGATCACCCGAATGGCCGGATACGGCGCGTCCGAGAGCCGTTGTGGAGGCTGAGCAGCCAGCAGTTCTTCACCGTCCTCGGCGTAGGCGGCGTCCACCTCCCAGGCGTCGTACTCGCGGGCGATGTCCACGTAGGCCCACACCTGGTTGCCGCGCCCAGCGAGCATCTCGCGGGCCAGCCGTTTGTCGTACATGGACGTGAGCGTGCCGTCGTCGCCTACCGTCACGCGCAGGCAAGCATTGTCCAGCGTCAGGTCGTCAGTGTCAGTGCTGCGGGCTGACTTTGGAGCCTCGGCCTGCCCCACCTTGAGCGCCAGGTAGCCCAGACCCGGCACGGTCATTTCACCGTGAAGGTGAAGCTGCCCACCCTGGAAGTGCGTCTGGACCGCAAGTCCTTCATCCGTCGTCAGGGCCAGCGGACGCCCCGTTTCAAGGACAGCCTGCAGCGGGCGATCATCGGAAGAGAGGTTCCAGACGACGATGCGCTCCGGGCCGCTCACCGCGTCGCTGAGGGCTTGCAGCGCTGCATTTCGCATGGCAGTCGCCTTCTCCAGTGCCGCGCCAAGTTCCTGGTGGGCCACGTCGTACACGGCCTTGACGCTGGAACCCGGCAGAATGTCGTGAAACTGGTTCCTGAGCAGCGTCTGCCACAACGTGGTCAGATCCTGTCGGGGGTAGGGGTGTCCCAGCAGCCGGAAGGCCAGGGTACAGGCCGCCTCGGTTTCCATCAGCGTGTGTTCCAGACGGCGGTTGAACTTCTTCATGCGGGCCTGGGAAGTAAACGTGCCCCGGTGCATTTCCAGGTACTGATCACCGTGCCAGACGGGCAGTTTGTTGGCCTTCACCTCGTCGTAGAACTCGGCCACCCGTGTCATCTTCAGGCGCGGAAGACCGGGGAACTCCCTGAGGCGTCCGTAACTTTCCAGCATCTCGGCGGTGGGGCCGCCGCCGCCATCGCCGTGGCCAAAGCTGAGCAGTGAGGCGTGACTCTGGCGCTTGCCCCGGAAATTCTGCCAGGTCTGCAACATGTCCAGCGGGGCGATATCGCCGTTGTAGCCCTGCGCGGGCAGGGGATTGAAAAAGCTATGGGCCAGCACCTGGCTGCCGTCCAGCCCCTCCCAGCGATACAGGTCATAGGGAAAGGTGTTGGTCTCGTTCCAGGTCAGCTTGGTGGTAAAAAAATAGGGAATGTTCGAGAGTTGCAGCAGTTGCGGCAGGTTGGCGGCGTAGCCGAAGGTGTCGGGCAGCCAGCAGACGCGGGCCACCTTGCCGAATTTCTCGGCAAAATAGCGCTGGCCGTAGAGCAACTGCCGCGCCCACGATTCGCCGGAAATCAGGTTGCCGTCGGGTTCCACCCACATGCCGCCGACCACGTCCCAGCGGCCTTCCTGAACGCGCTGCTGGATGCGCCCGAACAGTGCGGGGGCGTCTTCCTCGACGTAACGGTAAAGCTGGGCCGAGGACTGGTTGAAGGTGAAATCGGGGTACTGCTCCATCAGGGTCAACACCGTGGAAAAGGTGCGCTGCGCTTTGAGGCGCGTCTCGGAGAGCGGCCACAGCCAGGCCAGATCAATGTGGGCATGGCCCGACAGGCTGATCTCCCCGGTGGGCGGGAAGCGTTTCAGCAGCTCTGCCTGGCGCTCATCCCAGATCTGGCGTGCCTGCCTGAGCGCCGGGCGCAGGTCATCGGGGAACGGCGGGCTGTCCTCGCTGGCAAAATCCCACTCGTCCCAGATCCCGGCGATCTGGTCCGCCTGCTCAGGCTGCTGGACCGCGCGCGAAAGGTACGCGGCGCTGTCACTGCGCTGGACCGGAAGCCCAGTCAACAGCTCACTGAGGGCGTCGGCGATCTGGGCGGCCAGATCAGGCTGGCCGTGTGCCAGGAGTTGCCGGGCCGCTTCATGTGCCGCGCTGAGATCGTCGTGCAGCGCGCGGACCTCCAGGTCAGGCTCCACCAGATGGGCCACCTTCAGCCGTGGATGCAGGTTCGGGCGTCCGAACAGGTCCTTGGGGCTGGCCTGAATCTCGATGCTCAGCCGCTGCCCGCCGGAGATCTCAGGGAGCCGGTACTCAAGGTGGTATGGATTGAGACCGCCTATGGGCCGCCCGTTCACAGTCAACAGACCCTCACCGCCGACATCAAAACGCAGGGAGACCGGCCCCGTCCAATCTGCCGGCACCGTGGCCTCAAAGCGCAGGGTGACCGGGAAAGCGCGGCTGGGCCAGCTCTCATTCAACGCAATGGGAGAGGCCCGATCCGAGCCATGAGCGAAGAACTCACCGCCCGGCAGCGGCTGCCGCCGGGCGTCGCGCCAGGCCCCCAGCTCGTTGAGGCGATTGTGCAGGCGAATGAGGATCTGGGCCGTCGTCAGGGCGTGCGTCATGGAAAAACCTCTCCTCGCTGCTCGACTGAGATATGAACACTCGGCCCCAGCGAGGCCACCGACAGCAACAGGTCGGTTTCCAGAATCTGTGGGCCAGCCAATCGGTTTCCAGGCATTGCGTCCCCCTCTTCGAGGCAGAATTTGTGTCGTGCGTCCACAGTGATCCTGGAAATTATTTTACATCTGCCGCCAGTGTGAAACCTGTCTGGGGAGCGGCCTCGTCGTCAGGCAGTTGAGGTTTAGAGCAGGTCTCTGAACGAGGTGCCGGAAGTCCGTTTTTCTGGTAGCTTCAGTCTCTCCTTCGCAGCTTTTCGAGTTCATCCTGCCCGGCAAAAATCTCCTGCGTCATGTGGTACTAATAATGGCCGTTCTAGACCCACTGCCGTGGATGCAAAAGCCCACTCTGCTCTTTCTGATGGAACTTTTTCTAGGGTCCGTTCTGGATCATCCTGAAAATTATTCTCAGCATTTTCAAAAAGTTGACAAAAATAATTTTCAAGCGTACTGTGACTACACAGCCAAATCCAAACGTTCGAGCTGAACCAGTTGCACCACACGTCGGCATGACCCGGTCAGAGGGGGCCAGCACCATGACCCAGCTTCAGTTTCCATTGCCCAGTTCCCCGTCCAGTGGGGCCATCGGGCGCATTCGCCTCCAGGCCCATAGCCTCTCGCCCAGCCTGCGCCGCGTGGCGGAACACGTTATTCAACATGCCGACAGCGCCGTCCATCAGACTATTACCGAGGTGGCCGCCAGCGTGGGCGTGTCCGAGGCGACGATCACCCGGCTGTGCCGCAAGCTGGATTACGCTGGATTTCACGCCTTCAAGATTGCCCTGGCTGCCGATCTGGGCGGACGCGAACAGCGGGGGCGCACGGCACAGGAACAGGTGGGCGCGGACATGCCCACGGCCACCCAGCGGTTGTTCCAGCAGGCGGCGCGCACGCTGGACGACACTGCCCGCCTGCTCGATCCTGTGACGCTGGAGGACGTGGCCCGGCTGCTGGCCCGCGCCCCCAGGGTGGACCTGACGGGGCAGGGCAACAGCGGCCTGATCGCGCAGTTCTTCGCCCACCGCCTGATGCGGATCGGCATTACCGCCAGCGCGTATACCGACCCACATCTGGCTGCCGTGAGCATCAGCACGCTGCCGCGTGGGGGGGTGGTGATCGGCCTGAGCAGTTCAGGCAGCACCATCGACACCGTGCAGCACCTGAAGCTGGCGCAGTCGTGCGGGGTGTCCACCGTGGCGATCACCCACCGGGCCAGCAGCCCGATCACGCGCCACGCCGGCATGGTGCTGTTCACCGCCGCCCAGGAAGATCCCCTGACCGACGCCGTGCTGGACACCCTGACCAGTCAGGTGATGTTGCTGGAAGTGCTGTACGCCGCTGTTCTGGGCCACCGTCCCGAATCCAACGCCATGCTGCGCGTCACTGCCGAAAGTGTCGTGGAAAAAAAGTACTGAACCCCGTCCATTCGCCCCCTCACTTTCCCAGGAGGAATGCCCATGAAACAGTTCCACAAAAATGCACTGCTCGCCCTGACCCTCGGCCTCGGCCTGACCGCTGTTTCTGCACCTGCCGCCGCGCAGGCCGCCACCGAGATCACCTTCTGGACGTGGTACCTCAGCCCCAAGTTTGACCCGTACATCAAAGACACCATCGCCGCCTTCGAGAAGGCCAACCCCACGATCAAGGTCAAGTGGTTCGACAAGCAGGACAGCATGGTGCAGGACTTCATCGCCAGCGTGAACCTGGGAAGCGCCCCGGACGTGGTGAACCTCAATATCGACGAAACCGGCAAGGCTGCCCAGAACGGCTTTCTGCGCAACGTGGACGCCCTGACGCCGCTGGCCAACCTGAAATCCACCTTCTATCCACAGACCCTGGCCAACTTCACCATTGGCGGCAAGGTCTACGGCTACCCGTGGTACGGCTCGCTGAACGAAGGTGTGCTGCTGTACAACCCGGAGCTGATGGCGAAAGCGGGCGTCAAGGCCCCCAGGAACATGACCGAGCTGCTGAACATGGTCAAGACTATCAAGGATAAGACCGGGGCCTTCGCCTGGGTCCCGGCCCTGAAAGATCCGGGTGGCGCGTCGTTCCTGGGCTACTTTTCCTCCGACGGCCTGCCGATCTATAACGCCAAGGGTGAGGCGGCGTTCAACAGCCCGGCACACGTGGCGATCCTTCAGAAATATGTCGATCTGTTCAAGGGCGGCTACTTCCCCGAGGACGCGCTGCGCAAGGAAGCCTTCCAGCTCGCCACCGAACTGTACGCGCAGAACCGCGTCGCCATGATCGTGGGCGGCCCGCAGGCACTGAACCGCATCAAGGACACCAACCCCGGCCTGTATGCCAAGACAGTGGTGACCACCGCGCCGCTGGGCAAGGCCAACACCCAGACCGGCACCAGCATGGGCATGGTCATTCCGCAGGCCAGCAAGCACCCCGCCGAGGCCGCCAAACTGGCCGCGTACTTCACCAACAACGCCAACCAGATCGCCTTTGCCAAGATCGTGCCGATTGTTCCCACCACCGCCGCCGCGCAGAACGATCCGCTGTTCAAGGGCGCGTCCAGCGACCCGATTGCCAAGGCCACCGCCCTGGTGGGCGCATCGGGCCGCTTTATCAACCCCGGCTTCAAGGCTCCGGGCAACAGCGATGACCTGTACAAGAACTTCAGCGACAACATCGAGGCCGCGCTGCTGGGCAAGAAGACCCCCAAGGCCGCGCTGAACGACTCCGTGAAGTTCTGGAACGCCAACATGAAGAAGTGAGTTTCGGCGGGAGGCTGACGCTGTTCTCAGCCGCCCTCTAAATCCCAGAGTGCCCGCCCTGAGATCGACGGGCGGGGCTTTACTTTTGGGGCAAGGAGATCGGCCCTCGCCCACGGGGAAGACAAACGCCCTCGATGCGTCCCACCCCAGGAGGTGATGACATGACCCGTTCACAGCCACTCAAGGCCAAACAACCCCGCGCCAGATATTCCCTGCGGGACACGCTGCTGTCCTACGGCTTTCTGGCTCCGGCGCTGATTCTGCTGACCCTGTTCACCTTTTATCCGCTGGCCTACGGCTCGTATCTGGGCTTTACCGAGTACGGCGGGGCGCGCTTCGCCCAGGGGCTGGCCCCCAAATGGATCGGGCTGGAGAACTTCCGCACGCTGGCCGCCGATCCGCTGTTTATCACGGCGCTGGGCAACAGCGTCAAATATCTGGTGATCGTGCCCGTGCTGCAACTGGCCTCGCTGTCGGTGGCCGTGCTGGTCAACAAGAACCTGCCCGGCATGGCCTTTTTCCGGGCCGCGTATTACGTCCCGGTGGTCACCAGCATCTCGCTGGCCGCCGTGATGTGGGACTGGGTGTACAACAAGGAAGGCACCCTGAACTGGGCGTTGGGCGTGTTGCACATCATTCCTGAAGGCAGTTTCTTCGGCTGGCTGAACAACGAGCAGACCGCCTTCTGGGCCGTGATGCTGGTGACCTTCTGGCGCGGCTTCGGCTATTACATGGTGCTGTATCTGGCCGGACTTCAGGGCATTCCCGCCGAGCTGGAGGAAGCGGCGGTGCTGGACGGGGCAAATTCCTGGAAACGGTTCTGGAGCATCACGGTACCGCTGATGAAACCCACCATCCTGCTGTGCAGCCTGCTGTCCACCATCGCCGCGCTGCGCGTGCTGGAGGAAGTGCTGGTGCTGACCAACGGTGGACCGCTGAACAGCACGTACACGGCGCTGATGTACGTGTATTCCAAGGCGTTCCAGGGCTTCAACTTCGATTACGGTCTGGCGAGCGCCGCCGGACTGGTGGTGGCGGTGGTGGCGCTGCTGCTGTCGGTGGTCAACTTCCGCCTGTTCCGTGAAAGCGATGGGGGAGAATCATGAGTCTTGTCGTCCGCGCGCCCTCCCAGACCGCCGCGCCGCGCCGCCGCAACGTCAAGCTGGGCCGCATCATCGTGCGCTACGTCTTTCTGATCGCGGTGCTGATCTTCGCGGTCTTTCCCTTTCTGTGGACGCTGGCGATTGCCCTGACCGATAAGACGGCGGGCGGCAGCATCTACAACTTCCCGGCCAGCCTGTTCCCGAAGGCCATCACGTTCCACAACTTCGCAGACGTGTACCGCACCTTCAGCCTGGGCAAATACATCTGGAACAGTGTCTCTATCACGGGCATGACCATCATCGGCACGCTGCTGGTGTCGGCGCTGGCAGCGTATCCACTGGCCCGCTTCCGCTTTCCGGGCAAGGGCATCATCTTCGCCGTGATCATCGCCACCCTCGTGCTGCCCGGCGAGACCACCTTTATCGTCAACACGCTGACCCTCAAGAAGATGGGGCTGCTGGGAACACACCTGGGCGTGGTGCTGCCCACCGTGGCGGCGGCCTTCGGCATCTTTCTGATGCGTCAGGCGTTTCTAAGCATTCCGCAGGCGCTGCTGGAGGCGGCCCGGCTGGACGGCGCGGGCGAGCTGACCATCCTGACCCGCATCATGTTGCCGCTGAGCGTGCCGTCGCTGGCTGCGCTGGGCATCTTCACGCTGGTGGGCACCTGGAACGCCTATTTCTGGCCCATGCTGGCGCTGTCAGGTGCGCCCGACGCCGTACCGCTGAGCGTGGCCGTGCTGAAGCTTAAGGGCCAGTTCAACTACGATCCCTTCAACATCGCCGCCGGTTCGATCATCATGATGATTCCCGTGCTGCTGGTGTTCCTGGCGGCGCAGAAGCTGTTCATGCGCGGCATGGAAGGAGCCGTGAAGTGAGAGGACTCAGGGGTCTGAGGGCCGCAGGGGCGGACGTTTTCATCCTCTTTGACCCCGTTCACGGTGGCCTCCAGTGAATCCTGCCCGAACCCTGATCGTGGACCTTCCGGGACCGGACCTGACGCCAGAGCAGGGGCGTTTCCTTGCCCAGCATAGTTTCGGCGGTGTGTGTCTGTTCGCGCGCAACATCACGACTCCTGAGCGCACGGCGCGTCTGGTGACCGATATCCGCAGCGCCCTGGGCCACGACGCCCTGGTGGCCACCGATCAGGAAGGCGGGGCGGTATTGCGACGGCTGGACGTGCCGCATCCTCCCACACCACAGGCGCTGGGACGGCTGGGTGACGCCGAAGCGGCGCGCGAGGCCGGGCGGGTGGCGGCGCGGGGCCTGATCGAACTGGGCATCAACTGGAATTACGCGCCCAGCCTGGATGTCAACGTGGACCCGCTGAATCCGGTGATCGGTGAGCGGTCTTTCGGCGCGAACCCGCGCGTGGTGGCTGACCTGGGTGTGGCGTGGGCGCAGGGCAGCGAGGAGATGGGTGTGCTGAGCGCCGTCAAACATTTTCCCGGCCACGGCGACACGCGTACCGACAGCCATCTGGCGCTGCCCGTGGTAGACAAGTCCCGCGCCGAACTGGAGGCGGTGGAGTGGCTGCCCTTCCGCGCCGCCGTCCGGGCGAATCTGGGCAGCATCATGACCGCCCATATTCTCTATCCGCAGATCGACGCCGAACATCCCGCCACCCTCTCGCCCGCGCTGCTGCACGACTTGCTGCGCCGGGAGTGGGGCTACGGCGGCGTGATCGTCACCGATGCGATGGACATGCGGGCGGTGGCGGACCGTTACCCGGACGGACACGGCGCGCCGCTGGCGCTGGGCGCTGGGGCGGACGCCGTGCTGGTCTGTGGTCACGGTGGTCTGGACATTCATGTCCGGCATCTGGAGGCGGTCCAGCGTGCCGTTCAGGCGGGTGAACTCTCAGCGGCGCGGGTGGTGGAAGCGGTGGGACGCCTGGAACAGGCCGCGCGGCGCTTTCCTGGGCGTCCCAGGGCATACCCGGCGGCGCAGCAGCAAACCGATGACGCCTGGGCCACTGGCATTGCTCAGCGCAGTCTGCACAGTCTGGGCCACCTTCCCAGATTGGATTCTCAGGAGACGGTGGTGCTGATTGCCCACCGGCAACCGGGACTGGGCGGGCCATACGGTGACAGCCTGGGCGGCGAGGAGCTGGCACACGCTCTGCGGCCCGCCTTTCCGAAGCTGCGGCTGGCCTTGCATGATGGTCAGGACCTGTCTGTCGTGACGGCTCTGCTCTCAGAATGTCCAGACGCGGCCATTCTTCTGGCCACCACCGAACGCTGGGAAGTGGGCGAGGCAGTCCAGCAATTGGCGCGGAACCTGAGTGGACGCCGGGTGGTGCATCTGGCACTGTGGAATCCCGATGTGGCGGTGGAACTGGATTTACCTGCGTTGATTACCGATGGTTTTCGCCCGGCACAGTTGCGGGCACTGGTGTCTCGTCTGACGGAGTGACAGAGGGTGGTGGATGTACTGGACCGTCTGGAATGAAACCTTCGGGCGGGACCACAGGCCAAGTCACTTCGCCCCGGAGTTTGGGAGCAGCCGGTCATGCCCCGCACCGCGAGTCCTTCCAGATACCCTCGCCCCCGGTCCAGTGCCGATTCGTGACGTTGCGCCGCGCCGACATATAGCCCTTGCTGAACAGTTGCTCCAGGGCGCGCGCGGTGGCGTTGAGGTCAGAAGACTGACTGGGCGGTCAGCGGAGGGAGTGATATGGACTCCGATTAGAGGGTGTTGAAAACACCCGTAATCCGAGCGGAGCGAGCAGGAAAAAAACGGATGCTGGACGTGGAGTGTAGGAATCGGCGCTGTCCCGATTTCTACACGAAACAAACGGAATCCGTATGAGGTCAGGAGTCCTCTGTCGACGCGGGCCACCAACTGAATCGGCTTACAACAGCATGATCAGCACGATGGTCATTTGACGCGCTGGTTGCGTCTTCCGTGGGCGTCACTGTCTTTGTGACTTCTGTGATGAACCCAGGGTTCTGTAGTGACACCTTCGCCGAATTTGGTGGATTCTGGCTCCAGCGGTGTTTGAACAAAAATAAAAAGTCCGTCTATGACGGACTTTTTTGTGGTGGAGCCAAGCAGGATCGAACTGCTGACCTCGTCATTGCGAACGACGCGCTCTCCCAGCTGAGCTATGGCCCCGTATCTCTGGTTTTGTCCTGCAACCCGGCGCAACACGGGCGAAAGGGACTCTAGCATGTGCCTGACGGGCTTGCAATATGAATGGGCGCGTGATTGGGGGGTTGATCCTGAAACGCTCTGGACGGCTGCGGTGGGGACGGTCTGCGGTTTCTGGAGAGACCGCGCTGACGCGCAGAAGGGTGATGCACAGAGGACCGGGCGGGGGAGAAGCACAGCTTTGACCGCCTTTACCTGTCCTCTCCACCCGCCCCCAGCAGCGAAAGCAGCAGCGCAGGCATGGCCCCGCGCATACCCAGCGGTGAATCGGTGCCGCGCGACAGCAGCGCCACCACCGCGCCGGACTGAAGGTTAGACCCCAACCCTGCGCGGGTGCCGCGCGCCAGCCCGTCGTGCCAGCGCACCTCGCCGTCTGGGCCGGAGACCATCCAGCCGGGGGCCACGCCGCGCAGGTGGCGGGGCAGGCCCGGCGGGTTCAGGAGGGGTGGGGACGGCGCAGCCAGCCGGGACTCGCCAAAAGTCAGCAGGTCTGCTGCCGGGCCGAACAGACCTCCCGCTCCGGCCAGTGGGCCAAACCCAGTTAAAGTGCTGCCTCCCAGCAGACCCGAGGGCCGCACCACCGCGCCCGCCGGAGCGAGGGTCACGTCCAGCCCCAGCGGTCCCGTGACCCAGCCCTCCAGCGCCCGTCCATACCCTGCCGCGCTGGCGTCCTCGCCCGCCGCGTGGGCCAGGGCCAGGGCCAGCATACCCGCGCCCAGGTTGGAATACATGAACCGGGGCTGGCGCGAAGGCTGGCTCCAGCGCCGCGCACTGGCGATCACGTCCGCCGCGCCCATGCCGCCATACGGGTCATAGAAACGCGTGAAGACGGTCACTGCTGCCCGCGCCGGATGCATCGGCAGGCCCGCCGTGTGGGTGGCGAGCGAGAGGGCGGTCAGGTGGGCGGGCAGGCGGCGAAATGGGCTACCCAGACTGGACAGCGGTGCCTCCCACTCCAGCCGTCCAGCGTCCACCAGCGCCCCGGCCAGCGCGGCGGTAAAGGGCTTGGTCACGCTGGCAAGTTCAAAGACGCCGCCTGCCTCCACCCCGCCCAGCGGCACCAGCACCCGCTTCCCCCCGCGCGAGACCGCCAGCACGCCGCCGCGCCGAAAGACCGTGCGCGTGAGCGGCAGCAGGGGCCGGGCGTCCACCTCCAGCACCTCCGAGACGCGCGCCAGGGCCAGTTTGACGGGATCGCGGCGGAACATGGGCGCAGGCTACCCTCCGCCTGCCCCCTGCACTGTTACCCTCTACCCATGCCTGATCCTTCAGAGAGTCGGCCCACCCCCCAGCCGCCCACTGCACAGCCGCCCAGCGCAGACCGCGAACCGATCACCCACAGCATTCACGGCGAGACCCGCCCGGACGATTACCACTGGCTCAAGACGCGCGGCAGGGCCGACGCCGGGGTGCTGGGCTATCTGAACGCCGAGAATGCCCACCTGGATGCGGTGATGTCGCCGCTGCGCGGGACGCAGGCCACCATTTACAAGGAACTCCTCTCGCACGTTCAGGAGGACGACGAGCAGCCCCCGGTGCAGGACGGCGAGTGGCACTACTTCACCCGCACGCTGGAGGGCAAGGCACACCCGGTCTTCCTGCGCCGCCCGCACGCCGGGGGCGAGGAGCAGACGTTGCTGGACCTGAACGCCCTGAAAGAGCGCGAGGGCCTGGACAACGTCTGGGTCTACCTGACCCGCCCCAGCCCGGACGGGCGCTACTGGGCCTACCTGATGGACAAAACGGGCCAGGAGGTCTGGGAACTGCGCGTGCTGGACACCCAGACCGGAGAACTGGCCGAGGCCGCGTTGACGGGCATCAGCGGCTGGACGCTGGCGTGGCACGCCGACAGTTCGGCCCTGCTGTACGCCACCGAGGACGACACCCAGCGCGCTGACAAGCTCTGGCGACACACACTGGGCCAGCCGCAGAGTACCGACGAACTGCTGTTGCAGGAAGACGATTCCACCTTCCGCGTGGGCGCGTCCCTCTCGGAGAACGGGGAGACGCTGCTGCTGGCCAGCGAGGCCAACATGGCGCAGGAATGGCTGGCGCTGGACGCCCACGACGCGGGGGCCACGCCGCAGATGCTGTTGCCACGCGTGCGGGGAACCGAGGTCACGCTGGCCGACGGCGGCGATCACTGGCTGGCCCTGACCAACGCGGGCGGCGCGGAGGAATTCAAGCTGGTGCGCCTGCCCAAAGTAGGAGAGATGGACCTCCAGAACGCAGACGAGGTTGTGCCCTACACCGCCGAGCGCCACCTGACCGGCATGCACCTCTTCAAAACCCACCTGCTGCTCTCCGGGCGTGAGGACGGCTTTACGCGGCTGTGGGTGTTGCCGCGCACGGTCAGTGCCGATGGAAAAAGCGGCTACAGCGCGGCCCGCCGGGTGGAATTCCCGGAAGACAGCTACACCGTCCGCATCGGCGGGAACCGGGTTTATGACACCGGTACGGCGCGCATTCTCTACAGCAGCCTGACCCGGCCCACCGAACATCTGGACCTGGACCTGAACACCCTGGAAACGGTGCTGGTCAAGGCCACGCCCGTCCCCAATTACGACGCGTCTCAGTACGTCTCGGAGATGGTCTGGGCCACCGCCCCGGACGGCGAACAGGTGCCGGTGAGCGTGGTGCGCCGCCGTGACACTGCCCTGCCCGCCCCGACGCTGCTGTACGGCTACGGCAGCTACGGAATCCCTATGGACCCCTCCTTTTCCATGACCCGGCTGCCGCTGCTGGACCGGGGGTGGGTCTGGGCCATCGCGCACATCCGGGGCGGCTCGGAGCGCGGGCGGCGCTGGTACGACGCGGGGCGGCTGGGCCACAAGATGAACACCTTCACCGATTTTGTGGCGGCGGGCGAACACCTCAAAGCGGCTGGCATGGCAGGCGATCTGGTGGCGATGGGCCGCAGCGCGGGCGGCCTGCTGATGGGCGCGGTGGTCAACCTGCGCCCGGACCTGTGGAAGGCGGCCTTCGTGGGCGTGCCGTTCGTGGACGTGCTGAGTACCATGCTGGACGCCAGCATCCCGCTGACCACCGGGGAATACGACGAGTGGGGCAATCCCAACGACGCGGGAGCCTACGCCGACATGCGCGCCTACAGCCCCTACGACAACCTCAAGGCGGGCGTCTACCCGCACCTGTTCGTGTCCACGGGCCTCAACGATCCGCGCGTGGCGTACTGGGAACCAGCCAAGTACGTGGCCCGGTTGCGAACGCTGGAGGAACCTAGCAGCGGTACGCTGGTCCTCAAGACCAACATGGGCGCGGGCCACGGCGGCAGCAGCGGACGCTACGACGCCCTGAACGAGGCGGCAGAGGAATACGCCTTCGCGCTGGCAGCGGTGGCAGGAGAATTGCAGGGCGAGTGAACCCTGAGCAGGACTGGCAGGTTTGCGGCGCTAGTCTGGCCCATGCCCTCCCCCAGAAATATTCAGACCATCCGGGTTCAATCAGGAAGCCGCAGCCTGCCCGCCTATCTGGCCCGCCCCGCCCTGATGGATAGGGACGCCCCCGGCGTGCTGGTCATCCACGAAGCGTTTGGCTTGAACGACGATATTCGGGGCATCGCGGACCGTTTCGCGGCGGCGGGCTATGTGGCGCTGGCTGTGGACCTCTTTGCCGAGCAGAACCGCGCGGTCTGCATGACGCGCATGATGTCGGGTATCTTCCTCAATTCGCTGGAGCATGCGGGGGTGCAGGACACGAAGCAGGCGCTAACCGCGCTGGGCGAGCTGGACGGCGTGGACGCCTCGCGGCTGGGAGCGGTGGGCTTTTGCATGGGCGGCAGTCTGGCGGTGGCGATGGCCTGCACCGATGACCGCGTGAAGGCCATCGCCCCGTATTACGGCTTCAACCCGCGCCCGCTGGAGGCCGTGCGGCGCAGTTGCCCGGTGGTGGGCAGCTATCCGGGCCAGGACGTGACGCGCAAGCAGGGCGAGGCGCTGCGCGACGAACTGACGGCGGCGGGCGTCCCCAACGACATCAAGGTCTACGAGGGCGCGAAGCATTCGTTCGCCAATCAGGGTCCCAACTTTGACGCGGTGGCGAGTGTGGACGCCTGGAACCGCGTGATGGCCTTCTTTGACGAGCATGTGGTGGGCGGGCGCGTCTGATGTTTCACGGCCTGACGCCTCAATCCGCTTCAGAGGAAAGACGTCTGGCCGCTGCCGCTGACACGCTTGCTCTAGGCTCTTTGACGTGACACCTCGTCCTGTCCCCACCTCGCCCAATCCAGCGGCCACCACGCTGGCCCCGCTGCTGTTCGTCTTTCTGTGGAGTACCGGGTTCATCGGCACCAAGGGCGCGGCGCTGAATGCCGATCCCTTCGCCTTTTTAAGCGTTCGCTTCGTGCTGGCCGCACTCCTGATGGCCGGACTGACCCTGGCCCTGCGCGCACCCTGGCCGCGAGGACGCGCGCAGTGGACCCAGGCGGCGGTCAGCGGACTATTGCTGCACGCCGGGTATCTGGGGGCCGTGACCTACGGCATCGCCCAGCATCTGCCCGCCGGGGTGATGTCGGTGATCGTGGGGCTGCAACCGCTGCTGACGGGGCTGCTCTCGGGGCCACTGCTGGGCGAGTCGGTGAGTCCCCGGCAGTGGGCGGGCCTGGGTCTGGGCTTCGTGGGTGTGGTGCTGGTGGTCCTGGGCCGCGCACCGGGGGGCGGCGCGTACACGACTCCAGCCCTGCTGGCGGCGCTGTTTGCCCTGCTGGCCACCACGCTGGGCACGCTGTATCAGCGGCGTTCGGGCGCGGACGTGCCGTTGCTGGGCGGGACCACTGGACAGTACGCGGCCAGCGCCGTCGCCATGCTGACCCTGACCGCCGTCCACGGCGGCGCGTACATCCACTGGAACATGGAATTTATCGTCTCGCTGGTCTGGCTGACGCTGGCGCTGTCGGTGGGCGCAATCCTGCTGCTGCTCACCCTGATTCGCCGGATGCCCGCCGCCCGCGTGAGCAGTCTGTTCTATCTGGTGCCGCCCCTGGTGGTCATTGAAGCGTACTTCCTGTACGGCGAACGCCTGAGCGCCCTGGCCCTGGTGGGCCTGCTGGGCTGCGTGGGCGGCGTGCTGCTGGCGAGTGTGACGCCGAAGGTAGGCGGAGCGTTTGCGCGGGGGCGGGTGGGATAGAACGGTCCGAGAGCGTGTTTTAAAAGGTGTCTCATCTTGCGCCGGAAGATGGATGCCTTTTCGTTCAAGCCGTGCTGGGAAGGCGGTTGCGTTTCCCCTTTCCAGTCTTCCCTGCACGGGGAGAGGAGCCAAAGACGCCAGCCCAGCACTTTCGCAACCCTCAGCAAAGCAGCAGCCGAAGGCCGTCGGGCGCGTAGCGGACGGGCCGCATTCAGCGTCATGGAGCAGAGCATCAGACCCGGATATCGCCGTCCACTCCCGCCACCCACATTCGAGAACTCGTGCCCAGTGCAACGTTAGATCCCCCTGCCCCCCTGGGGTAGGGCGCGGGGACGGCAATACGCGCCCTACCCCAGGGGGGCAGTCTCCTACCGTTTTGTTGGCACCCGCAGGCAGATGTAGTAAATCCCGAACAACCCAACAAGCACCCAGCCCACCTGCCCCACCAGCACCGGAATGCGGCCCAGGCTGAAGCTGACCGCCACGGCGATGCAGATGCAGGCGAACCATTTGGCACGCAGCGGCATGCCCTTGCCGTCGCGGTAATCCTGAACCAGTTGCCCGATCACCGGGCGCGACAGCAGCCACGCCTCCCAGCGCGGATCGCCCCGCGCGAAACTGGCGGCGGCCAGCACGAACCACACTGTTCCCGGAAAACCGGGCAGCACCAATCCCACGAAGCCAATCGCGCACAGCACGAAGCCCAGTGCCACCCACAGCGGCTTGACCGGGCGAGAGGGAGTCTCGGCCTGGGACAGTGAGGTGGAAGAGGGCGGGACCATAACCTTCAGATTAGTCTACCGGGCAGTATTTTTCCGGGCCTATCGTCACTTACCTGTGGTTTTGGGGCCTGCCGTCATTGGGCATGGCATGCTTTTTGCTGGCGAAAGGGTCTTCCCTCAGCGCCCTGCCCATGACTGCCGATCCTGCCCTCTATTTCACGCGCCACGGCCTGAGCCTTGTGGGCCTGCGCCGCGCCGACACGGGCTTTTCCAACGAGGTCTGGTTGACCGATGACGCCGTGCTGCGCCTCAGTCCCAGGACGGATCACGCTCGGGAGGCGGGTGTGGCTCTGGGCGCGTTGGCGGCGGGAGTTCACACGGCCAGACCGCTGTTCTGGGGAACGGATTACAACCTGTGGGAACGCTTGCCCGGCGGAATGCCCACGCCCGCACAGCTCACGCCGCATTTCTGGAACGCCGTGCTGGACGATCTGGAAAGGTTGCATGCCGCCCCGCCTGAAGCGTACTCGCCCCGTCCATCAGAACTGTGGGTGGGCGATCCGGGGCTGGCAGAGGGTACGGACTGGACGCCTGCCGAGCTTGCCGCGCTGCTGCGGGTGCTGTCCACGCCGTACCCGCTCACCGCGCCCGTGTTCGTCCACGGCGACGTGTACCGCCACAACCTGCTGGCCGACGCGCGGGGCCAGTACGCCGGGCTGCTGGACTGGGGCAACGCGGGCTGGGCCACCCTGGAACACGAATGCGCCGTGCTGGATGAGCTGGAGCCTGCGCTGGCGCGCTGGTCCGGGCGAATCGATCTGGGACTGCTGTGGCGGCTGCGTCTGGAACTGCTGCTCAAGGTGGCGGGCGCGGGCCGAATTCCGCCCAGTGCCGTGCGGGAAGCGCTGGCCCATTGCGGCTGACGGTCTGAAAGTGCGCTGACAATGTGAAGGCAGCGTGGGACCGCGTCCTTCTGCCCCCGTGCCTGTCCCGGCCCGCTCATGACGGCGCGGGGGCGAAACCGCTAAGCTGGCTCTCCATCACAATCATTTCGCCTCTTTCCCCTGTTCACACGGAGTCCCCATGACCATGAAGTTTCTGCAAGGCGGCGCGCTGCTGCTCGGCCTGACCGCGCTGCTGGCATCCTGCAACACCCCCGACACCACCGAGCCGCCCATTCCGGCCTACACCTGTCCGGTGGGGACCACCGTCACGCCGATTTCTAGCGTTCAGGGGACCGGGGCAGCCAGCCCCCTGGCCGACAAGGTGGTGACCATTCGCGGTGTGGTCACGCAGGACGCGCAGGCGGGCCTCAGCGGCTTTTTCGTGCAGGACATGAAGCCCGATAGTGACCCGAAGACCAGCGAGGGCCTGTTCGTGTACACCGCCGCCGCGCCCAACACTGTCAAGGTGGGCGAGGTGCTGGAAATCAGCGGCACGGTCAAGGAATTCTTCGGGACCACCCAGCTCGACAACGTGACCACCGTGACCTCCTGCGGCACCACGACGCTGCCCGCGCCCACGAAACTGGCCTACCCGCTGTCTGCGCCGGACGCGCTGGAAAACGTGGAAGGCATGCTGGTCACGGTCACCAACACCATGACCGTGACCAACACCTTCACGCTGGGCCGTTACGGCGAACTGGGCCTGTCCAGCGACGGGCGGCTGTTCAATCCCACCAACGGGCAGGGCGGCAGCCTGGAATCCAACACGCTGCGGACCCTGGTGCTGGATGACGGCCTCAGCAAGCAGAACCCGCCCACCATTCCTTACCTGAACGCCGACAACACGCGCCGTTCCGGGGACACCGTGACCGGGCTGGAAGGCGTGATGCACTACGCCAACAACGCCTACAAGCTGGAACCCACCAAAGCGCCCGTGTTCGTGAACAGCAACCCCCGCACCGCCGCGCCCAAATCGGTGGGCGACAGCACCCTGAAGGTGGCGGGCGCGAACGTCCTGAACTACTTCACCACGCTGGGTGACGTCGATTCCAATGCGCGCGGCGCAGACAATGCCCTGGAGTTCACCCGCCAGAAAACCAAGATCGTGGCCGAACTGCGCGCCCTGGACGCCGACGTGATTACCCTGATGGAGATCGAGAACAACGGCGAGACTGCCCTGAACGATCTGGTGGCTGCCCTGAACACCGCCGCTGGCAAGACCGAATACGCCAGCGTCATGACCGGCACGGTGGGCACCGACGCCATCCGCGTGGCGATCATCTACCGCCCCGGCAAGGTGGAAACGGTGGGAAGCGCCCGCATCGACACCAACAGCGTCTACTCGCGCCCGCCCGTGGCCCAGACCTTCCGCGATCTGGCCGGGAAGGGCGTGTTCACGGTGGTGGCCAACCACTTCAAGAGCAAGGGCAGTTGCCCCACGACGGGCGACGTGGACACCGGCGAAGGCTGCTGGAATATGCAGCGTGTGCAGCAGGCCGGAGCCGTGCTGGCCTTCGCCGACAAGCTGAAATTGACCGATCCAGACGTGCTGCTGATGGGCGATCTGAACGCCTACGGCGAGGAAAAGCCGATCAAGGCGCTGGAGGCAGGCGGCTTCGAGAGCCTGAACAAGAAGATTCCCCTGGCAGACCGTTATTCCTACCAGTTCGACGGCCAGTTCGGCTATCTGGACCACGCCCTGGCCAGCGCAGGGCTGGGCGAACAGATCACCGGGATTACCGAGTGGCACATCAACTCCGACGAGCCGGTGGTGCTGGACTACAACACGGAGTTCAAGACGCCCGAGCAGATCGCTGGTCTGTATGCGCCCAACGCTTACCGCAGCAGTGACCACGATCCCGTGGTGGTGGGCCTGAAGCTCAAGGCAGACGGCGCAGTCACCACTCCCCTGACTGTGGGGGCGACTGGCCCTGACACGGCGACTGTGGGCAAGGTTTACACCATCAACGTGACCACCAGTGGCGCTCCCACCACGCTGGTGGCCGACTGGGGCGATGGAGGCGGCTTCGAGCCTCTAATTCCCATCGCGGCCAGCGGCCCACATATCCATACCTACAAGGTTGCGGGGAACTACACCATCACGGTGAAGGCCGGACGCGATGGCGACAAGGAAATCGACACGACCACTCTGAAGGTCACGGTCACTGCCCCCAATGCGGGCGGTCTGGTGATCA
The DNA here is from genome assembly GCF_001949125.1 of Deinococcus marmoris. Lineage (GTDB taxonomy): Bacteria > Deinococcota > Deinococci > Deinococcales > Deinococcaceae > Deinococcus > Deinococcus marmoris_A. Next base: position 38,204 of record NZ_MSTI01000175.1, read on the forward strand.
GTCAGGTGTTTGGTGGCGGCGGCAACGGCACTGGAGCCGATGAAGCCCCATTCAAGAACGACTTCGTGGAACTGTTCAATGCTGGGAAGGTGGCGGTCAGCACGGCAGGCAAGAGCGTACAATACGGCAGCGCGACGGGCAGCGGTTTTACAGCAGGCAATGTCTTTAATCTGCCCGATGCAACTATCCAGCCGGGCGGGTACTACCTGATCCAGCTTGCCAAAGGTGCGGCGGGTAAGGCTGATCTGCCAACCGCAGATGCCACCGGCACACTGTCTATGGGCGGTAGCGGTGGCAAGGTCGTGCTGGCAGGCAATACAGAAGCCGTCACTGGCGTCACCGACAGCGACTTGCTCGATTTCGTCGGTTACGGCAATGCCAACGAATCCGAGGGCAACGCTGCCACACCGGGGCTGAGCAGCACCACAGCCGCCCTGCGCGCAGGCAATGGTTGCACCGACACCAACAACAACGGCAAGGACTTCACGGCGGCTGCGCCTGCACCGCGTAACAGCGCCTCGGCCAAAACCGTCTGCCCCTGAATTTTTCAAATCTTGGGCATAACGCCTGGACGGTCTTCGGACTGCCCAGGCGTTTTCATGCGCCGATTTTTATGCGTCTGGACGGCATTTTCTATCTGGACTTGACCCCACGTTTAAAAAGCAACTCTCTTGCGGCCCGCATGGTGTACCATATGAGCCATGCTTTCCCTAGGAGAAACCCTTTAGTGCAACTTGATTCTGGCGCGGTGGCCGAGGGCCGCATCACCCGCGTGACCGATTTCGGCGCGTTTATCCAGTTCGAGAACGGTGAGACGGGCCTCGTTCACATCTCGCAGATCGCCCATTCGTTCGTGCGCAACATCCACGATCACGTGCGCGAGGGCGACAGCATCGAGGTCAAGGTGCTGGGCCGCGATGAGCGGGGCCGTCTGGACCTGTCGATCAAGGAACTGCTCGAAGAACCCGAGGAAGTGCCGCGTCCGCGCGCTATCGGGCGGCAGAGTCCTCAGTTCGAGGCCAAGCTGCGCTCCTTCATGCGCGACGCCAAGGAACGCACCACCACGGGCGGCCCCAAAAAGCCGGGCAGCAGTGGCGGCGGCAAACGCAAGAAGTAAACCAGAGCTTAAAAGAAACCGCCTCCGGCCCGAAATGGTCGGGGGCGGTTCCTTTTAACCGCCGTGTAACCATAGGGCGGCAAAGTGACAGGCATGAAGAAGAACCTGTCTATCCTGGCCCTGTCGGGCACGCTGGCCCTCGGCGCGTTCGTGGGCTACGGCATTAATGAACGTGGCAGCGCCCAGAACGCCACACCTGTGACCGCTTCCCAGAACATCCAGGGGCAGATGGTGCAGACCCTGGCGACGCCGCCCCAGGCCCCGCTTTCCCAGAGCTATGACGGGGGCCGCGCCCGCACCGAGTCCGAGGCCAACACCGTCGATGTGGTCAAGCAGCGGCAGGGCGGCCTGGTCTTCGTCAGCGTGACCGAGAAGGCCGACAGCTCCAGCAGCCCACAGGCGCAGCTTCGCAAGCGCATGCAGGAGCAGATGCCCTTTGGCTTTCCCTTCGGTGACGGCGGGGATGGCAGTGGCGGGAGCAGTGGCAGCGGGGACAGCACGCCCCAGCCCCAGACCGGCACGGGCAGCGGCTTTTTCGTGGACAGCCAGGGCGACATCATCACCAACAACCATGTGGTGGACGGGGCCAGCGAGATCACCATCCGCGTCCACGGCGACAAGACCGAGTACAAGGCCAAAGTCATCGCCCGCGCCCCCGACTTCGATCTGGCCCTGATCCGTCCCGAGGGCCTGCCCAAAAACCTGATCCAGCCGATTCCACTGGGGGACAGCGACAGGCTGGACGTGGGCCTGAAAGCGGTGGCGATGGGCGCACCCTTCGGCCTGGACTTCAGCGTCTCCGAGGGCATTATCTCCAGCCTGGAACGCACCGCCCCGGTGGGCACGCAGGGCATCAATCAGAAGCTGATCCAGACCGACGCGGCCATCAATCCCGGCAACTCCGGCGGTCCGCTGCTGGACAGTGCTGGCGAGGTGATCGGTGTCAACACCCAGATCCTGACCGGCGGCGCGGGCCAGAGCGCGGGCGTGGGCTTCGCCATCCCGGTCAACACCGTCAAGAAACTGCTGCCTCAGCTTCAGGCAGGCAACGGCGGTGTGGTGCAGCCGCCGCGCATGGGCATCCAGTTCACCGATGTCAGCGGCCTGACCGACGCCCAGCGCAAGACCGCCGGATTGCCCGCCAGCGGCGCGCTGATCCAGTCCGTGGTGCCGGGCAGCCCCGCCGCCAACGCCAAGTTGCAGGCGGGCAGCAACGACAGCATCAAGCTGACCAACCCCGCCACGGGCCAGACCACCACGGTCTCCACCGACGGTGACCTGATCACGGCCATCGACGGCCAGCCGATCACCGACGACAACAGCCTTCAGAGCGCCGTCCTGGGCAAGAGCATGGGCGACAGCGTGAAGCTGACGGTCAAGCGCGGAGGCCAGACCCGCGAGGTCACGGTCAACCTCGGCGATGTGACTTTCCCCACCGCGCAACAGCAGTAAATCCAGAAGGAATACCAGGAGTGGGGCGGGGGGTTGTGACCTCTGCCCCCTTCCTCTTTTTGCTGTGCCGGACGTAAATGGGCGAGGCCGAAAAGCGCACGCTCGCCTAGCCGAATAGTGGTCCCAGATCGGTCATTTCCCCGGTGGGTGTCGCGGGGCTGAACGAATAGCTGCTGAAGACGGCCATGAATTCGCCCCGGTCCAGCAGGCGGGTCTGCCCGCTGGGGCCGGTGGCCTGCACCTGGGTGCCGCGCACGTTCAGGCAGTATTCGCCCAGCTCGCGCACGCTGGCTTTCTTGCCCTTGCCGACGTGTAGCAGGGCGGTGACACGGTATTCCTGGCCGCCTCTGGCGTTCAGGTAATTCAGGAGTTCGGCGGCATTCATCTGATGGCAGTCAAGGGTGACTCAGCGCGGTTCCACCACCACCGCCGTACCGTAGGCCAGCACCTCGGTCACGCCGTCGGCGATGTCGTTGGCGTCATAGCGCATGGCGATGATGGCGTTGGCCCCATGCTCCAGCGCGTGCTGCACCAGCAGGTCATACGCCTCCTGACGGGCCTTCTCGGCCAGTTCGGTGTACAGGGTGATGTTGCCGCCGATCAGGGTTTGCAGCGACGCGCCCAGATTCCCCAGCACGCTGCGCGAGCGCACGGTCAGCCCGCGCACCACGCCCAACTGGCGCACGACGCGGAAGCCCTCTAACTCGTTCGCGGTGGTGATCATGATCTTGTCCATGTGTCTCCTTATCTCTCAATACTGATGCTTACGAAACGACGGTTCCCGCTCCGTCCAGCGCCGCCGTGATCGGCTGCCCGGCGCGGGCGTCCCCGAAGATGACGCGCTTGACGCCGCCCGCCACCGCCTCCGCCGCGCCCAGCACCTTCTTTTTCATGCGGTCCTGGGCAAATTCCAGATACGATTCCACGTCATCTGCCGGAATCTGGCGGATCAGGCTGGCTTCGTCGGGGTAATCGCGCAGCAGGCCCGGCACGTTGGACAGCAGCAGCAACGCCTCGGCCTTTAAGGCCACGGCCAGCGCGGCGGCGGCGCGGTCCCCGTCCACGTTGATCGCCACGCCCTCGTAACTGCTGGCGGGCGGCGTCAGCACCGGCAGGTAGCCCGCGCCCAGCAGCAGCTCGATCAGGCCGGTGTTGACCTTTTCCACTGTCCCAGTGTGATCGCCGCGCAGCACCTTCGTCTTGCCGTTTTCCACCGCGCGCACGCTGTCCTTATGGCGGCCCTCGAAGATGCGCCCGTCCAGGCCCGACAGGCCCACCGCGTTGACGCCCAGCCGTTGCAGCCGCTCCACGATGCCCTTGTTGATCTTGCCGCAGTAGACCATCTCAAAGATTTCGAGGGTCTGGCGGTCTGTAAAGCGCGAGGTATAGCCGCTGGGACTGGTCACGAACCTGGGCGGATGGCCCAGCGCCTCGGCCACGCGGTTGGTCTCGCCGCTGCCGCCGTGGACCAGAATGAGCTTCTCGCCCGCCTTCCAGCGCGCCGCCAGATCGGCGCACACCGCGTCGTAATCGATCCCGGCGCTGCCGCCCACTTTGACCACAATCAAGCTCGTACCCTCATGCGGGGCATGCTAGAGCAAACGGCAGATGGCGGGCGATCAGACGTTCAGACGGTCTGTATCACCCCATCGTGCGCGGCAGAGGCTGGCTGGCCAGGATCTTCTTCGGCTCCCGGAATTCGATATTCTCCCACTCGCCTTCCTCGATCACCTGCAAATCTGGGTTCAGGGCGCGGAAGTGGGCCACCACCTCCTGCACCAGATCGTCGGGGGTGCTGGCGGCGCTGGTGATGCCCACAGCCTTCACGCCCTCCAGATCAAGTCCTGCCAGATCGGCCACAGTTTCCAGTCGCTCGGCGCGGCCACAGGTTTCGGCGGCCAGCTCCAGCAGCCGCATGCCATTGCTGGAGTGCGTGCTGGTCAGCACCAGAAAGGCGTCCACGTTGGGCGCGATGGCCTTCACGGCGTCCTGGCGGTTCTTGGTGGCGTAGCACAGGTCCTCGCTGGGCGGCACGATCAGCTTCGGGAAGCGGGCTTTCAGGATGTCCACCGTGCGCCGCGTGTCGTCCACGCTGAGGGTTGTCTGGGTCAGCACCACCAGTTTTTCGGGGTCCGGCACCGTAACGGTATGCGGGTCGTGCAGGCCCTCGCCGCGCTTGCCCAGCACGCCCACCAGAATGGTGTTGTCCGGGGCCTCGCCGCGCGTGCCGATCACCTCCTGGTGCTGGGCGCTGTCGCCGATCAGCAGGATGGTGTGGCCCTCGCGGGCGTATTTCTTGGCCTCGGTGTGGACCTTGGTGACCAGCGGACAGGTGGCGTCGATGGTGGCCAGCCCCAGCGCCCGCGCCCGCTCGCGCACCAGCGGGCTGATGCCGTGCGCGGAGAACACGACGGTCTCGCCCCCTTCCGGCAAGGCTTCGACGTCATCCAGATTTTCCACGAAATGCACGCTGTGGTCGCGCGCCAGGCGGTCCACGACGGTGTGGTTGTGGACGATGGAATGGTAGACCGTGACCGGTTTTTCCTCGGTCCGCGCGGCGCGTTCGACTGCGCCGATGGCCATGACCACGCCCGCGCAAAAGCCGCGCGGCTTGGCAAGGTAGATGCGCTCAACCATGCGGCAGGCCCAGGGAAACGGGGGAGAGGTCAGTCATGCCCCCAGTTTACGGGCCGGGGCGCGGCGTGACCGTGTCGGCTGTCCCGGCGGCGGGTTGTGTCGTCAGATCACGCGTCACGTTCTTCAGCCACCATTCGTCCGGCACAGGGCGGCTGGCGGTCTTCCAGATGGTCTCGAAGCTGGTTTCCTGCTCCTGCACGGCGGCTGGATCGTCTGTCGCCAGGGCAGCCTCGGCCAGCCCCAGGGTGCCCCAGGAACTGAAGTGGAAGTTCATGCTGCCCACCACCACCATGCGGCGGTCCACCGACAGCGCCTTGGTGTGCATGTTGAAGGTGGTGTAGCGCGCCTCGAAACGGTCCTCGATGCCCCGGCGGCGTAACTCCTGACGCAACAGGGTGATGCCGCTGCGGTTGGGTGCCGCGCTGATTCCGTAATCCACGGTCAGCAGCCGGACATGCACCCCACGCTCCAGCGCGTCCAGCACGGCGGTCATGTACACCGGCCAGGAGTCCGGGCCGCAGCCCTGCGGGTTCAGGTACGCGCCCCAGCAGTTCAGGGTGGGGCCAAAATCCGCCTGCATCAGCTCGATCTGCTGCTGCGCCGCGCCCAGCAGGGCCAGATGGGCGCGGTCCGCCGCGTCGTCGCCGGGGCGGCGGTACAGCATGAAGGCCCGCGCGTGGCCGCCCGGCACGGCTTCCCGCGCGGCTGCCGGGTGCGTCACCGGGTCCGGTGGGGCCATCTGGCACTGCGCTTCGGCTTCCGCCGCCGTCACCCCTGCCGGGCAGCGCAGTTGCAGGCTGTGCCGCCACAGATCGTCGAAGACGGCCACGCCGTTCTGCGCCACCGGTCCCGTCATGCGCAGGCCCAGGTCATGCAGGCTGCGTCCCCCCGGTTCGGCAGCGGGCAGGTGCCAGTCGGTGTAGTTGTAGCCGGCCACGGTCAGGTCCCGTCCGTCGATGACGTGCAGCTTGACGTGGCTGTGCGGAAAGTAGCGGTAGTTGAGGATGCTGAGCTTCCAGCCCACGCGGGCGTCTTCCATTGGCACGCCCAGCCCCAGCAGATCGCCCAGCAGCGCCAGTGGCTGCGTGCGGCCATCCGGGCGCTGAAAGTCTGGAAAGCCGCCCAGCAGTGCCCGCACCGTCATGCCCTGCGGGTACGCGGCGGGATCGGCCCGCACCCGCCCGTACAGGGTGGCCACCGCCTGCGCGAAGGTCCAGCCGGGTTTTCCTGGCCCGGCCTGCCATTCCATGCTGGCCAGCAGCACCTCGCTGTGGGCGTTGGCGATCTGGCTGGCGGTGACCTCGAAAGCGTCCAGCGGTGTAGTCAGGCTGCGCGGCGTCCGCAGGTAGCCCACGAAGGCATTGTCACAACTCAGGTCCGGCTGGCCATTCTCGGTGACTACCCCCCACACCGCCCGTTCCAGCGGGTCCGTGGGCGGGGCGCAGGCGGGCAGATTCAGGGGTGCGGCAGGCAGCGCGGGTCCCAGGAAAAGCGGCAATTCCGCGCCCAGTCCTGTTCCGCCGCAGGCCAGGACCGCGAGGGTCAGAAGGGAACGCGCCGCACGGAACATCACGCCGCAGCATAGGCCCGCCGGAACCGTGCAGGGCGCAGTTTAAGGCATGTCTCGAAATCTCTTAGAGAGGCGTCAGCTTGGGCGCGGAGACCGGATGATGGTCAGCGGGGGGAAGGGGAGGGAAGCGCGTCTGATGCCTGCCTCAACTCTCTCGCTTCTTCCAGTAACCGCTCTAGTCCACCACTTCAAAGCCCAGCCGCGCGGCCTGTTCCACAAAGAAATTGATGTTCTCGCTCAGGGTCTGTGGCCCCAGGCTCTTGCGCCCATGCTCCCCGGTGGCCGCGATGATCAGCGTCTCGGCCAGACAGGCGGGGACCGCGCCCTCGCCGAATTGCAGGTCGATGTTGCTGGTCATGCCGCCGGGGGGGCGCACCACGCCGCCGGGAATGATGCGCACGCCGGGAATGCTCGCCACGCTCTCGTCCACGTCTGCCGGGCGGCCCTCGTCGAAGATCCAGGTGCCGGGTTTGACGTGCTGAGGAAAGATCACCGGCAGCGGGTCGCTGGTGGCCGTGAAGATCAGGTCGGCCTCTGTCAGCGCGGCGTAATCGGTGGTGGTCACGATCTCGGTGTCCTTGTTGGCGCGGCGCAGGGTGGCGGCGCTGCGTTCCAGCTTGTCCAGATTGCGGCCCAGCATGATAATTTTGGCCACCTGCGGCGCAATGGTCCGCGCGATGCCGAAAGCCACCACGCCGTTCGCGCCCACGATTCCGGCAGTGGCGGCCTTCAGGTCCCGGCCCTCGGACTCGAAGTGTTTCAGGATGCCCGGAATGGCGGCTTTAATGGTCCCGGAGGTATACGCGCCGCCGTTGGTCACGGTGATTTCGGGCACGGCGGCCTGCACGTCCACGCCCTTGTTGCCCACCACGGACCAGAACGCGCCCAGCCCGAAGACCTCCGCGCCCAGCTCATGCGCCAGCCGCGCGCCCTCGATGGCCCGGCGCGTCGCCAGTTCCGGGTTGGTGTCGAACACGTCGGGCAGCAGCGGGCTGGACAGCAGGTAGCAGCGGATGCTCTGGCCCTCCGGGGTGCGGATGCCGCGCAGTTCGCCCACCTTCATGGGGCGCAGGTTGGCGGCCATCTGGCGCACGCTGGCCTCGCTGATCACGCCGCGTTCCACCAGAGGTCTGAGCCACGCGAAACGGGGGGCGGACCAGAAATTCTCCAGCGTCATCGGGTGGATCATGAAGGCGGCCACCACCTCGTCGCTGCGCTTTCCGGCCAGCGGCACTTCCTCGCCAAATTTTGGCTCGGTGCCGTCCAGCATGCGCCCGATGTTTTCCTTGAAGCGCCAGCCCGCCGCCACCAGCAGCCCCAGCGCCCCCAGCTTGGCCGGAACGCCGATGGGCAGCAGCGCCACCACGGCGGCGAAGGCCGCCAGTCCCGAAAGGGTTGCCGCGCTGACATAGCCCCAGTACCCGGTGACGCCCGCGTAGACCACCACTGGCAGGGCGGCGGCCCACAGCGGCACGGCCCCGGTCACCGCCACTCCCGCCAGCACGCCCAGCAGCACCAGACTCCCGCGCCCACGCGGCGGCACCCTTCCAAAAGCTGGGCCATAAAGCGGGCGATACAGCGCGTTCGGCGGATTGAGATGCCCCAGGTACGCCGCCAGCGCCGCCAGCACGCTCACTTCCGGGAGGCCCAGGCTGGAGGCCATCAGCACCGCCAGCAGCCCTTTGCCCGCGTCCAGCAGCGCGGAGGCCGTCGCCAGTCCCGGCCCCACCAGCCGCAGCATGTTTTCCACGCCCAGGTTGTGGGCGTTGCTCAGGCGGGTGTTGACCCCGGCGCGGCTCAGGAGCAGATAGCCCAGCGGCAGGCTGCCCACGAGAAAGGCCACCAGCAGCAACAGGGCCGACAGAAACAACATGTCGGGCATTCTAGGGCTTTTGGACCAGCGGTTCTGGCATCCCATGTGTCCCACCGCGCCGGGCCAGACCCGGGCTTTCCCTGCGCCAGCGACTACAATCGGCGCATGACGGCCCGTCATCTCCGCCCACGGCCTTCGCGGACGCCACATCTGCGGACGCCATATCTACGGACATTGGGATGCCTGGAGCTGATCGGTCACGCCTTTGGCCGTGAAAAGCCGCTGCTGCTGCTGGCGTATCTGGCGCTGCGCGGAGAGCAGCCGCGCCGGGACGTGGCCCAGCTCTTCTGGCCGTCGGCGGCCAATCCGATGAACAGTCTGTCGGTGGCGGTGGCCCAGCTCCGCAAAACCTCGCCCACGCTGATCGTGGCCACCGAGAGCCGGGTGTCTACCCTGCTGGCGTGCGACGCGGCGCAGTTTCAGGCGGCCCTGCACGCCCTTGATCTGGCGGCGGCGGCGGACCTGTACGGCGGGCCGTTTTTACTGGGCCTGGGCCACGCCGAGCTGTCGGGGGAGCTGGAAGAGTGGGTGCTGGAAACCCGCGAGGCGCTGGCCGACGCTTACCGCCACGCGCTGCTGACCCACGCCCGAAGACAGGCCCGAACACAGGGCGCAGACGACGTGCAGGCGGCGGCCCACACGGCAGCCACGGCCTACGCGCTGGCGGGCGCAACCCCGCTGGCCCCGGAACAGCTCCGCGAGCTGCATGCCCTGCTGGGCGGCGCGGCCCACCCTGACGCGGCGCGGGTGGCCCAGGAGGCGCAGGGCCTGGGCCTGAAGCTGTCGCTGCCCGAACCCGGCGCGGCCCCGCTGCTGGGCCGCCGCC
>NZ_MSTI01000068.1 GCF_001949125.1 Deinococcus marmoris
GGAAGCGAGAATTTCCCGCTTTGTATCAGGGCATCTTCAACACGCACCACGGTTCGCTGAACCGTGGCCTCATGGACACCCCAGTCCTGGCCGATGTGAAACAACGTGCGGTACTCGCGCCAGAACTCCAGCGTCATCAGGAGTTGCGCTCCCAAAGAGAGTGCAGGTGGCCGTCCAGATTTGACTTTGTTGGCATGGCGTTCTTGCAACACGGTCTCCATCTCTAGAAATGTTTCAGGGTACACACCAGTGCGACGGCGAAAACTCGTGCGATTCAGCTTCAGGGCCTGATGATATTTTAGCGTGCCAACCATCCCCTACCTTAGCGCACGACTTTCGCAAGAGGTCTATTTGAGAATTAATACAAATGACCTTAAAAATGCAATACAGAATGCGACTAGGGTGTCTGACGGGAATAAATATATAATTATATTTCATCCAAGCAACGGATCAGACTATGAAATAAAGGTTTTTGCGAAAGAAAAAGATGGTGCGGAAAATTTAATAGATGGTTATAGAGTAAAAGAGATAAAATCTATCAAGGATAGCGCTGATTATCAAGAAGGTTTGATAAGAAGACTTGAAATGATGATTAGATTGATGGTATCCAATAATCAAATTAATAATCTTTGGTCGGTAACACCAAATAGAGCATTAGGTGGCGATACGCCCAGATCATATGTAATTAAAGGTAAAAGTAAGGCGGTGATTAAAACGCTAGAGGCAGCAGATTATGGCGTTCCACTTTGATTAATCACAAAAGAATACAAGAAGTAGTAAAAACCACACGTCCAGTCCAGAAAGCTGGTCGTGGCTTTAGAGTTTGCGGAATGAGTCACAGAGATCAGTACGTTAAGCCACTTGATGGTGGAGGGGCAGATTACTCAGATGGTCGCTTCCATCTAAAAAATATGGGAAAAGTTACGTATATAGCGAAAGACATTAGAACTGCGCTGCTAGAGTCGCGAAAAATTCTTCTTGACTCTAATGATAACGCTTTCCGTGGGTCTCATTCGCCACCGTTCGTCATATATAGTGTACAGTTTAATATGAGAAAAGTCTTAGATTTAACAGATCAAAATCTTCTTGATGAACTTGAACTTGATATCTCTGATATTACTGGTAATTGGTGGCTGTCAGATGAGACAACTTCAACACAATTTATAGGTAGTACTGCGTATAATTCGGATCGCTTTCATGCAGTCGCATATAGATCTGCAAGAAATTCATTAAGTGTAACAAATTACGACGATGAGTATGATACAAATTTTGCAGTTTTTCCTACCAAGCTTGATAATCGTAGTTTTCTAGAAGCTATTCCTCCTACTAACATGGAAGATGATGCGTGTTTCTTAGTTGGTCAAAAATAATTTTTGATTTATGTGTAGCGAGTGAGTCAAAATTCTTTAAGAAGATAATAGCTATGGCAAAGGATCGCTAAATCGTTGAATTTCCACTCTCTCCCCACTCGGCCCCTGCGCGTAGAAGTGGTAAATTCCGTACTCGGCGTTGTGCTTCGGCGCGGCCTCTGCCACCACGCCTGCCGCCATCAGCCGCTGGTACACGCCGTCCACGTCCTCCGTCACCAGCGTCAACACCACGCTGGACGGCAGGGCCACGCTGCCGCGCTCGCAAAAGCCCAGGAAACCGCCGCTCGCCACTGAATAAATGTGGCACGTCCCCTGATCCCGCGTCAGCGTCAGCCCCAGCGTGCCGACATAGAAGTCGTGCGTGGCGGCCAGATCGGCGGTGGGGTAGAAGCCGATGAAGGCGCTGAAGGTGGGGGACATGGGGAAAGGATAGCGGGTGGGGCGGTGGGAAGATTTTGGGGTGGTTGAATTATACGGACTCCGATTAGAGGGTGTTGAAAACACCCGTAATCCGAGCGGGAGGAGCAGCGTCCTCATGGGCGTCTGTTCGCGACGATGGCGAGCAGGAGAAAAACGGGTTCCGGGCGTGGAGTGGAGGGATCGGCGCTGTTCCGATTCCTGCACGAAACAAACGGAATCCGTATTACAGCCCGAAATGCATCCGCAACTTTCCGTCAATCTCCAGCATCAGGTCGTCCGGCACGAAGCCCAGCCTCTTGACCAGACGGCTGACATGGGTGGCGCGGGTGGCCTCGATCTGCGCCTTGCTGTCATAGTCCAGACCTGTGCGCTGATTGGGCAGCACAACGTTGGTCACGTAAACGCGCCCGGTGTTGCTGATCAGCGGAACAGTCTGAAGCAGCGGCGCTCTGGCGTTGTTGACATTGTTGGAAACCACGATGCCCGGATGTGTTTGCTCCGCCTCGCCCTCGCGTCCGTCCGGGCGAAAGTTGATCAGCCAGATGTCGCCGCGCCGGATCAATTTCATGCGCCGTCCAGACCATTGAGGTCCAGACCATCGAGATTGTCGGCAGGATAGGTTTCCTGTCCAGCACGTTGCGCGTCGCCCAGCTCCTGATAAGCAGCGTCCAGCACACGTTCACGCAGGGCGCGGATGGCTTCAGCAAGGGCTGCACTCCGCGAATCCAGACCGTGGGTCTGCTGATACTCGTCCAGAAAATCAGCAAGGTCTGCGGAGACTGTCGCGCTGATCCGGGTGGCACTGGTCATGCCATTCATTATGGCACGATTTTTTCGATTACCGTCGTGCGGCCATCTGCCAGTCGGAGAGCGCACCCCGCGCCACCGCCACCTCGTCCCAGGGAACCGTCTCGTGGGCGCGTTCCAGCGTGTCCTCTGGTCCCTTGCCCGCCAGCAGCACGGTGTCGCCCGGCTGCGCTTTCCCGATGATCCAGGCAATCGCCCCCGCCCGGTCTGGAATGGTGGTGAAGTTCGTGCGCCCGCCCGCCCGCGCCCCGCGTTCCATCTCGCGCAGAATGTCGTCCAGCGGGGTGTCGCGGCAGTCCTCCTCGGTGAAGACGGCGTGATCGGCCAGCCGCGCGGCCACCTCGCCCAGCGGCGCACGCTTGCCCGGATCGCGCGGCCCCCCCGCCGAGCCGATCAGCACCCACAACCGCCCCGGCGTGGTGGTCCGCAGCGTGGTCAGCGCCTTTTCCAGACTGGGCGGCGTGTGCGCGAAATCCACGATCACGCGCGGGGCCGGGAGTTCGGAGGCAGGGCCATCGCCCGCCAGCAGTTCCATGCGCCCCGGCACCCCCCGGAAGGACGCCAGCCCCGCCACCAGTTGCTCTGCCGAGGCCCCCAGGTGTGCCGCCGCCGCCATGCCCGCCAGCGCGTTCGCCACGTTGAAGCGCCCGATCATCGGCAACTGCGCCCCAAATTCCCCCAGTGGAGAGGTTACGCGCCAGCTCAGCCCTCCCGCGCCTTCCTCGATGTCGTGCGCCGTCCAGTCGGCCCCGTTGCCCTCGGCGCTGTAGGTGGTTTCCTGCGGGGCCAGACCCGTTAGCCGCGCCGTCCACGGATCGTCCGCGTTCAGGACGGCAAAGCGGGCGCGTTCCACCAGCTTGCGTTTCTCGGCAAAGTAGTTCTCCACCGTGCCGTGAAAATCCAGGTGTTCGCGGCTCAGGTGGGTCCAGACCGCCACGTCCCAGTCCACGCCGCGCACCCGCTCCAGCGCTAGCGCGTGGCTGCTGGCCTCCAGCACCACCGCGTCTGCCCCCACCGCCACCATCTCGCGCAGGGTGCGCTGGACCTGCGGGGCCTCGGGCGTGGTGAAGTGCGCCGGAAAGTGCCGCAACTCGCCGTCCGGCAATTCATAGCCCACCGTACTCAGCAGGCCAGTCCTTAAATCCGCCGCCCGCAGCAGGTGACGGGTCAGCCATGCCGTGGTGGTCTTGCCGTCGGTGCCCGTCACGCCCACCACGCGCAACTCCCGGCTGGGATGGCCCTCGATGGCCGCCGCCGCGTCTGCCAGCGCCGCCCGCGCGTCCGGCACCCGCAGGTAGGGCAGGGAAGAGGTCATGTCGTCCGGCAAGCCCTCGCCCAGCACCGCCACTGCCCCGGCCTGCCGCACCTTGTCTATAAAGCTGTGGCCGTCGAAACGCGCCCCGCGAATCGCCACGAACACGTCTCCCGGCCCGGCCCAGTCGGCGTTGTGGGTCACGCCGCGCACTTCTCCGTCTGGCAGATCGGTGGCGGGAAGGTGGAGGGCGGCAGCCAGAGCTTGCAGACGCATGCGCCGAGCGTAGCAGGGGCGGGCGATCCGGGCAGCCAAACGCCTGCAATGCCGATGGGTTCACCGCCCGTCCCCGCCAGTCGGACGGTTGGGCAGGGGAACGGGCGCTTTCCCGCGTTGCGACTTCGCAGGCCACCGTATGCAGAAAGATCGACGGTCTGCCGCCCTGGAAGCCGTGCTGGACATTCTTCTACACAAATGGCATTTGTCCTTTAGAGTTGTAACTGTCTCAGTAACTCATTACTGGACCGGGTTTAACGTCTGGCAGCCCCGCCAACTTTTGTCGTCCAGCAAGCCATTTTCACCACCATGAGCCGAACCTGACTGAACCTTGACAGTATTTTGAAAACCTTTTACACTCTATGGAAATTAGACAGCTAAGTAAAAAGACCCGGGGAGGGCTGGAGGGCAACCGTAGGAAGCACGGGGCAGGTTCGGCGGTTACGCGCGGCAGGCCACTTCTAGACGCATCAACGCAATCTGCACTGGCCCAGACGGTCAGCCCGGAGGAAACATGACGACAACACCAACGCGCAACAACGTCCACCCCGTAGATGAAGTTCTGCCCGTTCAGAACATGATCGCCTTTGGCCTTCAGCACGTTCTGAGCATGTACGCGGGCATCGTGGCCGTGCCGCTGATCCTCGCCACCGCGCTGGGTCTGGCACCCGAAGACCTCGTGCGCATCATCGGCGCAAGCTTTTTCATGTGCGGCGTCGCCACGCTGATCCAGACCATCGGCTTCAAGGGCTTCGGGGCCAAGCTGCCCATCGTGCAGGGCACCACCTTCGCCGCCGTGGCCACCATGATCGCCATCGGCAAGGCCTACGGGCTGCCAGGGGTTTACGGGGCAGTGATCGCGGGGGGCGTTCTGACGGTTCTGCTTGCGCCGTACTTCTCCAAGCTGCTGCGCTTCTTCCCGCCCGTGGTGGCCGGAACCGTGATCCTGATGATCGGCGTTTCGCTGATGCCGGTGGCGATCAAGTGGGCCGGGGGCGGCAACCCGGCGGCAGAGTCTTTTGGCAATCCGGCCAGCCTGGGTCTGGCGCTGCTGACCATGATCATCGTGCTGCTGCTCACCCGCTTCGGCAAGGGCTTCCTGAGCCGGGTCTCGGTGCTGCTGGGTCTGGTCATCGGGACCATCGTGGCGGCCATCTTCGGTCTGGCGAACTTCTCCGGCGTCGCTACCGCCGCGTGGTTCGGCTTCACCGCGCCCTTCCACTTCGGCACCCCCACCTTCGCCTTCGTGCCGGTGCTGTCCATGCTGCTGGTGATGCTGGTGGTGATGGTGGAAACCACCGCCGACATCCTGGCGATTGGCGAAGTGGTTGAGAAAGACGTGGACGCCAGGATGGTCGCCAATGGCCTGCGTGCCGACGGCCTGTCCACCGTGCTGGGCGGCGTGTTCAACGTCTTTCCCTTCACCGCCTTTGCCCAGAACGTGGGGCTGGTGCGCTTTACCGGCATCAAGAGCCGCTTCGTGGTGGCCGTGGCCGGAATCATCCTGATGCTGCTGGGCTTTATTCCCAAACTGAGTGCGCTGGTGTCCTCCATCCCCCTGCCCGTGCTGGGCGGCGCTGGACTGGTGCTGTTCGGCACGGTGGCCGCCGCCGGGGTGCAGACCCTGTCAAAGGTCAACATGAACGACACCCGCAACCTGACCATCGTGGCCGTCAGCGTGGCGCTGGGCGTCATACCGTCGACCGTGCCCACCCTGTACGAGAAGCTGCCCGAGCAGGTCACCCTGGTGCTGGACAGCGGCATCACCTCCGCCGCCATCGCCGCCATCTTGCTGAATATCCTGTTCAACATCGTCGGCAACAACACGCCGCATCCGTCCTCGCTGGCCGCCTCCACGGGCCACGCGCCGGAAGCCAAGGATTTCCACGGCTGAAGCCAGAGAGACAGATCAAAGCCCCCTCGCCAGGAATGGTGGGGGGCTTTTTTTGTGCGCTGGAAGGATGCAGAGGCGTGGTTTCTGGTTCAGGAGAGTTGAATTTCGGACGACAGACCCGCCACGCCCCCCGCGATGAATTGCCCGATGGTCTGCGCCTGGGCCAGCGCCTCCGCCTCGCTCTGCTCTCCCCGCACCGCTTCCACTGCCGCCGCCTCCAGCAACAGCGTGATCAGGTGCAGGGTCTGGGGCTGGCGTGCCTCTGCCCGGCGGTACGGCGTGGTCCATTCCTGCAACTGCCGCAGGAAATCGGCGCGCTGCTCGCGGAAGATCGGGCCGCCGCCGCTGTGCAGGAGGAGCAGCAATTCGCGCTCGTGCAGCAGGGCCAGAAACAGGGCGCTGAAGGTTCCGGCGTGGAACTCGCCGGAAGTGGGCAGCAAGGGCCGCAGCCGTTCCCACATGGCGGGCAGCCGCCCGGCCAGCAGGGCGCGCAGCATGTCCTCCGTGGACGTGAAATAGCCGTAGACCGTGGGCCGCGAGGTCTGGAGTGCGCGGGCAATATCGTTCATGCCCACCGCTTCAAAGCCTTTCTCAATAAACAGGGCCGACGCAGCTTCCAGAATCTGCTCGCGGCGGTTCTCCGCACTCAGTCGGCGGGCGGGGGAGGGCGGATCGAGCGTGGTCATAAAGAGAGTCTAACATTTTATTGACTTTCTGTCACTTGACGAAGTGTCAATAAGAGAGGATAGTGGGGGTATTCGGGTGGCACATTGCCTTCCCCTTCCAAGGAGCATCCATGTCCCCCATCACCAGACTGACCCAAGACTTCAAAATCCTGACCCCTGCCGAGCGCAGCCTGTGGCGGCATCCCATGATGTGGCTGTCCGCCGCCGCCATTGCTGTCGTGCCATTGCTGTACGCGGGCATTTACCTGGGCAGCGCGATTGACCCCTACGGCAACCTGAAAAACCTGCCCGTGGCGCTGGTCAATCTGGACACGGGAACCCGGAACCGGGGAGAGGAGGTCAGGTTGGGCGCGGATGTCGTCAAGGATTTGCGCGACGATCCCAAATTCAACTACCTGAGCTATCCCAGCGAGGCTGCGGCACAGGAAGCCGTGCGGCGCGGTGACGCCTACTTCGCGCTGACATTGCCCGCCAATTTCAGTGCCAAAGCAGTCACGGGAAGCAGCTCCAGTCACGGCCTGCTCAAGTTCTACGTTTCCGAAGGTGGCAGCTATTTCGCCAGCCGCGTGGCCTCCACCTTTGCCACGACGCTGAGCGAGGAACTGAACCGCACGCTGGGCGAGAACCGCTGGGAGGTTGTGGGCGATTCGCTCAAAGACGTGCAGAAGGGATTTAATGACATTCGCACGGCCACCGGGAAATTGCGCGATGGTGCGGTCACGCTGGAAGACGGCGCGAAGGCTTTTAAGGACGGTGCGGGCGATCTGGCAAGCGGGGCGAAGGCTGCGACGAGTGGCGGCGCACAGCTCACGGACGGCGCAAAGGCACTATCTTCCGGTGTCGGCAGGCTCACGGACGGCAGCGCCCAGCTCTCCAGCGGTCTGCGCCAGCTAGAGGCGGCAGCGCCCGGTCAGGCCCAGCTCGCACCGTTGCAAGGTGGCGTGGCTCAGCTTCAGAGCGGGGCGGCCAAGTTGTCGGGCGGTCTGAATCAGCTTTCGGACGGAGCTTCCACACTCTCGGACGGTGCGAGAAAGGCCAATACAGGCGCGGCGCAACTGGCGGGCGGGAGCAAAGAACTGGCCGCCAAGCTTCCCCAGCTTCAGACCGGGTTGGGCCAGCTTTCGGACGGGGCGAATCAGCTCTCGGCTGGGGCAAAAGCGGCCAACGCCGGGGCCGGGAAAGTGGCTGCCGGGAATAAGCAGCTCGCGGGTGGATTGAAAGATCTGTCGGGCGGCTTGCAGCAGGCCACAGACGGAGCCAACAAGCTGAATCAGGGGGCCGCCGAACTCGCCACCGGAACCAAGACCCTGAATGAATCCGTGAAGGATCAGGCGCTGTTGCCCGGCGAACTCAAGGGCGGCGTCGCGCAGATCAACAGCGGGGCCACGGGGGTCCACGCGGGCAGCAACAGCCTGAGCAACGCGCTGCCCAAACTGGCGGACGGGGCGCAGAAAGCTGCTGTCAGCGCCGGACAACTGGCGACTGGGGCAACCGATCTGGCGGCAGGCACGGCAAAAGTGCAGACGGGCGCAGCATCTCTTGCCACGGGTTTGAAAGATGCTTCCACCGCCTCTACAACCGCCGTGAAAGGCGCGCAGCAACTCAGCGCCGGGGCCACGCAGCTCACGGCAGGCACGGCGCAACTCCAGAGCGGCGCGGCGACACTGGCCCAGAAATCCGGCGAGGCAGCCAAAGGGGCGGCTGATCTGAGTGCGGGGGCCACCTCTCTGCAAAGCGGCGTGAATACGCTGGTGGCGGGCAACCTCAAGATCAAGGATGCGCTGGGCCAGATCACCACGCAACTGCCCGCGCAAAGTGATCTGGATAGCCTGAAAACTGGAGCCTCTACGCTGGCCCAGAAATCTGGTGACTTAAGCAACGGTTTGAAAACGCTGAGCAGCGGGGCCACCAAACTCCAGACTGGGGCGACTGATCTGGACGCTGGGGCCGTCAAACTGCGCGACGGGCTGAACACCCTTTACAGCAAGATTCCCATCAACACCGAGCAACTCGGCGGCGATCCGGCGGGCCTCAGCGCCAGCGTGCTGCCCGTGACCGAGACCTTCGCGCCCGTCAAGAACAACGGGGCCGGGTTCGCGCCGTATTTCATGGCCCTGAGCCTGTGGGTGGGCGTCACGCTGACCACCTTTATTTTCCCGTACAGCCAGTTGCCCCGCAGCGGACGCGGCACCTCGCAGTTCGCGCGGATGCTCCGCAAGGCCGCCGTTCCCGCCGCGCTGGTCTGCGTTCAGGCGCTGCTGGTGGTCTGGGGCGTGCATGCGCTGGGCGTGGACTTCCTGCACCCGGCGCAGGTGATCGCCACAGCGCTGGCCTCCAGCCTGACCTTCCTGACGCTGGTGCTGGCGCTGATCTTCCTGTTCGGCGCGGCGGGGCGGCTGATCGCCCTCGTGCTGCTGGTGCTTCAGCTCGCGGCGTCGGGCGGCAGCTATCCGGTGGAACTCTCGCCGTCCTTCTTCGGGGCCATTCACAACTTCGTGCCCGTCACACAGAGCGTCAACGCCTTTCGCCACGCCCTCAGCGGCGCGTTTCAGGGCAGCTACGTCACCTTCATGCTGATCCTGCTGGGCATTGCCGTCCTCAGCGTCGGCGTGGGCCTGCTGGGCCGTCGCCGCTGGGAACTGGTGGCCGATGAGGATTTCAAGCCGCTCATTTCCTCGCCGCTGGTCTCGGAGGAAGTGCATCACGAGAAGGAGGAGCTGGCGCGGGGGTGAAGGAGATATGTGCTGTGTGATCGGGACGCTCCCACGGTTTAACCCCTCCGGCGCTTCGCGCCACCTCCCCTTAGAAGGGAGGCAAGGAGATTGCTGCGCTGGACGATCTTCTGCGCTCCTTGGCTCCCTTTTGAGGGGAGCTGGCTGCGAAGCAGACTGAGGGGTTTTCGTGGGAGCCACCCCAGAATCCCCAACCCAAAAAGGGCGCGTCCACCCCAACCCGGACGCGCCCTTCTCCTATTTCCTAACCGCCTATTCCACCTTGAACGGCAGGTACTTGGGCTGCCAGAACTTGGCCTTGACCACTTCCAGCAACTCGTCGTCGCTCAGGCCACGGATGCTGAATTCGGTGGCGACGCCGTCCTTCAGCGCCTGCTTGATCACGGCCACGGCGACTTCCAAGCTAGCGGCTCCCAGCTCCGACACGGGCGGGAAGGTGCGGCCAGGATGATTCCGCTGGGTGTAGGCGGCCAGGGCGTAGGCGGATTCGGTGACCATCTCGTCGGTGATCTCGCGCACGCGCGCCAGGATCGCGCCGAAGCCCAGGCCAGGGAAGATGAACGCGTTGTTGCCCTGCCCGATGGGGTGGGTTTCGCCGTTCAGTTCCACCGGGTCAAAGGGGCTGCCGGTGGCGACGAGGGCCGCGCCATTGCTCCAGCGCAGCACGTCTTCCGGCAGCGCCTCGCAGTTGGCGGTGGGGTTGGACAGCGGGAAGACCAGCGGGCGGGGGGTGTTCGCCATCGCCGCCTTGACCACTTCCTCGTCAAAGGTGTTCGGCACGCCGGACAGGCCCAGCAGCACGGTGGCCTTGCCCTCGCGGATCACGTCCAGCAGACCCGTTCCAGCCCAGCCCTCAGTAAACGCCTTGGGCGTTGCCAGCGACTTCTTGTACTCTTCCATCTGGCGGTCATCGGTCAGCAGGCCGCGCGAATCCAGCACGAAGACGCGCTCGCTGATCTGCTCCGGGGTCAGCCCCTCGCGCTTCATGCCCTCGCGGATGGCGGCGGCGACTCCGGCCCCACCCGCGCCCGCACCGCTGATGACCACGCGCTGATCGGCCAGCGTCTCGCCCTTGAGGCGGCAGGCATTCAGCACCCCGGCCAGCACCACCGCGCCGGTTCCCTGGATGTCGTCGTTGAAGCTGGGCACCACCTTGCGGTAGCGGTTCAGCACCATGAACGCCGTGTCCTTGGAGAAATCTTCCCACTGGATGATCGCTTTGGGGAAGCGTTCCAGGGTGGCCTCCACGAAGCGGTCCACGAAGCGCAGGTATTCCTCGCCCTTCAGGCGGTCATGCTTGACGCCCAGGTAGGAGGGGTCTTCGCGCAAGTCGGCGCGGCCCGTGCCCACGTCCAGCTCCACCGGGAGGGTCTTGTCGGGGCCTACGCCGCCCGCCACGGTGTACAGGGACAGCTTGCCGATGCTGATCGCCATGCCGCCGAAGCCCTGATCCCCGATGCCCAGAATGGCGCTGCTATCCGTCGCCACAATGATCCGCACGTCGTTCAGCGGCACGTTCGCCAGCGCCTTTCCAGCCCGCTCAATATTGTTGGTGCTGAGGGTCAGGCCGCGCGCGTAACGGTAAATCTGGCTGAACTTCTGCACGGCCAGCCCCACAGTGGGCGTGTAGACGATGGGCAGCATTTCCTCCACATGCGCGGCCAGCAGCGCGTAAAACAGCACTTCGTTGCGGTCTTGCAGGTTGCGGAGGAACACATGGCGCTCCAGCGGGTCTTTGACCTTGACGTAATCGGCGTAAAGGCGCTCGGCCAGCACTTCCAGCGTGTCGATCTGCGGGGCCAGCAGGCCGTCCAGATTCAGTTTCTGGCGCTCGTCCTCGGTGAAGGCGGTGCCCTTGTTCAGCAGCGGAATGCGCGTGAGGTTAAAGCCGGTGACGAGGGGGTGCAGGTAACGGTGGCCGTCTGAGTCGCGTTTGACGTCGTAGTGATCGGTCAGGGGCTGGGTGGTCTGGGTCATGGGGTTTCTCCTCTGAAGAGTTAGGCGAAGGGAGGATTACGGGTTAGTTCAGAGGCCGGAGCCGAGCATGGACAGCGGGTGACGGTTCATGTCCTTGTACAGCAGGTATTTGCTCCACTCGCGGCCCAGTGCGCCGTACCACTGCGGGCAGTGTGCGCCCATCCAGATCACGTCGCCCACCGTCACGGGGTAGTAGGTTTGCTGCAATTTGTACAGGCCCTCGCCCTCCAGCATCAGCAGGCCGTGTTCCATGTAATGCACTTCCGTGTACGGCAGGCTGGCCCCCGGCGCGAAGCTCATGGTGCTGACCATGAAGTCAAAGGGAACCTCGTCGGGCAGCAGCTTGCGGGCAATCAGGTGGTCATCGCCCTCAAATTCAAAACCGGGATTCTCGCGCTCGTTGCCCCAGTACACGCCGGGAGCCGTTACGCCGTCCACCGCCTCATAGGGCTTCTCGAACACGGCCACGCGGGCGTCCGATGTGGCGGTCAGCCTGTGCGCCACGCCTGCCGGGACGTACACGTAGTCGTACTCTTTGAGGGTGCGCTTCTCGCCGTCTACATCGGCATCTACTTCACCACTCAGCACGAAGGCGAAACGCTGGTAGCCGTGTGCGGATTCTTTTGCTGCTGCCCCGGCAGGCATTTCCGCCGTGAACTGCACGAAGCGGGCGCGGGTGCCGATCACGGGTGCGATGTGCAGCACGATGGCGCTGCCCGGCCACTCGGCCAGTGCGGTGCGGACGTGCGTTTCGGGCGTGATGACGGCGTGTGCGTTTTCCAGTGCGCTGCGGGTGGTTCCGAGATGTTTCATGGTGGCTCCTTTTGAATGGGTTGAAGTGGAAATCTTTTGCTTTTAGCCCCTCCCCCTTTATGGGGGAGGCTGGGAGGGGGTCACTCTGGCAAGTTGCTGTGCCAATCGAGAAGAAATGGGCCTCTTAAACCGCCTGGTTCTGGCACGCCATGCCCGCTCACCCCCTCCCCAACCCTCCCCCATAAAGAGGGAGGGAGAAAGGATTCAAGCCCCAGGCCGCAGCAAACGCCCGCGCACGGTGTCGTCAAACTTGCCGTCCTGATAGACCGTCCGGCCCCGCGACAGCGTGTGCGTCACGCGGCCCTGGTAGTCCTCGCCCCCAAAGGGGTTCTGCTGCCAGCGGTCATGCAGCTCGGTCAGTTTGAAGGTCTCGTCCAGGCGCACCAGGGCGAGATCCGCGTCAGCGCCAACGTCCAGACGGCCCTTGCCCGGCAGGTTGAAGCGGCGAGCGGGATTCAGGGCGCTCAGGGCGGCGATGGCTTCCAGCGGCAGTTTGCGCTTTCCATAACCGTCGGTGAGCAGCACGTTCAACGTACTCTGCGCCCCGCTGATGCCGCCCCACAGCGCGAAGAAGTCGTCGCTGGTCTTCATGTCGGGCGGTGCGGGCGAGTGGTCCGAACCCACGATGTCAATGTGTCCGGCCAGCAGCTCGGCCCACAGCTCGTCCTGCACGGCTTTGGAGCGCAGGGGCGGCGCGCATTTCAGGGCCGCGCCCACGCGTTCAACATCCTCGTCGGTGAAGTGCAGGTAGTGGGGGCAGGTTTCAATGGTCACGTCCACGCCGCGCTGCTTGGCCTCATACGCCAGCGCCACCGCCCGCCCGCTGCTCATGTGGACGAGGTGCAGGGCGGCTCCAGTTTCCTCTGCGAACAGCAGGGCGCGGGTCACGGCTTCCAGTTCGGCCAGCACCGGGCGGCTGTCCAGATAGTCGCGCACGCCCTTGTGCCCGCCCGCCCGCACCTGTTCGGTCAGGCCACGCGTCAGCTCATTGCTCTCGGCGTGGGTGCCGACGAGGAGGCCGTGGCGTTTGGCCGTTCGCATTCCTTCCAGCAGCGTCAAATCATCCACCGCCGGAAATTCCTCCAGCCCGCTGTGGCTCATGAAGGCTTTGAAGGCGATGACTCCGGCTTCGGCCAGCTCATCCAGGCGGTCCAGATTGATGGGGGTTAATCCGCCCCACAGCCCAAAATCCACCAGCGACTTTTGCTCGCCGATCTCGCGCTTGGCATCAAATTCTGCGCGGCCCAGCACGGGGGGCGAGGAGTTGAGGGGCATATCCAGAAACGACGTGCCACCACCTGCCACCAGCGCCCGCGAACCGGTTTCAAAGCCTTCCCAGTGGGTGCGGCCTGGCTCGTTGAAGTGAACGTGTGCGTCCACCACGCCGGGGAAGATGTGCAAGCCGGAGGCGTCCAGCGCCTTGCCGTCTGCCGTGATTTCCTCTGAGACTTCCACGAGCTGTCCGCCGCTGATGCCCAGGTCTGCGCGGCGCGGCCCTTCTGGCGTGACGAGGGTGCCGCCGCGCACGATCAGATCAAAGGTCATAAAACCTCCGATTGAATCGTTTGCGAAAACGATGAAAATCCGAGCGGAGCGAGAAGGAGAAAAACAAATTCCGGGCGTGGAGTCAACAAATCGGCGCTTTCCCGGTTTGTTGACAGAGCAGACGGAATTTGTTTCATGCGGTTGCGTTCTCGTCGGCCAGCAGGTGCAGGAAGCGCACGCTCAGGCGCAGGGCGTCGGCCACGTCCTCCACCAAGACCAGTTCGTCGGGGTGGTGGCTCAGCGCGTTGGGCGAGCGCACGAACAGCATGGCGGACGGCATGTGCGCGGCCATGATCATGGCGTCGTGGCCTGCGCCGCTGACCAGTTCGGGGTGCGGCAGGCCCTCGGCCTCGGCGGCGCGGTGTAGCAGCGTCTTGAAAGAGTCAGACATCGGCGTGGCCTGCTCCTCCATCTTGGGCGTGATGGTCACGGTGACGCCGCGTTCCTCGGAGACGGACTGAGCCACGTTCAGAAGATGTTCCAGCGCTTTCAACCGCACCTCATCCTTGGCGTGGCGGATGTCCAGCGTGCAGTTGGCCTCGCCGGGAATCACGTTCATGGCTCCGGGCAATGCCTGCATCACGCCCACGGTAGCAACCAGACCGGGGGTGGCGCGGGCCACGTCCTCGGCGGCCACGGCGAAGCGGGCGGCGGCGGCCAGCGCGTCGCGGCGCAGGTTCATGGGCGTCGTTCCAGCGTGCGAAGCCTGTCCCACGAAATTCAGAATGAATCGGTTCTGACCCGCGATGCCCTCCACCACGCCCAGCGATACGCCCAGGTCCTGCAAGACTGGCCCCTGCTCGGCGTGAATCTCAAAGTAGCCCAGTGCCTGACCCGTGTACTGCGCCGCGCCGATTTCCTCCACGTTCAGGCCGTACTCGGTGATGGCGTCGCGCACGCTCTGGCCCGCCGCATCGCGCAGCTCCAGCATGTCGTCCACGGTGCCCACCAGCGCCCGGCTGCCGATAAAGGGCACGCCGTAGCGCACGCCTTCTTCCTCCGAGAAGCCCACGACTTCCACGGCGTAGGGCAGCGCCTGACCCTTGACCGCTTCCAGCATGGCGTAACCCATCACCACGCCCAGAATGCCGTCATACGCGCCCGCGTTCGGCACGGTGTCCAGGTGAGAGGCCAGATACAGCGTCGGCCCACCTGGCGTCGGCCCACTCAGGTGTGAGCGCAGGTTTCCGGCAGCGTCTTCGTAAGTGGTCATGCCCAGTTCGTCGGCCCATTTCGTCAGGTAGTCATGCACCTGATGCGTGGTGGGGCACAGGAAGGGACGGTTGGTTTCGCCCTCCACTTCCGTGTAGCAGGCCAGCGCGGCGCAGGCGTCCATGATCTTCTGGCTCAGTGCCTGGACGGTTTCGTTGGAGACAGCGGACTGAGAGTTGGCGGTCATACGGTGGCCTCCTGGGGCTGAAGCAATTGCGCGGCGCGGGGAAAATACTCGGGGCAGACGGGGGCCAGCACCAGATGATCAAGGAGGCGGGCCTGCGCGGTGTTGTCGCCAGCCAGAGCGCGGCGTTCGGAGAGATAGCGGTCAGAGGTCAGCCTATCGCCGCCTTCCAGTTCCGCCTCGCACTGAACCCACTGCCACAACTGGGCGCGGGCCAGCTCGGCGGTGGCGGTGTCCTCAATGCGTCCGTTGCGGACCACCACGCCGCGTCCGTCGTACCACGCCTCAAACACAGCCAGCGCGAGGCCGATGCTGTCCTGTACGACGTTCAGTGGCAGGGGACGAGGGGCGGGCAGGTCCAGCAGACGCTCCAGCGTGCGCTCGGCAGTTTCGGCGGGCAGGGGCTGTGAAACTTCATTGCCAAACGCCCCACGCACCGAATCCAGCAGCATCGGCAGTCCGGCCCAAGCTGCCACGTAGCCCTGCGCGGCTTCCCGCACTTTGTCGGCCCGCACGGCGTCCAGCGTGGGCTGGGGATTCTGGGCATTCGGCGCGACGGCGGCGCTGCCCCCGATGGCCTGTGCGCCGCGTGCCTCGCAGACGCGCACCAGCGCCTCGGCGTAGGCGCGCATGGCGTCCAGATCCATCGTCAGGTCATTGCGCGGCGGCATGGCTCCGCGCTGTGCGCCCACGCGTTTGGTCAGGCTGAACACGTAATCCCAGCGCCCGGCGTTCAGTCCGAAGGCCCGCCCGTGCAGCGCGTACAGCAGCGCGTCGGCGTGCAGGCAGGCAGCGTAGGTTTCAATCTGCACGCAGACCTTGATGGCGTTCTGCTTCAGACCCAGATGCGTCTCGGCCAGCGCCAGCGCGTCCTCCCACAGCCCCGCTTCCTCCACCGTTTCCAGCTTGGGAATGTAGATGTGCATGGGCTTTTCGGGTCGCGCGGCCAGGATGACGCCCAGATCACAGAGGGCGGCGATGGCGGGGCCGCCGAAATCCAGGTGTTCTTCCACTGCATACAACGCACGGGGCCGGGCCAGGATGGGCTTGTCGCTTTTCGCCGCCGTTTCCACCGCCGCGTAAGCCGTTTCCACGTTGGCACGCGTAGGTGTGAAGGTATCGTCAAAATCCAGCACCAGCGCGTCCGCATCCGAGTTCAGCGCGGCGTCCAGGGCTTTCAGATCGGAGGCTTCCACGATCAGCTCCACCCGGCGGTCTTTCAGATCGTCGGGCAGCGCGGCGGCCTGATAGTCCGGGGGCGTGGTTGGCGCAGGTTGCGTATCGCTAGACAGTCCCTCCCAGCGTGTCCTGAGCTGGCGGTGCAGTTCGGCCATCAGGGTTTGCGCGGCGGGTTTGAGCTTGAGCGGAAATGAATTCATGGGCGAACCTCCTGAACTTACTTAGTCGTCTATCTATCGGGCTGCAAAAAGAGGCGTCCATGCCTGTGCGGACGCCTTCGATCTTTGAATTACGGTGTCCAGCCCAGCCGTGCCGAGATCACGCGCGAGGCTGCTTCCATACGCTCGTAGAACGCCGGAACCTGCTCGCGGCTGAAGCGTGAGGTAGGCGCGGAGATACTCAGCGAGGCCACCACCTGACGGGTGTGATCGCGCAGCGGCGTGGCCATGCAGCGCACGCCGATCTCGCGTTCCTCGTCGTCCAGCGCGAAGCCCTGATCGCGCACCTTCGCCAGCTCTTTCAGGTAGGCGGGCAGCGTGGTGATCGAATTGGGTGTGAAGGCGGCGTAGGGTTGTTCTCCCAGCCGCCCGGCCACATCTTCCTCGCCCTGCCACGCCAGCAGCACCTTGCCCACGCCGGAGCAGTTCAGCAGCGTGCCCGCGCCCAGTTGCGCGAACATCCGCACCAGTTGGCGGCCCTCCACTTGATGCACGTACACCGCCTCGTTCTCGCGCAGCACGGCCAGATTGGCAGTTTCGCCCAGATCATTGACCAGCGAGATCATCTCGGACTGCGCGGCGTTCATCAGCGTGTTGCGTCCAGCAAAGGCCGCGCCCACCTGATACGAGCGCACGCCCACGCTGAACTGGCCGCTGCGTTCCTCCCACTCCACAAAACCGCTCTGGCGCAGGGTTTCCAGCAAACGGTAGGTGGTGCTGGCCGACAGCCCCGCTGCCTTCGCCACCTGCGTCAGAGACGCCTGCCCCAGTTCCGCCAGCGAGGTCAGCACCTTGAGTCCGCGTTCCAGCGTCCGCACGCTGCCCGCGTCGCCGGTGCGGGCGCGGCCTGTCTTCTGGCGGGTGTTGGGGGGAGAGGTGTCGGTCATTACGCCAACTGCTCGTAGCCGGGCAGCGTCAGGAAGTCGGCCAGTGGGGTGCGGACGGACATTTCCCTGAACAGTTTCGTGGCGTCTGCGAAGTCGCCGCCCAGTTTTCCGGCCTCGTCGGCGTACAGTTCGTCGAACAGTTCGTGACTCAGGGTGCGCCCGTCTTCCAGTTTCACGCCCTGCTTGCGCCACTGCCACAACTGTGCGCGGCTGATCTCGGCGGTGGCGGCGTCTTCCATCAGGTTGTGGATCGGCACCGCGCCGCTGCCGCGCAGCCACGCCGCGAGGTACTGGATGCCCACGTTGATGTTCATGCGGACGCCCTCCTCGCTGATGGTGCCCTCGGGCGGGACGAGCAGGTCAGCAGCCGTCACCTTGAAATCCATCTGCTTGCCGCTGTCGATCTGGTTGGGCGTGGGCATGATCCGGTCAAACACTTCGGTGGCAAGCTGCACCATGCCGGGATGCGCCACCCAGGTGCCGTCGTGGCCGTTGGTGGCCTCGCGCTCCTTGTCGGCGCGGACCTGGGCAAACGCCTTCTCGTTGGCGGCCTCGTCGTTCTTGACCGGAATAAAGGCGCTCATGCCGCCAATCGAGGGTGCGCCGCGCTTGTGGCAGGTCTGGATGGCCAGTTTGCTGTAGTTGCTCATCATCGGCACGGCCATGCTGACCTTGGCGCGGTCCGGCAGCACCCGGTCCCCCTGCTCACGGAACTTCTTGATGTAGGAAAAGATGTAGTCCCAGCGCCCGCAATTCAGGCCCGCCGAGTGGTCACGCAGCTCGTACAGGATTTCATCCATCTCGAAGGTGGCCAGAATCGTCTCGATCAGCACCGTTCCCTTGATGCTGCCGTGTGGGATGACCAGTGTCTCCTCGGCATAATTGAAGATGTCGTTCCACAGGCGGGCTTCCAGGTGCGATTCCAGCTTGGGCAGGTAGAAATAAGGCCCGCTGCCACGTTTCAGCAGTTCCGCCGCGTTGTGGAAGGTGTACAGCCCGAAGTCGAAAAACGCGCCGAACAGCGTGTCGCCGTCCACCGTCACATGCTTTTCGGGCAGGTGCCAGCCGCGCGGGCGGGCCAGCAGCACCGCCGTCTTCTCGTTGAGCTTGTAAGACTTGCCGCCCTGCTCCAGCGTGATGTCCCGGCGGGCCGCGTCGCGCAGGTTGAGCTGGCCGTCCACCATGTTGTCCCAGGTGGGGCTGCTGGCGTCCTCGAAGTCGGCCATGAACACCCGCGCGCCGCTGTTCAGCGCGTTGATGATCATCTTGCGGTCCACCGGTCCGGTGATTTCCACCCGGCGGTCCTGCAAATCCCCTGGCAGCGGCGCAATCTTCCAGTCACCCTCACGGATTTCACGCGTTTCGGGGAGGAAGTCAGGCAGTTCCCCGGCGTCCAGACGGGCCTGACGGTCCACCCGCGCCTGCATCAGTTCGCGGCGGCGCGGCTCGAAGCGGCGGTGCAGTTCGGTCACGAAGGCAATGGCCTCCGGGGTCAGTACCTCGCGCTGCTGATCGCTGACGGGGGCGAGGAACTTCAAGCCTTCTGCGGTGTTGCTGCTGGTGGCGGCGTTGCTCATGAGACTCCTTGACGGGAAAAAGGGTGGGAAGTGACATCCCTGAACCGGGACTGGCCTGTCTGAACTGGGAACCCCTGGACTGCTGCGCTCGGCTGCGTGACTCGATGCTGCGCTACTAAATTCCGTGCAATGAACTTGATTTTCATTGTACGCAAACTAGAGGCAAATGTGAATCCCCTGTCCGTTTCGCAGGGACAGGGAATGTCTACATCACCGGGGCTGTGGGTTTTTGCTGACCGTTGGGCCTGTCTTGCCGCACAGACACCTTCGGGGGCGGCCTCAAAGCGAAGGGGAGACGAACGCGCCGCCTCCCCTCGTCCTGCCGGGGTTTACCGCAGCCGGTCATCCCCTGGAGCCACCGCGAATACGCCGCCCCACGCCTTGTACCGGCTGACGAAATCCTCTTTTTTCTGCTTTCCGTCTGTGGAGGTGACGGTCCGTGTGATGACCGCTTTCATTCCGGCAGCGGGCATGTCCACGCGCCGTGCTGCGCCCTTTTCTAAGGCGCGGTCTACCATGAACGTCGGATCGGGGGCGGGTTTGCGGGCGCTGATGGCTGGTTCGGAGATGCTGACCTTCCGCCCGTCGTCCGCCCCGAACAGGCTGACCATCAGCGTCTCGGCCTTCAGATCCCACTCGGTCTGCACCAGCAGCGGCGCGGCGGTGTCGTTCTTCCAGCGCAGATCCTTGCTGGGTGCGTACACGGCGGCGTCCAGACCCGGTTCCTCGTAGTAGCCCACCAGATAGGAATGCTCGTGGCGTTCGGTGATGGGTAGCCCGGCGTTAAAGGCCGCGCGGAAGACGGTGGTGCTGACCTGACAGATACCGCCGCCGTCCTCGGTGGAGAGGGTGTTGCCCGTGACCACATACCCAGGCTGAAAGCCAGTCGCCGAGTTGATCGGCCCGATCAGGGCGTTGAAGCTGAATGTCCTGCCCGGCGCGACCCACGCGCCCTGCACCCTTTCCGCACCCGTACGGATGTTATGCACCCGGAAATCGGGGCTGCCCGCGAAGCTGGACTGACCGCTCGCCAGATGACCGATCTTCTTTGCGGCGGCCCAACCCACACTGCGGGCCGGGGCTTCCAGCGCAACCGTCAGCGTGCTGCGCGTCTCACCGCCCAGAACTGCTTTCAGGAGGGTCTTCTCGCTGGCTGCGCGGTCCACTTTCCAGCCGGTGCGGGCCTCACCGATCCAGTCCTTGCCCACCTGACGAAAGCGGATATCGCGCGGTTGCCGGTCATCGATCCCGGTATAAGCCTTGTCCAGCGCTGTGCGGGCGGCGTTCAGGTTGCCCGCTGCTCTGATCTGCGCGAATTGTTCGGCACTCAGGTCCACTGTGGCCGACATGTTCAGCAGCGGACGCTCCACCTGCCCGCCCACCAGACGCGGCTCCGGCACCGTCCAGCGCAGTTCCAGCGGCTGTTCTGTCTTCTGTAGCCTGACGGTGTTCGGTTCTGTGGTCACTGTGCTCGTATTGCCTGTGGCAGGCGCGGGCGGCATTGGGGAGACAGCGGCAGCCAGGACGGGCGGTGCTTTGGTCACCGCCTCGGCCTCGGCTGGCCCGCAGCCCGTCAGCAGACTGCCCAGCACGGTCAGGCTGGCAGAAATCAAAAGAACTTTAAATGAGGTCATGAATATTTTCCTCTCTGAACGGCAAAAGGGGGAGAGGCCCGTAAGCTTCTCCCCCAGTGTGTCGAATGCGCTCAGGGCATCAAGACGGTGTCAATGACGTGGATAATACCGTTGCTGGCCATGATATCGGCCTTGGTTACCGTGGCGTCGTTGATCATGACCTTGCCGTCCATCATGGACACTTTGACGTCAGCGCCGTTGACGGTGGTGCCGCTGGACATGCCCATCACCTGCGAGGCGGTGACCTTGCCGGCCACGACGTGGTACAGCAGCACAGCCTTCAGCTTGGCGGGATCGTTCAGCAGCGCGTTCAGGTCAGCCGCTGGAATCTTGGCGAAGGCCGCGTTGGTGGGCGCAAACACGGTGAAGGGGCCGGGGCTGCTCAGGGTTTCCACCAGTCCGGCAGCCTTCACGGCGGCCAGCAGGGTGCTGAAGTTAGGATCGTTGGACACGATTGCGGCGATGGTGTTGCCCATAGGCATGGAGCTGCCGCCGCCTGCAAAGGCCACGCCGGTCAACAGAAGAGTGGTGCAAAGAAGCATCTTTTTCATGGTGGTTCCTCCTGAGTCTGAAAGTTCTGCGTTTAGAAACTGATACGGGACATTCGAAGAGAACCGTTGACTGATGTAGCGTTCAAACAGTGAGCCGCTCTCTTTGATGCCGCATCCTAAGTGGCCCTCCACTAAGGTGACGTACCCCGCAATACAGTGTGTGAGCCGCATAAATTCTGGATTGAAGTGTAATGAAGAACACCGAAGCCCGACATGCGGATTCGGTGTTTTCTGTCGCAAAAGGCTCGACTTCAGTTTCCTGGCAACCCCACCGCGATCAGCCGCAGATCGTTCAGGTTGTGTCCGCTGGGGCCAGTAATCAGGGTGTCGTTCAGCGCCGTAAAGAAGGAACCGGAATCGTTGCGCTCCAGAGAATCGCGCCCATCCAGGCCCGCCGCACGCGCCCGCAAAAAGCTGTCCGGGGTCAGGAAAGATCCTGCCGCTGGGCTGGAGCCATCCACGCCGTCCGAACCTGCCGAGAGGGCGTAGAAGCCGTCCTCGCCCAGAGCCAGCAGCAGCGCCAGCGCAAATTCCAGGTTGCGCCCGCCCACGCCGTCGCCGCGCAGGGTCACGGTGGCCTCGCCGCCGGAGAGAAGGACGACTGGAGCTGCCACCGGATTGCCGAACTGCTGCACGCTGCGGGCAATCGCCGCGTGCGCCTTTGCCAACTCGCTCGCCTCGCCCTCGAAGCTGTCCGAGAGAATCACCGCCCGCACGCCCTGACCTTCTAGATACCTCTGCGCCGCTTCCAGCAGGTGCCTGTTGGAGCCAATAATCGTGTTGGTGACGTGGGGCAGGTTGTCCGGTGTTTCGGGAACCTTGCCGTCTGCGCCTGCCTGAAAATGCACGCGAACTTCCGGGGCGGCGATGGTGTAGCGATCCAGCACGGCCAATGCCTGCGCGAATGTCGTGATGTCCGGCACCGTCGGCCCACTGGCAATCACGGAGGGATCATCGCCCACCACATCGGAAATGAGCAGCGCCGTGACCTTCGCCCGCGTGGCCGCCGCCAGCCGCCCGCCCTTGCTGCGCGACAGATGCTTGCGAACGGTGTTGATCTCGCCGATGTCGGCCCCCGCCCGTAGTAGTTCACGCGTCAGCGCCTGCTTTTGCTCCAGCGTCACGCCGTCCGGGGCGGCCATCAGGGCGCTGCCCCCGCCGGACACCAGCACCAGGGCATGTTGCCCCTCTTTCAAAGCTCCCAACCGCTCCAGCGCCGCTTCTGCCGCCGCCGCGCTGGAGGCGTCTGGAACCGGGTGGCTGGACAGCATCAGCGTGGCCTCTGCTGGAAGTTCCAGATTCTCCGTACCACTGGGCGCAATGACCAACGTTTCCACGCCGGGATAGGCGGCCAGCGCCGCCCGTGCCATCGGCAGCGCCGCCTTGCCGAACGCCAGGATGAAATCGGGCTTCTCGCCCTTCAGGTGCGGGGCCAGCAGTTGCGCCGGACTCGCGGCCTCCAGGGCGGCGCGGTACGCCTGTTCCAGCAGTGAGCGGGTGTTCATGGCAGATTCCTTTTGGTTCTGGAGGGAATGAAAAAGCGGGACGCAGGACGCAAAAAGGCGTTGGCTGCGTCCCGCTCATTGCGTTCGGGCTAGCTTATTCGATGCCGCTCATCTCGGCGTAGAACTTCGCCATGCCGGAGTGGTCCAGATCGCCGTCGCCCTGCGCGATCATGGCGTCCATGATGTTGGCGGCTACGCCCGTGGCGAACAGCGGCACGCCCGCTTCACGGCCCGTTTCCAGCGCCAGACGCAGGTCTTTGCGGTGCAGGTTGATGCGGAAGCCCGGCTTGAAGTTGCCGTCCAGAATGCGCTGTCCGTGCAGGTCCAGAATGCGGCTCTGGGCAAAGCCGCCCAGCAGCGCCTCGCGCACCTTGCCCACGTCCACGCCGGACTTCTTCGCCAGCGTCAGCGCTTCAGAGATCGCCTGGATGGTCAGGCCCACCACGATCTGGTTGGCGATCTTGGTGACCTGCCCAGCGCCGGGGCCGCCGATGTAGACGATGTTCTTGCCGACGGCCTCAAAGACGGGCTTGGCCCGGTTGAAGGACTCCTCGCTGCCGCCCACCATGATGCTCAGGCTGGCGGCTTCGGCTCCCACCTGTCCGCCGGAAACTGGAGCGTCCAGCGCGTCTGCACCTTTGGCCGAAAGCTCCTTCTGAACCTTGCGAGATGTGTTGGGCGAGATGCTGCTCATGTCGATGAACAGCGCGCCCTTCTTGATGCCCTCGATGACGCCGCCCTCGCCCAGCGCGACTTCTTCCACCTGGGGAGAATCGGGCAGCATGGTGATGATGATGTCGCTCTGCTCGGCCACTTCTTTGGCGCTATGGGCCGATTTCGCGCCCGCCTTGACCAGTTCGTCCATCACTTCGGGCGTGCGATTGTTAACGACGACTGAGAATCCGGCCTTGACCAAGTTCAGGGCCATAGGTTTGCCCATGATGCCCAGGCCGATAAAGCCGATGGTTTCTTTCTGTGCCATGTGAATAGCCTCCTTTTGAATTTAATTCAGGGATAGAGCTTAGGCGTTCTGCAATTCTTTCAGCCAGCCCAGAGTGTCTTCCGTCCGGCCCTCGGGGATGTATTCCAGGCCCACGTAGCCCTCGTAGCCCAGGCGGTCCAGCTCGGCCAGCAGGAAGGGGTAGTTGATTTCCCCGGTTCCTGGCTGGTGGCGGCCCGGCACGTCGGCCAGTTGGATGTGGGCGATGCGGTCCAGATTGGCGCGCACGGTCTCGGTCAGGCGGCCTTCCACGCGCTGCATGTGGTAGAAGTCATACTGCAATTTCACGTTGTCGCGCCCGACTTCGTCGATCAGATCAAGGGTGTTCTGCGTGCCGTACAGGTAAAAGCCCGGTACGTCGTAGGGGTTTAGCGGCTCGATGATCAGGGTCAGGCCCGCGTCGCCCAGCTTGTCGGCGGCGTACTGGAGGTTGCCCACGACTGTTTTGCGCGTGGTGGCCTCGTCGCCTTCAGCTTTCCCGACGAGAACGTTGACCAGCTTCGGCCCCTGCACGCCCTTATACAGCACGTCGGCGTAGGTCAGTGCCTTATCGACACCCGCGCGGAACTCGTCCTGACGACTGGGTTGAACGGCAATGCCACGGTCTCCGCCGGGCCAGTCGCCCGCAGGCAGGTTAAACAGCGCCTGCGTCTGCCCGTTCTGGTCCAGCTTCGCGCGCAATTCGGCAGCGTCGTAGGGATAGGGGAACATATATTCGATGAACTTGAACCCGGCCTTGCCCGCCGCGTCGAAGCGGTCAAGAAAGTCGTGTTCCTGAAACAACATGGTGAGGTTGGCAGCGTATTTAGGCATAAAACTCCTTCGGAGTGTGTCTAAGGGTCTGAGTGTCAAAGGGTCTAAGGAAAAAGAGTTCTTGCTTTTCTTGGACTCTCAGACCCTTGACCCTTAGACCTTTAGTCCAGCATCGCAATGGCTGTGGGCGCGTCCTGGCGGTTGTCGGCCAGTTCTTCAAACTCCACCACGTTGTCCAGCTCGGTGCCCATGCTGATGTTGGTCACGCGCTCCAGAATGACTTCCAGCACGACGGGAACCTGGAACTTCTGGGCCAGGGCCTTGGCCTCTTCCAGCCCTTCCTTGATCTTGTCGGGGTGCGTGACGCGGATGGCGCGGCAGCCCAGGCCCTCGGCGACGGCCACGTGATCCACGCCGTAGCCGTTCAGCTCGGGGGCGTTGATGTTGTCGAAGGCCAGTTGCACCTGAAAGTCCATCTCGAAGCCGCGCTGCGACTGGCGGATGAGGCCCAGGTAGCTGTTGTTGACCAGCACATGCACGTAAGGCAGCTTGAACTGCGCGCCCACGGCCAGTTCCTCGATCATGAACTGGAAGTCGTAATCGCCGCTCAGGGCCACCACGGTCTTGCTGCGGTCGGCGGCCACCACGCCCAGCGCGGCGGGCATCGTCCAGCCCAGCGGCCCGGCCTGCCCAGCGTTGATCCACTGGCGCGGCTGGTACACATGCAGGAACTGCGCGGCGGCGATCTGCGACAGGCCGATGGTGCTGACGTAGACGGTGTCGCGCCCGAAGGACTTGAGCATTTCCTCGTACACGCGCTGCGGCTTGATCGGAATGTTGTCGTAGTGCGTCTTGCGGAGCATGGTGCGCTTGCGCTCACGGCACTGCTCGGCCCACTCGCCGTAATCGGGAATCTTGCCCGCTTCCTTCCACTCCTGCGCCACTTCTACTAGCAACTTCAGCGCCGCGCCTGCATCAGAGACGATGCCGTAATCGGGGCCGAACACGCGCCCGATCTGGGTGGGTTCGATGTCGATGTGGACGAACTTGCGGCCCTCGGTGTACTTCTCGACGCTGCCGGTGTGGCGGTTGGCCCAGCGGTTGCCGATGCCGTACACGAAGTCCGAGGCCAGCACCGTGGCGTTGCCGTACATCTGCGAGGTCTGCAAACCTGCCATACCGGCCATCAGCGCGTGGTCATCAGGAATGGTGCCCCAGCCCATCAGCGTGGGAATCACGGGAATGCCGGTGATCTCGGCAAACTGCACCAATTCTGTGCTGGCGTCCGCGTTGATGATGCCGCCGCCCGCAACCAGGAGGGGACGCTCGGAGGCGAATAGCATTTCCAGCGACTTCTCGATCTGGGCGCGGGTCGCGGCGGGCTTGTAGGGGGTCAGCGGCTCGTAGGTGTCGATGTCGAACTCGATCTCGCCCATCTGCACGTCGAAGGGCAGGTCGATATGTACGGGGCCGGGGCGGCCCGAACGCATGATGTGGAAGGCCTGCTGGAAGACGTAGGGAACGAGGGCGGGTTCACGCACGGTCACGGCCCACTTGGTCACGGGCTTGGCGATGCTCTCGATGTCCACGGCCTGGAAGTCTTCTTTGTAGAGGCGGGCGCGCGGGGCCTGTCCGGTGATGCAGAGAATCGGCACGGAATCCGCGATGGCCGCGTACAGTCCGGTGATCATGTCAGTGCCTGCCGGGCCGCTGGTGCCGATGCACACGCCGATGTTGCCCGCTTTGGCGCGGGTGTAGCCGTCCGCCATGTGCGACGCGCCCTCGACGTGCCGCGCCAGAATATGCTCGATCCCGCCGAGCTTCTTCATCGCCGCGTACAGCGGGTTGATCGCTGCGCCGGGGACACCGAAGGAGATATTGACCCCTTCCTTCTTGAGGACTTCCACCGCCGCTTCAATTGCTCTCATCTTCGCCATACGCCTTGCCTCCTGTGTGCTTGTTGACCACAGGGTAAAACTTAGACGTCTATTTGTCAATCTATGGGAAAGAATTTCATGGTGTAAAAATAGAAAGAGGAGTTGGGGCTGAGAGCGGGGCTGCGGCAAAGTCAGTGATCTGGGGCGAACGGGCGGCGAGATGGAAGGCAAACCCCTCAGTCTGCTTCGCAGCCAGCTCCCCTCAAGGGGAGCCAAGAGTTGCAGTACATCTAGCCACGCAGAAAACCCTTGCCTCCCCTTGAGGGAAGGTGCCCCGAAGGGGCGGACTCGCAGAGCTGTGGAGCAGAGGGGTTAAGCGGGCAGGGCGTCCTCAAAACTTGTCGGTGTGGCGCTATTTGATACGGACTCCGATTGAATCGTTTGCAAAAACGATGAAATCCGAGCGGATGCGAGAAGGAGAAGGACGGGTTCCGGGCGTGGAGTTAGCGAACCGGAGCTTTCCCGGTTTGTTAACGAAACAGACGGAATCCGTATGAGTTGCCCTGCCAACAAAAAAACGGCCCCGGTCTTATCCGCAGGGCCGTATCTTGTTCCGCAATATCTGCCCGTCAGGTGCTGACTGCCGTTTCTTCCGCCGCGCCCACTTCCAGATGTTCCACCAGTTTCATGGCGATTCCAGTCAGGACGCTCAGCTCCTCGCTGGTCAGCACGCTCAGGGCCTGCTGCTCGCGCTCGATGTGCTGGGGCAGAAGCCTCTCCACGAGTTCGCGTCCCTGTGGGGTCAGGCGGACCAGGGCCGAGCGGCGGTCCTTCTCGCTGACCATCCGCTCCACCAGCCCCTTGTCCAGCAGCCGCGTAACCCGGTTGGTCATGGACGGCCCGGAAATGGCGGTCAGATCGCTCAGCTCGGTGTGCGTCAGCCCCTGCGGCGGCGCGGAACGCAGCAGCGTGAGCAGCAGATCCCAGTTGGAGGAATTGATGCCTTCCTCGCTGTACGTCTGCTCGATATGCCGCGCGAAGGCGCTGCCCAGACGGTCCAGCAACAGCCCGGTCAACATGGGCGAGGCGTCCAGCTCTGGCCGCACGCGCTGCCAGTCCTGTTCGATCCGGTTAAGCAAGTTCGCCGTGTCCTTCGACAGGGAAAGGGGCGCGTCCCGCCCGTCGCTGGCTGCCGGGGTCATAGCGCATGGTTCCGGGAATCGGACGTGGAATGAGGGTCCATAGGGTGAAAATTGTAACCGCTGGATCACCCTCACGGCGGACGCTCCGCTTTTTCACCCCTGGAGACCCACTGAATGCCCACCTGACTGCCGCGTTACAGACGGAATCCGTAGGGCACGCGGCCTCTTTTCGGTCCCAGCTTAGCGGGATGCACCTACAGCCCCTTAAAATAGGGGCATGAAAAAACGTGGCTGGGCAGGAGCAGGCTTGCTGACACTGGGGCTGCTGGGCGGACTTGGGGCGTGCAGCAGCGGCCCAGCCCAGACTGAAGGGGCGCAGCCAAATCCCCTGATCACCGGGCGTGTCTGGAACGTGGCCCATCAGGGCGGCGAGCTGCTGTGGCCCAGCAACACCATGCTGGCCTTTCGTAACTCCGCCGCGCTGGGCGTGGACATGCTGGACACCGACATGCACGCCACGAAGGACGGCGTGCTGGTGCTGTCGCACGACGACACCCTGGACCGTTTGACCAACCTGAAGGGCAAGATCGAGGACATGACGCTTGAGCAGGTTCAGGCGGCGGACGCGGGTTACACCCTCTCGCCCGACGGCGGCCAGACCTTTCCCTTCCGGGGTCAGGGCGTGCGCGTTG
Source organism: Deinococcus marmoris (assembly GCF_001949125.1). GTDB lineage: Bacteria > Deinococcota > Deinococci > Deinococcales > Deinococcaceae > Deinococcus > Deinococcus marmoris_A. Next base: position 28,184 of record NZ_MSTI01000068.1, read on the forward strand.
CCACCCTGTCCGAGATGCTGAGCGAGTTTCCGAAGATGCCGCTCTCCATCGAGATCAAGCAGGTCAAGCCCAGTCTGGGCACACCCTTCTGCAAGGCGCTGCGGGACGCCGGGGCCACCTCGCGCGTGGTGGTGTCCAGCTTCAGCGACGTGGCGATGGGCGATTTCCGCGCCGCCTGCCCCGAAGTGCTGACCAGCATGACCGAGAAGGAACTGCGTCCGCTGGTGCTGCTGAGCAAGGTGGGCCTGAGCGGGCTGGCCCCGGTGCCCGGTAAATCAGCGCAGGTGCCGATGACGGGCGGCGGCCTCACGGTGGTCACGCCGTCCTTCGTGAACGCCATGCACCGCCGGGGCGTGTCCGTGCAGGTATGGACCATCAATGACGAGGCCACCATGCGCCGCCTGATCGGGATGGGCGTGGACGGCATTCTGACCGACGATCCAGTCTTGCTGAAGCGGGTGCTGGAGGAAGAAAAAGGGGCCGAGAAGTAATCTCCCGGCCCCCCTCTGTTCACAACCCGGTCTAGCCCCAGGTCACGGCTCCATACGTCTGCTCGCGGGCGGGACCGCAGGAGAAGATCACGACGGGGCAATTCACCGTTTCCTCGATCAGGTCAAGGTAGGCCTGCGCCTCTTTCGGCAACGTGTCGCGGCTGTCTGCGCCGTCGGTGGTGGCCCAGCCGGGCATATTTTTATACACGGGCTGACCGTCCGCGTCGTAGGCCGTGCAGACGGGAATGTTGTCCAGACCCGCCAGAATGTCCATCTTGTTGATGACCAGACCGTCCAGACCGTTCACGTCCACGGCGTATTTCAGCAGGGCCAGATCCAGCCAGCCCACACGGCGGGGACGTCCGGTGGTGGTGCCGTACTCGTCCCAGGGCTGGCTGCCGTCGCCGCGCAGGCGAAGGACTCCGGCATCGTCCAAGACTTCGGTGACGAAGGGGCCGTGTCCGACGCGGGTGTTGAACGCCTTGGCGACGCCGTAGACCTTGTTCAGCGCCTTGTGGTTCACGCCCGCGCCTACCAGAATGCCGCCCACGGTGGGGTGGCTGCTGGTCACGAAAGGGTAGGTGCCGTAATTCAGGTCCAGCAGCGTGGCCTGTGCGCCCTCAAACAGCACGTTGCGCCCGTCCACGATGGCCTGCCGGAGTTGTGCCCCAGTGTCCTGCACGAAGGGCAGCAGCGCCTCGCGGGTGGGGGCCAGGGCGTCCAACGCCACCTCTACCGAAGTCCAGCCCGCGTCACGGGTGCTGTTGGGCTTGGCCTCCAGCAGCCGCTCCAGGCGTTCGCGTAGCACCCCTTCGTCGGCCAGATCGCCAAAGCGCAGGCCCACGCGCCGGGCACGGTCCGCGTAGGCTGGGCCAATGCCGCGCCCGGTGGTGCCGACGAAATCCTTGCGCCCATCCACGTATTTGTGGTGAGGCAAGACCAGATGGGCGCGGTCACTGATCCGCAGTTCCGGGTCGATGCCCGCGTTCATCAGGTTGCGGCGTTCTTCCAGAAACTTGTCGGCGTCGATGACCATGCCGTCACCCAGGATGCTGACCGCGCCGGGATGCAGCACCCCGCTGGGCAGCAGATTGAGCTTGAAGGTCTGCCCCTTGGCGGTCACCGTATGCCCGGCATTCGCGCCGCCCTGAAAGCGCACCACGAATTCCGCCTGTGGGGCCAGGAAATCGGTGATCTTTCCCTTGCCCTCGTCGCCCCACTGCGCCCCTAAAATTGCAATTCCAGGCATCTCAGCCCCTCGGCCATGCGCGCAGACTTGCTTCCCTTTGCCTGCAACTGAACCCGGATACGGAGTCAGGCGGCAAAAAAAAACACGGCGCACGGCACCGTAATTCAGCTTAACGGATGGGGGCGAGGGTGGGGTGAGGTTGTGTAGGGGTAGGTTGACTGGTCGTGTTCTGGGCGGGTTGATTGCGGTTTGACCCCTCAGTCTGCTTCGCAGCCAGCTCCCTTTAAGGGGAGCCAGGAGGCGCAGTGCATCTAGCCACGCCAGAATCTCCTTGCCTTCCTTTTGAGGGGAGGTGCCCCGAAGGGGCGGACTCGCAGAGCTGCGAAGCAGAGGGGTTAAACCGCAGACGGCCACCCAGACAACTGTTTCTACTCTCCCATCAGCGTCAGCACCAGCCGCCGCGCGCCGCCGCTGTTTCGGTGTTCGCACAGGTAGACGCCCTGCCACGTTCCCAGCGCCAGCCGCCCGTCCCGCACAGGCAGGCTCAGGCCCGCGCCCAGCACGCTGGCCTTGATGTGCGCGGCCATATCGTCGTCGCCCTCCAGAGTATGTTCAAAATCGGCCCAGCCGTCGGGAACGGCGTGGTTGAAGTAGCGCTCAAAGTCGCGCCGCACGTCGGGGCTGGCGTTCTCGCTGACGGTCAGGCTGGCGGAGGTGTGCTGGATGAAGACATGCAGCAGGCCCACCCGAATCCCGGCGAGTTCGGGCAGGGCCGAGACCACCTCACGCGTGATCAGGTGAAAGCCGCGCGGGTGGGGCTTGAGGGTCAGGTCACGCTGGTGCCACATGGCTCCCAGGGTACGGCCCAGTTGCTACAGTCAGGCCCATCAGGGGGCAAACCATGAATGACGAACGGGAGAGAATTTTTACCGTCGAGGCCACGCCAGTCAAGTTCGGGCCGGGCGCGGCGCTGGAAACGGGCTGGGAGTTGCGGCGGCTGGGAGCGCGGCGTGTGTTTTTTGTGGTGGACCCCGAAGTGCTGAGGCTGGGGCTGGCCGAAGCCGTGCTGAACAGCATCCGCGCCGAGGGAATAGAAGTCACCCTCTATTCGGACGTGGAGACCGAACCGACGCTGGCCTCCTTCGAGCGGGCAGTGGCGGCGGCGCGGGCGGCGGATGCCGACGCCTTTGCTGCGCTGGGCGGAGGCAGCGCCATCGACACGGCGAAAGTGGCGAATCTGGTGATCTCGGACGGCGGCGGAATCATGGAATACGTGAACGCGCCCGTGGGCGGGGGCCGTCAGCCTGCCGGGCCGCTGCGCCCTCTCCTCGCCATCCCTACCACGCCCGGCAGCGGTTCGGAAGCCACCACCGTCGCCATCCTCGACTTGCCCGAACTGAAGATCAAGACCGGCATCAGCCACCGCAGCATGCGGCCCACGCAGGCCATCGTGGACCCGGAATTGACCCGCAGTGCGCCGTCTGCCGTGATCGCCTCGGCGGGGCTGGATGTGGTGTGTCACGCCGCCGAGAGTTTCCTGAGCCGTCCGTACACCAGCCGCCCGCGTCCCGCCACGCCCGGAGAGCGTCCGCCCTATCAGGGCAGCAACCCGGTGGCCGACCTGTGGTCCGCTCAGGCCATCCGCAACGGCGGTCAATATCTGCGCCGCGCCGTGCAGGACGCCGAGGACAGCGAGGCCAGGGGAGCCATGATGCTCAGCGCCACGATGGCGGGCGTGGGCTTTGGCTCGGCGGGGGTGCATATTCCACACGCCTGCGCCTACCCGATTGCGGGCCTCAAGCACGAGTACCGTCACCCCGGCTATCCCGGCGACAAGAACTTCGTGCCGCACGGCTTCAGCGTGATCGTCACCGCGCCCGCCGCCTTCCGTTTTACCTTTGACAGCGATCCGGCGCGCCACATCCAGGCGGCCTCCATGCTGACCGGGCAAACGTATGAACCGGATGACCGGAACGCCCTGCCCGACGCACTGCTCTCGCTGATGCGTGACATTCAGGCCCCACTCGGCGTGCGCACCTTCGGCTACGACGAATCTGATATTCCCGCACTGGTGGACGGAGCGCTCAAGCAGCAGCGGCTGCTGAACGTCGCCCCCCGCACGCCCACGGCGGACGATCTGGCGCGAATTTTCACGGAGTCGATGGGCTAGGGGCCGGGGCGCGGTTTGAGCTTTTCCCGAACCCTACAAGCCACAGCCCACAACCCAATTCATCCCTCCACGTCCAGCAACTGAATTTCCCCCGTTTGCGCCGGACCGTCGATGGTCAGCACTTCCAGACGGCAGGGCAGATCGTCGCGGCCCAGTTCGCGGGTCAGGTATTCCAGCGCGGCGCGGTGCATCAGCGCCAGCTTGCGCGGCGTGACGCTCTCGGCAGCGCTGCCGTAGCGGGTCTGGCGACGCTGGCGGACCTCGGTAAAAATAAGAGTTGCATCCGAATCGCGGGAAACGATGTCGATCTCACCGCCGGGAATGCGGTAATTGCGGGCCAGAACCTCGCGGCCCAGGCCCAGCAGGTGGGCAGCGGCGCGGTCCTCGGCGTCTGCGCCTTTCAAGAGCGGAGAACTGGCTCTAACTCAGCCATGCGGCCCACCCCGTAAAGTCCGCCACTGCCAACTCTGCACCCGCCTCCAGCAATACTTTCTCGGAAGAGGTGGTGGTCAGGGCCACGACACGGCAGCCTGCCCCGGCAGCGCTTTTGACCCCATTCACGGCGTCTTCGTGGGCCAGGCAGTCGGCGGCGTTCAGGCCCAACCGCTGTGCGCCCAGCAGGAACGGCTCCGGGTGGGGTTTGCCACGCGTCACGTCCTCGCCCAGCACGCGCGTCCCGAAGCGTTCGCCCAGGCCCAGCGCCTTCATGCCGAATTCCACGTTCACGCGGTCTGCGCTGGTGACCAGACTGTAGGGAATGCCGCGCGCCGCCAGCACGTCCAGGTAGGCGCTGAGGCCCGCGACTTCCTGCATTTTTCCAAATGCCAGATCGCGGTAACGTCCCTCCTTGGCCTCGTGGAAGCGGGAGATCAGTTCGGCGTCCGGGTACTTTCCGGTCAGGCGCTCAATGATTTCCGGGTTGCGTCCGCCGTCCACTTTTGTGTCCAGATCGTGTTCGCTGAGGTTGAGGCCCAGCACCTCGGCGGCCACCTCCTGCCACGCCTGACGGTGAAAGGCGTTGTTGGCGGTCAGTACGCCGTCCATGTCGAACAGCACGCCCGCCGGACGCCACGGCCAGCTCATCCTTCCTGCTCTGGGCCGTGGCCCAGTTCGCCCAGCAGATCACGGTACAGGCGGGCGGCGTCGGCGCGCACCTCGTCCAGTGTGGCGTCGTCGTGCGAGAGTTCCAGGGCCGTTTCCAGCGCGGCTTCCAGCACGCCGGAATAGATCGGCCAGCGGGCGGGAGCTTCTGTCTCGTCTTCAGGCAATTCCGCTTCGCTGACGCCGTCCAGCGCCCGCATGGCCGATTCCGCCGCCAATCGCTCGGCGTCCTTCTTGCTGCGGCCCTCGCCGCCCACGCCCAGTACACGCCCGCTGGCAATCACCTGTACCCGGAACAGACGCTCATGCGCCGGGCCGTGCGACACCGCCTCGAAGATCGGCGCACCCTGCCCCTGTCCCACCAGCCGCGCGATCAGTTCACCCTTGGCATTCATGGCCCCAGACTAGGGCATAGCGTCTGACAGGGTGGGGCGCGTTAGCCTGGGCCATGCGTCCACTGTTGCCCCTGCTGCTCGTGACCTGTTGTGGCTGGGCAGGAGGTCTGGCCCAGTCGCCCGCACCGCTGCCGCCCAGCCCCATTCAGCCGGGCCAGGTCTGGACCCTGAGCGGCACGACGGCGGAAGGTGAGCTGTTCCAGACCACATTGCGCCTGAGCGTCCAGCCGCCCGCAGGGACGCCTGCCACCTACCGCGCGGACCGGGGCGTGCTGCTGCTGGATCAGAAAAATTCCTCGCTGATTGCCCTGGACTTTGCCGACGCCCAGGACGGCGGACTGGCACTGGCCTGCGCGTATATCGGCCCCCTGCAAGGAAAGGTATTTAAGGGTGTGCTGGCCGCCGCCCCACTGGACAATCTGCCGCCCTTGCTGGAGGCGGCCCTGGCCATCTTCAAGGTGGCCACAACCCCCGCAGACCGCGCCGAGGCCAGCGCCGAGTTGAAGCTGGGACACTGCACGCTGAGCCTGGAGCCGTGAACCACAATTTTAGATTCACAACTTTGGATGGAGAAAAACCGTCCACCAAAAGGCTGTTTCGCACAGTTCACGCTGAGGGCAGACTGCGGGCATGGAAAAGAAACTGATTCGCGACATGGACAGGAAAGTTCTCGGCGGCGTGGTGGCGGGCCTGCAACGCCTCTACGCTCCGCAGGTGGACCTGATGCTGTTGCGGGTGGCGGCAGCGGTGGTGGCCGTCTGTATTCCCCCGGTGACCCTGGCCTACGCGGCGCTGTGGATCATCGCGCCGCGTTCGGACCAGCGGCAGCTTCAGCCTGCGGCGTAGTGGAGAGGCAGAACGCCACCGGGAGAGGACTGTCCGGCGGCGTTCTGTTCTGGCGTGCGCTCTTACCCCTCCGCCCCTGCCCAGGCCGCCCGCAACGCCCCGTTCTCGGAGACAAAAGGGAGCCACGCCAGCGCGATCAGCAGAATGCTGACATCTGCCGCTTTGGCGCGGATTTCCACGCGTTCCAGTTCCCCACCTGAGATTCCGCTCAGCGCGTCCACCTCGGCCTGAACCTGGTTTTGCAGGTCCTGCATCTGCTGTGAAACCTGCGCCCATTCCGCCTGTGCGGCCTGCACGTCCTGCCCCTCGCGCATGGAGCGGCCCACGCCGGAGACGCCGCTACGGAGGGCTGTGGTTCTGCGTCCGCCGCCAAATAATGCACCCAGCACGCCCACGCCCACATTCATGGCGGTCTGAAGCTGCGCCTGTTGGGCCTGTGCCTGTTGCTGTCCCACCTTCATCTGCGCGCGTTCCAGCCGGGTTTGCAGGGTGGCAACCTTCGAGGCGTACTTGGCCCGCAACTTCTGCACCGCCGCATCCCGCGCCTCGCGTCCGGCGTGGCTGGCCCGTGCGCGGAAATCGCCCTCGGACTCGCCGGGAGAACTCATCACGCCGCTGGACGGGTCCTGCCACAGCGTCAGCGGCTTGCTGGCGGCCACGTATTTGGCAGCCTCCTTGCTCCATTTCGGATAGTTCTTGGCGTCCAGCAGTGGCGCGGGAACCTCGGCAAAGCTCGCGCCGTCGTTTGCAGACTTCTCCAGCGTGGCCGGGTTCACGGGCAGCTCCGCCGCATCCGCCCAGTTCACGGCAATCGGTCCGTCACCCGCTTCCAGCGCCAGCGGCAGCGTGCCGCTCACGTCCACCCGCGCTTTCAGGTTGCTGTAACGCACATTCGCCACCGCCAGCAGGTGCGGGTGGTAGGTCACGCCCGTCTCGGTGGTGGGAATATAGACCTCGGTGACGCCGGGGGGGAGGAGTGGCTTTGCCGCCGTAGATGGTTGAAGGTTGATGGTTGATGGAGGGGGCGCTGTTTTTCCATCGACCATCAACTGTCCACCATCAACCTTCCCCTGCGCCAGCTTCCGTATCTGACTCCCGGTGATCGGCCCCGCCAGATAACTCATGGTCCAGCGCGTCGTGAACAGCGTGGGGCGGGCGTCGTGGACGTTGTGCATCAGAAAGACACGTTTGCCCAGGCCCGACAGCAGTTTGTCCAACTCGGCCTTGCTCATGGCTTCCTGCCCGGCGGACGCGCCCTGCAACGCCTCCAGCACGCGGGCCTTGTCGTTGTCGGTCTGGAGGCGGCCAATCATCCACGTTCCGGTGTTGCTCAGGCCCTTGTAATCCAGATCGACGGGATTTTGCGTCGCCAGCGTCACGCCCAGGCCAAAAGCGCGGGCCTGCTTGAGCAGCGTCAGCATCGGAGGCTTGCTGGGCGGGTTGCCGTTTGGCGGAAAGAATCCAGCGATTTCATCCATGTACAGCAGCGCCCGCAGAGAACTCGTCCCGGACTGCGTCCTCATCCAGCCCAGCACGGCATTCAGCAACATACTCACAAAAAACATCCGCTCGGAGTCGTTCAGGTGCGCGATGTTCATGATCGAGACGCGCGGCTTGCCCTCCGGCGTGAACAGGAAACGGCCCACGTCCAGCGGTTCGCCCTGCGTCCAGACCGCGAAGCCCGGCGAGGCCAGCAGGTTGTTCAGGCTCATGGCGAGGTCAAAGCGGTCCTTGGGCGGGTAAAAGGCGTCCACGCCCATCACCCCGATCTGCGTGAACGGCGGCGTCTGGATTCCGGCGATCATTCCCGCCATGTCCATCGTGCGGCCCTCGCCCCAGGCGTGCGATAGCAACGTGGACAGCAGCACATGCTCGCGCGAACGCAGCGGATCGGCGTCGATGCCCAGCAATCCCAGCAGGCCACTCACGGTGCCCCCGATGCGCTCGCGCAGGGCGTCGGCGTCGTCCATGATCTCCGGCGGCGGAGCGTCAAACCCTTTCAGCACGCTGATCGGGCGGCCCGCGCTGCTGCCGGGGGTGTAGACCGCGAAATCGACCTTTTCCTTGAGGGTGCGGATGCGTTCGCCGCTCTGGCCCCAGTCGGCCAGCCCCTTTTGCCACATGGCCGCCTTCTGCGCGGCCAGTTCATCAGGGGTGATGCCGCCGCGCGTAGCCTCGGATTCATCCACCCACGGACGGAAATCGGCGGGCGCGAGGTCCGGGAATGTCAGCAGCAGGTTCGCCAGATCGCCCTTGGGATCGACGGCCAGCACCGGAATGCCGTCCATCGCCGCTTCCTCGATCAGCCCCAGCCCCAGCCCGGTCTTGCCGCTCCCGGTCATGCCGATGATGACGGCGTGGGTGGTCAGATCGGCGCTGTCGTACAGCAGCAATTCATCGGTGACTGCCGCTGTTCCGCCGTCCACTGCCTTGCCGAGGTAAAACGCGCCGAGCTTCTCGTAATCGGACATGCGGTCAGCATACGAGCATTTTTCAGGCGCGCGGCGATCAGACCGTCGGGGACTACCAGCAGGCCCTTACACGGATTCCGTCTATTTCGCGCAGAAATCGGGACAGCGCCGATTCCTGCACTCCATGCCCGGAACCCGTTTTCTTCCCACTCACTCCGTTCGGATTTCTAGGTGTTTCTCACACCTTTCAATCGGAGTCCGTACTAAACGTTGACCAGCGTTGCCGGTGAATCGGACACTTCTGGCAGGTCCCGCTTGTGGTCGTTGATCAAGCCGCCGCCCAGCAGGCGTGGACCGTCATACAGCACAGCGCTCTGGCCGGGGGCGACGGCAAACTGGGGATCGTCGAACTGGAGTTCAAAGCCGTGTTCGTCGGCGTGCAGCACCGTGGCGCGCACGGGCTTCGTGCGGTAGCGCACCTGCACGTCCACCACGCGCGGCAGATCGGCCAGATCGCACAGGTAATTCGCGCCGGACACCTTCAGGCCGCCCCACAGGCAATCGTCGTAATCGCCTACCCAGACGGTGTTGGTCTTCGGGTCCAGATGGACGATGTGACGGACCCTGTGCGACTGGTACAGGCCCATGCCGCGCTTCTGGCCCAGGGTGTAGAACTGCGTGCCCAGATGATCGCCCACGACTTCGCCGTTGCTGATCTCGCGGATAAATCCCGTCGCCTGGGGCAGATGCTCGGCCACGAAGTCCTGCACCTTCCCCGGTACGAAGCAGATGTTCTGGCTCTCGGGCTTGCGGGCGGTCAGCAGGCCGCGCTCCTCGGCGATCTCGCGCACGCGGGGCTTCTCCAGCTCGCCCACCGGAAACAGGATGTACGGCAGGGCGTCTCTGGGCGTGCCCCACAGAAAGTAGGTCTGGTCCTTCTGCGGATCGTCGCCGCGCCAGAACTCCACACCTCCGTCTGCCGTATCCACGCGCTTGACGTAATGCCCGGTGGCCACGTAACGGCAGCCCAGCATCTTGGCCTTCTTCACCAGTTCGTCGAACTTGACCTTGGTGTTGCAGTTCACGCAGGGATTGGGCGTGCGGCCCTGCGCGTATTCCTCGATAAACGGGCCGACGATGTGGCGCTGGAACTGCTCGCGGTAGTCCAGCAGGTAAAACGGGATGCCCACCTGCTCGGCCACGCGGCGGGCCTCGTAGGCGGCGTCGGGCGAGCAGCAACTGTCGAAGGTATCCGTGCGTTTGTCGTCGGGCCAGAAGCGCATCATCGCGCCCACCACGCTGTACCCGGCGTCTTTCAGCAGGGCCGCCGTCACGCTGCTGTCCACGCCGCCGGACATGGCGCACAGCACGCGCTCGCCGCCAGAGGGCGTGGTGGGCAGGAGGGGAGCTGTCATCGGAGCCGTCATAGCAATCACGGACATTATCAGTCTGGCTCCACCATGCGCGGTGAGGAGGGCGGCAATTGCCAGGATCAGGCGGGTCAAAAGCCGCCCGGTCCCCTTTTTTTCATGTGACCTGCACTATCATGTTTGGCATATGCCGTATACGATCCTCGTCGCCGACGATGAGCCAGCCATCCGCACCATGCTGGAAGTCATTCTGTCCGCCGATGGACACGAGATCGTGGCGGTGCCCGACGGCAAGGCGGCGCTGGATTACCTGCGGGACCACACCCCCGACGCCATGTTGCTGGACATCAAGATGCCGCACATGGACGGCTTTGAAATCTGCTCGCGCGTCAAGCGTGTCAAGCGGCTGCGCGACACCCCCGTGCTGCTGCTGACCGGCTTCGACGATGATCAGACGCGCGACCACGCCAAGCTGGTGGGCGCGGACGACATCGTCTATAAACCGCTGTCCGGCAAGAACCTGCGCGGACGCATCAACCAGCTCGTCGCGGCCCGCCGCCCCTGACGGCCCCCAGCTCTTTTTCCACGGGCTGCTTTGCCACAGGCCGTTTTTCCACGAGGTGCGCCCATGATCTTTTTCGTCCGTTTCCTGAAGTTCCTGACCTCCTTCCTCATCGCTGCGCTGATCGCCGGGACGGGCGTGGCGGCCACTTACGGCCTGAAATGGTGGCGTGAGCTGCCCGATTACCGCCAACTGGACACCCTCTCGCTGGGCGCGGAAACCAAGGTCTTTGCCCGCGACAACACGCCGCTGGGCACGCTGATTCCCAAGATTGGCGAGCAGGCCATCAGCCGCACGCTGGTCAATCTGGATGAGATCAGCCCCTTCATGGTGGCGGCGCTGGTCAGCAACGAGGACCGGCGCTTCTTCGAGCATTACGGCATCGATCCCTATGGCCTGGGGCGGCAGGTGCAGCGGCTGGCGGCAGGGGAGAGCGTGCAGGGCGGCAGCACCCTGACCAACCAACTGATCAAGAACACCCTGCTGCTGGACGAGTACAACCAGGCCCGCACCCCGGACCGCAAGATCAAGGAATGGCTGCTGAGCGTGCAGGTCGAGCGCAGTTTTACCAAGGCCGAGATTCTCCAGAACTATCTGAACACCATCTACTGGGGAGACGGCGGCCCCGTCGAGCTGTACGGCATCTACTCGGCGGCCCAGGCGTACTTCCGCACCACGCCAGGCAACCTGACGCTGGCCCAGAGCGCCTACCTGACGGTGCTGGTGCCCAGCGCGGGCCGCTACTTCGATTACAAGGCCATGCGCCCCCTGATGAAAACCCTGCTGGGCCGCATGGTGGAAGACAAATGGATCGCCCAGACCCAGATGGACGCGGCCCTCAAGGAAGACCTGCAACCGCGCGGCTGGAAGGTGCTGTACGACAAGAAGGGCAACATCACCAGCGCCAAACTGGTGGACCGCACGCAGAAAGAGCTGAAGGCCGTGACCACCGTGCGTTACCCGCAGTTCATGGGACAGGTCGAGCAGGAGCTGGTGCGCCGCTTCGGGCGTGAGAAGGTCTACGGCAGCGGCGGCCTGCGCGTGTACACCACTGTCGATCCCCGCATTCAGGCCGCCGTGGAAACTGCCAGCAAGGAGGCCACCGGCCTGCCCCCCGGCGCGACGCTGGGGGCCACCATCCTCGACCCCTTTACGGGCGAGGTGCTGGGCATGATCGGGCAGAAGCTGTACGGGGACGCGCCGCCTGACGCCTGGAACAACGCCGCGCAGGGCCAGCGGCAGATCGGCTCCACCATCAAGCCACTGCTGTACACCACTGCGCTGTCCACTGGACTGACCCAGGACCACCGCGAGGACGACAAGCCGATCACCTTCCCCTGCGCCACTTGCAAGAACGGTGTCTACGCGCCCCAGAACTTCGAGAGCCAGACCAGTTACCGCAGCATGACCATCCGTGAGGCGCTGGACCGTTCGCTGAACCTGGTCACGGTGCGACTGGCAGACCGGATCGGGTTGCAGACCTTTTTCGGCAAGCTGCGGCAACTGGGCATTCCGCCCAACGACGGCACCGGGCTGGCGGCGGCGCTGGGCGCGGTGGAGACCACCCCGGTCAAGATGGCGGCGGCCTACGCGCCCTTCGCCAACGGTGGGCTGTACCGCGCGCCCCGCTACCTGACGCGGGTGACCACGGCGCGCGGCGAGGTGCTGTACGACGACACCCTGAATCCGGTCAAGCCGGTGCGGGTGTGGACGCCGCAGATCGCGTGGCTGGGCCTGGACATGATCAAGGGCGTGGTCAACGATCTGAACGAGGCGCAGGGCGGCCTGTCCTGGGGAGCCAAGTTCGGCGACTGGCCGGTGGCGGGCAAGACGGGCACATCCAACGGCCCCAAGGACTTCTGGTTCGTGGGCACCACGCCGCTGTATACCGGGGCCGTGTGGGTGGGCAAGCAGCAGGGCGGCGACATGCCTATCAATTACTACTCTGGCTATGTCAACGCCCCGATCTGGCGGCGCATGATGGAACTGGCGCACAAGGGCCAGACCGTGCGCGCCTTCAGCGAACCCCCCGGTATCCAGTACGTGGACGCCCCGGACCCCGGATACCTGCCCAATGTCAAGCTGGCCGTGCTGGACCCCAATTACCGCGACGCCGCCGACACGGCCCTGCAAAACGACACCCCGCCGCCCCCGGTCAAATACACCGAATCCCGTTATACGGCGGCGTACAACGATCCCAACACGGTGTTGATCGATGTGGACCGCACCACCAACCAGCAGGCCACCGAGTTCACCCCGCCGGAAAACATCGTGCAGCGCCGCGTGTACATCGAGCAGTTGCCCGCCTATGCCCCGGATGACAGCCCCGCCCCGCTGACCGATGAGAAGGCCGATCCCGCTGCCGTGAAATCGGTGAAGAACCAGAGCGCCGTGCCGCAGATTCCAGCCCCCAAAGAAACGGCACCCAAGCCAGCCGCCCCCTGACTTGCTGGCTGCCTGAACCGGGTTGCCTCCCAAGCCGTCCTCACCGCCCCGTCATGCAAATGAACGGGGCGGCGCGGCATGATGCTGGGCATGAGCCACCGACATGCCCCCCTGCTGACGCTGCTTCTCGCGCTGGGGACGGTGCCCACCCTGAGCAGCGCCGACGCCCGCGTGCGCCTGGGCGACACCCTGCCCGCCCACCCCTGGCAGACCAGCGCCAATGCAGATGGCCGCGAGGTGGTGGTGGTCTACAGCCACGACTGCGGCGATCTGGGGGCGCTATGGCAGGCCGTGCTGGACAGCGATCTGCCTGTACGCGCCGTGAACGCGGAGGGCACGCCCTCGCCCGCCCCGGCTGGCGTCAATCCCTGGCGCGGTGACGGGGCCACCGCCTTCGCCCGCGCCTTGAAAGTGAGCGCCTATCCCACCGTGTTGCTGGTGCAGGGGGACCGGATTCTGAACGCCTGGGAAGGGGATTTCACGGGGAAGTTGGAGTAGATGGGCGTGCCTGAGAGCGAGCAGGCTACCGGAAAGCAAACGCGGGAAAAGTTGAACGAGGGCGAATTTCAATCTGCCACGTCAGACGCTGAACTGGGACGCGCCTATACGGAGGCTACGGAGGAGATGAGAGCTGATCCGCTGTTTGACGCTAGCCCCAACGACGGTTTGTCGCTCAGCACTGAAAAGGATTGGTAAGTCTGCCGCCGCGCGTCTGCGCCGCAGCCTGGGCCACCTTCCCGCCGATTTAATGACGGCGCTGGAAGGACGGTTGAGAGAGCATCTGGGGATGATCTGATGGCGTTGTTTCATCTGTTCCCACCTCCCAAAAGGACGCCCGCCCCGGTTCCCATTCTCCGCAGCCGCTAGACTCCCCGCATGTCCCTCCCCACTGGCTCCCCCACCCTCACGGTGGCGTTTCTGGCGGGGCTGATCTCGTTTCTCAGCCCCTGCGTGCTGCCACTGGTGCCCAGTTACCTGGGCGTGATCGGCGGGGCAAAGGTGCCCTTGCTGCGGGCGCTGGGCTTCATCGCGGGTTTCGGGCTGGTGTTTATTGCGCTGGGAGCCACGGCCAGCAGCCTGGGCGCGCTGATCGCCCCGCACAAGTTCCTGCTGGGCCAGATCGCGGCGGTGCTGATCATCTTCTTTGGGCTGGTGATGCTGGGCGTGATCCGCCTTCCCTTCCTCATGCGAGACACCCGCGCCCTGGCCGATGCCGGGGGCTACGGCCCAGTGGCGCTGGGCGCAGCGTTTGCTTTCGGCTGGAGTCCCTGCCTGGGGCCAGCGCTGGGCAGCATCCTGGGTCTGGCGGCCAGCAGCGCCAGCCTCAGCAGTGGCGTGCTGCTTCTCAGCGCCTACACGCTGGGTCTGGCCGTGCCGTTCCTGCTGGCCGCGTTACTTTGGGACCGGTTTAACCTGCGCCGCCTGAACCGCTACGCCGGAATCTTCGAGAAGGTGGGCGGCGGCATCCTGGTCCTGGTGGGTGTGCTGATGCTGACCGGGCAATTCACGCGTCTGGCAACATTCTTTTACGAGGTGACGCCCGCGTGGCTGAGGGTCTAAATGAGGGTGCGGGAAGTAGGGTGTGGGCTGTGGGAAAAGACCAACCCCCACACCCCACACCCCACGCCCCACAACCCGCGTTGCAACTGCGTGATCTGTGGCTGAGGCTGGGCCGCGAGGTGATCCTGCGCGGCGTGAATCTGGATGTGCTGCCGGGCGAGGGAATTACATTACTGGGCGAGAACGGGGCAGGCAAGACCACGCTGCTGCGCTTGCTGGCCTCTGGGCTGCGGCCCACGCGTGGCGAGGGTAGGGTCATGGGCTTTGACCTGCGCGACTCGCGGGCGGTGCGCGATTACATTCACCTGATGCCCGTGGACGCGGGGTTATACCCGGACCTGAGCTGCACCGAGAATCTGGAATTTGCCCTCAAGATGCACGCCCAGACCGGCGATGTAGCGGCGGCATTGCGGCGCGTGACGCTGGAGGCCGCCGCTAGTCGCCGCGTGCGTTTCCTCTCTGCCGGGATGCGGAAGCGGCTGGCTCTGGCCCGCGCGCATCTGCTAGCCCGCCCGGTCACGCTGATAGACGAACCCTTCGCCAATCTGGACACCGCAGGCCGCCAGCTCGTGCTGGAGCTGCTGGCCGAACTCCGTACTGGGGGCGTCACGTTGCTGATCGCCGCCCACGAACCGGAGCTGGCCCGACAGGTGGCCCCGCGTGCGCTGCGGCTGGCCGCTGGGATCTTGCATGAGGAGTAGAGGTCAAAGGGTCAAAGGGTCTGAGGGTCCAAGAGCGTGTTTTAAAAGCCTTTCAGGATTTCTGCGAGTCCCAGGAACACGCGCTTTTAGCTCCTCTCCACCTGCGGGGGAGGCTGGGACTGGTACAGCTCCGCAGGAGAGGGGGGAAACGCAAACGCCTTTCCAACGATGCCTGAACAAAAAGGTTCCTATCTTCCAAAACCTCCACGCTTCCCACTCCCCCCAGGCCCACCCATGAACAACATCTTCCACCTCGCCGCCAAAGATTTACGCGTCGCCGGACGCACGCGCGACACGCTGCTCGCCACTGCTTTCTTTGCCGGGCTGGTGCTGCTGGTGCTGGGGCTGGCGCTGGGCGGCAATGTGGGCCGCACACTGTCCCAGACGGCGGGGGTGGCGTCCGGCGCAGTGTGGACCGCTCTGGCCCTGGCCGCCGCCGTGGGCGCGCAGCGGGCCTTCGCGCAGGAGCAGGAGGCGGGGGCGCTGGAGCAGCTCACGCTGTATCCGGGGCCGCACGGGGCGCTGTATCTGGGCAAGCTGCTGGGCGTGCTGGGGCCGCTGCTGCTGGTGGCGGCGTTCACGCTTCCGGCGGGGCTGTTGCTGTTCGGCGCGGCGGGCGCGGACTGTGCGCCGGGCCGCGAATGCGCGCCGACGCCGTGGCTTCTGCTGGCCCTCGTCACGGTGCTGGGCGTAACGGGGTTCGCGGCGGGCACCACCTTCTACGGCTCCATCACCGTCAGCCTGCGCGCCCGTGAGGCACTGCTGCCCGCGCTTGCCTTTCCGATTCTGGTCCCGGTGGTGATCGCCACCGTGCGCGCCACTTCGGGTCTGATAGAGGGGCTTCCCTTTGCCGAGTTGTGGCCCTGGTTCGCCTTCCTGACCGCGTTTGATATCGGGACGATCATTCTGGCGACGCTGCTGTTTCCCTACGCGGTGGAGGGCTAATCCTTCTCTTGCGAAGACACAAGAAGCATATCCCATCCACCATTTGACACCCGCATCTCTTCTGCTATCATCAGAATATGAAGCGTCAATTACGTAATGAAGCCGATCCATATCCGGCCAGCGGACGCGGATACGTGCATGTCTGCCCGGACTGTGGCCTCCCCATGACCCTGTATGATCTGCGTGACGGCGATCAGGCGTACTGGTGCCACGCGTGCGGCAAGGGCCACCGCGCGGGCGATCCGCCCATAGACGCGCTCAGGCCGCTGCCCCAGGCGGGATAACAGCACGGGCCGGGGCGCTATGCTGGGCCGCATGACGGACCCAACCTCTTCCCAGGACCGCGCCGGGGCACTTTACCGTGAGGTGCTGGCCGGACAGGTGATCGCCGTGACTGGGGCCGACATGGGCTACGGCAAGACGGTCAGTACCGCCCTGGCGAAAACCGGAGCCAGCGTCGTGCTGATCGGCAACAACAGCGAATCGCTCTCGGCGCAGGCCAGCGCACTGGAGCGTTCCGGCGGCCACGCCATTCCCATCAAGGCTGATGTGAGTGTGCCGCTGGACTGGCTGAGCGCCCAGACCCGCATTCTGGAAATTTTCGGTGCGCTGCACGGCATCGTGCATCTGGCCGACAAGCGCACCAACGTCGGTTTCACCATGCTCAGCGAGAACGAGTGGATGGAACTGTTCAACAGCAACGTGAAAAGCAGCGTCGCCATCGCGCAGATCCTGGGCCGCCGCCTGCCCGACACCTGGCTGACCATCATCGGCCCGCACGGCGACGAGCCGGGCTTGCAGGCCCACCCCCAGCGCGGCGCGATTCGCGGATTGGTGGAGGCGGGCGCGCGTGAGGACTTGCGCCTGAACATGCTGATTCCCTCGCGCGCCAGCAGCGGCGACGAGACGCTGGACCGCCCGCTGGCCGACGCCGTGCTGGCGCTGGCTGCCCCCCGCATGGGCCACCTGCGCGGCAACGTGATGGACGTGCCGCTGCCCGCTGCGCCCAAGGTCCGTCTGCCTGAACTCATGAGCGCCGTCAACGCGCTGTGAGCCGCCGCCTGTGAAATGCCCCTACTGCTCCGATCCCGATTCCAAGGTGGTCAACTCGCGCCCCAGCGACGACGGGGCCAGCATCCGCCGCCGCCGCGAGTGCCTGAACTGTGCCCGGCGGTTTACCACCTACGAACGCGCCCAGCTTGAGCCGCTGATGGTGGTCAAGCGCAGCGGCCCGCGCGAGGCGTTCAACCCCGACAAACTGCTGCGCGGCCTCAGTCTGGCCACCGAGAAACGCCCGGTGGAGCCGGAGGCCCTGCGCGCCTTCGCCTACGGTTTTGAAGACGAGGTGGGGGCCGCCGAGATCGCCAGTGAGGAGATCGGCAAGCGGGCCATGACCTTTCTGCGCCCGCTGGACGACGTGGCCTACATCCGCTTTGCCAGCGTCTACCGCGACTTTGACAGCCTGGAACGCTTTATTGAGGAAATCCGGGGGCTGAAAGACCGGGAGGAGTGATCTTTTCCGGCAGGCAATATCGCTAGATAATAAAAAGCCCGCCCTCTCGGACGGTGATGGCAATACTATAGCGCCTAATACAGCGGGTGTCAAATTTATACATCGTCCTAAAATTCATGTGCTGGGACGGTATAAATCGAACTACTTTCAGGAATCCGTTTGCATGTTCGCGCGGTAGAATGCATTCAATCCGAGATTCTGGGTGTTGCCGAGGCCCAGGGACTCGTAAAAGGCCCGTTGCTCTGGCCTGTCATCGGCCAGCAGCGCCGTTTGCATGACGTGGGCGTAATGGTCCAGCACGGCCCCCATCAGCGGGCCGCCCACATGAAACTGGAGTGCCGGAGGGCGCGGGCCAGCGCCTGTGGATCACGGGTGTAGGCGGTCCAGTCCACCGAGGCATAAAGGCTCAGCAGTTCGTCCAGCTCAGGGATTTCGCCAGCAATCAGGTGGAAC
Source organism: Deinococcus marmoris (assembly GCF_001949125.1). Taxonomy (GTDB): domain Bacteria; phylum Deinococcota; class Deinococci; order Deinococcales; family Deinococcaceae; genus Deinococcus; species Deinococcus marmoris_A. The sequence goes on from NZ_MSTI01000068.1 coordinate 46,336, forward strand.
GTCATTCTGGGCGGTAGCGCCAGCTCAGGCCGGGGCGGGTTGTTCCGCGTCATCGGGGCGGGGAATGATAGGCGTCTCGTTCGCCGGGATGCGGCCCCGTACGTCTTTCAGGAGGGCGGCAATTTCGGCGAAGTCGGCCTTGATGTTCCCTGTCGGCTGCACGTAACCGATGATGCCGATGCGTTTGTGCTGCCAGTCCAGCGCGGTCACGGCGATGGGCACGCCCGCCCTCTGGGCCATGTAATAAAAGCCGGTCTTCCAGTATTCCGCCCGGTTGCGGCTGCCTTCCGGCGCGACGAGCAGCACGATTTCTTCCTCGCGCTCGATCACCGAGACCACAGCGTCCACGAAGTTGCCCCCCGCGCGGCGGCGGTCCAGGGCAATGCCGCCCACGCCACGCATGAAGATGCCCATCGGGAAATTGAACAGCTCGCGTTTGCCGACCCAGTGCAGCGGAATGCGGGTGGCCCACTTCCAGAACAGCCCCGGCCAGAAGTCCAGATTGCTGGTGTGCGGCGCGGCAGCCGTGACGAACTTGACCCCGCCCATCGGCGGCGGCTCCAGCAGCGGCGTCCAGCCCGTCAGCCGCAACGCGAGGAGGGACACACGCGAACCCAGCGTATGCGGGCGGCCCAGCCAGGTGACAGACACGGCCCGAGTATACGGGCGGCATTCTGCCAGAACTCTTGCGCGGCTTCAGAGGTGGATCAGACAGCCGCGTGCGCGGAGCCGATCAAAGGCCGCCGGCAGGCGTTCCAGCCGGTTCCAGCGCAGCTCCAGCTTCTCCAGCCTGGGAAGGTCCGCCAGTCCTTCTGGCAGCGTGGTCAGGCCATTGGCCCGCAGGTCCAGAAAGCGTAATTCGGTCAGTTCGGCCAGCGAATCCGGCAGCGCGGTCAGTTCGTTGAACCGCAGATTCAACCGGGTCAGCGCCCCCAGCCGTCCGATGCTGTCCGGTAGAGCTGTCAATGCGTTGTTCTGGAGGTCCAGTTCGCGCAGGCGGACGCACCCTGCCAGTTCGTCGGGCAGGACACTCAGGCGGTTGTTCATCAGGTGCAACTCGCGCAGCTCGTGCAAATTGCCGATGCTGGTGGGCAGGACCGTCAGGGCATTGTTGTAGGCGCGTACTTCTTGCAGGCCGCCCAGTTCGCCCAGCCAGTGGGGAAGTGCCGCGAATTGGTTGTCGGTGACGTTCAGGTAGCTCAGGTTCTCCAGACGACGCACCGACTCCGGCAGTGCGCTCAGCCGGTTGTTGCTGAGGTACAGGAAGCGCAATTCTCGCAGGTGGCCCACTGTGTCTGGCAGTTCGGAGAGCGCGTTGTGGCCCAGGTCCAGCATCTCCAGCCGGATCAAGTTACCCAGCGCATCGGGCAAGGCCGTCAACCTGTTGGCCGACAGGTTCAACACCCGCAGGTCACAGAGGGTCCACAGCCACCCCGGCAGGTCGTCCAGCGCGTTGTCGTAGGCGCTCAGCCGCTGAAGGTCAGACTTGCCGCCGATCACGGCTGGTAGTTCGCTCAGGCCGCAGCCGTCCAGATTCACGGCATCGGGAACCGAGTTGGGCTGGGTTTGCAGATGCTCCAGCAGAAGCCGCCCCCGCAAGCCGCCGGGATGTTGGTGGGCCGTTGACGGCGTGTGGCTGGTCACGCTTCCAGAATAAGCCGCCTGCTCAGTCCTGCCGACTCCTGACCTTCACGGGCTGCGGCTGAGGCTCCGGCTCCTTCTGGATCGAGGCGAGGAGTAAAGAGAAAACGATAGCCAGTCCGGCGAACACGAGTTCCATGCTTCAGTGTGATCCGTGGCGTCTGACAGTTGGATCACGGGTCAGTTGATGAGTGCCAGTCCTGCCGCTGCCAGCGCCGCCCCGAACTGCTCTGGCGTCACGGGCAACACGCTCAGGCGCGAGCCTTTGCGGGTCAGCGGTGAATCGGCCCACTCGGGCAGGGCGCGGATGGCCTCCAGCGTCAGCACGGCGGGAAAGGCGCGCACCGCCTCCACCTCCACCATGCTCCAGCGCGGCTGGGATGGGTCAGATTTGGGATCGAAATAGGCGCTGGCCGGGTCGAATTGCAGATCGTCAGTGTGTGCCGCCCGCGTTATCCGCGCCACGCCCGCGACGCCCGGCGTCTTGCTGCGCGAGTGGTAGAAGAGGCAGAGGTCGCCCTCCGCCATCTGCCGCAGAAAATTGCGCGCCTGATAGTTGCGGACACCGTTCCAGGGTTCGCGGCCCACGCGTTCCAGATCGGGATAGCCAAAGACGTCGGGTTCGGATTTGAGGAGCCAGTGGGGCATGAGATCAGGGTAGAGCGGAGAGGGGCGGCAGAGGTTGTGCAATCCAGATTTGAGCCTGGACAGGACGCCATGAAACAATGTCCTCAATGAACCTTCCACTCCTGCTCTGCGGTCTGAACGTGTCCCATGCCTTCGCAGCAGTGGTTCCAGAGAGACTGTGATCCTCGGCATCGACATGGGCGCGAGCAGCAGCAAGTGGGCACTGTTTTCTGATGGGGTCTCTGGTGGGGAAGTGGCCGCCAGCGGCGTTTACGCTTCCCTTTCCGGCCACCTTTACACGCCTGAAGCGCGGCAGCATATGGCGGCTGGACTGGCCGGGATTCGCGCCGCCGTTCCTGCACAGCCTTCAGCGGTGGTGGTGGGCGTCACCGGATTGTCGACCGACTTCGCGCCGCTGATCATGGAAATGCTGTCCAGCACGTTTTATCTGCCCCAGCACGCGCTGCACGTCACCGACGATCTGCATCTGGCCTACGCCGCGCATTTTCCGGCGGGGGGCGGCACCCTGGTCTATGCCGGAACCGGGAGCATGGCCTACCACCGCACCGTTTCAAATGACGGTACAGCGGCGGACGAGGTGATCCGCGCGGGCGGTCACGGCTTCTTGATCGACGACGCGGGCGGGGCCTTCTGGCAGGGGCGGCAGGGCCTGAAAGCGGTGTTGCGCGGGGTGGATGAGGGGCGAGGCGAGAGCCTGCTGGCCTCCAGACTCTTCGGGGTCATCGGTTCCCAGAACTGGCCGGACATCCGCGCCTACGTGTACGGCGAGGGCCGCGCCGCGCTGGCCCGGCTGGCACCTGCCGTGTACGCCGCCGCCGTGGACGGCGATCCACACGCCCAGGACATCCAGCGCCGCGCCGGGGAGGAACTGGCCCGGCTGGGTGGGGCGGTGATGGAGCGCACAGGAAATTCACAACTGGGGCTGTGCGGCGGCAGCTTCAACCCGCTGGTGAAGGCGGCTTTCTACGCGCAATTTATGGACCGTGACGTGAGCTTCACACCCACCGTCTCGCCGCTGCTGGGGGCTTTGGCTCTGGCCTGAGTTCGGACAGTTTTTGAGATTGTCGTCTACAGTCGCACTGCAAATCCCGTGCCAGACAATAAAAAAAGCTCCCTTGCGGGGACTGGTACAGATTGGAACGTGTGGCTTGGGAGGGTGTGGATGATAGTGCGGTTTTTTCCAACTCCATCGGAAAAGTGTTGGAACTGCTGTCCGACACGCTCACGCGGAGACTGAATTCAGTGATGTCAGGCAAGCACGGTCACGGTCCAGAAACGGCAGAGTCGAACTAAGCCTCGGCTTCCTCACTCTTCTCGCCACGCTTGTACGGTCCCTTTTCCTTCCACTTCAGGCGCACCGGGATTCCGGCCAGCGCCAGATCCTCGCGGATGCGGTTTTGCAGGAAGCCCTCGTAGGCGCGGGTCACGAAAGTGGCGCGGTTGCAGAAGATAGCGAAGGTGGGCGGCGCGGTTTCCACCTGGGTCATGAAGTACATCCGCAGCTTCTTGCCGTGGAAGTTCGGCACGGCCTGACGCATCTGCCAGACTTCCAGCCAGCGGTTCAGCTCGCTGGTGGGCACGCGGCTCTGCCACTTGTCGTGCAGCTTCATGGCCTCGGCCAGCATTTCGTGGATGCCGTAGTCGTTGATGGCGCTGGTGTACACGCGCGGCGCGTAGGAAATATGGTGCAGCTTCTGGTTCAGGTCGCGCTCGGTGCTTTTCAGGTCCGCGTCGGGGATCAGGTCCCACTTGTTGACCACCACGATCACGGGCTTGCCGCTGTCGTAGGCGAGGTTGGCCAGCTTCAGCTCGTGGTCGCCCAGTTCGTCGGCGTTGACCACCAGCCAGATCAGGTCGCTGCGGGCAATGGCCGCCTGGCTGCGCTGGATGGCGTAGTCCTCGATGGCGGTGGGGGGCTTCTTGCGAATACCCGCCGTGTCCACCAGCACGAAGCGCTGCCCGCCGTAATCCCACTCCACGTCCAGGCTGTCGCGGGTGGTGCCGGGCTGATCGGCCACGATGGCACGGTCACTCTGCACAATCGCGTTCAGCAGGCTGGATTTGCCCACGTTGGGCCGCCCGATCAGCGAAATTCGGATGGGCGCGATTTCCGGCACGTCCTCATCGTCGTCGGGCATGTGGGTCATCACGCGGTCCATCAGTTCGTCCAGGCCGCGTGCGTGTTCGGCACTGATCGGCACCGGATCGCCGAAGCCCAGGCCCCACAGCTCGGCCAGGTAAACCTCGTGTTTCTGGCTGTCGATCTTGTTGGCCACCACGATCACTGGAATGCCCAGGCGGCGCAGCCAGTCGGAGACCTCGTAGTCGGCGGCGCTCAGGCCCTCGCGGGGGTCCAGCACGAAGATCACGGCCTGCGCGCCCTCGATGGCCCACTCGGCCTTCTGGCGGATGGCGGCTTCCCACTCGTCGCCGCTCCACAACCCGCCCGTGTCCACCAGGGTAATCCGGTGGTTCTGGTACAGCATCATGCCTTCCTTGGCGTCACGGGTCACGCCGGGAAAGTCGGCCACGACGGCCTCGCGCCGCCCGATCAGGCGGTTGAACAGACTTGATTTGCCGACGTTGGGTCGGCCCACAATGGCAACTTTATGCATTTTTAAACGCTCCTTCGGTTTCGGTCAGCCCCGGCGTCAGGGGCTTTCCCGCCGATCTTCCCCCCGTGGTTCTCGCCGACGTGGCGAAGCGCAGGGGAAGTACAAGAGGAACAGCCTAGTGGTCCTGAGAGGGCAGAACAAGGGCGGTAGGCACTATTGTCCTGCCCTCTCCCGCACCACCTGACAGGGTATTGAAGTTCAGGGCTAGGAGACGATCTGAAGTCTTGAAGTTTTTCTCGTTTCTGGGTTTGTATTCGGTCTAATGTAAGGCCATGCTCAATCTGTGGTTCCGGCCAGTGCTAATCGGGGTGGTGTATCTGCTGGCGTGGTACGGGCTGGATGTGGCCTCGCAGCAGTTCGCCACCTCGCCGGAGGTGACGGTGTGGTATCCGGCGGTGGGGCTGGACGTGGTGCTGCTGCTGGTCTTCGGCCTGCGCTTCTGGCCGCTGCTGATCCTGAGCCGACTGGTGCATACCTTTTTCGTGGTGGACACCCTGCCCTTCTGGCCCCTGCTGGGCTACATCGTGATGACGGTGGCCGCTACCGTGGCGGCGGCCTACATGCTGCTGCGCTCGCTGCACATCGATCCGCGTCTGCCGCGCCTGCGCGACGTGGCGCTGTTCGTGACGGTGGCGATGCTGGGCGCGCCGATGGTGATGTCGGCCTTGCAGGTCTTTAACCTGACGGTGGCCGGGCTGCTTCCCGCTTCAAAGGGGTTGACCCTGACCCTGCAACTGTGGGCGGGCAGCGCCACTGGCGTCGGGCTGCTGGCCCCGCCGCTGCTGCTGTGGCTGGGGCGCTGGCCGGGGCTGTGGTCGTCCGCCCCCGCACAGGCCCCCGCGTTCCCACCGGAAACCCGGCCCAAATCAGAGGTCTGGCCCTGGGCGCGCGACGCCGCTGTAGCCGCCGTGCTGGTGGTGGCGGCGGTCTGGGCCGGGTACGGCGGGCCGCGCGGCACCACCCTGAATTACAGCTACGCCCTGTTCATCCCGGTGCTGTGGATTGCCACCCGGCACGGTTTTGCCCCCGCCGCCGTGTGTGTGCTGGCCCTGAACGTGGGCGTTGCCCTGCTGACCGGGGGCCAGATCGCGGAAACGAGCGGACTGGCCCTGCAATTCGGGCTGGTCACGGTGACGGTCTCGGGGCTGCTGCTGGGAGCAGTGATCCGCGAGCGGCAACACCTGAGTGCGCGGCTGGCTTACCTGGCGCTGCACGATCCGCTGACCGGGCTGGGCAACCGCCGCCTGTTTGGCGAGCGTGTGGCGCGGGCGCTGGAGGCGTCCCCGGCCCCCAACAGTCTGGCCGTGCTGCTGATGGATTTCGACAACTTCAAGGCCATCAACGACAGCCTGGGCCACAGCGCCGGGGATCAGGTGCTGATCCTGACCGGGCAGCGCCTTCAGGCGGGCGTGCGTCCGGGTGACACGGTGGCCCGGCTGGGCGGCGACGAATTCGCTGTGCTGCTGTGTGATCTGCCCGGCTCCCAGCATGCTTCCGAGGCGGCGGACCGCCTGCTGCGCGCGCTGGAACCGACGATTTCCGTGCAGGGTCTGGAATTACAGGTGCGCGCCAGCCTGGGCATCGCGCTGTATGACGATCTGGGCGGCGATCTGGAAGGCGGCACACCGCTGGACGGCGGAACCCTGCTGCGAAACGCGGACGTGGCCCTGTACCATGCCAAGGCCCACAGCCGGGGCCGCGCCCAGGTCTTCGACGCCGCCATGCACCGCGAGGTTCTGGACCGCCTGGAACTGGAAACCGAGTTGCGGGCGGCCATCGGCAGCGGCGCGCTGGAGGTTCACTATCAGCCCGTCGTGGACCTCGACAGCGGCCACCTGCGGGGGTTTGAGGCCCTGGTCCGCTGGCCTCACCCCACGCGCGGCCTGCTGTCTCCCGAAGCCTTCATTCCGCTGGCCGAGGACACTGGCCTGATCGTGCCGCTGGACCGCTGGACGCTGCGGACGGCGGCCCATGAGGCGGCCACCTGGCCCGCTCTGCCTGGACGCACGGCCCCGGCGCTGGGCGTCAACCTGACGGCAGCCCAGATGCACCTGCCCGGTCTGGTGGCCGAGGTCCGGGGCGTGCTGGGCAGCAGCGGGCTGGCCCCCGAACGCCTGACGCTGGAGCTGACCGAGAACGTCCTGATGAATGACCGTAACACCACCCTGGACACCATGCGGACGCTACGCGAACTGGGCGTGGGGCTGGCCCTGGACGATTTCGGCACCGGGTACTCGTCACTGAGCTACCTGCGCCAGTTTCCGATCAGTGACCTGAAGGTGGATCGCAGCTTTATCGCCGACCTGGACGGCGGCCACACCGGTACGGCGCTGGTGCGCGCGGTGTCCGAACTGGGGCAGGCGCTGGGGCTGACCAGCGTGGCCGAGGGCATCGAGACGCCTGAGCAGTTCGCGCAGGTTCGGGCGCTGGGCTTCACGCTGGCGCAGGGTTTTTACATCTCGCCCCCGCTGGAGGCCGCCGCCGCCCGCGCACTGGCGCAACAGGCCGGGCCACTGGTGGTCATGGAGCCGCCGCCAACAGTGGAAACAAAAGCTGACACGGATTCCGTATGACTTGTTCGCCACAATTGGAGCCGTAACGTCAGGGGAGAGGTGCCCGTTCCAGCGTCAGAAAGCTGAGGTCATATGGATTGCGCTCGTCTGCCGCCCGCTCACGCCGCGCCGTCTCCGTCCACTGGCCCGGCAGTTCGGGGAAGAAGGTGTCGCCCCCGATTTCCGCGTGAACCAGGGTGAGTTCCACCCGTTCCACCTGCGGCAGATACAGACTGTAAATTTCCTCGCCGCCGATGATCATGATTTCTGGCCCATCGGCGGCTTTCAGCGCTTCCTCCGACGAGTGGACGACGACGCAGCCGGGGGCCTGAAACTCTGGATTGCGGGTCAGGACGATGTTCTGTCTGTCGGGCAGCGGCCTGCCAATCGAGTCGTAGACCTTGCGGCCCATCACCACCGGTTTGCCCACGGTCAGCCGCTTGAAGTGGGCCAGATCGGCGGGCAGACGCCACGGCAAGTCGCCGTCTCTGCCGATCACGCGGTTCTCGGCCATTGCCACCACGAACGTTAAATGAGGGATCAAACCGCTACCGTCGCCTTGATGTGAGGATGCGGTTCATAACCCGTGAGCTTAAAGTCCGCGTACTTGAAGGCCAGCAGGTCTTTCACGTCCGGGTTCAGGTGCATGGTGGGCAGCGGCCTGGGATCACGCGCCAGTTGCTCACGCGCCTGCTCCAGATGGTTGCTGTACAGGTGACAGTCGCCGCCCGTCCAGATGAAGTCTCCTGGCTGCAAATCACAGACCTGCGCCACCATCATGGTCAGCAGGGCGTAGGAGGCGATATTGAACGGCACGCCGAGAAACACATCCGCGCTGCGCTGGTAGAGCTGGCAGCTCAGGCGTCCATCAGCCACGTAGAACTGAAAGAGGGCGTGACAGGGAGGCAGCGCCATGTTCTCAATCTCGCCCACATTCCACGCGCTGACGATCAGGCGGCGGGAATCGGGATTGGTCTTGATCTGATCGACTACCTGTTTAATCTGATCAATGTGCCGCCCGTCCGGCGTGGGCCAGTTGCGCCACTGCACGCCGTACACCGGGCCGAGTTCGCCCTGCTCATCCGCCCACTCGTCCCAGATTTTCACGCCGTTGTCCTGCAAATACCCCACGTTGCTGCTCCCTGATAGAAACCACAGCAACTCGTGAATCACGGACTTCAGATGAATCTTCTTGGTGGTCACCAGCGGAAAACCGTCCGCCAGATCGAAGCGCATCTGCGCGCCAAAGATGCTGCGGGTGCCAGTGCCGGTGCGGTCTGTTTTCACCGCGCCGTGGTCCAGAATCTGCCGCATCAGGTCGAGGTAGGGCTGCATGGCGACAGTGTAGAGGAGGCCGCCCCCGTTGCCACTTCCTTTATCCTCGGCGGCCAGAACGGTATTTGTTCTTACTCTGTGGTATGGCACTCTTCCGAAATATCGTGATCGGCCTGATCGGTGGGGCCGTGGGCACGCTGGCGATGGGGCAGTACTGGACGCGGGTGGCCCCGCTGCTTCAGGGCGACGGGGACGGTGATCAGAAACCGACGCCGGACCGCCACAGCATCGCGCCGCTGGGGCAGTTGCACGCGCCCGGCGAGAGCAGCACCGCCGCGCTGGGACGGTTGGCCTACGAGGCTGCCGAGGGCCACACCCCCAGGAAAGACGGCACCCGCACCGCTCTGAGCGAAGGGGTTCACTGGGGCATGGGTGTGTTGAACGGCGGGCTGTATGGCGCGCTGGCTGGCCCCGATCAGCCGTTCAAGGCTGCCATCTTCGGCGTTGGCCTGTGGGCGCTGATGGACGAGGGACTGGTGCCGCTGATGGGGCTTCAGGACGGCCCCGGTGGGTCCACGCCGAAGGGCCACATCAACCGTTTGGGCGCGCATCTGGCCTACGGTCTGGGACTGGGATTGACCGCGCTGGCGCTGGACAGGGTGCTGCCGGACGGGAAATAGATAAAACCCCTCTCCACTAGCAGGAGAGGGGCCGATCTTTAAGGACAGAAGCCGAGGCTCTAGCTTTCCGCCTTCTCACCCTCGCGCACCACGTTCTTCAGGCGCATCAGGATCGCGCCCATGCCGCGCAGGCGCATCGGCGTGATCAGTTCGGACAGACCCATGTTCATGTAGAAGTCGTCGGGGATGTTCAGGATGGTTTCGGGCGAGGCCCCGTCCAGCGCTTCATGCAGGATGCCCGCGTAGCCGCGCACGGTGGGGGCTTCCTCCGGCACCTTGAAATACATGTTGACGCCGCCGCTCCCGTCCTGCTCGGTCACCAGGAAAAACGGGCTGGTGCATTCGGGCACCGGCTGCATGAATTCCGGGTGTTCCACGTACTTGGCAGGCAGCGGCGGCAGCTTGCGGCTGTATTCCAGCAGGGCTTGCAGGCGCAGCGACTTGGGCGCGCTCTTGAACATGCTCACGATGCCCTGGAGCTTGTCGGGGAGGACGGGGGTGGAGGAGAGGTCAGAGGTCATGCGTCACTGTACCGCCCCGCCCCGGCCCGCTATGGTGAGGTTTGTCCAGTTGACATGATCGGTCAACTAGTGGTGAAGGCTAGACTTGGGCCAGAAGACCTGAGCAGCAAGAACTCTGGAGGTTCAATTTATGGAATACGTGAAAGATGTACTGGTAAATACCGACTGGGTCGCCCAGAACCTGAACACCCCCGGCGTCCGCCTGATTGAAGTGGACGAGGACATCCTGCTGTACGACACCGGCCACATTCCCGGCGCGGTCAAGGTGGACTGGCAGACCGACTTCTGGCATCCGGTGGAACGTGACTTTATCGGCCCCGATGAGGTGGCCGCACTGCTGGGCCGTCTGGGTATCAAACCCGATGACCAGATCATCCTGTACGGCGACAAGAGCAACTGGTGGGCCTCCTACGCATACTGGTTCCTGTCTTACAGCGGCGTGCAGAACCTCAAGCTGATGAACGGCGGACGCCAGAAATGGATGGCCGAGGAGCGCGAGGTCAGCACCGAGTACCCCAGCCATGAAGCCACCACCTACCCCGAACTGACCCGCGACGAGAGCCTGCGGGCCTACCGCGACGAGGTCCGCGCGCATCTGGAAAGCGTGCAGGCGGGCAAGGGCGCGCTGGTGGATGTCCGCAGCCCCGACGAGTTCTCGGGCAAGGTCACGCATATGGCGAACTACCCGCAGGAAGGCGTGCTGCGCGGCGGCCACATTCCCGGCGCACGCAGCATTCCGTGGGCCAGGGCCACCAACGAGGACGGCACCTTCAAGAGTGCCGACGAGTTGACCGAGCTGTACGCGGGCGAGGGCGTGACCCCCGACAAGGATGTGATCGCGTACTGCCGCATCGCCGAGCGCAGCAGCCACAGTTGGTTCGTGCTGCGCGAGTTGCTGGGCTACCCCAAAGTGCGTAACTACGACGGAAGCTGGACCGAGTGGGGCAACGCAGTGGGCATGCCCATTGAAAAGACCTACAGCGAGGCGTAACCGTCCGGGCGGGTGGCCCGCCGGGGGCAGGGGTGTGCAATTCCCGTCATTCATGCCACCAGCGGGCAGAACGCCGTGAGATGGCGGGCCGTAACCTGCGGCCATGATATTCGTGGTGGTTGTGGCAGTGTTGCTGCTGGTGGCGTTCTGGTGGCGGGGCAAGGGTCTACGTGGGCTGCGTCCGCCCGGCACTGCGCATCTGGACGAGGAAACCGCCGAGCGGCCCGAGCTGGACCCCGCAGCCATCGCCGCCGCCCGCGCCCGCATTTCCCAGGACATTCCCGACGAGGTGCTGTCCGACGTGCTGCTGGACGCCAGCCCCGCGCAGGCCGCCCGGATGTTCTCCGCCGTGCCCGCCGCCGTGATGGCCGACGCGCTGGGGTACGGCCACGACACGCAGCAGCCGCGTGCCAGCGCCGCCGAACTGGCCCAGCTTCAGGGAGCAGGCAACGCCGTGGACGATCTGGAAATCTTCAATTTCATCCCCGACGATTTTCCAGGAGAAGGAACGCACGGGCGCTGATCTCAGCAACACCGTTTTCAACCACATCTGAAACAGACTGGAGGCCGCTGAACGTGGCGCTCCAGTTTCTCTTTTGGGTGCTTGAACTGCTGACCGCTAGACTCGGGGGGAATGAATGCTCCTGCGGTCCGGCGCACCCTCGTCCACCTGCGGGATGAGGCGGGCGAAACGCTGCTCACACTGGATGTGCTCATGAACGGCTGGGTGCGGCTGCACAGCCTGAGCGGACGGCTCTCCCTGACCGCTGAGACCATCGAGGAACTGTGGCTGGAAGCTGCCGCCTCCGATCTGTCCCCCGAACTCTATGCCGCGCTGCTGTGGGAGCTGGATCTGCTGGCCCTGCGCGGCGACGGCGGGTGGCGGCCCGGCTGATTCCTGCATGGCCTCCCCACTTTGGAGCTAGGCTAAGCCCCGCATCGACAATTCAAGCCTGCCGCCCCTGCGCGGCGAGTGCCGTTGCCTGTTTCCCCGGAGGTTTCCCGCCATGAAAAGATTAGCCCTGTTTCTGACCCTGGCCCTGCTCGTTCCCGCCGCCCACGCCCAACTGGCGGCCTCGGCCCCGTCCCAGTCGATTCCTGGCGACGCCCGTCCCGACGCCCCGGAGCTGAGCGCACGCGGCCCCTACGCGGTGGGCGTGCGGACGCTGAAGCTGACCAACCCCGGCCAACTGGACATCGTGAATGCCCCCAAGGAAGGCGACGTGCCCCGCTATGACCGCCCGCTCACCGTGGAGGTCTGGTATCCGGCGCAGGGGGACAGTGGTTCGGGCGTCACCACCTACACTGATTTTCTGGGCAGCGGCCCCAATGATCCCAAGCGCCCCAACACGCCGTTTATCACGCTGGGCCGCGCCACCCGTGACGCCCCGCCCGCCGCCAGCAAGGCCCCGTACCCGCTGATTATCGTGTCTCACGGCTATCCGGGCAGCCGTTACCTGATGACCTACCTGACCGAGAACCTGGCCAGCAAGGGCTACATCGTGGCGGCCATCGATCATACCGACAGCACCACCGCCGACAAGGCCGCCTTTGGCAGCACGCTGCTGAACCGGGCGATAGACGACAACTTCGTGCTGTCCGAGATGGCCCGGCTGGGCGCGGCGGGCAGCGGCTCACCGCTGAGCGGCCTGATCAACGCCGACGATACCGCGCTGGTGGGCTACAGCATGGGTGGGTACGGCGCGCTGAACGCGGCGGGCGCGGGCTACGGCCCGGAAATGGAGCCGCTGATTCCAGGCGGAGCGCTCAAGCAGCGGGAGGTTGGCAATTTCAAGGTGGACCCGCGCATCAAGGCCGTGGTGGCCTTCGCGCCGTGGGGTGGTGACGCCGCCGTGAAAAGCATCGGCGTCAATTTTGGCGGCAAGTACGGCTTCTGGAACGACGCCGGGCTGGCTGGCCTGAAGGTCCCCACCATGTTCGTGGTGGGCAGCCGCGACGACGTGGCGTACTACGAGGGCGGTGTCAAGCCGCTGTTCGAGAACGCCGTGAACGCCGAGCGCTACATGCTGGTCTACGAGAACGCCTCGCACAACGCCGCGCCCAACCCGCCCCCCGCCGCGTCCCTGAATAGCTTCGACGACTACATGCACTACGCCGAACCCGCCTGGGACATGAGCCGCCTGAACAACATCAACCAGCATTTCGTGACCGCCTTCCTGGACTGGAAACTGAAGGGCAAGACGGAAGACGCCGCTTATCTGAACGTGCCCACCCCCCTGTCCAACGACATCAAGGTGAGCCGCAACGCCGACGGCACGCCCAAGGCCGACGACACCTCCTGGAAGGGCTTCAAGGACCGCACCGCGCGGGGAATGGAGCTGTACAAGATGATGCCCAAATAAGGGTTACGGAGAATGGGGGGCGCGGCGAGTGAATGCCGCGCCCCTCTCCTTTGTCCCGCCCTGCCTTCAGCCCGCTCTCAACTTTCGCGGACCTCTGCGGCCCATGCTGGGGCATGACGAAAAACGATTCTGAGGGTGAGCGCGGCTCCCAGCCCACCCCTTCAGTGCCCGAGGGCTTGCCCCAGCGCACGCTGCCCGGAGTGCCCGCCCCCTCTGGTACGGGCATGAGCGCCGGACAGGTCACGGGCCTGCTGGGCGGCGACGCCTCCATGACCGAGGCGAATCTGGCGCTGGAAACTGGGGAGGGAGTGGACCCCACGGCGGAAAGCTGAGTGGGTGCAAGCTGAGCGCCGTATCCTGAAGCCATGCAAACGGTGGCCCAACTGCGGGAGACGTGTGGGCGGCTGCCCCGCTCAGCGGAAACTTTTCCCTTCGGTCCCACGACGCTGGTCTGGAAGGTGGGTGGCAAGGTCTATGCACTGAGCGACATCACGGGCGATCCGCTGAAGCTGTCGCTCAAAGTGCGGCCTGAACATGGCGATGACCTGCGCGCCGCCCACGCTGCCATCGCTCCCGGCTATCACCTGAACAAGCGCCACTGGGTCACGCTGACGCTGGACGGCAGTCTGCCCGATACGCTGGTGGGCGAACTGCTGGCGGGCAGTCACGCGCTGGTGGTGGCGGGCCTGACTCGGGCGGCGCGGGCCGAACTGGGGCTTTGAGGCTCCTGGGATTTCAGCGAAACCACCCGGCACACCGCTTAACACGAGCTTCTCTTTTAGGGGGAGAGGTGAAGTGGCGTCTCAGAGCCGCTTCTTGGTTAATCCGCCCCAGATCTTCCCCACGGTTCGCCTAAGCCCTCATTCGTTGAAGCACGACAGTCAGACCACCGACGGTCATCAATCCGGCGAGGTCTTGTACTCGTTCCAGAGCTGATCCACGGTCTTGCCGGTGAGAACCCTGAAGGCGTCCGGCGTCCATTTGATGTTGTCCTGGCTGTCCATGCTGAGATTCAATTTGTAGATGAAGTCCGGGAAGCGCTTCTCTAGCCACAGCAGGAAAAAGGCGGTGGTGCTGTAGCCGTCGTTCCAGTGGCCGTCCTTGTCAGGTTCGGCGTCTCCAGGCATAAAGCCCGCCCGGTAGCGCACCGAGTCGGCGATGCCCTCGATGAGGCCGCCGTCGGCCCCGCCCAGGTCGCTATCGTCCTGCTGGTACATGTGTGTCATCTCGTGAAACAGGATGCCCCTGATCTCGCTGCCCACATCGCCGCCCTCTTTCTTGACTTTGTTCAGGTAGTCGGTGCTGAGTATCACCGTAATGTCGGCCCCGTCACCGCTCTTGAAGGACACCTCGCCCACGGCTGGACTCAGGACCAGCGTGAGGTGGCTGGCCTGACGAATCTCGCTGGCCTTGCGGTACAGGATGTGGCAGACCTTGCGCCCGATGTCCTGCATAAATGCTTCGGGATTGCTGCCCGCCACGTCGAAGAACGCGCTCTTGCGGGCCGGATCGGGGTCGACCCGGTAGTCGCCCTCACCCTCTCCCAGCGTCACCGTCGGGGTGCATTTGGCGTCGAAAACCGGATCGGCGGGAGATACAGGGGCCGGAGCCGTGGTCTGGGCCGCCGTCAGTGAGGTGAGGGCCAGCAAAGCCGTAAGTATGCATTTTTTCACACCTCAACATTAGCGCGTCTGCGCCTTCTGCCACCATCCTCCGGGCGCTCAACTGTTCTTCCTGTATAGCGTGGCCGTGGACCGTGATAGACGAGGCGAGGTGGCGGAGGCGAGACCCGGAGACCGGACGCCTGAATCCCCTCTGCTGGCCCCATGCGCTCTGTCATGGATGTGCGGGAAGCCTGCGCCCGGCTGCCCGCGTTGGCTGAGGCCCGTGAATCGGCGGCGGCGTGGCGGCAGACCGTGGAGCGAACCGGGCGCAGGCTGACGCTGGGGGCGTGGGCAGTGTGTCTGGGATTCACGCTGCTGGGCGCGTGGTTTGCGGTGGGGCAGTGGGCGCTGTACCGTCTGGCGCAGGAAGCAGAGGCACGTCTACTGGCGAAATAGAGTTCATACGGACTCCGATTGGAAGGTGTTGAAAACACCTGGAAATCCGAACGGAGTGAGCAGGAGAAAAGCGGGTTCCGGGCGTGGAGTGCAGGAATCGGCGCTGTCCCGATTTCTGCACGGAATAGACGGAATCCGTATCAGCGCTTCTCCAGCCGCACCACCATCATCTGCTCGTGGTGGGCCACCAGTTCGCCGCCGCCGTATTCCAGCCCAGCAGCCTGCTGTTCTGCCTCGCTCAGTGCGTCGGCGTGGGCGCGCAGGCGTTCCACAGTTTCGGGGGTGCAGCCGGATTGCGCCGTCCACCACGCGAAGTCCAGCCGGTACGGAACCAGCGTGTGTTGCGTCCACACGAAGCCTGCCGCCTGCGCCAGCTCCTGCCACGCCTCCACGGTGCGCTGGGTGTGGTGGCTGGGATCGCGCATGGTCTGGTATTTGTCCATCCACAGTTGTACGGCGGGGGTGGGGCTGATCTGATCAGCGATGACCAGCCGCCCGCCGCCTTTCAGCACGCGAAACGCCTCGGCCAGAAAGCGGTCCAGATGCAAAAAATGGTGCGGGGCGTGGCGCGACGTGACCAGCGTGAAAGAGGCGTCGGGGAAGGGGATCTCCTCGGCGCTGCCCACCATGAAACTGGCGTTGGTCTGCCCGTCGTCCTGCGCGCGTTGCCGGGCGTGGGCCAGCATCCCCTCGGCCAGATCCAGGCCCACCACTTTCCCCACCTGGGGCGACAGGGCGTGGGCGGTGTTGCCTGTCCCGGTGGCCACGTCCAGCGCGCGGTCCTGCGGCGTGGGCGCGGCGTAGGCTAGCAGCACGGGCAGGCTGGGGCCGTGCCTGTGGACCTCGCTGGCGGCGTACTTTCTGGCGTTGGCGTTGAAATACTCGCGGCTGGCCGAATTGGCATTGTCGGAATTGGTGTTATTTGGCATGCCCCGATTGTGCGCGGCCCCGGCCCATGACTTCAAATCATGGCTGCTGCTGGGCGGTATAACAAGAACTGATGGCAATGGCAGAGGCGTTCCGGGTGTTCGTGGCGATCTACCGGGCGGGCAGTGTCAGCGGGGCGGCCCGCGAGCGGCACCTGACCCAGCCTGCGGTCAGCGCCCAGTTGGCCGCGCTGGAAACCCGCGTGGGCGAGGCGCTGTTTATCCGCACGCCGCGCGGCGTGACGCCCACCGAACGCGGCAAGCTGCTGTACGCCGCCGTGGCCGACGCGGTGGACCGGCTGGACAACGTGGCCCGTGGCCTGCGCGTGTCGCGCCCCATCCTGGCCGAGACGCCGCTGCGGCTGGGCAGCACGCCGGAATTCCTGCACGGCCACGTCCTGCCGCGCCTGAAAGGCTGGGAACAGCCCCTGCATCTCAGCTTCGGCGAGGCGCGCGGCCTGCTGGAGCGCGTGGAGGCCGGAACGCTGGACGCCGCGCTGGTCAGCGTTGCGGTCCAGGGCCGCGCCCTGAGCGAGCGGGCGCTGGCCGGGGTGCCGTATGTCCTGATCGGCCCGCCCGACTGGCCCGCGCCGGATGTGCCCCGGGGCGGTCTGGCCGGGTGGCTCAATGCCCGTCCCTGGGTCAGCTCCAGCGTGGAATTGCCCGTGACGCGGCGCTTTTTTCTGGGCGTTCTGGGCGAGCGGTTCGCGGCCCGGCAGACGGTGGTGGCCCCCGATCTACGCGCGGTGGTGGGCGCGGCAGAGGTGGGGCTGGGGGCCACGCTGGTCCCGCTGTTCGCCGTTCGGGACGCCCTGGAACGGGGCCGCGTGCGCGAACTGTGGAATGTCCGCCCGCTGATTGCCCCGGAGCGCTGGCGCATGGCCTACCGCGTGGCCGACGAGGACCGGGCAGACCTGCGGGCGCTGGCCGGACGGCTGGGTCAGGCCGAATAGGCGAAGTCGCCGTCCTGTTCGTCCAGGACGGCGACTTCAAGGATAGGAAGATCAGTTCAGGGTTTTGATGTGGGCCAGCACGTCGGCGATCTGGGTGTCGCTGAGCTGGGCGTCGGCGAAGCGGGGCATCACGGCGCTCAGTTCACGGCCCGTAGGGATTTTCCCCTCGCGCAGGGTGGTGGTGAACTGGGCCAGCGTCCAGCCCTTGGGACCGTCGCTAGTCAGCAGGTTTGCGCCGATGCCGCCGCCGCCGCCCGCACCGTGGCACCCCGCGCAGTTGCTGGCGAAGATGGTGGTGCCCGCCGCAGCGTCACCCTCGGCGGCGTTGGGGGTGGGCGCGGCGTCTGCCGTGCCGCCCGCAGCCACCGGTTCCGCCGCCCCGTTGGTGTCCTGCTGGGCCGGGTCGCCAGTGGTATTTTCTGCCACGGCGGGAGACTGCGCGGCGGGCAAGGTTCCGCCGCTGCTCTGGTTGTCGGTGGGGGTTTCGGTGGTGGGGGCGTTGGTGTCGGCGGTTCCTGTGGTGCCAGACATTTCCGGTGTGGCCGCAGCGTCTGCGGGAGTGCCAGCGGCCATGCTGCCTGATCCTGCCGTGGCCGAGCCGCCGGGGGCAGTAGCGGTACTCTGCGCGGCGGCGGTGGGCGCTTTGGCGGTCTCGCCGGGGGCGGCCATCAGCCGGGGGGTGGCGATCAGCAGGGTGATCCCCAGGACCGCGCCCAGGGTCACGCCCGCCATCCAGGAAGCCAGACTGCCCTCGACCCAGGGGTCACGGCGGCGCTTGGGGTGCGTTCGGTTCATGGCCCCCAGCATACGCTGGGAGGACCGGGACGTGCCGCCCCCAGCTCTTTTATACGGCCTTTAAGCAGGTGTCCAGAGAACAGATTGCGGGCTGGGCGGCGTCCTCGTCTGCCGCATTCCCTGGTCCAGCGGGCATGCTGCTGGGGGCAAGTTCCCCCGCATCGCTGTTGCCGCTAGAACAGTGCCTCGGGTGGGGCGTCACGGTCTTCCTCGGGCCACCACTGGCGCGCGGACAGATCGCAGCGCCCGGAGGCGTCGAAGGGCACGCCCTCGGCCCTCAGCAGGCGCTCCTGAAGATCGCCGAAGCCCAGCTTGTGGGTGCTGACGCGGCCCTGCGCGTTGATCACCCGCTGCCACGGCAGATCGGCCCCCTCCCCGTCCTGGCCGCCCATCAGGCCGTTCATGACGTGGCCCGCCTGCCGCGCCGCGCCGGGATGCCCGGCCAGCAGGGCCAGTTGGCCGTAGGTCATGACCCGGCCCGGCGGAATGCGCGCCACCAGGGCCAGAATCCGCGCCTGAAACTCGCCAGAGACCTCGGTGGTCCCCGGTTCTGCGGGCATCTACTTGCCCGCGCCGCCCACCGCGCCGCCGTCCACAATGCCCGACACCAGCGCCTCGCGGATGCCCTCTGCGATGCCCAGCGCCACGCGGTCCCGGTAATTGGTGTCCTGCAAATTCAGGCCATCGACGGGATGGCTGGTGTAGCCGATCTCGATCAGCGCGGCGGGAATGCGGCTGTTGCGCAGCACCGCCAGCGACTGGCTGTTCTTGAGGCCCTGCGAGAACGCCCCGGTTTCGTTGATCACGTTGGTCTGGAGCAGCGCCGCCAGACTGCTGGACAGCGGATGGTTGGGGTTCCACCATGTCTCGATACCGTAGCCGCGCAGGGCGTTGCGGGCGTCCATCGCATTGGCATGGATGCTCACGAACAGTTGCGTGCCGGGGGTGCCCATTTTAGCGCGCATGGTCAGATCGGTATTCTTGTCGGCATTCAGCGCGCCGTCCCGGTCACGGGTCAGGACCACGTCTACGCCCGCAGCCCGCAGCAGCGTGGCCACGCGCAGGGCCACGTCCAGCACCACTTCCTTCTCGATCACCGCCCCCACCGCGCCGGGGTCCTTGCCGCCGTGGCCGGGATCGATCACCACGCGCGGGCGCGTGTAACTGGCACTCAGGGCCAGAATTGCCATGCCGCGCGCCGCCGGGATGGCGGGCACGGCAGCCAGCAGTTTCTGCTGGGGCAGCAGCGGCGTCAGATCGGCCAGCGCGGGCGACAGGTCGATGGCCAGCCGCGACAGGTCTCCGCTGGCGGGCGGCAGCAACTGGGCACGCCAGCCGCTGCGGGCAGTGGTGGGCGCGGCGGTCAGCAGCGTGAAGACAGCGCCGCTCAGCGTCGATTCGGCCCGCCAGGAGCGCAGTTCCGGGCTGATGTTCTGGGCCACCTGCGGGGTCACGCTGACGCCGCTGAGTTCCACGCGCAGGCCGATGCCCCCCGGCACGATCCGGTAGGTGGTCCCCGGCGGCAGGTCCAGCACCACCCGCGTCTGCCCCGGATTCTTGCCGATGCGCGGCGGCGTCAGCAGGGTGCCCCTGGCCGTGCCCGGTACCTGACCGCTCAGGGCGCTGGGGGTTTCGGGATTTGCGCCGGGCAGGGCGGGCGCGGGCGGCAGTGGGCCACCGGGCGCAGGCGTGACATCGTCGCCGGGCGGGGTGGCCTGGACTGGAGTGGCCTGCGTTGGAGTGGCCTGCGCCGGGACGGTGCGCGGCACCGAGAGGGCCACCGGAGGAGTCAGTTTGAGGCTTGCGGCCACCGGGACTGGGGGAGGAGCCGCCGGAATTGCCGCCGAGGGCGCGCTGCCCTGTGCCACCGTGCGGACCTGTTTGCCCAGTTCTGCGCTGGCCCCACCCGTCAGGGACGCGCCGAAGTCCAGAATTAGCACCCGCCCGCCTGTACCGATGGTGGTTTCCGTGGCCTGCCATCCGCCAGTCAGCGATAGCGGATAGGGCGTGATCAGCGTGGCCTGCCCGCCCCCGGCGCGGTACTCGTTGACGCTGTCGCCCAGCTTGCCGGACACGGTGGGGATCACCCGCGCGCCCTGGATATCCAGCCGCAGCCCGGTGAAGGTGGGGGTCAGGGTGTAGCTGACGCCAGTGGGCAGATCAAAGACCACGCGCGTAATGCTGCCGTTCTGGCTGGAACGGGGCGACCCGAAAGCGGCGTCCTGAACGCCTGTCAGGTTGATGGGGGCCGGAGCCGCGCCGGGCGTGCCCTGCAACACGGGCGCGGCCTGCGCCGGAACCTCGCGCATGAAGGGGTCGCTACCCTGCGCCAGATTTGATTGCGCCAGATTCGTTTGTGCCAGACCGGTTCCAGCGACCCCTAGAAGCAGGGCAGATGAGAAAAGAATAATCTTCTGCTTCATGATGCTTCCCACTATTCAATGTTTCAGGTGAGAAAGGACGCTCTGGCACTCATAAAACGCAGATGACCCTGGGCGTGAAAAATCTCATGGGTGTCCCATCTGGCGTTTTTTTAGGGTGTGACGGGCGCGTCGAATGTCGTGGCCCCCTCCGAGAACAGCCGATTCCAGGTGTCGCGGTCCACCACTCCGGTGATAGGCAGCCCAGCCGCCCTCTGAAAAACGCGCACGGTCTGCGTGGTTGCCGGGCCATACCAGCCGTCGCCCTGCCCGGCGCGCTGCGGGCGCATCAGCGCGATCAGGCGGTTCTGCACCGCCAGCACGTCGGGGCCATGAAGCCTGTTGTTCTGCAAGGTCAGCGTGCGGCCAAATGGCAAGGGCGCGAGGTCTGGTGTGGCCGGGGGAACAGCCGGGGCGGTGGGCGCTGGGGTGGCTGTCTGCATCTGGGCTGGCAGGCTGGCCTCTGCCGTAGGGGACGGCACGGGCACGGTGGTGACTGGAGGGGCGGGCGTCAGGATCACGCCGCCGATCCGGGTGGCCCCGGCGGGCGCGTCCCCGGATGGACCTGTTTCAGTCTGCGTGGCCTGTGCCTGCGTAACCTGTGTCTGCGCGGATTCACCCTGGGCGGGTGGCAGGTCCAGGTACACCAGGGTCTGGGTCCGTCCGTCCGGGTCTGGCTGGAGGCGCAGGTAGACGTACCCGCCCGCCGTCTTCAGCCAGTTGTAGACGCTGCGCTGCTCGTCGCGGCTGCGCCACACGCTGTACAGATCGTCTGGCAGCGCCGCATTCAGTTTCAGGCGCGCGTCTTCCACACCGTCTGATACGCCCACACACTGCTTTTCTGGCAGGCCGATTCCGGCAAAACTGGAGGGGCAATCCCGCAGCACGCCGCCCAGCGTCTGTGCCGTCTGGAGGGCTGCCGCTTTCAGGTCTGCCCCACCCGGCGCGGCTCCGGCAGTGGCGGTCAGCAGGGCGAAAGCCAGGGCGTGGACGCGCTTCATGCCTGTAGTCCTAGCACGCGGGGGCTGACGGTGGCTGAGTGCCGTGCTGACCTCTGGTTGATCGGACGCCCTTTCAGCCCCGGACCTCGCGCGCTGAAAGCCACGGGTTCAGACTGGGCGGCATGACGATTGCTCAGGAAGAAACGCGGCGAATCGGTGACGTTCCAGCCGCCCGTGCCCTGCGTCAGAACATCGCTTTTCTGGGCCTGTTCACACAGCCGCGTTCGCCCAGTGAAATTGCGGCGTCGGCGGGCATGGCGGCCAATCTGGCACACCACCACGCCCGCAAACTGGAGGGTCTGGGCCTGTTGCTGGAGGTGAAGCGCGAGGGGGGCAAGGTGTTCTACCAACTGGCGGCGCGGGAGTTCCGGGTGCCCAGCGATCTGCTGCCGCCAGAGGACGCCCAAGGCAACGGCACGGCGGACCTGCGGGAACTGAGCGAGGGCTTTCTGCGCGCCTACGGGCGCTCCTGGGCACGGATGCACGAGGGCGAGGAAGACGTGTACGGCTTCGGCTCAGGCGAGGGTCCAGTCTTGCTGCCACCCCCGCCCGACAGCGCCGGTCTGGAGGCCCACCCCACCCATCTGGACTCGCTGACGCTGCGCCTCTCGCCCGAACGGTATCAGCGGCTGGCCCGCGCCCTCAGCGCCCTGCTGGCCGAGGCCCATGCCGAGGGCCACAGCGCCTCGGGGGCGCACTGCACCCTGGCGGTCCTGGCCTTCAGGGACGAGACGAAAACGGACGGCAACCAGCTTTCCCGCAGCACCAACAGCTTTCTGGGAGCAGAGTTTTAGCTCTACTTGTACTCCGACCACGGCCACGTCTTGAAGGTCACCTGCTGCCATTTGGGGTGCATGCCCTCGTCTTCCTGAAGGTTGACCAGCTTGCCCACGGCGCATTTCTTGTAGGCCAGCAACTTCTCTTTCTTGTCGGGGGTCTTGAAGTCGCGCGTGACCAGCACGCTCTGCACGGCCACT
Organism: Deinococcus marmoris; assembly: GCF_001949125.1. Classification (GTDB taxonomy): domain Bacteria; phylum Deinococcota; class Deinococci; order Deinococcales; family Deinococcaceae; genus Deinococcus; species Deinococcus marmoris_A. The sequence goes on from NZ_MSTI01000068.1 coordinate 68,754, forward strand.
GTCGGCACGCTGGAGACGCTCAGGTTGGGATACCGCAGCTTGGCGGCGGTGTAGATGCCGTTCAGCGGCGGGCTAAACGGCACCGGGACCAGTTGCACGCCGCTCAGCTCCTTGACCCAGGGGGCGGGCTGACCGATCACCGCCAGCACGGCGTCCACCTGCCCGGCGTTCAGCGCGGCAAAGGCGGCAGGCTGGTCCTTGACGGGTACGATGCTGTACGGCACCGCCAGTTTGGCGCTCAGTACCTTGGCGGTGATCACGCTGCCGCCCCAGGCCGCCACGCGCTTGTTTTTCAGGTCACCAAAAGTTTGCACGCCAGTCACGGTGGTCTTGCCCAGAAAACTCTTGCTGGTCACGGGCGGTTTGGCAAATAGATGAATTTCCTCGTCGTACAGAGGCAGCAGCGCCTTGATGCTTGCCATGCGCGGGTCCTGATCGATCTGCTCTCTGGCCTTGAGGACATCACTTTGCACGAAGGCCAGTGAGACCTCGTTGTTCATCAGCAGATCGATGTTGTCCAGGCTGCCGCCCGTGCCGCGTTCTTTGAGATACGCACTCTGGGCGCAGACCTGCCCGATGTTCCTGAACATGGCGCTGTAGGTTCCGGTGGGGCTGCCGGTGGCGACGTTGAACGAGATGGGATCGGCGGCGTGGGCAAGGCCGAGGGTGGACAGCAGGAGCAGGCTCAGAACGCGGGTCATGGTGGACCTCCAGAGAAAGGGGTTTATTTCAGCTCGCCGTAGCCGTCCCCGTTGGTGGTGGCTGGAGGCGTGGCCGGAGTGACTGGCGCGGTGGGTTGCGCGGGTCTGGGCAGTGTTGGACTAGATGGTGTTGGATTGGATGGTATGGACACCGTGCTTCCACCGCCGAAAAATCCCTGCTGATCCAGGTACACGGCGGCGGCGCACAGCAGCAGGATGGCGGCCAGCACGGCAGTCAGGATGCGGGCGCGGGTCACCTGGGCATCCTCATCATCCGGCGGTTCCCCGTGCATGGCCTGACTGTGCATGGCCTGACTGGGCACGGCCCGACTGTTCGCCTGCCGACAGTGCCTCGTCCAGCAGCGCGGCGTTGCGGCCAGCGCGGCGGGCGATCTCGCTCAGGGCGCTCTCGGTGACGTGGCGGTCCTCGGCACTCAGGTTGGCCTGTTGCAGCGCGGAGGCCACATTGCCCTTGGCCTGTGCCAGTTGGGTATCGATGCGCGCCTTCTTGATCTGCCGGTCAAATTCTCCCAGATCGGCGCGCAGGTCCGAGAGGTGGGTCTGGGCGCGGGCAAAGGCGTCGCGACTGACCTGTAAATCGGTTTCCCAGCGGGCGATGTCGGCGGCGTCCATGTCCGCGCGGTTGGTGTCGATCAGCCGGCGGAAGTCTTCCAGATGGCCGTTGGCCTCGGCCAGTTGGCGGCCCTTGGCGGTGATCAGATCCTCGAACTGCTTGCGCTGCAAGATCAGCGTTTCCAGCGGCATGGCGCGGGCCACCGCCTCCTTGGCGCGCACCCGGCCCGCGTTGAGGGCCAGCATCAGCGCGGGCAGCAGCACGATCACCGCCAGCAGCGCGATGCCAAAGGCCGCGATGGTCACGGTGGTCAGCGCCACGTTGAACAGCGCCACCGCCGCGCCGCCCAGCACGGCCAGCGCCAGCACGCCGCCACCCGTGGCCAGCACCAGTTTTCCCGCCGTGACGGGCCGGGGGGCCAGTTCGTTCCCAGCGCCAGAGGGCCGCAGGTTGATCACCGTCTCCTGGGGGACAGGTTCGTTCATGCCCCTTTATACGGCGAAAGGGGGCAGGAGGTTGCCGGAGAGGCCCGCAGTCCATTCCACTCTCCAGAGAAAAGCGGACGGGTTTTACAGTTTCGCCAGTTCCGTCTGTGCCGCCGCGAAGCCTGGGCGCAACCGCAGCGCCTCGCGGTAGGCCGCCTGGGCTTTTGCCGTCTGGCCCATTCCGGCCAGCGCCCGGCCCCGCCAGTAATACATTTCCTCGTGCGCGGGGGCATCGCGCAGTACGGCGTTCGTCAGGCGCAACACGTCGTCGTAGCGCCCGTTGCGGGTGTACGCCTCCAGCGGGCCGAAGGAATACCACAGCGTGCGCCACGCCAGCCCGCCCACGGTGCGCGCCGGGCGGGTGGGATCGAGTTTCGGGTCTGGCCGGGCCGCAAACGCCGCGTCGAAGGCCCGCACCGCTCCACGCGAATCGCCCAGATTCAGTCTGGCCTGCCCCACGTTCAGCCATGCCACGGCATCATTTTTCTTCTCCGCCTCCGCGAGCGACACGCGCAGGGCCGCGCGTTTATTCATGCCCGCGTCGGCGTGGTAGCCCAGCGCCGCGTCCAGTTCGGCCTGCCTGCTTTTAGGGGCGATCACCAGAAAGGTGCGCCCGAACGAACGCCACAGCTCGTCCAGCTCGGCGTAGCTAAAGCCCAGGCGGCCCATGTACGAGTCCAGCGCCGAGAACTTGCCCTTGGCGTCGTCGTAGCCCGTCAGCAGGCGGTAATGGCCCATACCGCCGCTGTCGTGCGTGACGAACCACGTCTCGGCAATCACCGGGAATCCGGCGGCCAGCAGACGTTTGAGCATCAGCGGTGTGCCGCCGCGTGCCAGATGCACCGCCATGCCCTGACCGCGCGCAAAGGCCGCCAGTTCCTCCGGCGACACGTTCACGTCGCCCCCGCCCGCCTTCAACTTCGGCGCGATGTCGTACTGGTTCAGCGTGCCGCCCCAGCGACTGAGCGCCATGCCCACCGTCACCGGGCCGCAGTTGTTCAGCCGCTGGTACTCGTGCTTGATGTTGTCGATGCTGATCTGGGCAGGCAGCGCCGACGCCACGCCAAGCAAGGCGAGGGTGAGCAGGGGCGGGAGGGCGCGCATTCCCCCCATTCTCGCCAATATTCATGATCCGGGACTGAGGCGGGATGGTGAGGGAAGGCCCAATGGCAGGCACATTGGATCACTTCTTGCGCCCCTCCACAGCCTTAGCCACAGCGCTGCGCCTCACGGCGTACCCCGCAACGCGCAGACTTCCCGTGATGCTCTCGACCAACCGTTTCTGACCCCTGGCTGCCGTCAAGCGCTCCGCCGTCGCCAACTGCTTCTGGAATGCTCTGGATATCTCCTTCCTGGGCATCCTTCAAAATTAATCCCCCCAGCCACTACAGCGGGGGGGATACCGTCAAGCCTTTTAACCCTACAGCTTGACCACCATCTTGCCGGTGTTCTGGCCTTCCAGCAGGCCCATGAACGCGCCGGGCATGCCGTCGATGCCTTCCACCACGGTCTCGTCGTAGTGCAGTTCGCCGGACGCGATCCAGCCCCCGACTTCCTGCACGAACTGGGAGAACAGGTGGCTGTAGCTGCTGACGATGAAGCCCTTGAGGGTCAGTTGACGGCCAATCGCCAGCGCCAGATTGCGCGGGGCGCTGGCCGGTTCGGTGGCGTTGTACTGGCTGATCGCCCCGCACAGCGCCGCCCGCCCGAAGGGGTTAAAGGCGAACAGTGCCGCTTCCAGATGGTCCCCGCCCACGTTGTCGAAGTACACGTCGATGCCGTCCGGGGCGGCCTCGCGCAGCAGCTTGTTCACCGGGCCGTCCTTGTAATTAAATGCGGCGTCGAAGCCCAGTTTGTCGGTCAGGTGCGCTACTTTCTCGGCGGACCCGGCGCTGCCGATCACGCGCGCCGCGCCCTTCAGGCGGGCAATCTGGCCCACGGCGCTGCCCACTGCCCCTGCCGCGCCCGACACGAACACCACGTTCCCTTCCTTGAAGGCGGCGACATCTAGCAGGCCCGCGTAGGCGGTCAGGCCGGGCATGCCCAGAATGCCCAGGTACGCGCTGGGCGAGACGCCGTCCATCGCGTCCACCTTGCGCGCCGCCTTGGCGGGCAGCAGCGCGTGGGTGCGCCAGCCCTGATCGTGCAGCACCAGATCGCCCACGCTCAGGCCATCCCCATTCGAGGCAATGACCTCGCCTACCGCGCCGCCGGTCATGGTCTCGTTCAGCGCAAAGGGGGGCGTGTAGGACTTGACGTCGTTCATGCGCCCGCGCATGTAGGGGTCCACGCTCAGGAACAGGTTGCGGACCAGCACCTCGCCGTCACCGGGCTGGCCCAGTTCGCGGTCCACCAGCGCGAAGTCGCTGTCCTTCGGCGCACCCTGGGGCCGGGCGGCCAGTTGAACCTCGCGGGACATCGTCTTTTCTGGAGTTGTCTGTTCTGAACTTGTCATGAGGGTATTGGGCTGCCTGCGGGCGACCATCAATGTGAGATGAAATGCATTCCAGCTTGGTTCAGGCGTCCGGGCTGGCCTCGGCGGCTCTGCGGACCAGCGGCAGGATGGTCAGCCCCTGCACGGCAATGGTGAACAGCACGATGGCGTAGGTGACGGTCACGATATGCGTGCGGTACGCGCTGGCGGGCAGGCTCAGCGCCAGACTGATGGCAATGCCGCCGCGCAGGCCACCCCAGGTCAGCAGCCGCACCGTGTAGGCCCCGTAGCCCTCGCGGGCGCGGACCAGCATGAAGGGCAGCGCCACGCTGATCCAGCGGGCGGCCAGGGCCACGGCGATCAGCACGGCGCTGGCGATCAGTTGCGCCCCGGTGGTGCGGGTCAGCAGCACGTCCAGCCCGATAAAGGCAAACAGCAGGATGTTCAGCACCTGATCGATGGTCTCCCAGAAACTCTCCACCAGTTCGCCCGTTTCCTCGCTGAACACCTCATGCCGGTTGGCCGAGATCACCAGCCCGGCCACCACCATCGCCAGCGGGCCGCTGATCTCCATCGCGGCGGCGGCCACGTAGCCGCCCACCACCAGCGCCAGCGTGACCAGAATTTCCACGGCATGCTGGTTGATGCTGCGCAGCAGGCGGTAGCCCACCACGCCCAGCACGGCCCCGAACAGCAGCCCACCGCCTGCCTCGCGCAGAAACAGGATCAGCACCTCCAGCGCGCTCACGCCGCCATCGTGCCGCCCGCCGATGCCCGCGATGCCCGCTAGCGCCAGAAAAATGACCACGCCCACACCGTCGTTGAATAGGCTTTCCCCGGCGATCAGCGTTTCGATCCTGGCCGGAACCTTGGCCCGTTTCAGCAGGTCCAGCACCGCCACCGGATCGGTGGGACTGATCAGCGCCCCGAACAGCAGCGCCCAGATCAGCGGCACGTCCAGTCCCACCAGCCCGAAGACGAAATACGCCGCGAAGCCGATCAGAAAGGTGCTGATCAATGTGCTGAGAAAGGCCAGCGTCAGGATGCTTCCGCGCTGGCGCAGCAGTTGGCGGGCGTCCAGACTCAATGCCCCGGCAAACAGTAGTACGGCCAGAATGCCGTTCAGCACGAAGTTGGTGAAGTTCAGCGTTTGCAGAAGCTGCGCCGCCCAACCGCGCACGCCCGGAATCAGGTGAAAGGCGTCCAGCGTGATCAGCACGATGCTGGCCAGCGCCCCGGCCAGCGTGACGCCCACAGTGGTGGGAAAGTGGAAAAAGCGCTCGTTGAGGTAGGCCAACAGCGCCGTGACACACAGCAGCGTGGCGAAGGCGGTCAGCATGGGCTTAACGATAGAGCGGCGGGGTCATTTCTTGCCGCCGCTGTCTGATCGCGCGCCGGGCCGTGATAGGTCAGGGTGAGGCCGTCCCCGCTGCCGGAAGGAAGGCGTCGTGCTGGATCAATGAAGCCATGACGTCCAGTACGCCATTCTGGCCCTTGCGGGAGATGCCACGCTCAGCAGCGACGGCCTGCCACCATATGGGCTTGCGGTTCAGTAACGAAGGATCAGCCAGATACAGGTGGTAAGCACATAAGGCGTGGCGGGCGTTTTCCCTCAGCGGCTTGTCCGACGACGCAGTAAATCCACGGACAAAACCATGCTTGGCCAGACCCACGAACGCCGCCTTTGGACAGCCCTTGGCTCGACTGATTGGTGTGCCAATGTCCCGCTCAGCCAGGGTCTGCTTGGCGTTTTCCCAGGCTTGCGAGGGAGAGGCGGTTTGGGCTAGGGCCAATTCGGTCAAATGTGTATATAGTGTCATTATGCTTCTCCTGGAGTTACTTTTTTTGAAAGACGACTGTCTCTTCACCAAGATCAAGCTCACAGGTCCGCCGCCCAATATCCAACCAGGCTGCGGAGTACGGGTGACTGCGGGTATTGGCCCACCACGCATTGTATTTTCTGGCTGAGGCAGGAAGTGATTTACCAATGATGTCCTCAATTTGCGAGAATGTCATGCAAAAAGTTTCTTCCTCACGTCCATAAAGGTGTCTGGCAAGTTCTCGGTATCTGGGACGGATCTGATTGAAGTCGAACTTTCTTGATGCTTCTTCTCCTGAAATAGGAGAGGGAAAAACAGCGTCGTTGAGCTGTCGTATCAACATGCCCGCCACCTCTGAAGAAACCAAGTATGAAAATTCTTGCTCACCGTCTGAGATTCGGATACTTGTTTTTTTCATGTCTAATAAAAGCACATTATATAAACTATGTCAAGGGAAACGGCGGCATCCTGGGTTCTCCCCTGTGCCGCCGAGACGCTGACTGTTCTGAATTGTGTTGCCCAGCCCTCAGCCCTTGCCCGCCGTCCGTCCCCGGTCAATCACCTTCTGGCCCAGCAGTTGCAGCATGAACTTGCCCACGAAACGCGGGTTGTGCTTGGCGTAGCGCTTCCACAGGCGGCGGGGTTCCATGATCAGGCGGAACAGCCATTCCAGCCCCAGCTTCTGCATGGCGGGCGGGGCCTGCCTGACCCGCCCGGAGTGGAAGTCGAAGGCGGCCCCCATGCCCAGCAGCACGGCGTCCAGGCGGCCCGTGTGGGCGGCCATCCAGCGTTCCTGCTTGGGGCAGCCGATGCCCACGAACACGATCCTGGCCCCCGAATCGGCGATCTGTTGCGTGTACAGCGCGTCTTCCTCGCGGGTGGGGGGACGGAAGGGCGGGGCGATCAGGCAGGCGATCTCGATGCCCGGATAGTGGGAATGCAGGAAAACGACGAACTCCTCCAGACTCTCGGGCGTGCCGCCGTACAGGGCGATGGGCACGCCTTCACGGGCGGCGGCCTCGCAGACGTGCAGCATCAGCGTGGGGCCGTACACGCGCTCGGCCTGCGGCACGCCCAGCGCTTTTAGCGCCCACACCAGCGGCACGCCGTCGGAGGTCACCAGATCGGCTCCGTTGACCACATCCCGGAATTCGGCGCTGTCGCTGGTCTCCATGACCATGTGGACGTTGGAGGCGCAGACATAGCGCGCCTGCCCGGAGCGTGCCCAGTCCATCACCCTCGCCGTGGCGTCCGCGTAGGTGGTGACATCCACCCGCATCCCCAGAATCGAGCGGGAGGTCAGGGTGGGGGCGGGTGGGGCGGTGGTGGACGGCGTGGAGGCGGCAGGGCGTGGATCGGGCGAGGTGGGAACAGACATCGTTTCAGGACTCCTTGAGGGCGGTGGGAACAGGCAACGCAGAAGGGGCTGTGGGAGATTCGGTCAGGGCGAACTGGCGACGCTGGGTTTCCATGGCGGCCAGCCCGAAACCGAACAGGCACCAGAACCAGATGCCCCCCTGCGGCCCTTCCAGATACACGTCGAAGGAGGCGTTGACCAGAAAGGCCAGCCAGTAGGCGAAGAGCCACAGGTTCAGGCTGGCCCACAGCGTGTTCCGGGCGGCGCGTGCGAGTGCGTAGGCGCGCAGCAGGCTGAAGCCGAAGGCCAGTTGCAGCGCCACCCAGGCCAGGAAACCCGGCACGCCGGAGCGGGCCAGGAAGGTCATGTGGCCGTTGTGCGGGTTTCTCAGCGAGTGGTCCTGATACACCTGGAACCCGTCGGAGTCGGCCAGATTGATGCCGTAGCCCTTGCCGGTCCAGAAGTAGGGACCATACACCGTGTAGTCCACGATTTCTTTCCACCAGTCCAGCCGCCAGGTGCGGGTGCCCTCGCGCACATCCGAGCCGGAATCCCCGGCGATGCTCTGAACATTGAGCAGCAGGGACTCGGCAGAGATGTCACGCTGGCCACCCAGGTTGACCTTGAAATTGGTGGCGATCAGCAGGGTCAGCAGGACGGCCACCAGATACACCGGACGGCCCCAGCCGCTGCGGGGGCGCAGCAGGACGATGAACGCCCCGCTGGCGACAATGGCTAGCGTCGCGGCGCGGCTCTCGGAGGTGGCCAGGATGCCCAGCAGGATCAGCCCCCACCACAGCCATTCGTGCCAGCTCCGGCGTCGCTCCGGCGGCGTGAAACGGTGGTGCAGGCCCAGCAGCAGAAAAGCCACGACGCCCGCCAGATGAACGCCGATGTCTCCGCCCTTGGGATACAGCAGCGGCGTATCGCTGCCCGGCCACGCTGGAATGACCTTCTCGAACAGTTTGAAGATCACGAAGCTCAGGGGCGCGAAGAACAGGAACCACGGGATGATGCGGGCGTACTGCGTCAGTACCCGCTCCAGCCAGCCCAGGCGCAGCAGCAGCCCCGCCACGATCAGCGCAAAGGCCGCGTACAGCCAGACCACGCTGTCGCGCAGCGCATCAATTTTGTAGAGACCGATATACGGCACGGTATTGATCAGGCCAATGAACATGAACACGCCCAGCAGCGCCAGCAGCCCCCGGTAATGGCGGATGCCGACCATGCCCACCCGCCACAGCGCCAGCAGTCCCACGGCCAGCGCCATCTCGCCCACGAACAGCGGGGGCACCCCGATATACGAGTAGCCCTTGCCCAGAAAGGCGTAGCCGATCAGCGAAACGCCGATGAACCCCAGGGCGAACTGGGACAGGCGGTCCCACACGCGCACCAGCCCGGCCAGCAACACCATCAGGGCCGCCAGTGCCCCGGCCAGCAGCGGTTGTTCGGTGGCCAGAACACCCACCAGCAGTGCGGCAACCAGCAGCGCCAGCCACGTCGCCCAGCCGACGCGCGCGGGCTGGGTCTGCGCCCCGGAATTCCGCAGAGGCATGGACTTCACAGGCCAGTGCCCCTCATTTTCGCTGTGAAGCGGCGGGCATATGGAGGAACTGCCGGGGTCCGTTTCGCCGGGCAGGACTGGGCGTGTGAATGGTCAGTCGCCCTGGAAGCAGGCCGATTTCGGGCGTGGAATAGTGTGGACGGACGGCTTGCAGACATACTTCTCCCAGAAGTCGGTGCGGAACCGGTCCGAACCTCATAACGTGACGGAATGTAGCCAGCGGGCCGCTAATAAAAAATAAACGGGCGGGCCTCTGCGCTAGCTGGTCCTGCGCTTCTCGTGGCTGGAGGCGGCTTACTTGGAGACCGGCCCCACCGTGATTTTGGTCGATTTCAGCTTGGCCAGCCAGCGGGTGTACTCATTGCGTTCCATCGTCAGGGTGATGCGGCCAGGAAGGATTCTGTTGCCGTAGCATTTGCGCGGTTCGCAGTCGGGAAACCAGGTGGGGTTCTGGGTCTCGCGGCCCTTGAGGGGATTGCCCCAGGCCACCAGATTGTCGCGCACCGTGATGTTGAAAAAAGTTTTTCTGGCCTTGTCCCCGCGCGCATCCCACACGTACAACCCGACATTCTGGGCGGGGATCGGTGCCCCGCTGGGCAGGTAGCCGCTGGCGATGATGCGGTTGTTGTAGACCTCGATATCGTGACCGGAAGATACGGCAATGCCGTTGTTGGACGTGGCCACGACCTGATTTCTGTAGACCAGAATGTAGCCTGCCGCCTCGGCCACGGTTTTGGCGCTGCCGTCGCCCGCGTTGATGCCGCCGCCCGCGTAGGTGCTGACCCGTGGGTTGACGGCATACGCCCCCTGAATGTAGTTGTCGTGGATCTTGATCCGGCTGCTGGGGACGCCGCTGGACAGATACATGTTGATGTTTTCCTCGGGACGGCTCTTGCCCGGCTCGTTGATGACCTGATTCCAGGCGATCTCCGCGCCGCTGATCTTGCGGACCGCATTGAACTGCACGAACTGCACCAGCCGGTATTCCTTGTCCGAATACTGACCCTTGCCCGTGCTGTAGCGCCCGTCGATATTCAGGGCCTTGTTGCGCAGGATCTTGATCGTTTCTCCCAGCTTCGCCTGTCCCTTGTAAGACCGCAGGTAAATGCCTGAAGTCCCGATCATCTCGTTGTTCTCCAGCACAATGTTCTTGAATTCCTCGGCGGCCAGGAAACGGCCAGGGTAGCGGTATTCCTTGAGGGGCCGGTCCGGGTTGAGCGCCACGCCACGGGTGTTGCGGACCGTCAGGTTGGCGCTGACGAACGCGGTGTAGATCAGCGTGCCCTTGCTCTGGATGTTGGACTTCTCGATGATCACCTTCTGGCTGGTGGCCACGGTCACGGCGGGCACCTTGGGGTCCAGGCTCTGCCAGTTGCCCCGGTAGGTGCCGCCCTTGCTGATCACGATGGGTTTGTCGTACTTGATCGTCTGGGCTGCGCCCACGGAACCGACGACCAGAAGGCACAGCATCACAGAAGACAGAAGGCGGAAACCTGGGCGCATGAAGGCCCACTATAGGTCAGTCAGGTTGACGAGGGGTCAATCTGATCAACCAGGGGTCAGTCTGGTGAGATGAAGGACGATGGCCCCGTCACTGACCTGACCGCGTTGCGCGCCCCACCCGTCAGCCGTGGTCCCCTGCATGGAGCGGTGAACCGGAGCTGATGCTGAAAGATGAACTCAGAATGCCGTGTCCAGAGCCAGCAGAGCCGCCCCTGCGTCCGTAATTCCCGCCTGGGCCATGTCCGGGCGGCCCCCGCCCTTGCCGCCGCCCGCCGCCGCCAGCTTGCCCACCAGTTGCCCGGCATGCGCCCCGCGTGCCACGGCGTCTTTCGTTGCCTTGACCACCAGGCCCTTATCCCCGGCGAGGACGACAATATCGGCTCCACTTTGATCCAGCAGCTTGTCGGCAGCGCCGCGCAATTCGTTGCCCTCAATGCCGCTCAGCTTGAGGGACGCCACCTTGAAGCCGCCCAGTTCGCGCACCGGGGAGGCCGCGCCGCTGCCGCCACCCATCTGCGCCTCGGCCAGTTGACGGCGCACCGCCACCATTTCCTTCTCAGCCGCTTTGACCTGAACTTGCAGGCCAGCCACACGCCCTTCCAGGCCGTCGGGATTGGTGTTGAGCATGGCCGACACGCGGGCCATCTGCTGAAGGCGTTCGCGCAGCCACCCGGTTGCGGCCTCGCCCGCCAAAGCCTCAATGCGGCGGACCCCGGCAGCCACGTTCTCATCGCTCAGGAGGACGAATGCGCCGATGTCCCCGGTGCGCCCTACATGCGCGCCGCCGCAGAGTTCCATGCTCGCCACGGCCTGCCCCTCGTAGGACACGTCGCCGCCCACACGGACCACGCGCACGGTGTCGCCGTATTTCTCGCCGAACAGGGCGGTTGCGCCCGACGCCCGTGCCTCGGCAATCGGCATTTCCTGCCACGTCACGGGGAAGTTGGCGCTGACCCAGCGGGACACCAGCCGCTCCACATCCGCGAGTTCGTCCACCGTCATGGCCGCGCCGTGCGAGAAGTCAAAGCGCAGACGGTCCGGCGCAACCAGGGACCCGGCCTGCCGTACTCCCGAACCCAGTACCGCCCGCAACGCCGCGTGCAGGAGGTGCGTGGCGGTGTGGTGTCGCTGCGTCGCGTGCCGCTCGCCCGACACCACGCCGCGCACGCTCTGGCCGGGTTTCAGCTCGCCGGATTCAACCGCCACGTCATGCAGGAACACGCCGCCGGGGGTCTTGCGGGTGTCGCGCACCACGCCCGCGCCCCGCTCACCATTAACACTGTCCCATTCCAGGCGTCCGGTGTCGCCCACCTCGCCGCCGCCTTCCGCGTAGAAGGGTGAGCGGGACAGCACCACCGTCGCCTCGTCGCCCGCCGATAGGTGTTCAATGCGTTCGCCGCCCACCATCAGGGCCAGCACCTCGCCGTCGGCCTCCAAGTCGTCGTAGCCGACAAACTGGGTCTGGGGCAGGTCTTCTAATGCCTCCTGCGCCCCGAACAGTTCGGATTTGCCGTACTTGCTGCCCGCCCGCGCGATGTTCTGGGCGTTTTCCAGGCTCTCGGCGTATCCGGCCTCGTCCACGCTGACGCCGTATTCCTCGGCAATTTCCTTGGTCAGATCAACGGGGAAACCGTAGGTATCGTAAAGGATGAAGGCTTCGTTGCCGCCCAGCACCGCTCCCTTCTCCATGCCTTCCAGCAGCCCGCCAAGGCGTAAAATCCCGCCTTCCAAAGTCTTCAAAAACCGTTCTTCCTCGCTCTTGATCGTCGCTTCCACCCGCGCCTGTTCCGTTCGCAGTTCGGGGTAGGCGTCGCCCATGCTCTCCACCACCAGCGGCACCAGTTTGTACAGCGTCGGCTCGCGCAGGCCCAGCAGGTAGGCGTGGCGGCTGGCACGGCGCAGAATCTTGCGGATCACGTAGCCGCTCCCGGTGTTGCCAGGGGTGCTGCCGTCCGCAATCACCATGCTGACGCTGCGGACATGCTCGGCCACGACGCGGTGCGAGACGTTCTGCGGTCCCTCGTAGGCGTGACCGCTCAGCTCGGCCACCCTGGCGACAATCGGGCCGAAGACATCGTTGCTGTAAAAGTCGTACACGTCTTGCACGACGGTGGCGATGCGCTCCAGGCCCATGCCCGTATCAATGTTCTTGAAGGGCAGGTCAATCAGCGTCGGCGTGCCGTCTGCCCCCGGTTCCTGGCGGTCATATTGCGGGAAGACGTTGTTCCAGATTTCCAGAAAGCGCGCGCTCTCGCGGGTGTTGGCGTATTCGGCCCAGGTGTCGTCGCCGTACTTCGGCCCCCGGTCATAGAAAATCTCGCTGCATGGGCCGCAGGGACCATTCGGGCCTTCCTTCGGCGCGTCGGCGGGCCAGAAGTTCTCGTCGGCCCCAAAGCGCAGCACATGGTCTGCGGGCAGGCCGATTTCCTTCGTCCAGATGTCATACGCTTCCTCGTCGTCCTCGTAGATGGTGGCGTACAGCTTGGAGCCGTCCAGGCCCATCCATTCCGGGTCAGTCAGAAATTCCCAGGCCCAGGTCAGCGATTCGCGCTTGAAGTAGTCGCCAAAAGAAAAGTTGCCCAGCATTTCCAGCAAGGAGCAGTGCCGCAGGGTGCGCCCCACGTTCTCAATGTCGCCGACGCGCAGGCATTTCTGGGCGGTGGTCACGCGCTTGTTCGCGCCCTGTTCAAAGCGGGCGGGCGCGCCCATGAACTGCGCCTTGAACGGCTGCATCCCCGCCACCGTAAATAGCGTCGTGGGATCAGGGGAGATCGTGCTGGCGCTGGGCAGGCGCAGATGGCCCTTGCTCTCAAAAAAACTGAGGAACTTCTCGCGGATCTCGGCGGTGGTCAGAGTGGAGGATGGAGCAGTCATGCGGGCGAGTTTAGCGCGGGGGCCAGAGTGAAAAGGAGCGCGGAAAGTCCAGGGCAGTGTCCTCTTCTGGAAGAGCTGGCAGCCTGGTCAACAAGAGCTTTTAGCCTTGCACCAAGAGTTTCCAGTCAAAAAAATGTGCTGTGTGGGACGTTCATTTCCGCATCGAAACGGAGAAAAGCACGGTCAGCACAGCAAATATCATTCTGACCGTGCTGGAGATGGAGTGCGGTCAAGGTGGCGAAGAGGGGAATGGGAGGGGTGAAGCGGAATACAGCGCACCAGCAGCATGGAAATCACAACCGATTCCAGTTGAAAGGCGCTGAGAGCGAGATTTTCAGAGTCATCTATTTTTGACGTGCTGACCGCAGTTTTTCCGCATTGACCCTGCTCTTTTGCCCATCCATACGCTCTCCCCAATTTTCTGGAAACTCTTGTTGCACCTCAGAAAATGGGTTTCTGGGACGCCCTACTCGCCCCCTCGCTTTGCAGGTCTCCGCCCCTCTCGTGCCGAGCTGTGCCAGTCGCCCATATAAGGGAGGGAGCCAGAAAGCCCCACTCCCCCAGTTTTTTCCCACGTCCTACAACCCACATCCCACAACCTATAAGAACCCAAATCCCCGTCGCGTCTGCGGGTGCTTCGCTCCGGTCAAGTCCTGTGCGAAGGCTTCCAGGGCGTCCTGCACGGCCCTTGCCTCGCGCACCAGATCGGCGGCGATGCTCTGCACCTGCCCGTCGCGTTCCTGTTCCCAGTGATTCAACACGCGTTCGTTCAGGCGGGCGTGGTCCGGGCTGGTCACGTCGCGCGGGGGGGCCAGGCGGTCACGGGCCATCTCCAAATAGGTGACGTGATCGGTGGCACGGGCGGCGTCGGCGTAGCGGCCTTCCACCTTTAGTTCGGCCACTTTGCTTGCCAGCCGTTCGCGCTCCAGCAGGATGCGGGCGCGTTCGCGGCCCTGAATGAGCGCTGCGCCCGCCGCCATGCTGACCAGCGCAAGGGTAAAGGTCAGCAGGGACCAGTGTTGCGGTTCTACCGGCGTGTCGGAGGCGGCACTCAGATCGGTCAACTGCCCCTGCTGCGCGGCGTTGGCGGCGATCTGCTGGGTCACGCGCAGGATGCCGTCCCAGTTCAGGTAGCCTTCCACGCCCAGATACAGCGCGGTCACGGCCACGATGCCGAGGGTGTACGCGATAGGCCGCGCCATGCCCTGGGTGCGCGTCGCCAGCTTGGCGCGGTAGGCCAGTTCGTCCACCAGCCACAGCAGCAGCACGCTGAACATGATCCCGGCAGTCAGCGCAATAATCGTCATGTACAGCCGACTTTCCGGGTTGAACAGCAGGTTAATGCTCACGCCGCTGATGATCCCCACGAAGAACTTGCTGAACACCGCGAAGGCATTGAAGACCTTCTTGCTGCCCGAACGGCCCTCCGGCGGACGCAGGGCATGACCCTCGCGCGCCAGTTCGGCCAGCGCCTGCTCGTGGTAAAAGCCCTCGGCGCTGTTCACGTCGGGGCGCACGCCGTGGCGGGACAGGGCTTCAAAACGGCCCTGCCGGGCGGCCTCAATTTCCTCGGTGGCCTTCAGGTATTCGCGCTCCACATCGCCGCTGGCCACGTTCATGAAGTTGAGGTGGTCCTGCTGCCGTGCCCAGGAGCCGCGCACGCCCACCCCGGTTTCGGCCAGCACGCGGTCCAGCGTGGTGCGCGCCGCGTCGTAGTTGATGCGGTACTGGTCCACGTTCAGCCGCAGGATTCTTGCCCGTGAGGTCAATGCGCTGCGGGCGGCCTCGTCGGGAACCAGTTGCAACTCGCCGCTCAGGTCCTCCAGCAATTCCGAGAACTGCCCCGGCCTCAGCACCGGCAGGAATTGCTCGGCACTCAGCGCTTCCGGGCGCGGCAGGGCGGCGGCGTAACTGGAGAGGTCAAAGGCTCCGGGGTCAGTGGGGCCTTCCGGCCCGTCTGAGGGTCTAAGGGTCTGAGGGGCTGAAGGCTGGGGTGAGGTCAGCTCTGGCTCTCTCTTGGAGAGGTGGATTTCAACCGTTCTGTCGGTGGGCACTAGCTTTACCTCCTGGCCTTTTTCACGGCGTCGGCGAAGGTGGGATACACATTGTTCAGGTCATACGCGCCCGCCGTCAGCACCCGCGCGTCGTTGCCCGCCTTGCCCAGCGCGTTCACGAACCCGTCGCGGATGGAGTTTCCGTTCTTGTCCTTTTCTGGACTCAGGCCCGCGAAAAAGATCTGGCGCGTGTCCTTGCGGCCCAGCAGCTTGTCAAAAATAACTCCCAGCTTGCCCCGCGCCGGGTCATCCAGCAGCGCCCCGTCGGTGAACATCACGATCACGTCGCCCGTGCCTGCCGTTCTGGCGGTCAGTTCGTTCGCCTTGCTCAGCCCGGCGGTAATCGCGCTGCCCCGCCCGGTACACGGCTGCGTCAGTGCGCCCGTGTAGCGCAGGATGTCAGCCTTGCCCATCCGCGCGCCGTTTTTAGAGGCGAATTTGAAGTCGGCCACCGTCTGCACGCCCTCGCAGATACGGAGAAGCGTGAGTGTGTCCCCTGAACGCACCTGATTGAGCATGATGCTCTGCGACAGCAACCGCGCCTGCTCGGCGTACTTGTAGGCGGGATTCTTGCTGCTGCCCGTCATATCGGCGGCGATCACGAAATGCAGCGGCGGCGTACTCAGCCCCAGAACTGTCCCGGCGCTCATGGGCGCGGGCGTCAGCAGGGGCAACAGGAAAAGAAAGGGGAGGGGGGACATGGGGAAACTCCTTCGGAGGGTCTAAGGGTCAAAAAGTCTGAGGGTCTAAGGGGCTTTTAATCCCCTCTCCACTCGTGGGAGAGGGAGGGAGGCGCGTAGCGCCGGAAGGGTGAGGGGGCCACCGGGCAAACACAAACGAATCAAGTCGCCCTGGCCTCCACCACTCACCACTGACCACTCATTGAGGAGGCACCGGATTCCTCGGATTCAGCCCCGGAATCGGCACCGCCACGCCGCCCACCCGCGTAATCCCAGGCGGAACGTCCACACTTCTGATGTCATGCGGCAACTCGCGCAGCAGGCCGATCTCGCGGCAGGCGGCCTGTTCGCGGTAGAGGCCCACGGGCACGCTCTGACGGCCATCCGGGTCACCGATCCACACCGCCATCGCGTACTGCGGGGTCACGCCCGCGCACCACGTATCGTTGATGTCGTCGGTGGTGCCGGACTTCGCACCCAGCGGCATGGCTCTTCCGCTCAGGCGCTGGTAGAGGGTGGGCCGCAGGAACTTGACATGGCCCACCGAATCGCCCACCGCGCCCGTCAGCATGTCAAAGGTCTCATACGCCACCACCGGGTCCCACAGCGGCTGACAGTCGCGGCGGCGCAGGGGCAGCGGTCTGTCTCCATCTCCGTAGACCTCGGCCAGCAGGTGCGGCTGGCACAGCGTTCCGCCGTTGGCGAAGCTGCCATACGCCGCCGCCACCGTCAGCGGCGAGGCCCGGAACGTTCCCAGCGCTGGGCTGGAGCGGTTGGCGCTGTCCTCCTGATAGTTCACGCCTGCCAGGACTTTCCGTAGTGCGGCTTCCCGCCCGGTGCCCACCTGCACGGCCACGGTGTTCAGGCTGCGGGCATTGGCCTCGCGCACGGTGACGGCGCGGCCCAGGAAGGTGCCGGAATTGTTGCCGATGGCCTGCGAGCCGTAGCGGGTGGCCTGATCGGTGAAGGTGCTGAACTGGTTGAGGTCTCCGTCCCCGGTGCCGAAGGCAGTGGCATACAGGAGCGGTTTGACCGTGCTGGCAACGGGTCTCTGGGCATACGCCGCCCACTGCCGCCCGGCGTCGCTGCTCTGGTTGCCGCCCGTGCTGCTGGCCAGGGCTACGATGCCGCCGCCGCGCACATCCACCACTGCCGCGCCCTCAGCGATACCGGGTGGACGGGGGCCAGTCGCGCCCTCGCCGCTCACGCGCCGTGATAGTTCCGCCTGTGCCCTTGCGTCAATGGTCAGGACCACACGGCTGACCTTGCTGGGATTCAGGCCCGCCGCCCGCAACTCGCGGCGCACCAGTTCCTGCATGGCCCACACGGGTTCGGGATCGTTGCGGTAATCGGGATTGCGCGCCGCGCTCACAATTCGTAAGTCGCCGCCGCTGCCCGCGTACTCGGTGCGCCATAGCCGGGGCTGGAGAGGGACGGAAGCTGCCGCCAGATAATCGTTCTCCGAAATCAGGCCGTGGGAGCGCAGGATTCGCAGGGTCAGCAGTTGCTGAGAACGCATCCAGCGAAAGCGGGCGGTGGCGGTTTCGGGCGGGGTGTTCTCCGAAACCAGATAGCGCCCCGGCGCGGGCAGCAGGCCCACCAGAAAGGCACTCTGCGCCAGGGTCAGGTCCGCCGGGTCCACGCCGAAGACCGCCTGCGCCGCGTCGTACACGCCCTTGCGCTGGCCGATGCCGATCCACGGCAGGCTGTTGACGCTCATGGCTAGAACTTCTGGGCGTCCGTAACGCAGGGTGACCAGGGGGGCCAGCACGAACTCGGTGGCCTTGCGGGCCATCACCAGCCCCAGTCCGCGCCGCTGCGTATCGTAGTCAAAATGCCCGGCCAGCACGTTGTTCTTCAGCAGTTGCATGGTCAGGGTGCTGCCGCCCGCGCCGCTCAGCAGGGCGCGCGGCAGCCGCCCCAGATCCACGCCGGAGTGCGAGAAGAAGCGCACGTCCTCCTTTGCCACGTAGGCCAGCAGAAACGCTTGCGAAACCCCGGTCAGAGGCACGCTCAGCGACTCGCGGCACGGCACGGCGTTGGTGGTCTGGCCCTCGCGGCAGTGGTCAATGACGCCCAGCGGCTGCCCCCGGCGGTCCTGCACTTCAATGGGCCGCAACTCCGAACGCAGGTTCCACACGCGGGTAAAGGACCCGGTACTCCACGCGCCCGCCACGCCCAGCCCCATCATGCCCAGCGTCAGCACGCCCACGGTAGCCAGCCCCGCCCGCATGACGCGCCGCAGGGTCCAGCGCGACTTTGGCTGCTGCACGAACGGCGTGCGCGGCCAGGGGTTTCGCCAGAACGTGAGCCGCTGTCTCAAGCTGTTGCGTTCTGAACGGCTGCGGTTCATGACCTCAGCCTCAACGGGCCACGTCGGTGACGCCCGCCGCCGCCGAGCGGAACTGCCAGTCACGGGCCACGCTGTTCCACAGCCCCGACGCGCCCACCAGAATCACCAGCGCCGTGCCCAGCACTGCCAGCCCGGTGACCGCCCCGGCCCAGCTCATGGCCGGACGGGAGCCGCGTGGGGGGCGCGGTCCCTTTCTGGCCTTCTCGGGTCTGGGAGCCTCCCGCGCCGCAGTGGCCCTTGCTGCACCGGGCAGCCCCACCGACGGCAGGCCGGAGGAATAGGGGCGGGGTTTGCGGACGAAACTCATAGGTAAAGGATAGGGGGGGTGCATGAGCGCCACATCACACCAAAGAGTGAGCAAGTGGGGGTTAACGGCAGTCTCTGACTCTGACTTTCTGGCCCTGACTTCCCACTGACTTGTCTGGGCGGAGGCGCGGGTATGGTGGGCGAATGGCCCACACTCCCCGCGTGCTGATTCTCTGCACCCACAATTCGGCCCGCTCGCAGATGGCCGAGGCACTGACCCGCGCGGCTGCCGGGCGCGTGGGCCTGCCGCTGGACGTGCATTCGGCGGGAACCGAGGCCACTCGCGTCAAGGACGAGGCCCGCACCGTCATGGCCGAACTGGGCCTGAGCCTGGACGCTCACACCAGCAAGACGCTGTGGGACGTTCCCGACGCCCAGAACTTTGATTACGTGATCACGGTCTGCGACTCGGCAGATCAGGCGTGTCCGGCGTATGGGGGCCAGACGACGCGCCTGCACTATCCCTTTCCCGATCCCTCGGGCGGACCGCTGGAGCGCTGGCGGAGTGTCCGTGACGCGCTGGCGCTGCAATTCGGGGCGTTCGTGGAGGCTCTGAGGGTGGGTGAGCCGGTTCCGGCTGGCGTGCAACCCATCTGAGCAGGAGCGGTGAGAGATTCAATCACCTCCGGGCATTCAGACCGGCCTACACTCTGAACATGACCCCCGCGACACTGACCCTGCCCCATCGTCTGCGCGAACAGTTTCCCCCGCTGGCTGCGGGCCGCGCGTATCTGGACAACGCGGCGGGCGGGCTGCTGCCCCTGCGTGCCATTGAAGCGATCACCGCCCACCTGATGCGCTACGGCGCGACGAACGCCATGCCTGGACACCTGCCGGGGGCCGAGATTCTGGCCCTCAAACACCATGCGCGGGAGGCTACCGCCCTCTTCCTGAACGCCCAGCCCGAGGATGTGGCGTTGGCGCAGAGTGCCACCGCGCTGGCCTTCCGTCTGTCTGCCGCCTTTGCCCGGTTGTGGGGGCCGGGGGACGAGGTGATCGTGTCGGGCCTGGAACACGAGGCCAACGCCAGCCCCTGGCGCGAGCTGGAGCGCGTGGGCGTGACCGTGAAGGTCTGGCACGCCCGCCCGCCGGAAATGCGCCTGCACGCCGATGATCTGGCGGAACTGCTCTCGGATAAAACGCGTCTGGTGTCGGTAACGGCGGCCAGCAACGCACTGGGCGTCACCGTGGACATTCCCGCCGTGACCGCCCAGGTGCGTGCGGCAGGCGGCTGGACGATGGTGGACGCCGTCCACGCCGCGCCGCACACGCTGCCGAACGTACAGGCGTGGGGCGCGGATTTCGTGATGTTCAGCCCCTACAAGGTCTTTGGCCCGCACCTGGGGGCGCTGTGGATCAGACCCGAACACCGCGCCCATCTGCCCTGGCCCAAGCTGAGCTTTGTGCCAGACGGCGATATCACGGGCATTGAACACGGCACGCCGCAGTACGAACTGCTGGCCGGATGGCTGGGCACGCTGGATTACCTGCGCGAGCTGGGGGAGTCGCCGGAGTTGACGCGGGCCGCGCTGGTATCCGCATACACCCGCATCGCCGAACTGGAAGGGCCAGTGGCCGAGCGCCTGATCTCTGGACTGGCGGGGATGGAAAACGTGACCCTCTATGGCCCGCAGGATATGACGGGCCGGGTGGGAACAGCGGCCTTTCGCGTGGACGGCGAATCTCCTGATCAGACTGCTGCCCGCCTGACCGCTGCCGGGGTGGACGCGGGGGCGGGCCATTTCTACGCCGTGCAGCCTCTCAAGGATCTGGGCCTGTACCCTGAAGGCGTCGTGCGCGTCAGCATCGCGCATTACACGACTCTGGAGGATGTGGAGCGGCTGTTGGCAGGGATCTAGAGCGCAGGAGGTGGAGTAAGCCCAGCATTCTGCCTGCCGGGAAGCTCTCTTCTCATTGCATCGCTCCGCCAGCGGCTGTACTCAAAAGAGGAGAAAAGGGCGGGCCTAAAGCTCCAGCACCCCATTCAGCTCATCCCTGAACCCTTTCGCCGCCTCCACACTGGCTGCCACGCTCAGGCCGTCCGCGTACTGCACGCCCCGGCTGGCGCTGGCGAGTGCGCCCGTACCGCCCGCATGGAAAGCCCCCTGCAAATCGGTGGCGGCGGCCCCCTGTGCGCCCAGTCCGGGCAGCAGCAGCAGCGCACGCGGCATCAGGGCACGGAAGGTGGCGAGATCTGCGGCATGCGTCGCGCCCACCACTGCGCCGACGCTGCCGTATTCGCCCTCTGGTTCCTGTGCGTTCAGGCGGGCCACTTCCACCGCCACCCGCTCGCTCACGCCGCTGCCCTGCAAGTCGGCCTGACCGGGATTGCTCGTCTTGACCAGCACGAACACCGCGCCGCCGTTTGCCTGCGCCGTGTCCACGAAGGGGGTCAGCGTTTCAAAACCCAGAAAGGGATTGACCGTCAGCGCCGCCCCTGCGTGCCGCCCGGTCAGCCACGCCCGCGCATAGGCCCCAGCCGTGCTGCCGATGTCGCCGCGTTTGGCGTCCAGCAGCACGGGCAGCCCCAGCGTGCGGGCAGCGGCGCAGACCTCCTCCAGAATGCCGAAGCCTTCCAGCCCCAGCGCCTCGTAGAAAGCAAATTGCGGTTTGATACAGGCGGCATACGGGGCGCACGCCTCCAGCACGTCCAGCGTGTGTGCTTTCAGGTGGGTGGCGTCGCGGTAGGCGTCCCGGCGCGGGTCCAGGCCCACGCACAGGCGGGTGTTCAGTCGGCGGGTGCGCTCGGTCACGGCCTGGGCAAAGGTGAGCATCGTGGCGAGGGTAACACTTGTGAGGGATCAGGGGTCAAACCGTCTAACGGTCCAACCGTCAAACCGCCGAGCTGTTGAGCGGTCAGACGGTTAGACTTTTAGACGGTTTGACGGGGCGAAGCCCCTCACCCCAGTATTTCCCGCGCCACACGCACCAGCTCTGCGTTGTCGGCAGCATCAAAGTCGCCGGGCAGCAGCAGGGTGTCCTCCAGGCCGATGCGGGCGCTCAGGCCGCGCCGCCCCGCCTCGCGCAGCAGGGGCCAGGCACTCTCGCCCAGGCCGTGCAGCACGGTAGGTTTGTCCAGATCGGAGGCGTCCAGCAGGGCGAACATCTCCCTCAACTCGGCCTTGTAATCGCGGATGGGTTTGTCGGGCAGTTCCAGCAGGAGGCGCAGCACCTCGTCACGCCGGGGCCAGTCCAGGAAGGTCTGCACCGCTTCCGCCGTCCACAGTCCCGCCTCTACGCCAATGCCGCGTTCAAGCAACAGTTCGGCCAGTTCGGGGGATTGATCCTCGTGCCAGTTGACGGAAACGAAATCGGGCAGCACCGTCCAGGCGCGGACGGCGGCCAGTCTGGCCTCTACGTCCGACAGAATCCACCAGCCGCTGGAGATGCCCACGGGAACGCCCGGACATGCGGCGCGCACGGCGTTCAGGGCATGCGCGACAGCTTCTGTCTCCAGACTTTCCGCCCCCGCCGCATTCCGGGGGTGCAGATGCAGGGCGTCCGCGCCCGCCTCCACCGCCTCACGCGCCGCCCCGGCCAGTTGCTGAGGCGTGACGGGAATTCGGGGATGCTCGCTGGGGGTCCGATTGCCGTTCAGGGCCGCTTTCAACACCCCGTTACCGTAAAGCCTGCTAGCTTTCCGCATGACCTTTTCCATCGTGGGGCGCGACGCGGCAACCGGGGACATCGGCGTGGCGGTGGCCAGCAGGTTTCTGGCGGTGGGCGCGCTGGTGCCGTTCGTGCGGGCGGGCGTGGGTGCGGTGGCCACCCAGAGTTACGTCAACCCCAACTTCGGCCCCGACGGGCTGCGCCTGCTCTTGGAAGGTCTGTCGCCCCAGAAGGTCAGCGCCCGTTTCCAGGCCGAGGATTCCGGCATCGCCCAGCGCCAGTTCGGCATCGTGGGCGCGGATGGACAGAGCGTCACCTTTACTGGCCCGCAGTGCCACGCCTGGGCCGGGGGAATGGCCGGGGCGGACGTGGCGATCCAGGGCAACATCCTGACCGGACCGGAGGTGGTCCCAGCCATGCACGCGGCCTGGAATGCGGCGGCGGGCCAGCCCCTGCCGCGCCGTCTGCTGGCCGCGTTGCGTGCCGGGGACCGTGCGGGCGGCGACAAACGGGGCCGCCAGTCCGCCGCGCTGCTGTGTGCCGGGCCGGGGCGGGGGTATGGCGGTCTCACGGACGACTGGGTGAATCTGCGTGCCGACGATCACGCCGAACCCTGCGCCGAGCTGGAGCGCCTGCTGGACACCTTTGATCTGCTGTTCGGCAGGCCAGCGCAGACGCGTGAACTGACCGCCGGGGAATTGAACTGGCTGCGGGGCGTGCTGATTCGGCAGGGCCACGCCCCCAGTTTGCCGGACGGTCCCTGGGACGCCACCACCGAGGCCGCCGCCTGGGCGCTGTACGGCACCGAGAATCTGGAAGAGCGCTGGATGGCGGGCGGGCAGTTCGATCCGGTGGCGCTGGCGTACCTGCAAGGTCACTTTGGGGACTGACAGGAGCGGTCCAGACAGCCGCTTCCATCACATCTGCTCTAGACTGTCTCCATGCGCCTTTCGGCCACCGATGTGTACGCCTTTCAGGCCCTGGGTTTTCTGGGGACCCATTCTCCGGGGCCAGGGGACGCCGCGCGCTGGGTGTCCAGCGAGGAAATCAGCGAGGCCACCGGGATTCACCGCCCGTATCTGGTGCGAATCCTGGCGGCACTGGGCAACAAGGGCGTGGTGAAAAGCAAGAAGGGCATCGGCGGCGGCTACGCGCTGGCCCGCAAGCCCGCCCTGATCAGCCTGTGCGAGGTGGTGCGCGCCGTGGACGGCCCGGTTGCGCCGCTGAGCTGTATCAGCCTCAACTGGCACGAGTCCTGCCCGGAGGAGGGCAGGTGCCACGTCCGCGCCACCGTCTACACCCGCATGCGCGACGCCATGCTGGGCGTGTTGCAGGAGTTCAGCGTGGCCGATCTGGTGGCCGATTCGCGCCAGGGTGTCAGCTACGGCCACTGCCTGGAGCATCTGCTCAAGCCGAACGCGTAGAGGGTTGTGGGTTGTAGGGTGTGGGGAAAGATGGGTGCCAGACGCAGGTTTTCGGCTTCTGTCAGGCTGTGGATGAAAAGTCGAGACTGAATTCACAGTCCCTGTCCTCCCTGCAACCCACAGCCTACGCCCCACAACCTTTAGTGCAGGTAAGGCGTGAAGCGTCCCAGCGTGGCCGCGTCCGGGCTGGTCGAGGAGCGCACCACCTGATTGCCCCCGAAGACCAGCAGCAGCCGTCCTGCCGCGTCCGCCGAGGCATTCAGCGTGCCCTGTTTCGCGGTGTACGGCCCGGTCAGCACGGCCTGCATGGTGTTCAGATCGAAGACCAGCGCCGCGCCGCTCAGGGCGGGAACGTCGGCCTTCACGCCGCCCAGCGCGGTCACGAAAGCGCTGCCCACATTCAGGATCACGCGCGGGGCACTCAGGTTTTTAAAGCGGGCGTCGTTGTAGGTCACGCTGCCCGTGGCGGTCACGGTGGAGGATTTGAGGTCATAGATCACCTGCGTGGCCCGCAGTGTTCCGCCCTGCTTGGTGGTCAGGACGGCGTTCTGGGCGGTCAGGATCTTGCCGGGATTCAGGGTCATCGCCCCGGCTACCAGTTTCAGGCCGCCCTTGCTGTCGGTGGCGGTGCCGCCCTGCGGTAGTTCAGTGACGCCAGTCTCCAGATTCAGGTTCTGTGGGCCGCGCGGCGTGACGTTCAGCCCGCCAAAGTTCACGGCCTGCCCGCCAGACAGGGGACTCAGAGTCAGCAGACCCAGTGCGGTGGCGGCCAGCAGGGACGAGGAGGAGGGAAATTTCATCGTTCCACCGTAACGGCCCGTGCCTGAGCGGTGTGAGTGGGCCAGTCAGACCTGATTCAGGTGCCGGAGCGGTGTCCCCGCGCTCTCATGGGCTTTCAATCGCCGATCAGGACGGGGGCGTTACACTCCGGGGCAGTGATCTCCTCATCTCTACTGTCTCTTCCGTTCCCAGTTCGCCGGGGTCTAATTCGCCGTGGTCCAGTCGGCCAGAGTCCAGCCCATAAGGGTGCTGTGAACCAGGGGGCCGCGCATTCCTCCCGGCTTCTTCAGATCGTCGCCCTGCTGTGTGCCTTTCTGGTTCTGCCCCGCGCCGACGCCGCCCCGCGTGTGGGATCGCACGACGGTTTTACGCGGCTGGTGTTCGCGCTGCCGGGCAATGCCACCTCCAGGGTCAGTACGGCGGCGCACAGCGTCACCGTCAGGCTCAGCACCACCCTCAAGACTGAAAAGGGAGCCTTAAACGCGGCGGGCGTCAAGTTCTACAACGTGTCGGGCAAGACCGTCACGCTCACGCTGGCGGGGGGTGTCAGTGCGGCCAGGACCCGGGTCAGCGTGTTGCCCAGAAGCGGAACGGCGGCAGCGCGGCTGGTGATCGACGTGCCCACCACTGCCGCCGCGCAGGCATCGGTCCGGGCGGCTTCCACCTCCAGCAGACCGGCGGTATCGACCACCGTCACCCGCCCCCGCGTGGTGCTGGACGCCGGGCACGGCGGCGTCGATCCCGGCATGGTCAGCCAGTGGCTCAAGGAGAAGGACATAACACTGGACGTGGCCCTGCGAACCCGCGCCGAACTGATCAAACACGGCGTGGATGTGGTGATGGTCCGCACCGCCGACACGGACCTGAGCGCCGACAAGCGCACCGATCTTGACGCCCGCTCACGGCTGGCCACCACCGGCAAGGTCAGCGCGTATATCAGCATTCACGTCAATGCGGGCGGAGCGTCGGCGCAGGGCATCGAGACGTATTACTTCGGGCAGCCGCTGGCGGGCAGTGACCGCAGCCGCGCCGTGCAGGAAAACGGCGGCGGCAGCGTGGGCCAGGAGCTGACCCGCAAGGCGGCGAACAGCGCCCAGGGCCTGCTGGGCGACATCGTGGCGCAGGCCAAGCTGTCGTTCTCCCGCCAACTGGCCCAGAAGGTGCAGTCGCGGCTGGTGCAGTACACCGGGGCCGTCAACCGGGGCGTGCAGACCGACGCCTTCTACGTGATCCGCAACCCCACCACCCCCGCCATCCTGACCGAGATCGGCTTCGGCTCCAGCCCCAGCGAGGGACCCCGGCTGGCGACGGCGGCCTACCGCGAAAAGGTCGCGCAGGGGCTGGCGCGGGCCATTCTGGACTTCCTGAACACGCAATAAGGGTCAGGGAGAGGCTCTGAGATCAGGGCTTCCCCCCGATCTTCCGCAACTGCACGCCGTACACGCCGTTCATGTCCTCGCGCCACGCCAGCACGATCTCTCCGTCCGGCAGTACCGCGAGACTGGGAGACCGGGCGTCGTGGTGGGGGTCCAGATTCAGCACGCTGGAATCCTGCCAGCGTCCACCATTCCAGCGGGCCAGGTGAATTTGCCCGGCTCCTGCGCGTTCCTCTACCCAGGCGAGAATTGGCTGCCCATTCGCGTCCAGCGCCAGGGCGGGGGCGGCGGCATAGTTCGCACTGACGGGACCGCCCAGCGCCTGCCATTTCTGTCCGTCCCAGCGCGAGGCGTACAGCGCGTCCTTGCCATTCAGGTCCTCCAGCCACGCCACGGTGGGCTGTCCCTGGGCGTCCAGTTTCAGGCGGGTGGAGGCCAGATAGCGGTCCGGCGTGCGGTTGAGGCTGCCGCCCAGCGCTTCCCAGGCCGCGCCGTTCCAGCGTTTCACGAAGACGTTGCTCTCCAGCACCTCGCCCTGAAGCCACGCCACGGTGGGCTGCCCCGCCCCGTTCAGCCCCAGCGCAGGCGTGCGCGAGAAGACGCTGATCTGGTTGAAGGCCGGGCTGCGCGTCCAGGTTTTTGCCGCCGGGTCCCAGCGGCGCACGCTCAGGCGGCTGCCGTAGGGATTGCGGAGGGACTCGCCCCACGCAAAAACGGGTTCGCCGTTCTGCGCCACCACCGAGCGGGTGCGGGCCGCGTAGGGCAGATCGTCGCCCAGATAGCGCGGCTGCCACCGGGTCCAGTTTCCCTCCTGATACGCGCGGAAGACCACCACGTCGTTGTCGCCGTAATTCTCGTTCCAGACCATGATCGGCGTGCCCCCGCCGTCCAGCGCCAGATCAATGTTGGAGGCGGGACGCGGCACGTCGTAATTCAGCACGCCGCCGGGGAGACCGCCGCGTAGTAGTTCCCAGCCGTTTCCTGTACTGCGCCACACCCGGACCTTGCGCGATTCGTAAAAGCCCTTGCCGCTGTCGGCCTGCCCGGCATCGTTCAGCAGCGCCAGCACGAGGGAGCCGTCCGGGGCGGCGGCAATCTGCACCTCGCGCAACGGGCGCGCGGCCTCGGCGGGGGGCGGGGATAGGGTTTGAAAAGCCTGCGGGGCTTCGTTGCCGCCTGCATGGGCGCTGCCGAGCAGGGCGGCGCACAGGAAAATCAGGCGGGGGTGGGCCGGGAATCTGGACATGGAATGGCCTCCTGAGATCGGAACAGTTGAAGGGCGGGTCAGCAGGGGTGTTCCGTGCATTCTGCGTCCGTGACTGGGCAGGAACAACGCAGAGAGCCGATGCTCCCCGGACCTTGTATCGAGAAATTCGATGGAAGCCCCTAGACTGCGGCCATGACTGCCGAACCACCCCCTCGTCCCGCTCTGCCTGCCCAGTTACCCGCACTGGGCAGCGCCCACCTCAGCGTGCTACTGGGCGTGGCCGAGGCGGGCAGCTTCAGCGAGGCCGCGCTGCGGCTGGGGCTGGCCCAGTCCACCGTCAGCCATACCGTGCAGACCGCCGAGACGGTGCTGGGCCTGCGGATTTTCCAGCGGGGCCGCCACGGCGCGTGGCCCACGGCGGCGGGCGCGCGGGTGCTGGCCCACGCCCGCAATGCCGCCGACGCCTTGCACGCCATGACCCTTCTGCCAGCTCCACTCGGCGGCACCCTGCGCGTGGTGTCGTGCCGCAGCGTGATCCGGCAGTTCATCACCCCGGCGCTGAACGCCTTTGGTCACCTGTACCCGGACGTGGAGGTGGTGGTGCGCGACACCTCCGGCGAGCATGACGAGATCGAGGCGCTGGTGCGGGCGGGCAAGGCCGATCTGGGCCTGGGCCGCCTGCCGATGCACCCCGAACTGGACACGCGCGAACTGCTGGCCGACGAATACCTGATCATCGCGTCTGCCTACGCTCCACCCATCCGCACCTGGGCCGACTTTCACCGCGCCGCGTATATCGTCTGCGAGGAGGACTGTGCCCCGTTTATCGCCGCGCATGTGGCCCGGTATTCGCAGCCGCCCACGCCCGCCGTGCGTCTCAAGGACCCGCAGGTGGCGCTGGGCCGGGTGGCCGAGGGACACGGGTTCACGGTGCTGACCGGTCTGGTGTTCGTGCCTCTGCCGCCCAATCTGCGCGCCTATCCACTGCCCACGCCGCTGTGGAGGCAAATCGGCAGCGTGACCCGCCGGGGTCAGCAGGAGGCTTCGCCACTGATCGACGCCTTCCGGGACGCCGTGCTGTCGCCAGGAGCGTTGCGGGCAGCGGCGGGACGGCAGGCGCATCTGGTGCGTTTTGGGGAAGGGGCGAGGTAGCCCGGTGATCTGCTGACCCTCTGACCCGTACACTGCCTCCCATGCGCGTCGTCCTGAAACTCGGCACCAGCGTCCTGACGGCGGGGGGGGACCGCCTGAGCCGCCCGCGTCTGGTGGACCTGATGCGCGGCATGGTGGCGGTGCAGGCCGCCGGGCATCAGGTGGTGCTGGTCAGCAGCGGCGCGGTGCTGGCAGGCTGGGAGGCCCTGGCCTTTCCGCCGCGTGACCGCACGCTGGCCGAGAAACAATTGCTGGCGGCGGTGGGTCAGGGCCGCCTGATGCACCTGTACGCCCTGCTGGCCGAGCTGTACGGCGTGAACGTGGCGCAGGTGCTGCTGACCGCCGACGATTTCCGGGACCGCACCCGTTACCTGAATGCCCGCACCACGCTGGACGCCTGCCTGAGCCGGGGCGTGCTGCCGATCATCAACGAGAACGACGCCGTGGCCCTGGAACAGATCCGGGTGGGCGACAACGACACCCTCTCGGCCTTCGTGGCAAATCTGGTGGACGCCGATCTGCTGGTAATCCTGACCGATGCCCCGGGCCTGTACACCGCAGACCCGCGTACCGATCCCGACGCCACCCTGATTCCCGTGGTGGAGCGCGTTACGCCGGAGGTCTGGGCGCGGGCCGGGGGCGCAGGCTCCCACCGGGGCACGGGCGGCATGCACACCAAGATCCAGGCCGCCGAGATCGCCACCCGCGCCGGAACCCCGGTGGTGATCGCCCCCGGCGACGCGCCCGACGCGCTGGCCCGCATCGTGGGCGGCGAGGCGCTGGGCACGCGTTTTCTGGCCGCTGGCTCGCGCCTGGAAGCCCGCAAGCGCTGGATTCTAGCCGAGATCAGCCCTGCCCGCGTGCATCTGGACGACGGCGCGGCGCGGGCGGTGACCGAGCGTGGCTCCAGCCTGTTGCCCGCTGGAATCCGGCGCGTGGAGGGCGAGTTCGTGCGCGGTCAGACCATCCGCCTGATCGGCCCTGGCGGCGCGGAACTGGCGCGTGGGCTGACGCGTTATGCCTCGGGCGATCTGGGGCGTATCGCCGGGCATCACTCGCGCGAGATCGAGGCGCTGCTGGGCTTTACCTACGGGCCGGAAGCGGTCCACCGGGACGATCTGGTTCGGCTGTAGGGGGCTGCTGTGTTTTTCGGGCAGCCCCCCCCACCCCCCAGCCCCCTACCCCAGAGGGGCAGGGGGAGCAGCGCTGCGCTAGGCACGAGTTTTTGGGCGTTATCGGTGGGAGAGGGCGGCGGCATCCGGGTCTGACGCCCTCCTCCGTTACGCTGAATGCGGCCCGTCCGCTACGCGCCCGACGGCCTTCGGTTGCTACTTAACTGACATCTATGGAAGTGCCAGTTCCTTGATCTTTAGCCCCTCCCTCCTTGCGGGGGTGGCGGGCGCAGCCTGCCCTGCTTCTGGTTCTCTCGGTTCAGTCCGGTCCTGGCCCCGCATTTCGTACCCCGCCTCTATACTTCCCCCTGTGCTGTTGCTGCTGCTGCTCACCGCCTCGCTGCTGACCGTTCCCGATCCGGCGGGGGACGCGCGTGGGGATGGCGGTTACATCCTGCCGCGCCAGCCCGCCGTGACCGAGGACGCGCTGGATCTGCGCTCGTTCAGTGCCGCGCCGCAGACCGTGGCAACACAGGCCACGGGAATGCGCTTCACGGTCAGCTTCGGGCAGATCGGCAACCCCTGGAATGCGCCGTCGGGCTTCTCGGCAGGGGTCACCGACATTTTTATCAAGACAGGTCCGGGCGGGCAGACGGCGCTGGCGGACACCGGCCTGCGGGCGCGCAGTGGGGGCTGGCATTATCACCTGCGCGTGACCGGTTACGGCAGCACGCTGGAGCGAACGGACGACGCCGGGGAGCAGACCGAGCGCCTGACCGCACCCACCGTGCAGATCGAAGGCACCGGACTGGTCATCGACGCCGCCGTGCCCGCTGGAAGTTACGCGTACTGGGTGACCAGCAGCGTCTACAGCCCGCTGTCGGCGGGCGGGGTCCTAAAGCCCACGGGCAGCACTGGCCCCGGCAGCCTCCAGACCGGGCGGGCGGACGCGCCCACACCCGTGGATGTGCTGGCCCCCGCCGGGGACACCCGCGCCTTTACCGACGGCACCCTGGCCCCGGTGGGCGACACGCGGGACCGCGCCAGCCTGATCCTGGCGGTGCTGGGTGGGCTGGCCCTGCTGGCCACCGTAGCCGCCACGGTGGCGATCTGGCGGCGCAGGTGACCCGTCCATGAGTGCGGAGACTGCACTCCCGGCCCGCCCGGCTGTTCCCGCGCCGCTGCTGATTCTGGCCGCCGCGTGCCTGTGGGGCCTGCTGGGCATCTTCGGCAAGGGCGTGCAGGCGGAGGGGGTGGCCCCGCTGGAAGTGGCCTTCTGGCGGGCGCTGCTGGGCGGGGCGCTGTACGCCCTGCACGCCCTGCTGACGCGCAGCCGCCTGCCGCGTGGGCGTGACCTGTGCATCACGGCGGCTTTCGGGATTGCTGGGGTCAGCATCTTTTACGGCACGTATCAGTTGGCGGTCAGGGCGGGCGGGGCCAGCCTGGCTTCCGTGCTGCTGTACACCGCCCCGGCCTTCGTGGCGCTGCTGGGCTGGGCCTTTTTGAAGGAGAAACCCGGCGGGCGCGAGTGGCTGGCGATTGCTGGAACGCTGCTGGGCATCACCCTGATCAGCCTGGGCGGTGGGCAGGGCGTGAATGTCACGGTCCCCGCGCTGGCTTTCGGGCTGACGGCAGGCTTTACCTACAGCCTGTACTACCTGTACGGCAAGGCATTTTTTCACCGCTACAGCACCCCGGCGCTGCTGGGGGTGGCGCTGCCGGTGGGGGCGCTGGGGCTGCTGCCCTTCGTGGCCCCGGCGGGATTCGCGGCCAAGTCAGCTTCCGCGTGGGGCGGGCTGGCGGGCATCGCGGTACTGTCCACCTATCTGGCGTACCTGCTGTACAGCGCGGGCCTGCGCCGCCTGAACGCCACCCGCGCCAGCGTGATCGCCAGCGTGGAGCCGGTGGTGGCGGCAGGGCTGGCGGCGCTGTTGTTCGGCGAACGTCTGGCGGCCCTGGCCCTGCTGGGCGCGGCGCTGGTGATCGGCGCGGCACTGCTGCTGAGCGTGGAGAAAAAAGTGCCGACGCGCGGGCGCTAGCAGTGGATTCCTGACACGCGTCCTGAGTCTTTCCTGCCCGCACCGCATTGATTACTTGGAAGGCGGTGATTGTTCAGAAAGAGCGGTGCGCTACCATACATGAAGATTCTCATGCATCCTCACCCGCCGATCTTTCCTCCCCGACGACAAGAGACGGATATTGCCGTCACTATGACGGGACCGGGGGCCGGGTCCGCGCCGGACATCCTGCTGGGGCCGCTGGCGGGAATGCTGGAGCTGGAATCGGTGGTGGCGGCGCGGCTGTTCCTGACTGGCGAGAGCGGCACCTTCGCGCTGATGGCCCAGGCTGGCCCTGTATCTCCCCAGGCTGGCGCTCAAGTTGCCCCGGTGCCCATTACGGCCACGTCGCTGGCCCTGTGCCGCCGCGCTGCCGAACTGCTGGCGCACCTGCCGCAGCCTGAGCGCCTGTTCGACGCCTCCAGTCTCTACGCGGCGCTGCTGGCACCGGACGCCGTGCAGGTGCTGAGCGGCGCAGTGACTTCCCAGCCTTCGCTCTCCCTGTCCGTCCCTGTCGAGGTGGGCGGGGTGGTGCGCGGGGCGCTACATCTGGACCTCGAACCCGTGGACGGGGCTGCGGTCCAATCGGTGGACGCGCTGCCGCCCGCGCCACTGTTGGCACTGGCGCAGGCCCAGGCCGGGCTGCTGGCCGCAGCGCTGCACCGACTGGACCTGAACCGCGCCCTGAACGCCGCGCAGTGCGAGGTGGAGTTGCTGGAGCGGGCGTGGCGGGCGGTGGCGCACTCGGGCAGCCAGCAGGAGCTGTTCGAGCAGGTCACGCGGGCCGTTCACGAGCTGATGGAGGTCGAGCATGTGGCCATCGGCATGCTGGAGGGGGGCGTGCTGGGGGGGGGCGTGCTGGTCCTGCGCGAGAGCGCCGGGCAGGGCCAGTGGGACACCCGACACCCGGTTGATACGGGCGTGGCGGGCCGGGTCGCCCGCAGTGGTCAGCCCGCGCTGGTCCCGGACGTGACTCAGGACCCCGATTACATCTCCATGCTGCCGGGAGTGATCAGCGAGATCTGCGTGCCGCTGCTGGACGGCACACGCGTGGTGGGCGTGCTGGACGTGGAATGCGAGTCCCGGCATCTGGGCATGCAGGACCTGCGCCCGCTGGCGACGCTGGGCACCTGGCTGGGGCAGGCCCTGGAGCGCGGGCGGCTGCATGCCGACACCGAGCGGCAGCGCCGGGCGCTGGACCTGCTGCACCGCCTGCGGACCTCGTTCGGCACAGGACTGGACACCGCCCAGAGCGTCCGGGCGGTGACCCGTGGGTTGCGTGAGACCTTCGGGTACTCGCATGTCAGCGTGTACCTGCTGGACGGGGACGTGCTGGCCATGCAGGATCAGGTGGGGTACGCCGAGGTAATTGAGCGCCTGCCGCTGGGCCGGGGCGTGATGGGCCGGACCTGCCGCAGCGGCGAGACCCAGTGGATCCCGGACCTCAGCCGGGACCCGGACGCGCTGCTGGCCCTGCCCGGTATTACCTCGGAGGTGTGCGTGCCGCTGCTGCGTGGCCAGCAGGTGATCGGCGTCCTGAACGTCGAGACCTTCGGCAGCGCCGAGCCGCTCGGGCAGTGGGACGCCCAGATCATCGGCTCGGTGGGCGGCTACCTGCAACAGGTGCTGGAACGCTCGTGGCTGCACGCGCAGGTCAGGGAACGCGAGGCCCAGTACCGCCTGCTGGCCGAGTACACCAACGATCTGGTCTGTCTGCACCGGCCCGGCGGCAACTTCATTTATGTCAGCCCCAGTGTCCACGGACTGCTGGGCTACCTGCCAGCCGAACTGATCGGCACTTCTCCCGAAGCCCTGATGCACCCGGAAGACCGGGGCCGCCTGCATGAACTGGGCCAGCATCCGGGCCAGACCATCCTGATCAGACTGCGCCACCAGAAGGGCCATTACCTGACCCTGGAGGCCAGCATCAGCCGCATCGAGTCGGAGGAGTTGGAGCGGGAGGGGCGGGCGGGTCCGTCTGTGCCGTACCAGTTCCTGTCCTCGTCGCGGGATGTCACGGCGCGGCAGGAAGCCGAGGCGCGGCTGCTGTGGGCCGCCTCCCACGACTCGCTGACCCGGCTGTTCAACCGCGACCGCCTGTACAGCGCCCTGGAGGAGCAGATGGCGCTGGCCCAGCAGACCGGACGGCCAGATTACGCGGTGCTGTA
The DNA here is from genome assembly GCF_001949125.1 of Deinococcus marmoris. Classification (GTDB taxonomy): domain Bacteria; phylum Deinococcota; class Deinococci; order Deinococcales; family Deinococcaceae; genus Deinococcus; species Deinococcus marmoris_A. Next base: position 102,344 of record NZ_MSTI01000068.1, read on the forward strand.
CCTGGATATGGACCGGTTTAAGGTGATCAACGACAGCCTGGGCCACACCGCCGGGGACCAGTTGCTCCAGGCGTTTTCCGAGCGCCTGAAAGCCTGCATGGACGGCGCGCTGGTGGCCCGGCTGGGCGGCGACGAGTTCGCCGTGCTGATGTGCGGGCTGCCGCCGGGTGACCTGAGACCGGTGGAGAACGCCGCCGCGCGCCTTCAGGCCCGCCTGATCGCGCCGTTCACGGTCCAGGGCCGCTCTGTGGGGGTCAGCGTCAGCATCGGCGTCGCGCCGGGTGAGCTGCACCACGGCTCGCCCGCCGACATCCTGCGCGACGCCGACCTGAGCATGTACCGTGCCAAGCGTGACCCGTCCCGCCCGGTGGTGACCTTCCGGCCCGAGATGCACACCGCCGCCCTGCGCCAGCTTCAGCTTGAGGCGGATCTGGCGCAGGCGGCGCGGCGCGGCCAGATGCGGCTGGTCTATCAGCCCATCGTGGACATCCAGACGGGCCGGATCGGCGGCTACGAGGCCCTGCTGCGCTGGCAGCATCCGCAACTCGGAGCGGTCCCGCCAAACGAATTTGTGCCGCTGGCCGAGGAACTGGAGATCATCTCCGAGCTGGGGGCCTTCGTTCTGGAGGCTGCCTGCCGCACTTTCCAGTCGGCCTGCTCTGATCCGGCTGGCGCGGTTGCCTCCCAGCTCCCGTCGCTACAGGTCAACGTGTCTACCCGGCAGTTCCTGCGCCCCGGCCTCGCGCAGACGGTGCGCCGGATTCTGGACGATACGGGCTTTCCCGCCGCGCGGCTGCACCTGGAGGTCACCGAGAGCGCCCTGATCCTGGATATCGACGAGGCCGCCCGTACCCTGACCGAGTTGCGCGACCTGGGTGTCCGAATCCACATCGACGATTTCGGGACCGGGCATTCCAGTCTGGCGTTCCTGCACCGCTTTCCGGTGGACGCCCTGAAGGTGGACCGGGCCTTCATCGCCCGCCTGGGCGAGGATCTGGTCAGCGCCAAGCTGGTGCAGACCGTGCTGCTGCTGGCCCGCACCCTGGATGTGGACGTGATCGCCGAGGGCATCGAGACGGCCACGCAGCGCGACCACCTGATCCGCATGGGCTGCCGCTGGGGCCAGGGCTACCTGTTCGCCCGGCCCCTGGAACTGGCCGATACCCTGGAATTGCTGCGGGCTGGCCCGGCTGCCCTGCTGGGGCCACGCGATTGAGCGGCCCGTAATTGAGCAGTCCCGCCGACTGGGGCTAGATTCTCAGCGGGCCTGCAAATCAAAATCCCACTCGAAGGAGCGGCCCCAGGGCAGGGCGGCGTCCTCCAGCACATATTCGTTGCCGATTCGCAGCGGAAAGTAGGACTGCGCCAGCCTCAGCAGTTCGGCCTGTCCCTGCGGTGTGTCCAGCTCCTTTTCCGGCACGGCCTTGCGAAGTGCGGCGCGCAGTTCGGTGCTGTAGATCACGTCATTGGCGTACTCGCGGGCCAGCAGGGCGTCTTGGCGCAGCGGATCGGGATTGTTGAGGGCCAGCTTGGCGTGGGCCAGCGCCGAGCCGAGGTTGTTGCCCGGCGTTCCCCAGGCGGCCAGGGCGCGCAGGTTGGCGTGCTGGCGCAGGGTGGTCAGATCGGCCCACAGCCGCGAGTTGCCTAGGTTGACCTTTTCCACGTCCGCCACCGCCACCGGCCCGCGCCGCAGCAACGCGCTGATTCGCAGGGCAGATTTGCGTGGATCGCCGCCATTGAACACGTAGAGGGTCAGATCGGCGTTCGCCTCTTCCGTGACCGTGAAGCCGCTGCCCGCCGCGTGGTTGGCCGCGCTCTGCGTGAGTGGAATGCCCTCGTACTTGATGACCGCCTGCGCCGCTTTCGGGTCGCTGTATTCCACCCGCACGGTCTTTTTCTGGGGGGCCAGTGCGCGGGCCACCAGCATGGACAGCACCTCGTCCGCGCCAGGGTAGACGCGCACGTTCGCTAGGCCCCTGTCTGCCGCCGCTTTTGCCAGCGCCGCACCTTCCGCCGGGGCCGGGCTGCCGGGCAGGGCGTCGTCCCAGGTGATGTCCAACTGGGCAAAGTCTCCCGCCGCCGCCCAGTCCAGCATGGTCCGCGCCACGTCCAGATTGCGCGCGCGGTCCGTGGCGTCCGGCTCGCGCGGCAGGGTGATGAAGGCGAGGATGGGCTGCCCGGTCCGCTTGTGCCACTCGCGCAGAGGCTCCAGCCGGGTCAGCGCCTGCGCCGCCGTCAGCGGACTCTTGCGCGACTGCACCAGCCCGCCGTAGGCCAGCGCGTCCAGTGAGGCGATCAGCGGTCCGTCCGTGGGCTGGGTGCTGAGCCACGCGGCCAGCAGCGCCGGGTTGGCCTCCTGTCCAGCGTTGCCCAGCAGCACGGCGGGCGGAACGTGGGGTGTGCCGCCGCCGAGGCCCGCGATCAGGGCAGGTAGCACCCGTGTCGCGGGCCGTGAATCCAGCGGGAGAAGGGTCTGTGCCCCGGCCTGGGCAGCGATAAGTAAGGAGAGAAGGAGAGTGTGCCGAAACATGGGGGAAGGGTAGCGGGGGGGGATGAGAGGGGGTTTTGGGTTGGCAGCTTGCGGTTTAACCCCTCCGCCCCTTCGGGGCACCTCCCCTCAAGGGGAGGCAAGGAGATTTCTGCGTGGCAAGGTTAATTGCCCCTCTTGGCTCCCCTTGAGGGGAGCTGGCAGCGAAGCTGACTGGCTGGTACAGCTCCGCAGGAGAGGGGTTAAACCGCAACCACCCGCCCCTGCCCCCCAATCCCCCTTTCCCCACACCTCCGCACTGCGTACCATCTGCCCCGGCCCCTGGGGCGTACCTTGAGGGCAATGAAATGGACGGATTTGTGGGGACTGGCCTGGCGCGGGCTGACGCGGCGGCGGGTGCGGACGGGCCTGACCGCGCTGGGGATCACGGTGGCGGTGGCGAGCATGGTCATTTTCCTGTCGCTGGGCGAGGGCATCCGCAAGGTGTTTGTGGAGCAACTGGGCGGCATCGGCCCGGATATTCAGGTCAGCCTGAGCGGCTTCACGCAGGGCTTTGCGCCGCAGCCCAACCTGCCCGACAAGGCCGTGACCGACATCCAGGCACTGGCCCCCGAACTGGGAATTAAAACGGTGACCCCGGTGGTGATGACCATTCGCGGCAGCCTGGACGTGTCGCAGAGCGTCGTGCTGTATGGCCTGCCCGCCGCGCAGGGCATCGGGGCGGTGTTTCCCAATTCATCGGAAGCGCAGGGCCGCGCCTTCACTGCCGCCGACGAGGGCAAGGGGGTGGCGATTGCAGGCGCGAAGGCGGCGCAGAACCTGAATCTCAAGGTGGGCAGCACCCTCAACCTCAACCGCCGCAATCAGGCCAAGGTGGTGGGCGTGCTGGCCCCCGAATCCGGGCTGGTGGACAACTTTATTTTCCTGCCGCTGAACACCCTGCAAAAGTCGGAGGGTGCAGAGGGCCGCGTCTCGCTGGTGGCCGTCAAGCTGGACAACCCCCGACAGGCGCGTGAGGTGGCCACGGCGCTGTCCAAGAAACTGGACCTGGAAGCCTCTACCCAGTCGGACTTCCTGAGCTTCGTGGAGCGGGCGCTGAAGATCAGTGACGCGGTGCGCTTCGGCATCTCGCTGATCTCGCTGATCGTGGGCGGGCTGGCGGTGGCGAATACGGTGATGATGGGCGTGTTTGAGCGCACCCGCGAATTTGGCACGCTGCGGGCCATCGGGGCGCGGCCCGGCTTCGTGCGGGCGCTGGTGCTGAGCGAATCGCTGCTGCTGTCGCTGGTGGGCGGCGTGGGCGGCGTGATCGTGGGGCTGGTGGGCATCTGGGGCGTCAACCTGTACACCCAGCAACTGGCCGGAATTGACGCCGCCGCGCTGACGCCCCGGCTGGTGCTGCTGGCGCTGGGCATCAGTCTGTTCCTGGGGCTGGTGTCGGGTCTGCTGCCCGCGCGCACCGCCAGTAAGTTGAACATCACCGAAGCGCTGGGGAGGGTCTGATGACTGTCGCAACGAGGGAAAAAGCCGAGGCTCAGGCCACCAGTACGCCGCCCCTGCACGTTGCAAACCTGTCGCGCGTCTATCCCAGCGGCGAGGGGCAGGTGCAGGCTCTGGCCCCCTTCACGCACACCTTTCCGCCGGGCATGACGGCAGTGGTGGGGCCATCTGGCAGCGGCAAAAGCACCCTGCTGAACCTCCTGGCCGGATTTGATTCGCCCAGCACCGGGCATGTGGCGGTGGGCGACGTGAACCTGACCACCCTCTCCGAACCCGCGCGGGCCGACTTCCGGCTGGCGCACTACGGCTTCGTGTTCCAGAACCACAATCTGGTCAGCATTCTGAGCGCGCAGGAGAATGTGGAGTTTCCGCTGACGCTGGCGGGGTTGCCACCGAAAGAACGTCGGGCGCGGGCGCGGGAATTGCTGGCCCTGGTGGGCCTGGAAAACCGCGCCGGACACCTGCCCAACCAGCTTTCGGGCGGCGAGGCGCAGCGTGTGGCGATTGCCCGCGCCCTGGCCCGCGATCCCGGCATCCTGCTGGCCGACGAGCCGACGGGCAATCTGGACAGCAAGACCGGAGAACTGGTGCTGTCCCTGCTGACCAGGGCCGCTGCCGAGGGCCGCCGCGTGGTCCTCATCACCCACGATCTGGAGGTGGCAGCGCTGGCGAACTACCGCCTGAGCGTGCGCGACGGCGTGGTGACGGCGGGGTAGGATTCGCGTATGACCCCACCCACCCGCCTCCAGAACTTTCGCCAGCGCGGCGGCGATCTGGTGGCCGCGCAATTCGTGCTGATCGTGCTGGTGGCGCTGGGTGGACGGAAGCGTAAAAGCGTTGGCGTCGTTCAGAAGGTGGCTGGGCTGACCCTGATGGCTCTGGGCGGCGCAGTCGTCGCGGGTGGCGGGCGTGGTCTGGGCCGCAACCTCAGCCCCCTGCCGGAGCCGCTGGACACGGCGCAACTGGTGACGACGGGGCTGTACGCCCATGTCCGCCATCCGATTTACAGCGGGTTGCTGGCGCTGGGCCTGGGCTGGGGCATTTTGCGGGGCAGTTGGGGGGCGCTGGGCTGGACTGCCGCCCTCGCTGCGCTGTTCCATTTCAAATCTGCCCGTGAGGAAAAGGCGCTGCTGGTGCGCTTTCCCGACTACGCGGCCTATTGCAAGCGGACCAAGCGATTCGTGCCAGGGGTGATTTAACTCAACTCCGGCGTCCCAGTCCCCGGCCCCAGCAAGGGCAGAGGGCGGGGCGGCGGCGTGTAAATCTGGCGGGCAGGGACGCTGACGAATTCCAGTTCGGGATAGCGCAGCGCCGTGAGCGCGTTGCCGAACGCACAGCCCGTGTCAATGTCCACCGTGCGGTTAATCCAGACGGGCGCGGCGACGGGCGTGTGACCGTACACCACGATGGCCTGCCCGTTATATTCGGCAGCCCAGTCACGGCGAATGGGCAGACCCAGTTCATCGCGGCTGCCGTCCACATCGCCGTACAGCGCGAAACTGCGGACCCGGCTGGCTATCCGCCCCTGATACTTCCCAGGCAGTCCGGCGTGGGCTGCCACCACCCGCCCGCCGTCCAGCACCAGATGGCTGGGCAGGCTGCCGATAAAGGCGCGGGCCTGTGCCCTGAACGCTGCGCCCGCCGCGTCCATCTGCGCCAGCGTGCCGTCCAGGCCGTGCATGGCCCTGACCGCCTTGCCGTCCAGCGCGCGGGCCAGTTTCTCGTCGTGGTTGCCCGGCACGCACAGCGCCGCGCCTGACGCCGCCATGCCCATGACCAGACGCAGCACGCCCGCGCTGTCTGGCCCCCGGTCCGTCAGGTCGCCCAGAAAGACGGCGGTGCGGCCCGCTGGCGGCGTGACCTCTGAACCGCTGAGGCTGTAGCCGAGTTTCGCCAGCAACTCCAGCAGTTCGGGCAGGCAGCCGTGGACGTCACCGATGAAATCGAAGGGGCCGGGCAAATCGCGCCGATCCGGCGGCAGCGGCACGCGTCTGATCTGTGCGGCGTCGATCTCGGCCACCGAGCGCAGGACGCACACCTGGCGAAAGCCCTCTTTCTGCAAGCCGCCCAGCGTGCGCCGCAGTTCGGCAAACTCGGGGAGGATGGTGGCGGGGTCCAGTCCCAGACGCGTGGCCCGTTCCTCCAGCACCTGCCTGGGCAGATCAAGAACGATGGCGACGGCGGGCAGATCGTGGGCGCGCGACGCCTCCAGCACGCGCCGCCGTTCGTCGGGGCGGGTCAGGGGGGCGTCTATCACGCTCAGTTCGCCGCGTGAAAGTCGGCGCTCCAGCTCCGGCGAAAAGTCGCCCGACAGCACTTCTGCGGGCTGAAAATGCTGCGCCGCGAAGGTGCTTTTGCCCGCAGCAGGTGCGCCGATCAGGGCAATCACGCTGGGGGAGGGGGGCTGGAGGAGGGAGGGATCGGTCATGGGCAGACTGGGCAATGATGTTGACACATCGGCGGGGCGCGCGGTTGGCAGCGATCAGGCTGCGGCGTCAGCCCGGCAGGGTGTCCCAGACGATTCGGACCTCGCGCAGTTCCCCCTCGGTCTTCTCGCCCGCCTCGCGTCCGCCCTGGCGCAAGTACCACTGCCGCGTGGGGTTGGCATCCAGCACCCACAGGGCCAGATTGTGGAAACCGTCTGCCTTCAGCGTCCGCACTATCTCCCCGAACAGCGCCCTTCCCAGCCCGTGCCCATGCGCTGACTTCAGCGCGTACAGCGTCATCAATTCCATCTCAAAACCGGGATGATCGCGGGCCGGGCCAGCCGAGGCGAAGGCCACCACCTCCCCGTCCTGCTCAGCCACCAGCACCGTTTCTGACTTTCGCGAGATGGTGCGTTCCCAGTTTGCCTCGCGCTGCTGACGCGCTTCCTCACTCGTCATGCGCTCTAAAAACTCGTCAGGCATCAGGCCCGCGTAGGTTTCTCGCCAACTGGTGACGTGAATGCGGGCGATGGCCGGGGCGTCGGCGGGGACGGCGGGGCGGATGGTGGGGGGCGGGTCAGTCATGGCTGAGTGTAAAACGCATGGAGAGCGGGCCAATCGAGAATCCGTTTCTCCGTCTGCCGCTATACTCCTCCCCGATGCTGTCTGCCCTGCGTGAATTCGCGTACCTGACCGCGCCCTCGGCCCCCACGTACCGCGCGCTGATGCGGCTGTTCTACGAGGCGCACCTGAAGCAGCAGCACACCCTGCCGCCCGACGAGGTGCTGGCGGGAATCGAGGATTCAGACCTTGACCTGACCCCAGAAGCGCTGCTGCTCGATCTGGACGCCTTGGTGGCCTGGGGCAACCTGGGGCGGCGGCGCGACACCCGCCGGGTGGGTTCGCTGGCCGAGTACGCCCGCAAGCGTGACCTGTATTACGCCACGGCGCGCGGCCTGGCCATTGAGGGCTTTCTGGACGCGGGTCTGGACGCCGCCGAGGAAACCGTGGCGGTGGGGGCCGGGATCGTCAGCGGCATGGAGCGGCAGTGGGCGCATCTGGCCGAATTGCTGAGCGCCCCGGAGCTGCACCCCGACGAGCTGGAGGCGAGCTGGGCCAACCTCGTGCGCGATTTCGTGGCGCTTTCGGGCGACGTGCGGCTGCTGGCCCTGAACCTGGAGCGCAAGCTGAGCCTGGAAGCCCTGGACGATTTTCTGGAATTCAAGGACGCGGTGCGCTCGTATGTGGAGCGATTGGCCGCCGAGCTGGCCGGGCCGGGCCGCCGCCTGCGCGCAGGCTTGCAGGAGCTGTCGCCTGATCTCCGTTCACGTTTGCTGAATACAGTGGCCGGGGTGCGCGCGGGCCGCCTGACACGCGGCGCGGGCGTGCTGGACGCGGAAGGGGCCGAGCGTATAACAGTGCGCGAGTGGGACGGCCTGCTGGGCTGGTTCTCGCGCCGCGCCGAACAGGGCGACGGCCTGGAATACGGCGTGGTGGCCCTGCGCGGGGCGGTGTCGCGGGTGCTGGCCTTCGTGGACGCGGTTCACCGCACCCGCGAACTGGGCCTGGGCCGCGCCGGGGTGCTGGCGGAACTGGCCGCCCACCTGGTTGACCTGCCCGACGCCTCCACGGCGCGCGAGGAACTGGCGCACGCGCTGGGGTTGTCCGCGCCGCTGCACGCCCCTGGCGTTCCTCCCGCACAGGTCGTCTACGATGCCTGGGCCACGCCCACCGAGTCGGTGCTGCTGTCTGCGGTGCAAAAGGGCAAGGTGGCCGAACGCTTCAGCGCGGATGTCGGTGAGGTCAGCCGCGAGGCCAAACGCGCCGCGAGGGACGCCCTGCAAGCCGAACGCCGCCGCCAGAGGCTATTGCTGGAATTGTTCGAGGACGGGCAACTGGATCTGGACGGCCTGATCCTCCCCGACGCTGCCATGCTGCCCGAAGTGCTGGCGTGGCTCTCGGCGGGCCTTCATGCCGCCCATGACCCAGAAAACGGAGCTGAGGGCGGCGCGGGCCTGACGCCGGGGCCGCAGGGCCATCAGGTGCGCGTATCGCTGACCTCTTCCCCCGCTCTGCTGCGCGTGCCGGACGGAACGCTGTGGATCGAGCGCGGCGCGGCGCTGGAGCTGCTGGGCCAGTCGGAGGGGGTGCGGTGACCGCTTCTTACCTGTCCGCTCCCGAAGCATCCATCCAGAGTGTGCCCACCGCGCTGACCCAGGCCGCCCGCACGCTGCTGGGCACGCCGCTGCTCACCGAGGGCATGGACGGCTTCCGCGAAACCTACGCCTGGCGCACCGAATTGCGGGCCTTCTTTGCCCGCACCGCCGCGCTGACCGTGCAAATTGGCCCCGGCGTGCTGAGGCTGGTGCTGCCGCCCCCCTTTCCCGAGGGCGGACGTGCCTGGGACGGTCTGAAATCCCCGCGCGCCGCCGCGCTGGTGGTCTGGACGCTGTGGTATCACGAATACCTGGGCGTGCGGCTGGGCGAGGTGGCGCAGTTCAGCCTCTCGGAACTGGCCGCCGCCATCGCGGCCAATCCGGGCGCGGGTGATCTGGATTTCAGCGTGCTGGCAGACCGCCGCGCCCTCCTCCAGGCCATCCGCACGCTGGCCGAGGTGGGCGCGTTGCGCGTGCTGGACGAGGACGCCTCGCGCTGGGAAGGCGGCGCGGACGAGGGTTTGCCCGACGGCGGCGCGCTGCTGGAATTCACCCCCGCCGCGCCGTACCTGATCAGCCTGCCGCCGCCGCTGCCCGTGACCCCGGCGCAGCGGGCCGTGCGCGCCCTGCTGTGCGGCCCGGCCCTGACGCGGGCGCAGGACGAAGGAGCCTTCGCCGTGTTGGCAGAAGCCGAAACGGTGCCGGAACTGGCCGAAGTCGAGCGCACCCTGGGCTGGACGCTGGACGTTCACGGCCCCTACGCCCTGCTGCTGCGCGAGGGCGTCACGCACGGGCTGGCCGCGCGCTGGGCACCGGGCCGCAGCGTGCCGGGAGCCGCCGCCCTGCTGCTCCTGCGCGCCGTCCGCGCCGAGGTGGAGGCTGGGAAGCTCACGCCCGACGCCCAGGGCCGATTGACCCTCTCGCAGACCCGCCTGTACACCCTGCTGGACGGCGTGCGCGATGAATATCGCTCCCGCTGGGGCGAACAGGGCAAGCAGGGCGGCGAGAAGCTGCTGTCCGGCGTCCTGCAACTGTGGCGCGAGTGGGGCAGTGTGGCGCGCATGGACGAGGGCAGCCTGACCCTGGAACCCCACCTGGCCCGCTTCGACGCCGGGTACGAGGACGAGGGCCGCACGCTGTTGACCCCGGCGCGGCGGGGACGGCGGAAGGGCTGAGACTCTATGGCTGTATCGTCAGACGTGTTCCCCACTTTCGAGATCCCCGCCGAGATCGAGCGTAATCTCATCACGTTCTTTCGCCAGCAGCAGAGCTTTCCGCTGACGGCGATCAACCCGCGCGCCCCTGCCGCAGACCCGTACAAGGCCGAACTCTCGCGGCATTTCGGCGTGTATGTCCTGTATTACAGGGGTGATTTTCCGCTGTATGCCGACTTGGCCGAGGTGAACCGTGGCGAGGCGGTCAAGCCTATCTACGTGGGCAAGGCGGTCAGCTCCGGCAGCCGCACCGGGGGCAGGCGCGGGGCGGCGCTGCCGTCCTCTGAAGGGGATCAGGGCGAGCCGGAGGAAATGAGCCTTGATCTGGCAGAGCGCGTTCTGTCGGTGGGGACTCGCGGGCCGCAGAGCAACAGCCTGTTCAAACGGCTGGGCGAACATGCGGGCAACATCCGCAGGGCACACGACACGCTGAACATTGCCGACTTCGAGGTGCGCGTGATTCCAATGGCCGACGCCCTGGTGCAATGGGCCGAGGCGGTGATGATCAAGCGGCTGCGGCCCATCTGGAACGCTCAGATTTCCGGGTTTGGCAACCACGATCCTGGCAAGGGCCGTTACGCGCAGGCCCGCTCCATCTGGGATCAATTGCATCCTGGTCGGACCTGGGCCACCCGCATGGAAAGTCTTGCGCCGTATGACCTTGACCGCCTCCAGCGGGAGTTGCGCCTGTCATTGCCGGTTGATCTGGATGACTGAAGAACATAATTTCCTGACCACTGAGCAAGTCGCGTTCAGGTTGGGCGTCAAACCCTCGCGCGTGCGGCAACTGGTGGGGCAGGGGCGCTTGCTGCCGCTCAGGACGGGCCTGCGCGCCCACCTGTTCAGCATTGAAAGTGTGGAGGCATTCGAGCAGGCCGAGAAACCCGTTCGGGGGCGGCCTCAAAATTATTAACGGTAGCGTTAGTCTTTTTGTGCTAGGCTATTCACCATGACGGCCCAACTCAGTTCGGTGGAGCTGTTCGCGGGGGCGGGCGGGCTGGCGCAGGGGGTGGCCCGCGCCGGGTTTCATCCGCGTCTGGTGGCCGAGTGGAACCGGGATGCCTGCAAGTCACTGCGCAAGAACCAGGCGCGCGGCTCCGAGCTGCTGCGCGGCTGGCCGATTGTGGAAACTGATGTGCGGGATATCGATTTCAGCGCTTTTGAGGGCGTTGATCTGGTCTCTGGCGGGCCGCCCTGCCAGCCGTTCAGCATCGGGGGCAAGCACGCCAGTCACGGGGACAGCCGCAACCTCTTTCCCGAGGCGGTGCGGGCCGTGCGTGAAATCCGCCCGCGCGCCTTTGTGCTGGAGAACGTTAAAGGGCTGACGCGGGCCACCTTCCGCAATTATTTCGAGTACCTGAAATTGCAGCTTCAGTATCCCGATTTGACTGTCAGGGCTGGGCAGGACTGGACGGCGCATCTGGCCCGCCTGGAGGGGCATCACCTGAGCGGTGAACGCGGCGGCCTGAGCTACCGCGTAGTGGCCGAGGTCTTGCAGGCCGCAGATTACGGTGTGCCGCAGAAGCGCGAGCGGGTGTTCTTCGTGGGCTTTCGCAGTGATGTTGCAGCTCACTGGCATTTCCCCATGCCGACGCATTCGCGGGCGCGGCTGCTGGAGGCTCAGGCAGGCGGCGCGTACTGGGAACGGCACGGTCTACCGCAGCCGCCCAGTCAGTCGGGCAAAAGGCCCGCCCCATCCCTGTTCGCCTCGCCACTTGCGCCCTGGCGAACCGTCCGGGACGCACTGGCAGATTTGCCCGATCCCGAAACGCAGCCGGATCATCATTTTGCCAACCACCACTTCATCGCCGGGGCCAGAAGCTATCCCGGACACACTGGCAGCCCGCTGGATGCGCCCAGCAAGACCCTCAAGGCCGGGGATCACGGCGTTCCCGGCGGCGAGAACATGCTGGTCAGGCCAGACGGTTCGGTGCGGTACTTCAGTGTGCGCGAGTCGGCGCGGCTTCAAACCTTTCCCGACGATTATGTCCTGAGTGGCGCGTGGGGTGAGGCCATGCGGCAACTTGGCAATGCCGTGCCTGTCGATCTGGCTTATGCGGTGGCCCGGAGTGTGGCGGCGGCGTTGAATTCGTGATCTGAGAGCGTCCAGACCAAGCCAAATCAAATCTTGAACACGGGCTTTTCCCCCTCTCCTCTCGTGGGAGACGGAGGGAGGCGCAAAGCGCCGGAAGGGTGAGGGGGCCACCCGGCAATCTCAACCTAACCAGCATGCCCCGCTGCCTTCCTGCACCAAATATCCCCACGTTCTGCGCGGTTAGACTGTTCGACGGTTTGGCGGTTTGACCCATCCCCCCCCAACACCCGTTAAACTCAACCCCAATGACCCTCTTTACCGCCCAGGACGTTCAGGGCCTGCTGACGCGCCCGGCGCGCGGGCTGCTGCCCACCCGGCTGATCCTGGTCAATTACTGGCTGTATCCGGTGCAGGTGTTTCATTTCGTGGCGGGACGGCTGTTTTTAACCGGCCACAACGGTTCGGGCAAGTCCACGGCGCTCACAGCGGCCATCACGCTGCTGCTGGACGGCGACAGCGCGCCCGCTCGCCTAGACCCCTTCGGCGGGCAGCGGCGGCATCTGCGCTATTACCTGCTGGGCGGCCCCGACGCCGGATTCCAGGAGCGCGGGCGGCGCTCGTATCTGGCGCTGGAATTCCGCACGCCGGAGGGGGAATACCAGACCATCGGCCTGGGGCTGTCGGCCAGCGAGGGCAGCACCAACATCGGCAAATGGGGCTTCTGGGTGCCGGGCCGGGTGGGAACTGGACAGGAGGAAGACGGCGTCAGCCTCGATCTGGTGGACGCGGGCCAGCCGCTGACCGAGCGGGTGTTGCGCGAACGGGTCACGCGCCTGGAGCCGCAGCCGGGCGAGTTCGCCTCCGGGCAGGGCGAGTACGCGGGCGTGGTGCGCCGCCGCATTTACGGGGCCGGGGAGCGCGATTTTCAGGACACCCTGGATCTGTTGCTGACCGTGCGCGGCAGCAAACTGGGCCGCGAGGTCCGCCCCGCCCAGATCGCCGAATTGCTGCGCCGCTCATTGCCCTCGCTGTCGGCGGGCGTGACCGGCAAGCTGGCCGACGGCATCGAGAGGTTGGACCGCCACTCCGAACGCCTGCGCCTGCTGGACACCCAGACCGAGGCCGCGCGCCGCGTCGCCACCGCCAACTTTCACGCCGCCCTGACTGCCGCGCGCCTGGCCTGGAAACGCCGCCATGACAGCGCTGTGCGGGCAGACATCGCAAAGACCGAACTGGAGGCAACGCGTGCCGAGGCGGCCACCCAGGCAACCCTCCTGACCGAACTGGCCGGGCAGGAAGCCGCGCTGATCCACGATTCCGGGGCCGTGCGCGTGGAACTGGAGGCGCTGGAAGACGCCGCCAGCGGGCAGGAAAACCAGCTCGGCAACACCGAGCGCAAGCTGGCCGAGGTGCGCGCCGCGCTGGAGCAGAACCGGGGCCGCATTCGCCGCGAGCGCGAGCGAGAGGAACGCACCCGCACCCACCAGAGCGAAACCACCGCCGCCCGCGAAACCGATACGGCGGCGCTGGCTGGCCTGGAAACCGAAATCGCCGCCCGGCCCTGGTGGGATGGTGAGGACAGCCTGCCCGTCCGCACCGCTGCCCTGGACGCCGCCGAAACCGCCCTCAAGGTCTACGAGCGAGACACCGAACGCCTGAGCGAACGCCAGGACGCCGCCGCGCGGGCCGCCGAGCAATCGACACTGGCCCGTCAGAACCTCGAAGACCGAACTGCCGCGCTGGAAGCCGTCCTGACCGATACGGGCGCGCAACTGACAGCCCGCGCGGAGACGCTGAACTGGGCGGGTCAGGGGTTGCCGCCCGAGGCCACCGATGCCTACGGAACCGCCCTGGAAACGACGGTGGAAATTGCCGATGCCTTCACGTCCATCGCAGAGGCGGGCACGGAGCTGCTGGGCATGGCCCGTGAGGACGGCGCGCTGTCGCGGGAGCGCGTGCGGGCGCTCCAGGCTGAGCAGAGCGAGTTGCAAGACCGCCTGAATCGCCTCCAGAACCAGAGCGGGGCCGAGCCGCCGTTGCCTGCCGCCCGCGCCCGTGCGCTGGACGAACTGCGCGGCGCGGGGATCGCGGCCCAGCCGTTCTACCGTCTGGTCAAACCACTGAAAGGCGCGGGTGAGCTGGGTCTGCTGGAAGGCGCATTGCTGGCCTCCGGGCTGCTCACGGCGCTGGTGGTGCCTGCCGAGCAGCACGCGGGGGCGCTGGATGTGCTGCGCCGCGCGAATCTGGCCGACGCGCTGCTGTCTGCGGGTGCGGCAATAAAAGCCAAGAAAGACAGTCTGCGCGCCGTGCTGGAGTCAGAAAAGGACGCCCCGGATGGCGTGCTGGACATTCTGGGCAGCCTCTCCCTGAAGCCGGGCAGCAGTTCGGCGGGTCTGGACGCACTGGGCCACTGGCACAACGGCGTACTGGCGGGCGGCGCGTCCGACGAGGGCCTGCGCTTTCTGGGAGCGGTGGCGCGCGAACGGGAGCGCGAACGCCAACTAGCTCTGCTGGCCGAGGGGCTGGAACTGGTGGAAGACCGCCTGGACAGTGCGCAGGCCGAGCTGGAGATGCTGGAAACCGCGCTGGCGGCCCTGGAAAGCGAGCTGGATTACCTGCGCGGCCCGCGTGACCTGAGCGGGCAGCGCCGCACCGCCGCCCGTGGGCGTGACGAGGCCCTGAACACCCTGACCCTCCGCAGCGAGGCGCAGGAGCTGGCGCTGGCTGCACTGGCCGAGGCCCAGGCCCGCGCCGCTGGGGCAGGCGAGGCGCTGGAACTGGCCTTCGCGCCGCTGGCCCTGAACGCCGACGCTGGGCGCGACAGCCTGAGCGCCGCGCAGGCCGATTACCGCGACGCCGCCGCCCAGTGGACGCAGACCCGGAATCTGCTCGAACGGCTGGAACGTGCCGGGGCTGATCTGGAGACGCTGGCGCAGGAGCTGCTCGAACACGCCGCCGAATTGACTGAGCTGGAAACCGAACGCCAGACCGCCGAGGCCACCCGCGACGCCCTCCAGGCCACGCTGCTGCAACTGCGCGCCCAGCACGACGCCCCCGACGCCGCCAAACTGCGCGCCCGCCTGAACGAGCTGCGGGGCCGGGCGCGCGAGCTGGAGCGCAGCAGTCAGAACCTCAGTCGCCAGCGCATCGCTGCCGAGGAACGCGGACGCCTGGCCGCCGAACGCCTGCCCGGTTTGCAGGGGGCCAGTGAAGCCGCCGCCCTGGCCCTGGCCGAAGCCGTCCGCACGCTGGACGAACGCCGCGCCGCCCACCCGCGCCTCGCGGAAGACCATCCCGAACCCGCCGATCTCACCCTCAACGTCTCCGAAACAGACCGGCAGGCCGCCGACTACGCGCTGCGCGAGGAGTACGACGCCGCGCGGCCATTGCTGGAAGCGCCGTTCAGCTACCACCCGCGCTTTACCCCCGAAGGCCCCCGCTTCTCGCACGACGGCCAGACCCTCACGTCCGACGCGCTGCTGTCGTATCTGGCCGGGGAACTCGACGCCGCCCGCGCCCTGCTGACCGAGGAGGAGGCCCGTGTCTTCCACGCCGAGCTGATCCGCGAACTGGTGGAGGAACTGGACGCCAAGCAGCGTGAGACTGCCAACTGGGTGGCGGGCATCCGTGCCACGCTGGACAAACTGCGTTTCCACGACGAGCGCCTGGATCTGGAAGGCCGCCCCCGCGCCCCCGCCGGGCAGCCTGCCGAGGCGCTGGCCCGCAGCGTCAATGGCCGGATTGACCCCAGCCACCAGAATGAGGCGTGGTGGTCAGGCGTGCGCGATGAGTTGCAAACGGTGGTGCGTGACCTCCAGGCCCGCGCGGGCGCGGATTCCATGCTGTCCTTCGCGCAGGAGCTGGAGCGGGCGCTGGACTACCGCGAGTGGATCGACTTCACCTTCCTGTCGGTCACGCCGTCGGGCAAGAAGGAAATCACGGACCGCACCTTCGCCCAGCGCAGCGGCGGCGAACGCAGCGCCGTGCTGTACACCTTCCTGTTTGCCGCCCTGGGCGCGCGTTTTGACCAACTGGGGCCGCGTGTGCCGCGCCTGATCGGGCTGGACGAGGCGTTTGCGGGCATGGACCTCGCCAACATCGGCGCGCTGTACCGCGTCATGGACGATCTGGAACTGTCCTGGATCGCCACCAGCGAACGCCGCATCGATCTGTCCCCCGCCCTGAGCGGAGCCGCCACCTATCAACTGATCCGCGTCGCCACCGCCAGAGGCAGCAGCGTGGGCAGCCTGTGCTTCGTCTGGGACGGCCATTCGGCGCAGGAGGGGCGTAAATACGGGCTGGCGGATTAGCGGGAGAAGGGTTGATGGAGGGCGGCGTGTCGCTTTGTCCCCTCTCCCCTTGCGAGGCTTGGTGTGCAATAGAAAATTCGTTGTCGTAGACGAGGGATTTTTGCTCCTCCCCCCTTGCGGGGGAGGCTGGGAGGGGGGTGGCGGGCGAAGCCTGCCTCTCGTGCCGAAAAACAAAGATTACTTGATGGCCTTGCATCTGATTTTTGCAATGCACAGCAAGCCCTTGTGGGAGATCGACGGTGGCGCGAAGCGCCGGAAGGGTGAGGGGGCCACCGGGCAGGCCCCAACCTGAGAAAGATGCAACGCCTTCATTCCACCCCAGACAGACCGCGCCCCACATCCGCCAGCAGTTCCGGCAGCAAGTTTTCCTGATGCGCGCCTACACCGCTTATAGCCAGCGTCTCCACCAGACCCGGAAACTCTGCGCGGTACGGCGCGGGATCGCCGCGCAATGGGGCTGCGCCGCGAGAGCAGGCCAGGGCATGCGCGGCGGCGTCCATGTGCCACGGCTGCCAGTTCAGCGCATGTCGGCGCAGCAGGGAAGAGGCGATTCGCAGCCCGCCCAGATCGAGGTCACAACTCAGATAAACGCGGGTATCTGCGGGCAGCCGCGACAGCAGCGCGGAGGCGGCGGCGCTGGGTTGCCCACTGGTACACAGCAGCGGCGCGTGTGGGTGCGCGGCGTGCAGTGCCTCGAACACGCTGGGGTTTTCCACCGCCCACAGCATGCCTTCGGGCGCTTGAAAGGTGCTGGTCTGAATCTCGCGCCACGGCAGCGCCAGACAGTGTCCCGCCGCCGCGTTCAGCCACGCCGGGCCGAGCAGATTGGCAACCAGAACGGTGCTGCTCACGCCGTCGCGCTCCGGCTCGGGGATGTTCAGCGATTTCAGGGCGGCCCGCAGTAAGTTGCCCGCCAGCGTTCCCGCATCCAGCGCGTGTGCGTCGCCGCTCAGGCGGGCGGCCAGCACCGGATAGCTCAGCGTTTCGGCCCGCGTGACCTCCAGCGCGTCACTGACGAGTCGGAGGGTGGCCTGCAAATCCGCAGTCCCATTTTTCAACGCTCCCCGAAGCATTAATGCGCCTGCCCCGTCCCTCCGCAATGCTGTCTGCCACGGCACATCCTCTATGCCTGCCAGAAGCTCTGCCCACTGGGTCTCAAAGTCCTGTCTGGCCTGCCGCCGAACCACCACGGGCGAACCGTTCAGGGTGTCCAGCAGTTCTGGCAAGGACACCGCATAGCGGCTGGCCCTCAGCGCGGCGTCCAGCACGGCCAGATCGAGCGTCGTGCGTTCCTGCCGTCCGGTCAGGCGTGACAGCGCGGCCCAGGCGTCTGCACTCAGCTCCGGGCGCGAGCGGCCCAGTTCGCCCGTGCGGCGGTAGCGGCGCAGGGCGGCGTCCAGCACAGGCCCCAGCCCGGCATGGGTCAGGGCGCTCAGGATGTCGTCGGGGGGCATGGCGCGGCCAGTGTAATGCGGATGGGTGACCCTGCCCGGTAGCCCTCGTCGTTACACGCCTGCCACCGTTGCCCCACTCACCACAAATCCTGAACCTGTGGGCGGATCAGGCGGTCATACACGGCTGCAACGCCGCGCATCGCCTCCTCGCTCAGCGGCGGCAGATCGGCGGCGCGGGCATTGGCCTCGGCCTGGGCGGCATTTTTGGCCCCCGGTATGGCGCAGCTCACCTCGGGAAACATCAGAATCCAGCGCAGGGCGAACTCGGCCAGGGTCATGCCTTCGGGGACGAGGGGGCGCAACTCCTCCACCGCTTGCAGGCCCGTCTCAAAGTCCACGCCGGAGAAGGTCTCGCCCCTGTCGAACGCCTCGCCGTGGCGGTTGAAATTGCGGTGGTCATCCGGGGCGAAGCTGCTCTGGGGGGTCATCTTGCCGGTCAGCAGACCGCTTGCCAGTGGCACGCGGGCCAGGATGCCCACATTCGCTTCCCGCGCCGCCGCAAAGAACTGTTCGGCAGGCTTGAGGCGGAAGGCGTTGAAGATGATCTGCACGGTGGAGACGTTGGGATGCTTGATCGCGGTCAGCGCCTCGTCTACCGTTTCCACGCTGACGCCGTAGGCCCGCAGCAGCCCTTCTCCCACAAAGCCGTCCAGCACGCCGAAGACTTCATCCCGCTCGTAGACCTCCGGCGGCGGGCAGTGGAGCTGAAGCAGGTCTATGGTCTCGGTTTCCAGATTCTGCAAGCTGCGTTCGATGAAGCCGCGCAGGTTTTGCGCGTTGTAGCCGCCCGCCGTGTGCGGGTCCAGGCGGCGTCCGGCTTTGGTCGCCACGTAAAAGGCTTCCGGGCGCTCACGCCGCAGCCGGGCGATCAGGCGTTCGCTGCGCCCGTCGCCATACACGTCGGCGGTGTCGAAGAAATTGATGCCCAGGTCAAGTGCCTTGTGGAGCGCGGCCATCGCGTCGGCCTCGCTGACCTCGCCCCAGGTGCCGCCGATGGCCCAGGCCCCGAAGCTGATGCTGGACACGTCGTAGCCGGTTTTGCCGAGTGTGCGGTATTGCATGGGGGGAGTTATAGCGCGGGGCAATGGTTGCCTGTGTTCTGAGCAGCGATAAGCTGAAACATGCCTATCAATCCAACCTGGAACCGTGATGAAGTCATTTTGCTCTACGACTTTTATTTCCAGCAGGGGCGCAGGACGCTTTCAGCACGCAACCCCGATGTGATCGCACTTAGCGACTATCTCAAGCGGCTTCCCTGGCACCGGGAATCATGGCAGGACGACGCCTTCCGCAATCCAGTAGCGACAGCAATGAAGCTGAGGCAGCTCAAAGATTATGAAGAGGAACGCAAGCCTGCTTCCATCAGCTTGATTGTTCAGGCGGTTGCCCTGGAGTTTCGGGATCAGCCGGAACATGTCCACGAACTGGCTGCCGCCATCCGATCAGCCGTGAGCGTGGAGCCAGAGACCTTCGCCCTTCTCGACGCCAACGAGGAGGATGCCGGTTTTAATGAAGGCCGCGTTTTGGAACAGCTTCACAGGCGGCATGAGCGGAACAGAACTGCGGTGCGAAAGAAGATCGCTCAGGTTCTGGCTGCCACTGGCAAGCTGGCCTGCGAGGCTTGCGGATTCGACTTTCAGGCTATGTATGGGGAACGGGGCGAGGGCTTTGCAGAGTGCCACCACATCGTTCCGCTGAGCGAGGCTGGCGAACGAAAAACCCGCCTGGACGAGCTGGCGATTGTCTGCGCCAACTGCCACCGCATGATCCACCGCGCCTCACCGATGTGGACTGTGGAAGAAGTCAGGCAGCACCTGACGCGCTAACACCGTCAACCCCTCCCCGTCACTGAAACCCGCTCCCGCCCCGGCCTATCCTTAAAGCATGACCGCGCCCGCCGATCCAGCCCAACCGCCCAGCACAGGCCACATTCACCTGCTGGACGGCTCGTGCTGCGCGCCCACCGAGTACAGCGGACGCTTCGCGCACCTGCACCAGCACACGCAATACAGCCTGCTGGACGGCGCGGCCAAGCTCAAGGACTTGCTGAAGTGGGTCAAGCAGGTCACGCCCGAGGGCCAGGACGCCGCCTGCGCCATGACCGACCACGGCAACATGCACGGCGCAGTGCATTTCTACAACTACGCGCAGGCCGCCGAGGTCAAGCCGATCCTGGGTTACGAGGCCTACGTGGTGCCGGGCATGGGCACGCGCCGCGACAAGAAGCCCGGCGTCAGCGGTGAGAAGGGCATCTTTCACCTGACGCTGCTGGCCCGCGACTTCGAGGGCTACCAGAACCTGTGCCGCCTGAGCAGCCGGGGCTACACTGAGGGCTATTACTACAAGCCGCGCATTGACCACGAGCTGCTGACCGAACACCACAAGGGCATCATCGCCTTCTCCGGCTGCCTGGGTTCGGAGGTGCAGCAACTGCTGATGCAGGGGCGCGAGGCTGAGGCCAAGCAGCGGATGCTGTGGTACAGAGACCTCTTTGGCGAGAACTACTTCATTGAGATTCAGGATCACGGGCTACCCGAACAGGCCAAAAACAACCCGATTCTGAAAGCCTGGGCGCAGGAGCTGGGCATCGGCATGGTGGCCACCAACGACGGCCACTACGTCAAGAAGTCCGACGCCACCGCGCACGAAACGCTGCTGGCGATCCAGACGAAAGCCACGCTGGCCGACGAGAACCGCTTCAAGTTCCCCTGCGACGAGTTCTACGTCAAGGATCTGGACGAGATGCGCCGCGCCCTGCCGCCGTCCGAGTGGGGCGAGGAAGTCTTCGACAACACCGCCCGGATCGCTGACCTGTGCAATGTAGACCTCCCGGTGGGAAAGAAGCGCGTGTACCAGATGCCCGCGCTGCCCATTCCCGAGGGCCGCACGATGGCCGAGGAACTGCGTATCCAGACGTATGCCGGGAGCCTCAAGCGCTACCCGCACCACGTCACGGGGGCACTGCTGCGCGAGTACGCCGTGCGGAGTCTGGCGGCGCTGGAAGTTGGGGAGCGCGAACGGGTACTGGATCGCACCGAGGGCTGCGACGCCCGCACCTGTGACGAGGCGACGCTGCTGACGCTGATCGCCTTCCTGGGCAGCGAGTGGGAGGCGCGCGGCAAGGCGGCGGGCGAGAAATACACCCTCTACCCGGCGCTGGAAGTGATGGAGCGGGCGGCGGAAGAAGGTCCACTCCCCGATTACGCCTGCACCGACTGGCAGCGCAGCCAAGGGGAGGCCAGCGACACGGCCATTCAGCTCGATCCTGGCAGCGAGGAAGAGACCACCTGCCGCGCGCACCACACGCACGCCCTCGTGCTGCTGCGCCGCGCCGAGTACGAGCTGAGCGTCATCAACAACATGGGCTTTCCCGACTACTTCCTGATCGTGGCCGATTACATCAACTGGGCCAAGGACCAGGGCATCAGCGTGGGGCCGGGGCGCGGTTCGGGGGCGGGATCGCTGGTGGCCTACGCCATGCGGATCACCAACCTCGATCCGCTGGAATTCGAGCTGCTGTTCGAGCGCTTCCTGAATCCTGATCGTATCTCGATGCCCGATTTCGACATCGACTTCAACGACGCCCGCCGCATCGAGGTTATCCAGTACGTGCAGGACAAGTACGGCGAGGACAAGGTGGCGCAGATTGCCACCTTCGGGACGATGGCGAGCAAGGCCTGCCTGAAGGACGTGGCGCGCGTGATGGGCCTGGAATACGCCAAGGTGGACAAGGTCAGCAAGCTGATTCCGATCAAATTCGGCAAGAGCTACTCGCTGGAGCAGGCGCGGGACGCCGTGCCGGATATCGCGCAGATGCTGGAAAGCGACGCGCAACTGCTGGAAGCCTACGAGTTCGCGCAGAAGCTGGAGGGGCTGACGCGCCACGCCTCCGTCCACGCCGCCGGGGTGGTGATCGGGCGCAACAAACTGACCGATCTGGTCCCCGTCATGCGCGATACCTCCGGCATGGGCATGGTCTGCCAGTACGACATGAAGGCCGTGGAGGACATCGGCCTGATCAAGATGGACTTCCTGGGACTGCGAACGCTGAGCTTTCTGGACGAGGCCAAGCGCATCATGCGCGAGTCTCAGAAGATCGAGATCGACTTCGACGCCATTCCCTTCGACGACGCCAAAACCTACGAACTGATGAGCCGGGGCGACACCAAGGGCGTGTTCCAGTTGGAGGGCGCGGGCATTGCCGATGCGTCGCGCCGCCTGAAACCGCGCCGTCTGGCCGACATCATCGCCCTGAGCGCCCTGTACCGCCCCGGCCCGATGGAGAACATTCCCACCTATGTTCGCCGCCACCACGGACTTGAGGAAGTGGATTACGTGCGCGACGGTTTCCCCAATTCCGCGCAGTTTCTGGAAAAGATCCTGTCGGAAACGTATGGGATTCCGGTTTATCAGGAACAGATCATGCAGATCGCCTCTGAAGTCGCGGGTTTCAGTCTGGGCGGGGCCGACTTGCTGCGCCGCGCGATGGGCAAGAAAGACGTGGCGGAGATGGCGAAACAGCGCGACTTGTTTGTGGCGGGTGCTAAGACCAATGAAGTTCCGAAGGATGAGGCTAATAAGCTCTTTGATTTGCTGGATGCGTTTGCGAACTACGGGTTCAACAAGTCTCATAGTGCCGCATACGGCGTTATTACCTACCAAACCGCCTGGCTCAAAGCAAACTACCCCGTTGAATTCATGGCGGCTCTATTAACCGTAGAAAGGCGCGATTCCGACAAGGTGGCCGAGTATATTTCCGACGCGCGCAAGATGGCCGTGAAGGTGCTGCCGCCGGACATCAACCGCTCTGCGCCGGATTTTGCGGTGGCGGGCGAGGAAATTCTGTTCGGGATGTACGCCATCAAGGGACTGGGCGAGGCCGCCGTGCAGCGCATTCTGGAGGAGCGTGAGCGCGGCGGGCGCTTCAAGTCGTTCGCCGATTTCTGCTCCCGCGTGGACAACAAGACCTGCAACCGCAAGGCGCTGGAAAACCTGATCAAGAGCGGGGCCTTCGACGCCTTCGGGGAGCGGCGGCAACTGCTGGACAGCCTCGAAGTGACGCTGGCCTGGGCGCAGGGGGCCGCCTCCATGATCAGCAGCGGCATGGACGCGCTGTTCGGGTTGGAGGAAACCGCGCCGGAGCCGCCGCTCAAATCAACCTTTACCCCGCTGAGCGATCTGGAACGCCTGAGCATCGAGAAGGACGCGCTGGGCCTGTACATCTCCGGCCACCCGCTGGAGCAGCACGAGGGGCTGCGCGAGGCGGCCAGTTGCCGCATTTCTGACCTGGACACCTGGTTTACCACCCAGAACGTCGCCCCCGGCAAGCGCATCAAGGCAGTGCTGGCGGGCATGGTGGAAAACGTGGTTCGCAAGCCCACCAAGTCCGGCGGCATGATGGCCCGTTTCATCCTGGCCGACGAGTCCGGGCAGACCGAGCTGGTGGCCTTTTCGCGCGCCTATGACCGCATTCAGGAAAAGCTGATCAACGACACGCCCGCCCTGGTGATCGTGGAGCTGGAATCCGAGGACGGCGGCCTGCGCGCCATTGCCGAGGAACTGGTGAGCATCGAGCAACTGGCCGAGGTGCCGAAGGTCATGTACGTGAACATTGATCTGGAAACCGCCAGCCCGGACGCGGTGGGCGAGTTTCAGAGCGTGTTGGACGAACACGCGGGCAGCATGCCCACCTACCTGCGGCTGCAAACGCCGGAGCAGTTCGTGGTCTACCAGCTCGATCACGGCATGGGCAGCGCCGACGCCATTCGGGTGCTGAACCAGACCTTCCCGTGGATGGACGCCTACCTAGCCTACGATCAGCAGACCATCCTGGGCCGCTTCGCGCCCAAGCCCCCGGCATGGATGAACAAGCAGAACGGGGGCGGAGGAATGCGGGCGTGACGTTGATTGACCAAGGAAATGGAAATGTACATGTAGAGGGCGGAACACTTGACCAGATTTCTGATGTATGTTACGAAAATCTTCAGATTAAAATAGAAGCATTGATTTCTCTTGGCGAAATTGAATGGAATAGATTCAAATATAGAAATTTTATTGATTCATTTGATGACGTCTCAGAGAAGCTGGTGGCGATTTATTTGGTCAATTCTGTTATTTTCCTAAGTGAAAATTTTTGCGAATCTTCTCTTTCATTTAGTTTAAATAAATTGATGAGGAATGGCAAATATTCTGATAATGTTAAGTTCCTTCCTATTTCCGGTAGTTCGACGTCAACTGTTGACAGTGGCTATCGCTTTATTAGCCTAATACGCAAAATGGGCCGTTTTATGGATGATAGATATTTTCCCTCGCTGGATTCACTCCTCAGCACTTCTACAGCCAGATCAAGTATCGAGATCATATTTGTGGACGACATCATGTCTACGGGTCAACAATTTGATGCGTTAATGAATAAGAGTTTTACGTTTGATAATCAAGTGATGTCTCTCAATGAGCTTAGGAAACGCAGGATCGCTAAAATTTCTTATGTCCCTATCATTGCCACGGAATATGCGTTAGAACGATTCGATCATCTTGAATCTATAGTTTTCCCTTGTTATACGCTAAATCATGAATACAATATTTTGAATAACTTAGATCGATATTTTCCCTCTTGGCTGCTAAGTTCAGTTGATGTTCTTGAAACAATAAAAAATATTGATGGAAAGTTCAACAGGTCTGGCCTTGGATTAGCTGGTCAAGGTAATCTGGCCCTATCAGTAGCATTTTTTAATTCTACACCAGATTCCAGCCTCCCTCTGCTTTGGTCATCTGAGGCGAGCGAAGTGCATCTGCTTAGGAGGCATTCGTGACTAAAGAATTGGCTATAGAGTCGGTAATTACCGAAGCGTTCTCTAGTTATAGAAGTGAGTGGATGAAAGATTTGCACTCCTATTACACCGAGCCTAGATATTTTCCTGAATTAGTGACTCATCGTCCTTGTTTTTTAATTGGAGGACGCGGTACCGGGAAAACTACAGTATTAAAATCTATGGCATATACTTATCAGCGGGAAGAAGGAGGCGGTGTCGCTTCTAAAGATTATTTTGGCGTTTATCATAAATTTGAGATTGGTATTGCCAATTCATTTCACGGAAAGGGTGTCAGTGATGAAGACTGGATTCATTTATTTGAGCATTACTTGAATCTTAGGATATGTCTTATGACATTAGAGTTATTAAAAGATTTAGTATCTGACGGTATAGTTAATAATAACGATTTTGATTTGGCCCCGATGCTCGCTAGCTTAGGCATAGAGCTATCTGCTGATATAAAAGGTGTATTCGATGGTTTGCGTTTAGAAATCTCTAGGTTTTCTCGAGTAGTAAATAACCCTAGGCTGGCTAGCGGAACAGAGACATCTATACTAAATATGCCAATTAGTGAGTTGTTTTATAGTATTGCGAGTTCGGGCATTTTACATGAGAAGTTTTTTTACCTTATATTTGATGAGTTTGAAAATCTTCATAATTGGCAGCAAAAAATATTCAATACTTTAGTAAAACATTGTGGAGGCAATTTTGTTTATAAAGTTGGCTCTAAGCGAAATGGTATAAAGACCAAGTACACTTCAGCAAATAATGAGCCTTTGTTCTCGCCTCAAGATTATGCGAAGATTGATATTGATGAGAGAGTATCGACATCAGAGTTCAGCGAATTTGCAGCCAAGGTTTGTGATATACGGCTAGGTAGAATTCAAAAGGGGAGTAGTCATGATCGATGCCCAGAAACGAGAATTAAAAATTTGCTAGAAAAACTTGACATGGATTCAGAAGCGATCAAGTTAGGTGTCGATAAAGAAAATAAAATTATTAGCGAGGCACTGCTTAGGCTTACGAAAGTTGCCAATATAGACTTGATATCAAAACTTACTGAATTACAGAAATTTTACCTTTCTTATCTAGTAGAAAAAAATAGTAGTAGCTTGGAAGGCGAATTAACGCATTTTTTAACGAATAGAAATCAATGGATTGTAAACTATGAAAACTATAAATTTGATCTTTTGTTTAAAATTAGAAAAGGTAAAGTTGGAATATCTAAATACTATAATGGATGGGAAACTTATATCAGTTTATCTGGAAATAACATTAGATTTATTTTAATGCTTTTGGAAAGTACGCTGTTGAGATCGGTAAAAAATAACGATGGAAGGCTACCTGCCGTAATAGATGCGGATACTCAAACTAAGTCCTGCAAATCTGTAGCTCAGTCGGTGTTTGATGAAGTTGCAGGTCTTTCTTATGATGGCCCACAATATCAGAATGTTGTATTGGCATTTGGGAAATTATTTGGATATTTCGCAAGCTCAATCATAAAGAAAACTCCAGAGCTAAACCAATTCAACATAGAAGACCTTGCTACGAACGAATCTACTGAAGACTTTATAAGAAGCTGCGTCATGCACTATGTCTTATTGGAAGCTAGAGAAACTAAGCAGACAAAAAGAGATGAGGTTAGCGAATACGACTATTCATTGCATCCTATATTTGCTCCTAAATTTAGCTTTAGTAGTAGAAAGGGTAGGAAATTTAATATTACTACTGAGACATTTAATAAATTAATAGATGCTCCTGAAGCGGGCGTTAAGGCAATGATCCACGATAGCAAGGGCAAAAACGAACAGAGTGGTCTCTTTGATTAACATTAAAAGACTTATAGTCGATCTCATGTTTCTTGAAGATGAATGTACTATTTATATTGGAGATCTCGATCAATTAAGCGGAACGCTGACGGTACTTTTTAACGGAACCACGCACAGTATCGCCCTTTTTGATGAAACTGAGATACAGCAATTTTTAGCAGGGCATAATTCTCGGTTCTTGCTAGATATTACGAATATTCCCCTTGCAATATGGGCGCCTATAATTCGTGCATGTATTTTAGGAGACATAAAGATCGATATCGAATACAGTGCCCCAACATATTATTGGGATGTACTCCCTTTGAATGACAAAGAGCAAGAAGTAAAATCCAAAATAAGCACAAGGATAGAGCCTATACACGGTTTTGGGCCAATTTTTTCCTCAGAAATGCCACAAATATTCGTACCAATTCTTGGATTTCAAGGTAGTAGAGCATTATATTTATACAACGCTATAGAGTCAAAACCCGCTTACACATTCCCAATCATTACACTTCCAGGAATTAGGCCGTTACATTATCAGGACGCACTAATATCTAACCGTATATTTTTAATGAGAGACAGCATATACAGGCAGATCAAACATGTTTATGTATTTGGTTATTCAGATACTTTGGCATATTTGCAGAATTTATCCACTAGATTTCCACAATGTAAAATTAGAATTGGTCTTTTAGGGCCGAGAATACAGTGTCTAGCTGCTGTCGTATGTGCGTCAAAACTGCCAGAGAAGTTTGAGCTGATTTATGACCATCCTGAAACCCATACCACAAGAGAAATAGTCAAAAGAAAAAAATTCCAAATAAAATTCGAGGCACTTAATGAAAATTGATCGCCATTTAACACCAGATACCATAGCAAATTATATAGTAAATGATATATCACAAAATGATGACCTACGCGGTGGAATAGCCGCAGACTTCTCTTGCGCAAGCGGTAGACTAATGAGAAAGATTATAGATCATGTCGAATTTACAAAAATTGTACTCAACGATATAGATGGAGAAGTCATAGATTATGATTTATTCCTACAAGAGAATCTTGAGGCATACAATTTAGATTTTGAGAATGATTTATCTGCCCAAGAATTACACCAAACCGAGGGTTATAACTTAATCATTATAAATCCACCTTATAGTATTAGAGGAAATAAGCGATATACTACACAAATTGGTGATCTAATAATAAAATCGAGTAGAGTCTTGAAGCATATACTTCAATCTCTGAGTTTGATCTCACGCGAAGGGGTTATATACTGTATTGTCCCGACAAATATATTTTCGTCCGAAACTGACCAAAGGTCAATAAGAGCTTTAAGCGCAGCGGCAACAATAGATAAGATCGAAAAATTTGGTAGAGGTCATTTTACGTCAGCTAGCGTAGAAACTGTCCTGATACGCATAAAAAATTACGACGAATCTGCTTTCTTTAAATTATTAGGTGAAGAAGTTTCTGCAAATTTTGAGAAGAAAATTCCGTCGAAGTTTACTGTCGAAAGAGGAAATGTTAGCATACATAAATTAGATGGTTCACTACACGAATATGAAGGTAAAAATAGAGTAAGATTCATCCATACTACAAACATGACTGGTAAAAAATTACACTATATTAAACAAAATATAGTTCATCGCGTATTCTCAGGTAAATGTATTTTAATGCCTAGAGTTGGAACTCTATCAATAGAGAAATTAGTATTAGTAGAATATGATAGATTTATAGTATCTGATTGTATTATAGTTATAACGGGGAATGAAGTGGATTCCCTCTTAAAAATGATGCGGGAAGACTACGAAAGAGTGAAATCCTTGTTCTCCGGTCATTGTGCGAAATACACAACTCTGACACGGATCAACAATTTGATTTTAGAATATGAGAATCTGAATAAAATATAGAATTATAAGCATTAATCATATGATCTGCGACTAATTAATAGTTTTGAATGCATTATAAAAATCATATGCTGCATTATTATAATGTGGAGGCGTGCGGCGGCTGGCCCACCGAATCAGTTCCACACCCATTCTCAACTCTGGCAACTTCGCCCAGTTCTTCTCTGCCGTCAGGATGCTCAGGCCGTAGGCTTCGGCGCTTCCCAGGCAGGCGGCATCAGGCTATTTTGTCCAGTCCTCGTAGTTCAAGCCTGCCACGCGGCTGAACTCGCCCGTGTTGTTGGTGACCAGCACGGCGTTTAGGCTCAGGGTGTGGCCCGCGATCAGCACATCGTAATGGCCGATGGGCTGACCCGTGCTGGCAAGACTGGCCCGAACCTCTGCGGAGGCTTCGGCGGCGCTGTCCCCAAATGGGAAAGTGTGGATAGCGTCAAGAAACTCGCTTACACGCTTTGCATTGGTGGCATGGCGGGCGCTGCGCCACACGCCAAACCACAACTCGTGGCGCGTAATGCTGGAAACCCCCAGTGCGTTTCCGGCCCGCGTGGTTTCTAGCATCCGTTCGCGGACGGCTTGAGGCTCACTGTTCATGATGTAAATACAGGTGTTGGTGTCCAGCAAAAACAGGCTTGGGCGAGTCACAAAATGGGTTCCCGTTCCTGCTCTCCTGTGGGCTGTTCCCGGTAGATCGGGCCTTCGACAGCGGCCAGGGCGTCAAAAATAGCCCCACCATCCTGCTTGATGATCGGCGTGATAACCAGTTCCAGACCCCGCCGAGTGATCTCAACTTCCCCGTAAGGCAGTTGAAATTCCTGCGGAATGCGGACGGCCTGACTGTTGCCACTCTTGAATGTCTTGGAACGGGTCATATGGTCACCTCAGATTTGAGTATATACCGTATATACCCGTTTACCAACCTTTGCTTTCCGCCTCCGCGCGCTGCTCGTCCAGCAGCTCCTGCGTCATGTCCCGCCCGTCATCCCGCGCCAGACTTCCCATGACGGAGCGAATCAAGGCTTCCCGCTCGGCCTGCGTCAGAGCTTTCTTTGGCTCGGCGTTCGGCGTGCCAGGTTCCGCCTCATCCGACAAAGGTTCCCGCTCCTGATTTTCCGGCTGCTCGCGCTCAGGAATGCCTTCAAAGGCGGTCAGGGCGGCAAATATCGCCCCACCATCCTGCTTCCTCATGTCATCTGGGTTCATGGGCCAGCTTAACGCCCCGGCACCGGCAACCCCCACCACTCCCACGCTCTAGAGTCTGGGGCATGAGCCTTCTGGAGACCGTCCGGCACATCGCCCCCTACCTGGAACGCTGGCTGGAATACGGGCGCGACTACCAGCGCATTCCCGGCGTGCAGGTGGCCGTGCGTGTGGGCGACGAACTGGCGGCGTCGTTCGCGCTGGGCAAAGCCAACGAGGACACGGGCGAGGCGCTGACCACCCGGCACCTGTTCCGCATCGCCTCGCATTCCAAGACCTTTACGGCCACCGCCGTCTTTCAACTGATCGAGGCCGGAAAGCTGCGTCTGGACGACACGGCGGGCCACTGGCTGCCGGAGCTGGAAGGCTCGCCCGCCGCCGACATGACCGTGCGGGCGCTGCTGGGCCACCAGTCCGGCATCAACCGCGACGGGGCCGACAGCGATTACTGGCAGCAGATGCACGCCTTCCCGGATCGGCAGACCCTGCTGGACTTTGCCCGCGCCGAGGCCGTGTTCCCGCAGAACCAGCACTTCAAATATTCCAACATCGGCTACGGCCTGCTGGGCCTGATCGTGGAGGCGGTGGCGGGCGAGGGCTACGGCGACTACATTCAGGCGCACATCACCGGCCCGCTGAAGCTGACGGACCTGGGCGCGGAACTGCCCCCGGAACGCGAGGCCGAGCTGGCAACCGGCCACGGCGCACGCCTTTACGGCAACGATGTCCGCCGCACGCTGCCGTCCTCCGACACCCGCGCGCTGGCGGCGGCCACCGGCTTCTACGGCACCGCCGAGGCCCTGACCGCCTACTGGGCACGGCACGCCCTGGGCCGCGACGGCCTGATCTCCGACGCCTCCAAACGCCTGATGGCGCGCCGCGAATCCGAGATCACCAAGCCCACCCGGCGCGGCTACGGCCTGGGCCTGATTCTGGACGAGATCGGCGGGCGTGGGCTGGTGGGCCACTCCGGCGGTTTTCCCGGCCACATCACGCAGTCGTGGCTGGACCCCAAAACCGGACTGTCCATCTCGGTGCTGACCAACACCCTGGGCGGCCCGGCCACCGAATGGGCGAACAACCTGATCCGCCTGATCGATCTGGCGCACAAGAACGCGGGGAAGACGGCGGACACCGCGCACGATCTGGACTCCTTCACCGGACGCTTCGCCAATGCCTGGGGCCTGTTCGACATCGTGAACTTGGGTGGGCGGCTGGTGGCCCTGACCCCACTGGGCGATCCGTCCGCCAGCGCGGTAGAGCTGACCGTGCAGGACGCCACTACCCTGTGCCCGGAACCCGAAGGCGGCTTCGGCTCCGTGGGCGAGCCGTATCACTTCCAGCGCGCGGAGAACGGCGAAATCCAGTGGGTGCGTCAGGGCGGCGGGCGGAGCTGGCCCCTGGAGGCTTACCAGGCGGGTGCAGGATTGGACTGAAGCTGGGCTGACCTACTTTTTGCCTCTCCATCTGCGGGAGAGGCGGGAGCGCAGCGACGGAAGGGTGAGGGGGCAATCCAGCGAGTGCTAATTCCCCTCTACTCGTCTTCCTCGTCGGGCAGCGGCAGGCGCACGCGGAAGGTGGCCCCGCCGCCGGGGGTGTCGGTCACGTCCAGCGTGCCGCCGTGCGAGGTCACCACCTGCTGGGCAATGGTCAGGCCCAGGCCCGCCGAACCGGCCTCCTTGCCCCGGAAAAACTTGTCGAAGATGCGCGGCTTGATGGCGTCTGGCACGCCGGGACCCCGGTCCACCACGCGCACCTCCACCTCGCCGGGGCGCAGGCTGCTTTCCAGATGCACCAGCTCCGGCGAACCGCTGACACGGATGGCGTTGGTCACCAGATTCATGAACACCTGACTCAGCCGCACCGGATCGCCCACGATCTCGATGTTCTCGGGCGTGGCCCTGACGCCGTAGTCGCGCCCCACCTGCGAGATGACCTTGCCCAGGTTCATGAAGTGCATTTCTATCCCCTGCACCAATTCCCCGCGCGAGAGTTGCAGCAGATCGTTGACCAGCCGGGTCATGTTCTCGGCCACGCGCTGGGCGTCCAGCAGCGTCTGGGAGCCGCCTGCCTCACGTTCGGCGCGGCGCAGGTAGCCGTGCAGGGCGGTCAGGGGGGTCCGCAGCTCATGGCTGGTCTCCGCCAGGAAGGTCTTTTGCATGTTCAGCGCTTCTTCAAGCTGCCTGGCCTGAATTTCCAGGCGCTGGCTCTGGCGCTCGGCGGTGTTCCGCAGCCGCTCCACCTCAATCAGGCGGGCCTGGAGACTGCTGTTGAGGCTCAGCACTTCCTGCTCGGCGCGCTCCCGGCTGGCGCGGGCCTCCACCTCGGCCACGGCGCGGCGGATGGTGGGGGCCAGCCGGTCCAGGCGCTGCTTGAGGATGTAATCGGTGACGCCCTGCCGCAGCGTGTCCACGGCGACTTCCTCGCCCAGCGCGCCGGTCACGATGATGAACGGCACCTCGGGCAGCCGGGCGCTGGCGGCGCGGTAGGCGCTGAGGCCGTCGTAGCTGGGCAGCGCGTAATCGCTGAGGATCAGGTGGGGCGGATCGTTGTCGAGGGCGGCCAGGAATCCGGCCTCGTCCTCCACCCGGCGCACCCGCAACTGCCACGGCAACTCGCCGTCCAGATGCATCACCACCAGCTCATGGTCCAGTTCGCTGTCTTCCAGATGCAGGACGTTCAGGGCCTCACCAGGGCCGGGGAAGCGGTAGCTGCGCTGGGGTACGGGCGGCGCGGCGTCCAGCGCCGCCGGTTTCACTTCTGTATCGGTCATGCGCGCTCCACGTTGGTCTGGCCTGCGGTCTCGGTGTTGGCGGTGCTGGCAGTGTCGGGTGACCCGGCCAGCGCACCTACATCAAGCGTCCCGGCATCGAGCGTCCCGGCATCCAGCGGCAGGGTGATCCAGAATTCGGCCCACTCGTCCGGGCGGGCGTCGGCCCCCACACGGCCCCCGTGGCGGGTCACGATGCGCCGGACATTGGCGAGGCCGATGCCAATGCCCTCGAATTCATCGGCGCGGTGCAGACGTTGAAACACGCCGAACAGTTTATCCAGGTATTCGGGATTAAAGCCCACACCGTTGTCACGAACCGTTAACGTGATGGCCCCTCCCCGGCCTGCCCCGGCGTCCACCTGCGCGCTCACGTCCACGGTGGCGTGGTCACGGGTGCGGGTGTACTTGATGGCGTTGCTCAGCAGGTTGGTGACCACCAGCCCCAGCAGCCCCGCGTCGCCGGGCACAGCGGGCAGCGTGTCGGGCAGCGTGAAGGTGATGTGGCGGCCCTCGCGGTCCGGTTCCAGTTGCTCCCAGCCGGTCTTCAGCAGGGTCAATAAGTCCACCCGTTCGCGGCGCAGTTCCTGGCGGCCCATGCGCGAGAACTCCAGCAGATCGTCGATAAGCTGGCTCATGCGCCCCGCCGACTCGGTGATGATGCTCAGGTAACGCTGGCCCTTGGCGCTCAGGCCACCGCCCCCTGCCGCGCCCTCCTGTTCGCTGCGGGTCTGCTGGTTCAGCAGTTCCTTGCCCAGCAGGTCACCAAAGCCCACGATGTGCCGCAGCGGCGTCCGCAGATCGTGCGAGACGCTGTAGCTGAAGGCTTCCAGCTCCTGATTGGCGTGTTCCAGTTCCTCGGTGCGGCGCTGCACGCGGTCTTCCAGGGACAGGTTGAGGGCCTGCAACTCGCGCTGCGCCCCGGCCACCCGTTCCTGAAGCGCGTCGTTGTCCAGCGCGGCGGCAAAACGTCCGCTGATCTCTTGGGCCAGATCGTGGTCGCGCCCGGTCAGTTCCTGACGGTAGAACAGCCCCAGCACGCCGCACAGCCGCCCGCCCGCACCCAGCAGCGGGTACAGCAGCGCCCCGGTGGCGTTGACCCCGTGCAGCAGCGGATGCGACGGAATGAACAGCGGGTCCTCGCTGCGGATCACCTGTTCCAGCAGGCCGTCCAGAAAGGCGCGCATGTGCCCGGTCTGCCACGCCGAATGCAGTGAGGCCGAGGCCAGCAGTTCGGGCAGCGTGGTCTGGGCAGCCCTTTCCTGGGCTGACCCGTCCCGAATGGACCCATCCCGGATAGACCCGTCCCGAATGGACCACAGTGCCGCGCCCTCCGCGAAACGCGCAGTCAGGCGGCCCAGCGCGGCGCGGTAGACCGCCGGGCGGCTGGGGGCCGTCAGGTACGGTGGCATCAGCAGCGGGGCCATGACGTGTGGGCGGCTGGTGGTGGGTCTGATCTCGGGGCGGCGGGTGGCCAGATCTCCGGCCACGTCGGCCAGCAGGCGGGCGGCGTTTTCCTCGTAGACCGAGTCGTCCACGTCGGTGCTGGTGCCCACCCATTCCAGCACCGCGCCCGCCGGGTCCAGCACGGGCAGGCCGCGCGTCACGAAGTTGCGGTAGCGCCCCCCCGCCGACAGCAGGCGGTGTTCGGCTTCGAAGGGCCGCCCGCTGCGGATGGCCGCCGCCCAGCCGCGCTGGTAGTCGGCGCGGTCCTCGGGGTGCAGCAGCCCCAGGAAGCCGCCAGATGCCCGCTCCGGCCCCACGTACTGCTCCCAGCGGCGGTTGAAGGACAGCGAATCGCCCTGTGGATCGGCCTGCCAGACGATCTGCGGCAGGCCCTCCAGCACGCTGCGGTGGCGTTCCTCGCCCCGCTGCGCCCGGCGTTCGGCGATCAGACGGTCATGAATGTCGGTGGCCGAGGTGATCCATTCCTCGGTCTGGTCTGCTTCGCCCCCCTCCGTTCCGTCCTGGCCCTGCCCGACGCTGCCCTCGGCGCTGTCGCCGATACGGATGGGGGAGAGGCGCACCGTGAACCAGCGGCGGCTTCCAGCGCTTTCCGGCTCTCCACCTACCTCACTGCCGCCCACCTGAAGCTGGACCTCGGCGCTGGCCGCGTACTGGCCCACTGCGCCGCGTTCACGCACTTCCTGCCACAGATGTTCGAAGGCGGCGCGGCCCTCGGGCGTCATGCGGGCGCTCAGGTCCTGGCCGCCCAGCAGGTCACGGTGCTGGGTGTTGACATAGGTGACCCGGCCCACGCCGTCGCTGACCTGCAAGATGTGTGGGATGGCGTCCAGCACGCCCCGGTAGCGCCGCTCACCGCGCGCGACGGCCTGTTCGGCACTCACGCGCTCGCTGACGTCGCGCACCACTTCCAGCAGGCCCAGGCGCTCGCCACCCGCGTCCTGCACGGCGCTGCGCTGGGCCTCGCCGGAAAAGACGCTGCCGTCGGCGCGGCGGTACGGCGTGGTCAGGGCCTGAAAGGTCTGGCGTTCCTCCAGCCGCGTGTCCAGATGCAGCGCCGAGAGCGGCTGGCCGATCAGCGCAGAGGCCGGGTGCCCAAACTGCCGCTCCAGGGCGCGGTTGACCAGCCGGATCTGCCCCTGCGGATCAGTAAAGGCGGCGGCGTCCTGCATGGACTGGAAGATCGACTCGAACTCGGCGCGGGCCTGCTCCTGTTGCGCCTGCGCCTGGCCCAGCGAGACGTTCAGGGTCTCGGCGCGGCGGCGGGCCAGCACCTGCGAACCCACCAGCAGGTAGGCCAGCCCGGCCACCAGCAGGCCCGCCAGCATGACCAGCACCGGCACGCCAGCGGCGGCGTCCTGCCCAAAACTGCGCGGGGCGGCGTAGGCCAGGGTCCACGGCCGCCCGGCGAGCATGAGGGTGGTGCTGTCCTGAAAGTAACCGGGTTGAATGGCCCCTGTCAGCGGCTGATCGTCCAGCCGGACACTGACCGACAGGCGATTTTCCAGCCCTGCCGGTCCCAGGTTGCTCAGAAATTCGTCGGCGCGCACCGCCAGGATCAGAAAGCCCTCCGGCGGCCCTGCCTGGGCGGTCCGCCACACCGGCAACGCCAGGAGGAAGCCGGGTAGGGGCCGCCCCAGATCATCTTTTTGCACCAGTTCGGTGCGCCCGCTGACCTGGAGATCTGCGCGCTGCCTGGCCCCATCCAGGGCGGCGCGGCGCACTGGCTCGCTGTAGAGATCGAAACCCAGCGCCCCCAGGTTCTCGGCGCTGGCCGGGGCGATTACCGAAACCGGCACGCGGGCGACCCGCGCCGATGCGCCCCCACCCAGGCTGGAACCTGGACGCACCGTGTCATCCGGGCGAACGGTGTAATCAGGTTGCACGGTGCGCCGAAGCCGCGCGGTCAGGGCAGCGGTATCGCCGTCAGGCAGCCAGACCCCAAAGGCCAGCGCCTGCACACCGGGATAGCGCCGCATCAGGTCGATGCCGTCCACGAAGCGCACGAATTCGGTCTCGTTGAGCAGATCGGGATGGACCTGCCACGCCGCCCGCGCCGTCCGCAGCAGGCGGTCATAGTCGTTGACCCGGTCCTTGAGGGCCAGGGTGTAGGCCAGCGTCTCGCGCTCGAAGCGCCCGCGCTGCTGCGCCTGCACGAAGCCGGAAATGACCAGCGCGGCAGTCAGCGACAGCAGCAGGATCAACCCCAGCACCAGCAGCGGCGCACGCCGCGAGGCGCGGTCAGCCACCGGGGCTGGGGCGGCGGGCACGGTCACGGCGCGGCGGCTCCAGCCAGATCGCCAGCCGGGGGATTCAGCGCCTCCAGAAACACCGACACCGGCACGTCCACCCCGGTCCACGCCGCGAAGGCCAGCCGCGCCTGATGCGCCAGCATGCCCAGCCCGTTCTGTGTGCGTAGGCCCGCCGCGCGGGCGTCCCGCAGCAGCCGGGTCTCGGCGGGGCGGTAGACCATGTCGTAGACCAGGGCCGAGGGGTCCAGCGGCGGAAAGACAGACAGGGGAGAGTCCTCTGGCGCGTCCAGACCGGCGCTGCTGGCATTGACCAGCAGGGTCACGGCGGACCACGGCGCAGTTTCGGGCCACGCCGCCCGCCCGCCCAGTTCGGCAGCCAGCGCCTGTGCGCGGGCGTGGGTGCGGTTGACGATCAGGACTTCATGACCTGCCTGTTTCAGCGCGTAGACCGCCGCCCGCGCCGCGCCGCCCGCGCCCAGCACCACGCTCAGGCCACCTTTCGGCGCTTCTGCGTCGGCCAGGGCCGCCAGAAAACCGGGCGCGTCGGTGTTGTCGCCGTGCAGTCTGCCGCCCTTGTGGACGATGGTGTTGACCGCTCCGATGGCCCGCGCCGCTGGGGTCAGTTCGTCCAGCAGCGCCAGCACGCTTTCCTTGTGCGGCAGGCTGAGGTTGGCCCCCAGGATGCCGGAGGCCCGCAATCCGGCGACCGCATCTGGCAGATCGGGGGCCAGCACGCGCCGGGCGGCGTAGTCGCCGTCGATTCCGGCATACGCGAAGGCGGCGCGGTGCATGAGGGGCGACAGAGAATGGGCCGCCGGGTCTGCAAAAAGAAAGGCGTGCTGGGCAGGGGTCTGGGGATGGTCCGGCACGTTCACAGCTCCCAGTGTAGCCGCGCGCCGTGACGGAACTCTTGCGTGGCGTACAGGGCGGGTTGGGGGTTTCCTCACCTCCCTGTCAACTTTAAGCAGGCGATCCGGGCGGACGGGGCGGTTTTGCTGTGCAGACGGTCATCAAGACTGAAGGATCGACCAGGGTCCGGGGATCGGGCTGCGTTCAGGTTCGCGGCGGGCGGAATGTGCCGCAGACCACGCCACACTTCCGGCACACTGCCGACAATGGGGGCATCCGAATGACCCTTCCTCTTTTCCCGCCGCCAGAGTTGTTTCTGGGGCAGGCTGCGCCGCGCGTGGACGCCACGCCGGACTGCGTTGATCCCACCACAGGAGCCGAGTGACTGACCCGCAACAGCAGGACCCGCAACAGCAAGACCAGAGCCAGACCCATGCCGTCTCTCCCGCCGCCAGCGCTGTCATTGCCCTGAAAGACCAGCGCGAGGCCCTGGGCCTGCTGGGCACGGGCGACGCCAACCTGCGCCGCATGCGCGAGCTGACCCGCGCCAAACTGGTGGCGCGCGGCGAGACCGTGACCATTACCGGCACCGAAGCCGAGGTTCAGCAGGCCGAGCGCATGGTCCGCGACGCGCTGGACGTGGTGCGCGGCGGTGGCGAACTGACCCCCGAGAGCCTGCTGCGAAGCGCCCGCATGAGCGGCGAGGGCCGCAGTCTGGCCGCCGAGACCCAGATGCCGGGCCTGAGCCTGCCACGCGGATTAAAGCCCAAGACGCCGGGGCAAAAGCTCTATCTGGAGCGGATCGCCGCCTCCGACATCACCTTCGGCGTCGGGCCAGCCGGGACGGGCAAGACATACATGGCCGTGGCGATGGCGATTCAGGCCCTCAAGACCAAGACGGTCAAACGCATCATCCTGACCCGCCCGGCAGTGGAGGCCGGGGAAAAGCTGGGCTTCCTGCCCGGTGACCTCCAGGCCAAGATCGATCCGTACCTGCGCCCGCTGTACGACGCGTTGCAGGACATGCTGGATCAGGACAAGTTCGAGGCGTACCTGACCAGTGGGGTGATCGAGATTGCGCCGCTGGCGTTCATGAGGGGTCGCACCCTGAATGACGCTTTCATCATCCTGGACGAGGCGCAGAACACCACGGGCGAGCAGATGAAGATGTTCCTGACCCGCATGGGCTTTTCCAGCCGCGTGGTCATCACCGGGGACGTGACCCAGATCGATCTGCCGCGCCACATCACCAGCGGTCTGGCGGTGGCCAAGCGCGTGCTGAGCCAGATCGAGGGCATCGCGTGGCACGAATTTACCGATGTGGACGTGGTGCGTCACCCGCTGGTGGGCAAGATCATCCGGGCCTATGAGCAAGCCGAGAACGCCGAGGACGACAAGCGTTCGGCCCGCCGGGGCGAGTTTGCCAGCATCCCCGAGGGCGAGGGCGATCCGCAGCCGCAGGGCTGAACACCCCAACCAGGAGGGCTGGCGCGTGAAAGTCGCGTCAGTCCTCTCTTTTTGCCCACTCCTGTATTACGCTGTGCCCCAATGATCGACCTCCTGGCCCGCAAGACCCCGCCCCCTGGCCTGCGCCCCACGTTACGCATGGGCCTGGAGGCGGCGATGGCCCATTTCGGCGTGCAGGACCGCGAGCTGACGCTGGTGCTGGTGGGGGACCGGACCATCCGGCAGCTCAAGCTTGAACACTGGGGCGAGGACGCCGCCACCGATGTCCTGAGTTTTCCCACCTGGGAGCCGGGCGATCCCTTCATGCCGCCGCATCTGGGCGACATCATCATCAGCTTGGATACGGCGGGGCGGCAGGCGGCGGCGCGCGGCCACAGCCTGACCCGCGAGGTCACGTTGCTTGCCAGC
Source organism: Deinococcus marmoris (assembly GCF_001949125.1). Lineage (GTDB taxonomy): Bacteria > Deinococcota > Deinococci > Deinococcales > Deinococcaceae > Deinococcus > Deinococcus marmoris_A. The sequence continues at coordinate 140,864 of NZ_MSTI01000068.1, forward strand.
CACGGCCTGACCCATCTGGTGGGCCACGATCACCCCCACGCGGATGGCCTGGGCTACGAGGAAGGCGCGACTGGCCCCGAATGGGACGTGTTTCACGCGGCCTGGAAGGCTGCCGAGTCCGCCCTGCCTGCTGGCATCTAACTATGCGCTCGGACGGCTCGGCCCTGAATCTGCGCCGCTGGTGGCGTTCGGCGGGCTTTGCCTGGGCCGGAATCCGGCACGCTTACCGTTCCCAGGCCAATTTCCGCATCGAGGTCTGGGCGGGGGTGCTGGCGCTGGTGGTGGCGGCGCTGCTGCGCGCTCCGCTGGCCCCGGTTGCCCTGGCCTGCGCGCTGGTGCTGGGGCTGGAACTGGTCAATACCGCGCTGGAAGCGGTGGTGGATCTGGCGAGTCCTGAACTGCACCCGCTGGCGAAGGTTGCCAAGGATGCCGCCGCCGGGGCCGTGCTGATCGCCTCCGCCGGAGCGCTGGTGGTGGGTCTGGTGGTGCTGCTGCCGCCGCTGTGGGCGTGGGTGGGTGGCTGGGGATAACGCGGAGTCCGACGGTTCTCGGCTTCCTTCCAACTCGCCGCCCCAACTGAATCCCCCCTCTCACCGTATCCTCGCCCCGTCTGAGATGATTGATCCCATGACTTCCCTTCCCTACGCCCAAACCGTGACCCTGCGCGGACGGCGGCCCCGCGACCTGCCGGTGCTGCGGCGCTGGCTGGCCGATCCACTGGCCGAGTGGCGCAAGTGGGACGCGCCGTATTTCCATGCGGCGTCCACCACCGCCACGCTGCAAGCCTACGTGGAGCGGCTGGAACGCACGCCCACCCGCTCCGACGAACGTGTGATCGACGTGGACGGCGAGTGCGTGGGCATGGTCAACCGCAGCCAGGAGGAACCAGCGGGGGGCGGCTGGTGGGACCTGGGCATCCTGATCTATGACCCGGCCCACTGGAATCAGGGCATCGGCACGCGGGCGCTCTCTCTGTGGGTCACGGCCACCTTCAATGAGACCGACGCCCACGTCCTGACCTTCACCACCTGGGGCGGCAACGAACGCATGATCCACGCCGCGCAGAGACTGGGCTTCCGGGAGGCGGCCCGCATCCGTGAGGCCCGAATGGTGGACGGCCAGCGGCACGACAGTGTGCGCCTGGACCTGCTGCGCCGCGAGTGGACCAGTTTGCAGGAGTCGCCGCAGAGTTCATGAGCCGCGCAGAGTCCATGAGCCGCAAGGACAAGCCGCCGCTGAATCCCCCCGGCTTCCTGGCGACGCAGGACCTCAAGGACCGGGGCTGGACGCCCACGCTGATCGGGCGCTATCTGGGCGAGCATGACCAGACCCGCCCCAACGGCCTCAAGATGGGCCGCCGCCGTCTGCCACCCGTCAAGCTGTACGCCGAGGCCCGCGTGCATGAGGTAGAGCGTGACGACACCTTTCTGGCGGCCCAGGCCCGCGCCGCCGACGCCCGCGAACGCGCCGAACGCAACCGCGCCGTCCGTGAGGCCAAACGGGAGGCGCTGTTGCAGGCGGCGGCGCAATCGTACACGCCCGCCATCCACCCGGAGCCACTCCGAAAAGGCGCGGTCAAGAAGGCCCGCGAGCCGTATCTGGAGGGCCTGGAGTCTGCGCTGGACCGTTTGCGGCGCGAGATCGAGAAACTGACTGTCAAAGAGGACGCCCGCCTGGGCGAGTTGTTGCGCGAACGGCTGGACGAGGCGCTGGCCGCCGCCTACGCGTGGTATCCAGACCCGAACGCCCCGAAGAACGCCCCGAAGGAAGAGGCCGACTCCAAACCTAAAAAAGGCAAGGCAAAGGTCAGCGACTGGCGCGAGTGGGACTGGGAGTGATGGCCGGAATGATCTGCTGGTGGTTTCGGCATCGGCAGCAGAACGCCTCACTGTTGAAAGTGAGGCGTTGTCTTTGCGTGGAAAGCCGTCGGCTCAGGCTGGACCGGGTTTCAGCCCACCCGTTGTCGCCGGATCGTCGCTGGCGGGCATGGGCGGCCCCGGCAGCTCCAGCGGTGGCAAGGTGCCTCCCGCCAGCACGGCCTGCACGTCCTCGCCGCTGAGGCTCTCGCGGGCGATCAGTTCGTCGGTCAGGCGGTGCAGCACATGAACGTGTTCGGTCAGCAGGTCCACCGCCCGGTCAAATTGCCCGTTCAGGATGCGGCTCAGCTCGTGGTCGATCTGCTGGGCGGTGTGATCGCTGTAGACGCCCTGCTGGGGGCCGTAGCCCAGGTAGGCGCTGCTTTCCTGCGCCAGCGCCAGTTGGCCCACCTCGCTCATGCCCCATTCGGTGACCATCCGGCGGGCGATGCCCGTGGCCTGCTGGAAGTCGTTGGCCGCGCCCGTGGTGACCTGCCCGGTGGCCACCTGCTCGGCGGCGTGCCCGGCCAGCGCCACACAGATGCGGTCCAGCAGCGCGCCCGTGGTGTAGTGCATGCGGTCTTCCGGGGTGTACAGCGCCGATCCCAGGCTGCGTCCACGCGGCACGATGGTCAGCTTGTGCGCCTTGTCAGCGTGCGGCAACAGTTGTGCGGCCAAAGCGTGCCCGACTTCGTGGTATGCCGTCACCTTCTTATCCGCCTCGCGCACCACCATGCTGCGCCGCTCCGGTCCCATCAAGACCCGGTCCCTGGCTTCATCCACATCTTTACCAGTGATGCGATTCCGGCCATCTCTTGCCGCCATGAGCGCCGCCTCGTTCAGCAGGTTTTCGAGGTCCGCCCCCACCATCCCCGCCGTGCGCCGCGCGATCACGCTCAGGTCCACGCTCACATCTAGCGGCTTCTTGCGGGCATGGATCTTGAGAATGTGTTCGCGTCCGCGCACGTCTGGGGCGTCCACCACCACCTGACGGTCAAAACGGCCTGGACGCAAGAGTGCCGCATCTAAAACGTCCGGGCGGTTGGTGGCCGCCAGAATGATCACTTCCTGCCCACTGCCGAAGCCATCCATCTCGACAAGCAACTGGTTGAGGGTCTGTTCGCGCTCATCGTTGCCGCCCTGCATGCTGACACCACGTTTGCGGCCCACGGCGTCGATCTCGTCGATAAAGACGATGCACGGCGCACTCTTGCGGGCCTGCTCGAACAGGTCACGCACACGGGCAGCACCCACACCCACGAACATTTCCACGAAGTCAGAGCCGCTGATGGAGAAGTACGGAACTTTGGCCTCTCCAGCCACCGCTTTAGCCAGCAGGGTCTTGCCGGAACCGGGAGGACCGACAAGCAAAACGCCGTGGGGAATGCGGGCACCGAGCTGGTGGTATTTCTCGGGCTGGCGGAGGAAATCCACCACTTCCTGCAAATCCTGCTTGGCCTCGTCACAGCCGGCGACATCGGTGAAGTTGGTCTTGATCTGGCCCTCGGCAATCACGGCAGCCTTCGATTTGCCAAAAGCGCCAGCGGCGTCGGTGCCCGAGTTCTGGCGGCTGCGCATCAGCAGGATCACCAGACCCACGATCAGGGCCAGGGTCAGCAGCACGCTCAGCACGCCGAACACACTCAGGCGGGAGGGCGCGGTGTAGGCCACCGTGACGCCCCGGTCTTGCAGGCGGGTCAGATCGATCAGCGGATCGTTGGCCAGGGTGCGGGTTCGGAACGTCTGGCCGTCTCTGAGTTGACCGCTGACCAGCGCGGTACCGTTCTGATAGGTGATGTTGGCGCTCTGCACCTGCCCCCCGCGCACGCCAGCGGCAAAATCGGTCAGGGTCATCTCGTTGCTGTTGCCCCTGGGCAGGGTCAGGCTGATGACCACCAGCACCAGCAGCACGCTGGCCAGCAGGCCCCAGCCCCACGGCAATTTCTTCATGCGGGCCTGCTGGCGACGTTGAATTTTGCGCGTGACGACATGAACTCAGTCTAGTCCGCTGGAACTCAAAAAGTTTGGAATGAAAGCGGACATTGACGGCGCTCGGCAGGCGGCTGAAACCGTTAATGAAGGCTGTGCCCGGCCAGGTTTTTGGCCCCGCATGTGCCCTTTGTTGTGATCCTGATTCTCCAGTCGAAGTGCAGATCAAAGGGCAGACCGATAGAAATGCGTCTTACACGGCCCTCACCGTAGTGTTCATGAATGGCTGGGGGGACAATCCGCACAGATTCGGGTCAGACGCGGCGGGCATACTCCCACGGTGCGTGTTGCCCCCTTCTTCCTTCCGTTGTTGCTCCGGGGTCATGCCCTGCGCCTGAAACGTCCAAATCCCGCCTCTCTCGTCCTGAGCGCCCTGCTGTCCACGGCAGGCGTCCCCGCGCTGGCCGCCACGGTGACTGCCGGATCGGTGCAACTCACCTTCACGGTGGACGCCCCGGACCTGAACGTGAACGGCGACGCCGCGCGCTGGCAGGCCGCGCCCCGGCTGATCGGCGGGCGCACGCTGCTGCCGCTGCGCGAGACGGCGGCGCTGCTGGGCCGCCCCGTGCAGGTGGGCAGTGCCGGGCAACTGGGCGTGGGGCGCGTGGTGGTCACCGCCGACGGCAACGCCTCGCTGGCCGGGGTGCCGCAGCCTGCGGGCACGGCGCTGATCATCGACGGTGTTGCTTACCTCAGCGCCCGCACGCTGGCCGACGCGTTGGACGCCAATCTCAGTTCCGCCGACGACACGGGCCGCACGCTGACCCTGACGGCCCTGCGCGACGGTGGCAATCCGCTGGCCCCACAGGCGCGTTTTTCCACCGACAAACTGGTCTACGCCCCCGGTGAGCGCGTGGTGTACACCGAATATGCCTATGACCCGGACGGCGCGGACATCACGTCTCGCAAATGGGCAGGCCGCCAGGACGCCTTCTTTCAACCCGGCACGTACACGGTGGGCCTGGGCGTCACCAACAGCCGGGGCCTGAGCAGCAAGCCGTTTAACCGCACCATCACCGTGCAGGGCGCGCCGCTGGACAGCCCGCTCACCTATGCCCTCAAGTACGCCGCTCCCGGTGACCGTTTTCCCGACTTGCAGGTGCTGAATTACCCGTCGGTGGCGGCGGTGCCGGTGGCCGGACCCTCTTTCCCGCTGATCTTCAGTGACAGCCCGGAAGTGCCCACCCAGAGCGGCGTGCTGTATCAGGACACGGTTTCGGGGCCAGTACGCCTGCTGGGCTATCACCTGAACGGCCTGGGCAAACCCGCGCGGCTGTACGTGCTGGCCCGCAACACCGAGGAACGTCCGGTAGAGGTCCGCACGCTGCGGCAGGGCGAGACCGCGCCCACCCGCGTCGAGGGCCTGCTGGGACAGGTCACGCTGCTGGATTACTTCGCCAGCACGGGCGGCCCCACGCTGACCCTGGCCCCCGGTCAGGCCGCCGCCGTCTACGCCAGCCCTACCCTCAGCCCAGGCAGCGGCGCGAACATGATGCAGGACCTGACCGCCGCAGGCCGCGTGGAACTGACCTTTCTGATGCTGGAGGACGGTCTGCCGCCCAGCGCGCAGGTGTCTCAGCAGTTGCCCTATTTGGAGCCAGACGGCAAGCATGTGCGCGGCACCTTTCCCAATGCTGTGCGCCACCTGCGCGTCAATCTGGGCACGCTGCCCGCCCGCATCGTGATCGGGGATGGGCAGCTCGATCCGGCCATCGACGGCATCGACAAACTGACCAACAAGCCCGTTCGCCTGAGTGGCAATTACGGCGTCCTGTACGATCTGGAGGTCAACGGTGCGGCGGGCACGGCGGTGGCCCTCAGCCCGCGCGGGGGGTTGTACCGGGGGGCCATGAACGTGCAGGACGGCCCGATCAGCCAGACCATCAAGCTGCCCAAAACCGGCAACGCCATCAAGCCGCAGGAACCCGTGCTGCTGTGGCGCGCGGGATCGGACCGCCTCAACATCGATTTCATTCCGGCCAGTGGCAGCAACCTGCCGATCAGTCTGGTCTTTTACCGCGCCGGGCAAACGGGAATGGGCGGCGTGATGGACGGCTTGAAAACGTACCAGCCGTAAGTGCGGAAATAGAAAAAGCCAGCGCGAGGAGATTCCTCCGCTGGCTTTCTTGGTGTGGATTTACAGCTTGACTTCGCCCTCGTCCTCGCCGTCCCAGTAATGCACGCGGGTGGCGTCCACCTGAATCATCACGATGTCCGGCGTGTCGATGCCGTTCTTGAACCATTTGTCCAGGTCTTTGGACCAGTGGTCTTTCATCTGCGCCTTGTCGCGGCTCAGCCTGGCCTTACCTTCCACGGCCACAGAGAAGCCCTTCTGGCCCATGAAGGCCAGCGAGACTTTGGGGTCCGCCTCGATTTCGCCCACGGTATGGGCGGCCTCGTAGGTGAAGTAATACGAGGTGCCGTCATACTCCACCTCGCCGTTGTTGCTCATGGGCCGCCCGGCGATATTGCCGCCCTTGCTGTGTGTGGAGAGCATGGCAATGTCGATCTCGCGCATGTTTTCGGAAAGGTCCGCCAGTGTTTTGTCAGCCATGCCGCCAGTCTGGGAGTGCAGGGGCCGCACTGAGTTCAAGTTGGCTTAACGCCGTTTTAAGTTCCGGGCCGAAACCTGTTGCCGTTCGGCGCTCAGTTCAGGCTGGCATCAGGGCATCCAGCACGCGCACGGTGAATCCGGCTTCCTGCGCGGCCTGGGCTGTGGCAGCCAGTTCGGGCACGTCGGGCAGGGCCAGCAGGACCACCTCGTGGACGGCGCGGGCATGCAGTTCGGCGGCCAGATCGGTGTGCCAGAAGGCGTCCGGCAGCCCGGCGCGCACGGGCAGATCCCCCGCCTCCACGCGGAAATCCGGGTGCAGGGTCCAGCCCTTGCCGAAAGTCTCGCCGGGCGTGTCCGGCAGGCCGTCCCACTGCATCAGCACGATCAACTGGCCCACGGCACGGGCCTCATCTACCGCGTGCGCCCACTGCCGCGCCAGTTCCCGCTCGTGTGGGTGACCTTCCAGTCGGCAGCGCTGCACGCCGAGAAGCATCAGGGCCGTGGGCGTCAGGGACATGGCCCGGAGCATAGCGGAGTCGGGTTCACGGCAGTCTCACAGGGAGGGACGCAGACCCTAGAAGGGGCCGGAGAGTCTGTCTAGACAGTGAAAAGTATCCAGGTTGGCATTCCTATCCATTCAGTGTAAAAATTCACAGATGGTCAGCGGATTTCAGAAGTTCCTATTGCGTGGCAATCTCATCGATCTGGCGGTCGGTGTCCTGATCGGGGCCGCCTTCGGCAAGGTGGTGGATTCCTTTACCAGCGGTCTGATTCTGCCGATCATCGGCATTTTCGGCGGGGTGCCGGACTTCTCGGCGTTGACCTTTGCCATCAACGGCAGCGTCTTCAAATATGGCCTGTTCCTGACCAATGCGCTCAGCTTCCTGCTGACGGCGGCCATCATCTACTTCTTCGTGATCATTCCCTTCAATCACCTGATGGAACGGTTCAAGCGTGAGGAGAAGCCGCCTGTGGCCGAACCCAGCAACGAGGAAAAGCTGCTGGCCGAGATTCGCGACGCCCTCAAGGCCCAGTCTGTGGGCAGCGTGCCACCCAGGCTCTAGAGCATCTGTTTGAAGGTGAGGCGCGGTTTCCAGTTAGGGACCGCGCCTTGTTGCTGTCCTGTCATGCGGACATGTCCCGCACGTTCGGGCGCGGGGGCGCGTAGCGTGGGTGGATGAGCGATTCTGCTGCTGGCCCCATGAACGACGCTGCGCCCGGTCCCGACTGGACCGATGCCGATTGGGGCTATGAGACCGCCGCCGTCCAGTCCGGCATTCCGCGCGGGCTGGGCCAGACGATTGGCTTTCCCATCCACGCCGCCGCCGCCTTCCAGTTCGACACGCTGGAGCAGGCGCAGAGCGAGTTCCAGAACAACACCGGCCTCAGTTACGCCCGTATCCAGAACCCCACCACCCGCGCGCTGGAAGCCCGGATCACGGCGCTGGAAGGCGGGGCAGACACGGTGGCCCTCGCCAGCGGACAGGCCGCCACATTGACCGCCATCCTGAGCGTGTGCCGCGCCGGGGACCATGTGGTGTCGGCCTCCAGCCTGTTCGGGGGGACCACCGGGATGCTGAACAACATCCTGCCGCTGATGGGCATTTCCGCCACGCTGGTAGACAACACCCCTGACGCCGTACGCGCCGCCATGCAGGACAACACCCGGCTGGTCTGGGCCGAGATGATCAGCAACCCCGCCGGGGACATCGCCGACATCGGGCCGTTCGCGGAGACCGCACATGAGCGCGGCGCGCTGCTGGCTATCGACAACACCTGCGGCGGCGTGGGCTACCTGTGCCGTCCGTTGGACCACGGCGCGGATATGGTGGCGCAGTCGCTGACCAAGTGGGCCGGCGGCCACGGCAGCGTGATGGGCGGCAGCGTCACTGTGGGCACGCGGCACGATCTGACCCGCAATCCCATCTACACCGAGGGCGGCGAGAACAGTGTGCTAAAGGTGCGTGGCGACAACGCTCTGGCGTGGCGGCAGCGCTGGCTGGGGGCCAGTCAACTGGGCATGACCCTGGCCCCCCACAGCGCCTTTCTGATCGCGCAGGGCCTGGAAACGCTGGCGCTGCGGATGGCCCGCGAGTGCGAGACCGCGCTGGAGCTGGCGCAGTGGCTCCAGGCACATCCCAGGGTGGGCCACGTCAGCTATCCGGGCCTTGCGGACCATCCCTTCCACGCGCAGGCGCAGCGCTACCTGGGCAACGGCTCCGGCGCGGTGCTGGCCTTCGAGGTGCCGGACCCCGCCGCCTTCCTGTCGCGCCTGCGGGTGCTGCGCGTGGCCCCCAACCTGGGAGACGTGCGCACCCTGGTCGTCCACCCCTGGACCACCACCCACGGACGCGTCCCCGAGGCCGCCCGCCACGCCGCCGGGGTCACGCCCCAGACCATCCGCATGAGCGTGGGCGTGGAAGGGGTGGCGGACCTGAAGGCGGATATTGCGGCGGCACTGTAAGAGTAAGTAAGGTGGAAGAGGCGGTCAGAAGACTCGTTACAGCCAGGGCTTCTTGCCCACCAGATAGTCGCGCCCAAAGTCCGCGTCGGATTTGGTCAGGTACAGGATGCCCTCCACCAGTCCCAGCAGGCCCAGCGCCGCGCTGACCAGCCCAGCCAGCGGCAGGGTGATAATCAGGCCGAAGCCCAGCGTCACGACACCGATCAGCAGCGCCAGAATCCAGACGCCGATATTGGCCCCCAGGATCATGATGCCCTGAGTGTTCATGCCCAGATAGAACTTGTGGACGCCCAGGCTGCCCAGGAAAATGGCGAGCAGGCCAGCGATCAGGCGTTTCTGGGCCACATCGCCCGCGTAGGTGGGGACTGGCGTATAGGGCGTGACGGGCCGTTCGTCGGCTATGGGCATGGTGGGCCGCTGCGGTTCGCCCCAGGCATCCAGATCCGGGGCAGTGGGGCGGGGACTGCTGGGCTGGGGGACGCTGTGCGGCGCGTTGGCGCGGGCCGGAGGCGGGCTGCCGGTCACGCGGGAAATCCAGTCGTCCGTTTCTGCTGCCGGGGCCGGGGCGGCGCGTGCGGGTTCAGGAATCCGCAGATCGCCCGCCGATGAAGGCGTCTTGCTGAGGTTGGGCCGGGTTGAATCCGGGGTGCGCGTCTGTGCGCTGCCACCTGGGCTGCCCAGCACGTCGTCCACCCACGACGGGGCGTTGCCGTTGCCCTGTGGCCTGCCTGCCGCCGGGGTCTTCTGATCGTCAGGATTCGTCATGGTTCACATTACGCCCCAAACATGACCTGGGTTGCGTCCGTCAAAAGGGGCAGCCGCGTTTACCCCGGCTTCACACCTGTCGCCACCAGCACGGGAACGGGCACGGTCAGCGGTTGCCCGGCGAACAGAAGTTCCAGCTCGGCCAGATGCTCGGTCTGAAGCTGGCGGCGGACCTCGGGCGGAAGGGCGGCCAGCGGCGCACCTTCCATGCCTGCCTCGATGTCGTCCCAGCGGTCCTGTGGCGTGGGCAGGGGGTAGGGCAGTTCCTGAAGGTCCACCGTGACCTCCTCGAAACCCGCTTCCCGCAGGAGCTGAGCCGCCGCGTCTGGCGAGGGCAGGCGGCCCAGCGGTGGAAAGCCCGGATGGAAGCCCACCCCTTCTAGCGCCGCGCGCCAGCGCCCCGGCAGGTCGCCCATCAGGCCCTTGCCGAACGAGCTGAAGACCACGCGCCCGCCGGGCCGCACCACCCGCCGCCACTCGCGCAGGGCCGCGTCCATCTCCGGCACGAAGAACAGGCCCGAGGCGCAGGCCACGCCGTCAAATTCCGCGTCTGCCAGGGGCAGGGCCGTCGCGTCCGCCTCCACAAAGGACACCTGGGGTTGTCCCGCCGCCTTGTTCCGCGCCACCGCCAGCATTCCCGGCGACAGGTCCGCGCCCACCACCCGCCCGCCCGCGCCCACCGCGTCGGCCAGGGCCAGCGCCAGCGTGCCGGTGCCGCACATCACGTCCAGCACGGTCTCGCCCGGCTGCGCGTTAAACCTCTGCGCCAGATACAGCGCCGTCAAGGGTAAAAAGCCCATGCGGTCATAGTGGGCCGAGAGGGTGTCGAACAGCCGGACATTCTGTGCCGCGCGCTCGTCTGGGTTCATGGTGGGTTCAGCTTAATCCTCCCGGCAGCCTAGACTGCCCTATGCCCTGGATTGAAACCGTTCCCTACGCCGACGCCACAGGCCGCCTGAAAACCCTGTATGACCGGGTGAAGGGGCCGGGCAATGCCGTGGACAACATCATGGCGATGCACTCGCTGCGGCCCCACAGCATGGAGGGGCACATGGCGCTGTACAAGGCCGCGCTGCACCACAGCGGCAACACGCTGCCCAAATGGCTGCTGGAAACGCTGGGCGTCTGGGTCAGTGCGCTCAATGCCTGCGACTATTGCGTGGAACACCACTTTGCCGGGCTGAGGCGGCTGCTCAAAGACGACGCGCGGGCCGACGCGATTCGCCGCGCGATAGAAGCGCGTGATCCCGACGCCGCCCCGCTGACCGATGCCCAGAAACAGGCCATGCGCTATGCCGAGAAGCTGACGGTCAATCCGTCTACTGTTGCCGAGTCGGATGTGGCGGCCCTGCGAAGCGCTGGCTTCACCGACGGCGAGATTCTGGAGATCAATCAGGTCACGGCCTACTTCGCCTACGCCAACCGCACGGTGCTGGGGCTGGGCTGCTCCATAGACGGAGACGTGCTGGGCCTCTCGCCCGGCGACTCGGACGATACTGGGAACTGGAACCATTCGTAATGGGGCTTGGGGGCTAGAAAGCTGACAGTCCCCGTTCAGGGCGCGTGCTAGCGTCCCGCCATGACTTCCAACACCATTTTCTTCGATTTTGTCTGCCCCTACGCCTGGCGCGGCCTGGAACTGGCGCAGGTGCTGCGAAAGGCGGGCGAGCAGCAGTTCACCCTGAAACACTTCTCGCTGGTGCAGGGCAACCACCCCGACAACGCGGGCCAGAAGGAACCCGTCTGGTGGCTGACCGATCAGCCGGGCGACGCGGGCGAGCGTTTCCAGAAATCCAGTCTGCTGGCCTTTCTGGCGGCGGTGGCGGCGGCGAGGCAGGGCGAGGAAGCCAGTTGGGAGTTCAGTCTGGCCCTGTTCCGCGCGGTCCACGAGGACAAGAAATCGCTGGACGAGGACGCCGTGATGGCCGCAGCGAAGGCCGCCAATCTGGACCTGGACGGGTTCGCCGCTGACCGCAAGGACGAGGACGCCCTGCGCGCCAGCCTCCGCAGCGATCTGGCCGAATCCGCCGAGATTGGTGTGTTCGGCACGCCTACCTTCGTCCTGCCCGGCGGGGAAGCCGCCTACTACCGCTTCGAGAACCTGACCCGCGATCTGGAAACGGCCCGTCAGTGGTGGAAGCTGTACGGCGAGGTGCTGCACTCTGGCGCGGGCATAGCCACGATCAAGCGCGCGAAGAACCGTCCGGCGAAGAAGGCGTAAAGTTCGTTCAATCGGCCCTTTCCTTCACGGAGAGGGCTTTTTCTATGGCTTCCAATTCATGCCCAGCGCCCGCGCCACCTCGCCCCCCGGCTGCTTCAGACCGCTGCGAACGTCCATGTAGTCGCGGTACAGCGTGCCAAAACTGAGCATCAGCACCGCCATGACGCCGTGATCGTCTACCTGAAGACCCTGCAAGCGAAAGCCCGCGCGCAGTTTGGGAACCAGCACGGCGTTGTTGGTGGCGTGGTGGTGGCTGCGGACCAGATCGTAGCCCTGGGTTTGCAGCGTCCTCAACACAGGCGGCAGCACGCGTGGGTACAGGCCCCGGCCCCGGTGTGCGGGCAGCAGCGCGGTGTTGACCATGTAGGCCGTGCGGGCGTCCCACTGGCGGGAATAGTGCCAGCCCACCACCTCGTTCTGGTGACCGATCAGCCAGGCGTAACGCGGGTGTTCCACGGGTTCGGGGCGGGCAGGCGCGGGCCAGTTTAGCGACACGCTGCTGTACACGGCGTCCTCTAGCTGGCTATAGATGTCGTAATAGGTTTCGTAGGCGACGGGGCGCAGGACGTAGCCGCCGCCTAAATCGGTGTCGTCGCCCTGAGCTTCTGGCATGGGGACGGCCTCAAAAGGGACGCTCTCGGCTTGAGGTGCGGACGGCAATCCCAGCCGCCGCGCAAGCTCCCCCCTTGCTGCCTGAAAACCGCTGCGGACGTGCATGGCGTCCCGATACGTGTCGTCTAAGCTCAGCGTCATGGGAACGCTCATTCCGCCTTCGTACAGATTCAGGCCCTGGATGAAGAACCCGGCGCGCAGTTTGGGAAGAATCACGGCGTTGTTGGTGGCGCGGTGGTGGCTTTGCACCAGCGTGTAGCCCGCCGCCCGGAAGGTGGCCAGCAGGTGCGGCAGCAGTCGGGTGTACAACCCGCGCCCCTGATGTTCGGGCAGGATTCCCGTGTCGGCCATGTACACCGCGCGTTCACTCTGCTGATAGGCGAAGCTCCAGCCGATCAATTCCTCAGCCGCGTAGATGCCCCAGGTAAAAGTCTCGCCCAGTGGGGGTGGCGCTTTGGTGTCAGCCCCGAAGGCATACAGCGAAGTGCCGCCGAAAATTTGGCCTCCCAATCGGATGCAGGCGTCGCGGTAGGTTTCCAGCGGGATGGGCCGGGCACTGTAGCCGCCGCCGAGATCAAAAACGGACATCCTGGCATTCAAGCATGCCCGGAGCCTCTTCTATACCAGTCAGACGGTTGGACGCCGCTTTGCCAGATATCGGTGTGAGAGTCGTGTGGCAAGGCCCCAATGAAGTCATGCGTCCTGACCTGCCGCGTCGGAAGCGTCCGTGGCGGATGGTGCCCAACAAATGAAAATTTTGCTGCACCACGCCGAATCATAGAAGCTGTGTAAATACGGCTTGCATCTAGATAAGCCAGCCTATATTACGCATTATACTGATCTTAAAAAATCTTTGTTGCAGGATCATGTGACGACGTTGCCATGTGTGCATTTGTGGAAGTTGTGCAAAGAGACTGGCCTGAACTGCATATGAGGATGTCGGAAATCGCTCAACAAAAGCCTCGGCCTGTTTTGCGTCGCGTAATCGACAGTCGTTGCGGTACGCCACCTTGCCGGAATGACCGAAGGAGATCAGCTTCAGGAGTAGAAATCGTTCGTCATATTTTTCTGCCCCCATCACGTTTTTCGTGTGCTGCCTGTAAAGTATTTTACTCTCTGCTTCCCATATAACTTTGCCAAAGGCGCAGGCAACCAGGGCAAGCCACCAATCGTGCATGATTGCCGTCGCTGGTACAGGCAAAGCTAAATTGAGCAATGCCCGATTGACGACCATCGAACAGCCGGCAATTACATTCTGTGTCAAAAGTAAGTTAAATTGACTTCCCCAATCGGGGTCTATATTTTGATATTCCCACATTGAGCTGGCAATATTTTTGCCATGTTCATCAATGAGCGTCATATCGCTATGCACAATCAACGGCATATCGGAACCATAGACCTGTTCATAAAATTGAATGATTTTCAATCCATGCGCGACTTTATCCGGTAGCCATACATCATCTTGGTCTGCACAGAAAACGTAATTGGCTGTTGTATTTTCAAGTAAGAAAGAGAAATTCTGACCCGCACTTCCTGAAGGAGGACCAGAAATGATATGAAGATGATTATTATTCAGCGCATGTTCTTTTAACAGCACTAGCGTGTTATCGCTAGAACCATCATCATGGCATAGGATATTACACCTGACTGTTTGTGCTTCTAGGCTATCTAACTGATCTTTGAGATATCTATCACCGTTGAAAGTTGCCAGAACGATTTCGCAGTCCATAGAATTTTTTTTCATAAATTCGAGACTTCCTCTTTATATTCCTCAATAGGGATCTAAAAAGCAAAAATATCTTTTATTGGGCTGTGTATCAGATGGAGATATAGCTTTGAGAATAGGGATTAGATAGTTAAAACGCTGACCGACGTCTTAGAGCATGTAGAAATATTTTTTATAGCTTGTAGATATGATTTATCTACGTTTATAGATCTAAAATATCATAAATTCGCATAGAACCTTTTAATCGGGATCACGATTCTACTCGCCCGTCCACACTGCCCCCGCTGGCTGCTGTTGAGTGATGCAGTGAAACGAGCCGCCGCCCTCGATGATCGCCCGGCTACTCAGGCCGATGACCTCTCGCCCTGGAAAGAGGGGAGCCAGAATGTCCAGGGCGCGGGCGTCGTTGGGATCGCCGTACTGCGGCACCACCACGAAGCCGTTGCCGATGTAGAAGTTGGCGTAGGTGGGCGGCAATCTTCCCTCTGCGCCTTCCAGATACTCGGCGGGCAGCGGCAATTCCACGATACGGAAAGGCTGGCCGTCCGCGTCCGTCATCTCCCGCAGCGCCGCCAGATTGGCCGACATGACCGCGTGGTTGGGGTCCGTCTCATCTGCCTCCACGCTGGTCACAATCGTCCGCTCATCGGTAAAGCGGGTGATGGTGTCGATGTGGCCGTCGGTGTGGTCATTCTCCAGCCCCGCGCCCAGCCACAGCAGCTTGCTGACGCCCAGGTATTCGCGCAGCCAGTCGGCGTATTTGCCCGCGTCCAGGCCAAGATTGCGCGTATCGGTCAGCAGGCACGAGCGGGTGGTCAGCGCCACGCCCGCGCCGCCGATTTCCAGTGCGCCGCCCTCCAGCACCACCGGGACATCCCAGTGAGAGGCGTCCAGAATGTGGGTCACAGCTTCCGGCACGCGGTCATCCTCGGCGGAGTCGAATTTGCCGCCCCAGGCGTTGAAGCGCCAGTTGACCAGGGAAACCTCGCCGGAGGCGCGAGTAACGAACAGCGGGCCGTTGTCGCGGATCCACACGTCGTTCAGTGGCACGTCGTGGAAGGTCACGTCGGCCCCGGCCAGACGCTCGGCGGCGTCCTGACGGCTGTGGGCATCGCGGGTCAGCAACTGCACCGGCTCGAAGCGGGCAATCGTGCGGACCAGCTCAGCGAATTCGGCGCGCACGGCCTCCAGATGGCCGAACCACAACTCGTCGTCAGCGGGCCAGCTCATCCAGGTGGCGGCGTGTCTCTCCCATTCCGGAGGCATGGCAAAGCCCAGGCTGCGCGGCGTGGCATCGGTGGCGGAGAGGTGCTTCATGCCCCGGAGTTTAGTGCGGGGTTCAGGGCGCTGCTTTTAGAGTCGCCTCTAACTTCTTTACTACAAACGCCTTCAACGCCGCCGCGTCGTTGTCCATCACTGTGAAATAGCGCGGCAGCTTCTCGATGCCCTCAAAGCGTTCGGGGCGCGGTGGGATGCGGTTCACGGCTTCCTCCACCGTTCTCTCGAATTTGGCAGGCAGGGCGGTTTCCAGGCAGACCATCGGCACGCCGGGCCGCGCGTACCGCTCACCCACGAGCAGGCCGTCGGCGGTGTGCGGATCGATCAAGCGTCCAAACTCCCCATCGGCGCGGCGAATGGTGTCCAACCGGTCCTGATGGCTGCTGCGTCCGCCGACAAAACCGCTGGCCTTCACGGCGTCCCAGTG
This sequence comes from Deinococcus marmoris, assembly GCF_001949125.1. Taxonomy (GTDB): domain Bacteria; phylum Deinococcota; class Deinococci; order Deinococcales; family Deinococcaceae; genus Deinococcus; species Deinococcus marmoris_A. Next base: position 156,756 of record NZ_MSTI01000068.1, read on the forward strand.
GCCCGAATCGCGCAGGTCGACGGGTCTGGAGCCGCCCACCTCGTCCCACCACGCGCGGGTCTGCACGCCGTCCGCCCCGGCCACCAGATACAGATACCGCTCGAAGTTGGACGCCTTGCCGATGTCCATGCTGGGGCTGGAGGTCTGCGCCACCTGCGCCGCCCGCCGGACGTGGTAGACCCCGGTGGAAAAGAACTCGTGCAATACGTCGTTCTCGTTGCTCGCCACCACCAGTTGTCCAATCGGTAGGCCCATGCGTTTAGCCAGATACCCGGCGAACACGTTGCCGAAATTGCCGGACGGCACGCTGAAATCCGCCGTCTGCCCAGTAGGAAGGTTCAGCGCAAAATACGCCTTGAAGTAATACACCGCCTGCGCCAGCACCCGCGCCCAGTTGATCGAGTTGACGGCCCCGATGGTGTATCTGGCCTTGAATTCGGCGTCGGCATTGACCTCCTTGACCAGATCCTGGCAGTCGTCGAACACGCCGTCCACGGTGATATTAAAGATATTCGGCTCGTCGATGCTGAACATCTGTGCCTGCTGAAAAGCGCTCATGCGCCCGTGCGGCGAGAGCATGAACACGTTCACGCGGGCCTTGCCCAGCATGGCGTATTCCGCCGCCGATCCGGTGTCGCCCGAGGTCGCGCCCAGAATGTTCAGATGCTCGCCCCGCCACTCCAGCACGTATTCAAAAACGTGACCCAGAAACTGCATGGCGATGTCTTTGAAGGCCAGCGAGGGGCCATTGGACAGTTCCAGCAGGTACAGATCGGAGTCGCCCAGCCGGACCAGCGGGGTGATCTCGGCGCTGTGGAACACGTCTGGGTGGTAAGTGGCACGCAACATCTGGCGCAGGTCAGCCTCGGGAATGTCGTCGATGAACGGGCGCATGACCGCGTAGGCCAGCGCTGAGTACTCCAGGCCGCGCAGCCCCTCCAGCTCGTCCGGGCCAAAAGTCGGGATGCGCTCGGGCATGGCGAGGCCGCCGTCCGGGGCCAGCCCCATCAGCAGAACATCCGAAAAACCCCCCAGATCACGCAGGCCACGGGTAGACACGTACTTCATGGGGGTCACTCTAGCGAGTGTGGTTGAGGGGTGGGCGGTGGGGGCTAGGGGGATTGGTGCGCGCAAGCCTCCCGCCGCAGCCACCTATTTTTCCACCACGAACGTCAGTTTCTGCGCCCCGCTGCCCTCCCGCCGCGTCGCCGCCTTCAAGCTCAACTCTCCGGCAGCCGTCGAAACAGGTATACCCGGCAGGTAGACCGTGTGCAGGCGCGCGGATTTTCCCCGAACCACAAAGAGACTGGCCTTCACATTGCCCGCCATCACGCAGATGGCCTTTTCGGGGCAGCGGCTGTCGGTGAAGCGCAGCAGCGTGATTTTTGCGCCGTCCACCATGACCGTCTGTCCGGCTCCCAACGTCACGGAAGCCGCAGAGGCGACGGGCAGGGCCAGCACGGCAGTCAAGAGCAGCAGCTTCAACATGCTGCCAGTACGGTTCGCAGGCGCTCTGAGTTTCAGCCCAGCAGGCCCGGCAACTCGTTTTCCACGTCTGCCAGGGCGCGGAACTGGGCGGCCTTGTCGTGCAGGTGCATCTGCTCGTAGCAGCCCGACAGTTTCAGGGCGAAGAACTGCACCGCCTGGCAATCCTCGCGGCATTCGGCGGCTTCCAGGCACGCGCGGTAGTTCTGCACGGCCAGGTGATACTGCGCGGCCTGCGCGGCCTGCTCAGCTCGGCAATGGTTCATTCGCAGTGACACGATGTCGTTCAATACCCGGCTCACGGCGGTCATGTCTGGCAGTTTAAGCAGAGAGGGGGGCATATGAATGAAAGATGAAGCAGGTTTGGCTGCACGAAATGTGCGTGTTCAACGTTGTTTTTCGGCTGTGGGTTAAATGTCCCGAGTACATTTCCGCTGTAGATGTACTGAACTGAGTACAGACAGGGCGTGCCTCCATTGGAGTGCGGTACGAACGGCCAGCGTGACGGGTCCACACTGGCCGAGTCGTATCCTGAATTTTCGGTTGAGGGCTACAGCTTCAGCGTTTCGCCGTCTTCGGGAACCCGCAGATTCTGGATGCCTGCGTCCTGCGCGGCGGCTTTCAGGGCCGCACGGCTGACGGTGCAGTGGTCCAGCGATTCCAGGTGCGTGGCAACCACCGTCGCCCCAGAAGCGGCCCGGCACACCTCCAGCGTCTGCCCGGCGTCCATGATCAGCACTGTGCCGCCCAGCGTTGCGCCCCCTGCATGGACGATCACTACATTGGGCTGAACCTCCTGCAAGACGCCCTGCACTTCTGGCGTCAGGATGGTGTCGCCCAGCCAGTACACCGTCGGTTCGCCTTCACCCTGCAAAACAAGACCTATCACCGAACCCATCTGTTCCAGAATCGGGCCGGAGCCGTGCTGTCCGGGCGTGGGCCGCAGCGTGATGTTCTTCCACTGGACTTCGCCCGCCAGCGGCGTGACCTGCTGAAAGCCGAAGCCCTGAATCGCAGTTTCATCACCCGACTGGCAGAAAATGGGCATGTCCTTGGGCAACAGCTCCTGCGCTGCCGGGTCAAAATGATCGGCATGCAGGTGGGAAATCAGGGTCAGCTCCACGCCGTCCAGCACGGCAGAAGGCGTAACGGGCAGCCCGGTGGTGGGGTTGTTCTCCAGGCCCGCGAACGGTGGCAGACTATGTTTTTCTGCCAGAAAGGGGTCTATCAGCAGCGTGTGTCCGGCGTACTCAAGACGAAGGGTGGCATTTCTGATCAGTTGAAGCTGCATGGATTCTCCTGTCTGGGGCGTGTTGAAGGGGGTTAATCCGCGTTGGGCAGGCGGTCCATCTGTTCTTTAAGCTGGGTGCGGAGGGTGTGCAGCGCGGCCAGTTGGCGGTCTATCTGGGCCACCTTGCGCCCATAGAAGGCGGCCACCTGATCCGCCGGAATGGTCTGGGTCACGGAGGCGTCGCCCTGCCAGCACGGGCCATATTCGCGGATTTCTTCCAGCCGAAAGCCCACGCTCAGAAACAGTTGAATCAGGCGCACCCGCTCCACATCGTCCGGCCCAAAGACGCGGTAACGGTTGTCCTCGCGCCGGGAAATCAGCAGGCCCAGGCCGTCGTAGTGCCGAATGGCCCGCACGCTGACCCCGGTTAAGCGGGAAAGTTCGCCGATTCGCATGTGGCCCCCCGCCTCCAGACTCTAAACCCTGACATCTGTGGCAGAGTCAAGCCCACAGGCGGTTTGGTGAGTGGAAAGTGATGGCTGCAAAAAGATGGAGCGCGGTCTGTTTTCCATCAACCATCAACCGTCAACTTTCAGCGTCGGTTCACACCAAACGCGCCCGCATGCTCAGCGCGGGCAGGTTGATGTCTACCAGCCGCACCCGCAGCACCGTTCCCACGGGCGCGGGCGTGCTGAAGGGCAGATCGTAGGCCAGTTCGGGAATCAGCAGGGTGGCCTGCGGTCCCCGGCGGTCCACCACCACGGCCTCCCACTCGCGGTCCGGCTGGGCGGCGGCGTAACGCAGGGTGTGGTGCTTGCGGCTCAGGCGCTCGGCCTGCCGGGTGGCGTCGGCGTTCAGGGTGGCCTGGGCAATGTGGGCGGCCACCACCTTGCCGCCTTGCGGTTCGCGGCCCGTCAGCGCGGCGCGCAGTTGCTGATGCACCACCAGATCCAGGTAACGCCGCATGGGGCTGGTGGCCTGCGCGTACAGATCCAGCCCCATGCCGGAATGCGGCCCCGGCGACGGCTGAAAGCGCGTGCGGGCCAGCGTCCTGCGCCGCGCCCACTGCACGCCCAGCCCCTCTCCCCGCACCTCACGGCTGGGATCGGCCTGGGTGGCGAACGGCAGGGGAATGTCGTGATCGTCGGCGTAGATGGCGGTGGCCCAGCCCGCCAGCGTCATGCATTCCTGCACCACGAAGCGCATTTCCGGCTTGGGCAGCGGCGTCACGGACGCGCCGTTCTCGTCGGCACTGATCTTCACTTCGGGCAGTTCGATGCTCAGCGCACCCTCGGAGTCGCGCAGTTCCTTGCTGGCGTGGGCCAGTCTTGCCAGCGTCACGAAGGGTTCCTCGCCCGCTTCCAGCTTGGCCTGTGCGCCCATGTAGGTCAGGCGCGTGATCCGCACGGTGGTCAGGGCCACATCCACGGCGTCGGCGTTGCCGTCGGCGTCCAGATCCAGCGAGATCGAGAGCGCGGGCATGGTGTCGTGCAGGCCCAGCCCGGTCTTCTCGATCAGGGCGTCGGGCAGCATGCCAATCGTCTGGTCCGGCAGGTACAGGGTCGCGCCGCGTGCGCGGGCCTCCAGGTCCAGTTCGCTCTCGGGCGGCACCAGCGCGGCCACGTCCGCCACATGCACCCACAGACGGATCAGGCCGCCCTCCAGCGCCTCAATGCCTATCGCGTCGTCCGGGTCACGGTTGCCCTCGTCGTCGATGGCGTAGGCGGGCAGGTGGGTCAGGTCCAGCCGGTCCTCGTCGGCAAAATCCGGCACGTCCAGTGTCAGGTGGGTCAATGTTGCGCCCAGACGGTCCGCGTAGGGCGTTTTGGCCTCGTTCCAGATGCCCAGGCGCAGCAGCAGCGTGTGGGCGGATTCCGGCGTCTCGGGCAGGTTCATCTCGCGCAGGGTGCGGCTCTTTTCCGCCTTGCCGCGCGCCAGCAGTTCCACATCGGTGCGCTGAGCAGGGGTGAGTTCGGGCAATGTCATGGCGTCAAGCATAGGGGAGAGGGAAGGACGGGTGCGGCAGACGGCCTGATTTGCAGCAGGATGATCGCAGCGGGAATGAGCGAATAGAAGATCGAGATTGCTATAGGCGTCAAGGGCGGGCGAGACTCATATCTCAATTCGTGTGCAGGACAGTAAAAGTCCTATTCGCAAGAATCAGACACTAAGCTCTGTATTGACATTCTGATAAATCTATGTTTCTATTCTCTCAAGGAGACGGATATGAATGAAAAGCAATCGCCCGCAGAGGACTTCCGTTCGCAGGTGCAGCGTCTGGTGGCCGAGGGCAAACTCACCGCCGAGGAAGCCGCCGGGCTGCTGGAAGGCACGCCCGCCGACGAGCCGGAAGCCGTGATGCCCGCCGCCCAGCAGGGCAGTGTCAGCGATATTCCCGCCGACCTGACACTCAGGGTCAGCGGCTACACCCTGACCGTGCTGCACGACACCTCGCTGGACACGCCGCACCTGAGCGCCAACGAGGACGGCGTGTTGCGCCTGACCGGCACGCCGAAGGGCTGGCAGGTTCAGCGTGTGGATCACGCCAGAGGCCACTGGGGCAATGTCAAGGCCATCCTCTCGGTGCCTTTCGTGCCCCGGCATGTACGTGCCTCGGTGGAGGGCGGCAACCTGACCCTGCCCGATCTGGGCGGCGAGCTGTGGGCGGACGTCAACGGTGGCAACGTCCGCATGGGCCGCGCCGCGTCGCTGAAGGCCGAGGTCAACGGCGGCAACCTGACCGCCGCCGAGGTGGACGGCCCCACGCATCTGAACGTCAATGGCGGCAACCTGACCCTGAGCGGCGCGCACAGCCTGAACGCCAGCGTCAATGGCGGCAACCTCAAATGGGCTGGGGTGCTGGCGGGCGGCGATCACCGGTTGGAAGTCAACGCTGGAAACGCCACCCTGCATCTGCTTCCGGGCAGCAGCCTGCGCGTGGACGCCGACGTGACCGTGGGCGCGTTCAAGGCCGACTTTCCCACCCGTAAGAGCGGCGGCTTCATGAATACGCAGCACGCCGGGGAACTGGGCAGTGGCGCGGCTTACCTGTCGTGCAAGGTGGCCGCCGGACAGGTCAAGCTGCTCACGGAGGATGTGAGATGAGCGCCTCTTCTTCCCCCCACACTGTTTCTTCCTCCCGCACTGTTTCTTCTCACCCCATAGGCCGCTCCGGCAAGGGCTACCGCGTGATTCGCCGGGTCCGGCAAGCTGCCGTCGAAGTGCCCCGCTCCAGCCCTCTCGGAAGGCTCTGGCAGCGTCTGCAAGCCATGCTGCACGTCACCCCTGAGCAGTGGCATATCTATCAGTTGGCCCGGCAGACGGGTTCGGACGGGGGCGATCTGTGCGGCAGGGCCGTGATGTCCGGCGAGCGTGCCCTGCTGGTGTTCTCCCCGGAGCTGCCGGGGTCCAGCCGCCGCCCTCCGCAGGGTGACCTGCCATGACCATCCAGATGAGACTGCCCGCCCACGGGAGGACCCCATGAAAGAGAAAGTCAAACGTCTTCTCGACCTGGTCCGCGCGGGCCGCCTGAGCCTGGAGGACGCCGGGCCGCTGCTGGCCGCCCTGAGCGCCAAACTGGCCCTGACCGACAGTGACCGCGAACTGATCGACTCGCTCCTCAAGCGCGACGAGCTGGACACCGGACAGGTGGCCGAACACCTGCTGCTGCTGCGCGGCGTGCGTGATGTGCCGCCCCCGCCGCCCCGTCCGCCCCCATTCCCTGGAAACCAGCCCCCCGGAGGCTTCGGCAACCCGCGTACAGAGGACGAACGCGGCCCGCAATGGGCCTGGGACCCCGGCAGCCGCCCCCGCGCGGGCAGAGGAGGAATAGAGGGCATGGTAGACCGCATCACCGATACCGTGGAACGCGCTGTCGAGGGCGTGTTCGAGGGCAAGACACCCCAGTACGACTACCAGTATCAGTATAGCAACTCGCGCTCCGGCTCGGCCCGCATCCTGCAAATCCGGGTGGAGTCCTCGGCGGGCGACGAGTACAGCGCCAACCTGCCCGTCAGCCTCGCGCCGCACCTGCACAAGCTGATTCCGCCGCACGGCATCCGCGCGCTGGAGAGTGCCGGATTCAGCCTGGACACCCTGCAACTGCTGATCGAGGCCGATCCGCCCCCTGGCGAACTGATCAGCGCCGAGGACAGCGCGGGCAACGAGGTTCGGATTTCTCTGAAGTGAACGGGCTGGAACTGTGGGCGTGGGGGTGCAGAGAGCCTTTGCGTCCACCTTTCTGTCTGTGGCACCCAGTCCACGCCCGGCCATCTGCCACAATCGCGCCATGCCTGACCCCACCGCCGGAACGCGTTTCGCCGTCTACCTGTGTCCGCCCGCTGGATCGGCGCTGTACCAGATGGGGTCCGAACTGCTGGGTTTCGATGTGCGTGCAGGCCAGCCCGTCCCCCTGCCCACCTTCCTGCGTCCCGAGTGGCAAACCGACGCGGGGCCGTTCGGCTTTCATCTGACGGTGGTGGAGGGCTTTTCCACCGATCCGGCGTGGTGGCCCGCCATCGAGGCCGAGGCGCGCGCCTGCGTGGCCTGCCTCTCGCCCGACGCGGACCTTTCGCTGAGCAACGGGCGCATCGATGTGTGGGACGACGGCGAAACGTGGGTGCTGCGCCTGGACCCTTCCCCGGCCTTGCTGGTGGCGCACACGTTGCTGCTGGCCCGCCTCGCCCGCTTCGTGACCGCCTCACCCTTTGCTGAGCAGGTGGCCCAGGGGTTGTATGCCAGACCGTTCGAGGGCGCGCGCATGTCGCTGCTGCACACGCCGCGCGGGCTGGATACCTGGGAGCCGCATTTCACGCTGGTCCAGCCCTATAGGGGCAATGACCCGCAGGAGTTGCGCCGCGAACTGGAGGCGTGTGTTCAGCCCTTCACCACGCAGAATTACACCTCTCTGACCCTGTTCGAGAAACCGGAGGGCCAGGAACGCTGGCGGGTGCGCGCCGAATTGCCGCTGGGCGACTGAGGCCGGGGGCTGGTGTTGGGGGGGACTGGTGGGGGGAGGGACCGGATTTCCGCACCTGCTGCTGTGCATTTCCCCGTACACTCTGGAGTGTGATGAGCAATGGCCTGATGCGAGTAACGGTGGCGACGGGAAACGCCGGAAAAGTGCGCGAGATCGAGGCGGCGCTGGCCGATCTGAACTGGGACTTGCAGCCGGTGCAGGGCGTGCCCATGCCCGAGGAAACCGGGGCCACCTACGCCGAGAACGCCGCCCTGAAAGCCTGCACGGTGGCGCTGATGACCCGCACCACGGCGCTGGCCGACGACAGCGGCATCGAGGTAGAGGCGCTGAACGGCGAACCCGGCGTGTACAGCGCCCGTTTTGGGGGCCGCGACAGCGATCTGGAACGCAATGTGTACCTGCTGGAAAAACTGCGCGGGCAGGCCAACCGACGCGCCAGGTTCGTCTCGGTGCTGGTCCTGGCCCATCCCAACGGGCAGGTGGAATCGTACCGGGGCGAGCTGTCCGGCACCCTGCTGGAAGGCCCGCGCGGCGACGGCGGCTTCGGCTATGATCCCCTGTTCGTTCCCGACGGCCAGACCCGCACCCTGGCCGAGATGAGCGTGGCCGAGAAGCAGGCCATCAGCCACCGGGGCAAGGCGCTCGCGGCCCTCAAGGCAGCGAAACGCAGGGGCTGAGGCCGGGTTAAGCCGTCTCTACCCGCGTTTCCACGCTGATCTCGCTGTTCAGGCTGGAGGCCACCGAGCAGTATTTCTCGTGGCTCAGGTGCGCGGCCCGCTCCAGCGCCTCGGCGGTAATGCCCTCGCCGCCCGCGATGTGGCGCACGATGATGTGGGTGTAGCGTTTGGGGTCCGTGTCGGCCCGCGTGCCCTCTACCTCGATGCGGTAACTGGCCAGCGGCGTGCGGCGTTTTTTCATCACCTCCACCACGTCGTAGGCCGTGCAGGTCGCCAGCGCGCCCAGCAGCGCCTCCATCGGGGAAACGCCGATTTTGGTGGCGCTGTTGTCGATCAGAAGCTGGTGCCCGCTCTCGCTGACGCCCAGATAGCGCTGCTCGCCCAGCCACGTGACATTCAGGGTTTTTTTCGAGGTAGAGGTCATGCCAGAAGGCTAGAGCATCGGCGGCAGGCCAAATGAAACCGCCGGAAGCACCTGCCTCGGCGGTCTCTGTGAATTGAGTTTATGGCGTTTAGCTGAAGTCCAGCAGGCTGCGCCCGTCCTTCTCGCGGTCCTCGGCCACCTTGCCCAGAATGAAGAAGGTGGGTGCCCAGTGGCCCAGGAACAGGCCGTCGCGCTCCTTGATGTCCTGCTCCTGGCCGTCCTTGGTCTTGCCGCGCAGGAAGTTGGTGGCCGAGAGAATGATCGAGGCGTAACCGAGGATGTACAGCACATTGGAAGTCTTCATGGCGGTCACTGTGTCCTGCCTGCCACGGATCAATCGTGGGGTTTCATCAAATCTCAGCGCTGGATTGAGGTTGTTCCAGCGTTCTATGAATATCCCCACGTCGTCCTAGCAGGTGCTGGCGATCTGGCCTCGAATGACGTTTCGCGCTGTAATTTCTCCCCGTCTACCGCCCATCCTTCCTACGTCCTTCTCTGCCGATGCATCCGTGCCAACAACGTAAGCCCGGAGGCAGTCTCAGCCACGGTTTAACCAAGTGACCCCCCTTTTTCATGTCGCCCATGTCTCATGGGGCATGCTCTCCCCCAACACACGACGCGCGGCCCTGCTGGGCGGTCTGCTGACCCTCGCCCTCGGCTCCTGCGCGGTGGTCCAGCGCCCTGACACCACCAGACCCAACGCGGGACTGACCCTCCCGGCAGGCTTCCAGGCGGACCTGTACGCCCAGGACCTGGGCAAGCCGCGCCTGATGGCCTTTGCCCCCAACGGCGATCTGTTCGTGGCCGACGAGGGCAAGGACCCCGGCACCGGGCGTGTGCTGGTGTTGTCGGACCGCGATAAAAACGGCGTTCTGGACGGCGCACAGACGTATCTTTCGGCGCTGGACCAGCCCAACAGTCTGGCCTTTCACGGCGGCTACCTGTACGTCGCCAACACGGACGGCGTGATCCGCATGCCGTACAAGGACGGCGATCTGAAGCCGGGGGCCGCGCCCGAGAAGATCATCAGTCTAGAAGCCGGGGGGCGGCACCATTCGCGCACCATCGTCTTCGGGCCGGACGGCAAGCTGTACGTGGCGATGGGCAGCACCTGCAACGTCTGCGAGGAAGAAAACGCCCAGCGCGCCACCGTCTGGGTCTACGACGCCGATGGCAAGAACGGGCGCCCCTTCGCCACGGGCCTGCGAAACGCCGTGGGTCTGGAATGGTCCGGCGACACCCTGTACGCCACTGCCAACGGGCGCGACATGGCCGGAAGCGACAACCCGCCCGAATCCTTCTTCCGCGTGATGGACGGCAAGAACTACGGCTGGCCCTACTGCTACCCGGTGGTCGCCGGTGAACCCCAGGTCTGGGACAAGGACTTCGGGAAGAAAACCCCGGCAGTCTGCGAGGCGGCCCAGCCGTCCTTTGCCACCACCACCGCCCACGCCGCGCCGCTGGGCATGGCGTTCTATACCGGCAAGGCGTTCCCCGCCGAGTACCAGGGCAAGATGTTCGTGGCCCTGCACGGCTCGTGGAACCGCCCGCAAAAGAGCGGTTACAGCGTGATCACCGTGGACCCCAAGACGGGCGCGACGAAGGACTTCATGACCGGATTTCTGGGGGCGCTGGGCCTGTCCACTTCCGGGCGGCCCGCCGACGTGCAGGTGGCCCCGGACGGCGCACTGTTTGTCACCGACGACGGCAACGGCGTGATGTACCGGGTGACGTACAAGCAGCCCTGAGCCGTGTCTGCTGAATCCAGGCTGGCGCGGCGAGACGCCCTGCTTTCCCGCCTGACTGCCGTGGGCTGGCCGCATCAGCCTTTGCTGGAAGTGCTGCACCTTCCCCCACATGCCGATCTGCTGGACATCGGCGCGGGGAAGGGGGCGCTGGTGCAGGAGTGGCGGCGGCGCTCAGCGGGGCGGGGAGAGGGCATTGATCCCAGCCCCGGCGCGGGGATTCATCGGGGTGTGGCCGAAGCATTGCCGTACATGGCCAGGCTTTTATCTCAAGCGAGTACAAAAAAAGATCGGGGCCGATCAGCATTGAGGTGTGAAACCAAAACCGATCAGCCCACTGCCCTTTCTAACTCAAATTCCAGACTGGCGCGATCCCAACCGCATTACTTATTCCTGGGATGCGCTCTGGGCGCTCATTCTCACGGGTCTACTCAGTGGCCCTGAGAACATCCTGGCGCTCGCTTCCTGGCTCTCTATGTACCGTGAGCCGCTGTGTCAGCGGCTCAGCTTGCCCGGTA